>NZ_JBWGXE010000001.1:308392-932623 GCF_056333165.1 Chryseobacterium endophyticum
TCTTAGCTCAGTTGGTTCAGAGCATCTGGTTTACACCCAGAGGGTCGGGGGTTCGAATCCCTCAGGACCCACAGAAAAGGAAACGAAACCTTTCAAAAAAATTCGGGTTCTTAGCTCAGTTGGTTCAGAGCATCTGGTTTACACCCAGAGGGTCGGGGGTTCGAATCCCTCAGGACCCACAGAAATCTCTCTTTTTCAAGGGAGATTTTTTTTTGTTTTTATCATTTTTATGATTTCCGGACAAATTCATAAATTTGTAGCCCAACTCCAAATATTGATTTGTTTATGGACATATTGATGCCCAAAAAAGAAATACTGCGCAGATTAAACAACATCAGAATCAAACCTTCAGGCCTGAAGCGGAGAGAATATGGCATCTCCGTGAAATACTTCTCAGGCAAAAGCTCAATTCCGGAAAAACGAATCGACTATCAGCTTACGACAGATCTGAATTTGGAGGATTACAAAGGTGTTTTAACAATAAATAAAAAAGATATTTACTTTAATCAGCACGAGCCGGAGATCACCAGTGAAATCCTAGGAAATGCGATATCTAAAGCGTTGTACCCGGTGGAGATTTATCTCAATGAAAAAGGGCTTACAACCTCCGAAATAATTAACAATGAAGAAATTAGAAACCGTTGGGAAACTGAAAAAGAAAGGCTGTCGGATAAATATTCCAGTGATGCCCTGACAAAATTTTTTGATACAGTTGACAAAAAACTCAGCGATGGAAAAGAACTTGAGAAAAGCTTTCATAACGACTGGTTCTGGAATCTGTTTTTTCACCCTAAATTCATTGAGTACGGTGATACCAGAAGCACAGATACCGCCCTGTTTTTATCCATTGTCCCCTTTCAGCCGGCCGTAAGGTTTCCGGGAAAACAGACGATCCAGAAAATCCCGACGGACTACCATTCTTTTATAATTGAGTTTGAAAGTGAGGAAATGCCGGCCGACTCTTATTTTATTTCGGGAAATTCCACAAAAGCAAAAGGATGGATGTCTTTAAAAGTAATATTTGATCTTGATCTTTATCATCATTTTCCAATGCACACCCGTGCTTATTTTGAAGTGTACACAAAAGATCTTAACGGAAATAAAGACGTAATTAAAAAAATACAATATACACAATATCAAAAGAATACCACCGAATTCCGGGGAAGAAAACTTGATCAGAGCAGCCCGTTCATCACTGGAGGACTGGTCGTTTCCGAAAAAAATAAATGGGGGTTTTATAAAAATGAATATGAAAATGATTGGTAGCCCGTTTAGATAAAAAACACTAATTTTACATACCACACAAATTTATTAATATGTCTCAGAAAGAGAAAGTAGTACAGGGTGCCTTGTGCCAATGTCAGTTTGGTACTACGCCGGACAAATTAAAAGTACTTACACAGCAGAAATATTTCGTTAACGACCTTAACGGCAGCACAAAGCTTGTCGCTACCCATAAAGATATAGGAACCACCTTTGAAAAAAACACTTTCGGATCATGCAAAAAACAGAATAATGCCCCTTGCTCTGCAGTAATCACTGAATGGAGCGGCTTCTACGAAAAAGAAAAATATTCACCGCCAGACGGCTATATTCTTTTGGAAGACAGTAAGGCAACCTGCCCCATAGGAGGAAAGGATTGTATCAGTATCCTTAAGACAGGACAAATCGGGGAACCTACTAAGAAGAATATCAAAAATGCAGACAATGAACTGCAGTCTCATGTAAATCCTCTGGTCAATATGCAGAATTTTGACGCAAATGAACCTTATAAATTTGGCTTTTAAAGATGGGAACAGCAGGTATCAAAAAAGCGCTCATCAAAGAGCCGAAGCAAAATGTAAAATCGTACGGAAGCGGGTTTATCGTAGAACTGGGGCCATCACAGAATTCATTTACAGCTTATATCGATAAAACCTGTCTGGGACCTGGTACCCGAAACCCTCAGAATACGATCAATACCGTAAAATGGCTGCTTATCCGGGAGCATATCTGGCAGGCTTATAAAGCCTTGCATCCGCAATTGGGAGCCAATGATTTTTTTCAGACGGTACAAACCCAGGATCATAAAATTCTTGAAGGCAATAATAAGGAGATCAGTGTTTCCGATATTAAAACGGGCGCCGGAAATATCGGGGTAATCCACCTGTTGATACCCTTCAGCGTTTATCCCGAACTCAATGAAACAGAAGCGATAAGAGTGGTGGCTCTTGACAAACCACAGGTCTTGTATTGTCACTTTAAATTTCCAAAAGGTGGATATATCCCTTTGGAGGATACCGAGAAAAAAGCAGCTTACGGACAAACTGTAACTGTAGAAATATATACCCATCTTCTGCCTGACTTCAATAAAAGGTCAGATAAGTTTATTTTTGATGTTGAATTGATTAATAAAGGGAAAGTTGTTGCCACAAAAAACAATGTTGAAATAACCAATCCCGGGCAGTTTGTTTACAACGGAAGAAAGATCATCGAGTTCCTGCTCGATCCCGAGTGGCAGAAAAATCACAATGTTCAAAAACAGGACGAAAAATTTTATCTGAGACTAAAAGGAAGCACCGGCCTCACAGCGCCTTTTCTGATGTCTCTAGACACACAACGATCCACAGGATCATATGATTCCGAGCAGGCAACCACCGACTGGGCCAGGCTTGAAAACGGTAAATGGGTCTATGACACTTCAAGAGAATTATTGGTTCCTTATGATACGATAAGCTCATTATTCGGGCAGTTTGAAAAACAGAAAAACAATCAAATTCAATATATCGGTGACATCCGTTATACCAAAAGGGAGTACGATCCCTGTGGCTACTCAAAAATTACACTTAAAGATGAAGGTGACGGCGACAGGCCTCCTCTTGTGATCTTCGATGAGGAAGATACAGCCAATCCTATCGACCGGACTGACAAGGTTTTTGGAATTATCACCGGTGATACCCGGAAAAATATCTCCATTACCCTGGATAAGCTGACGACCAAGGAAGCTTTCTGCCAGGGACTTCTTTTAGATGAGGGTCAAAAACATACCGTGCAGACCAATGTTTTTCAGGTTGAAAAAGTATATGCCGCTCAAAGGGATAAATCAGGGTTTAATACACAGGAAGATAAAACCCACAGTGAGCAGCAGAAAAATGCAGGAATTGCAGCGAATGATCAGAATAAAAAAGACAGAGATGTCATCAGGACGGACAAATCTTACAACCCTTCCGCGGCACAGCATTGGCAAGCCAATGTAGATTACAAGTTCCAGGGAGATAACAAAATGATCGTTATGCCCCGGTACAATTATAATAAAACCTTCCTGCAGAATAAAACTGTACGTACCCCGGAGGCGGCAAATATGCTTTGGCTTTTTAATTATTTTATTCTGAATGACGATCTGGCACAAAATTATTTCGTACCTATAAGTACGTGCCGGTACCCCAATCAGATCGCCAAAATAAAGGTATATCCTGACATTGAATGGGAAGTCGCATTTATGATAACGGTAGGACGAGGCTATTCCGGGAAAATCAAATACAGCCGGGAACGATTGAATGGATATCATCAGAACTACAACTTCAGGTACATAACCCAGGAACTGAATGTGAATGCGACCCAGTCATCAAATCTCGGATGGACATTGAAGGCAAAAGCCGTAGAGAATGGAAAAGAGCACGAAATTGGTATTGAAAGCATTAAGAAAGTAATTGATACCGGTGTGGCAGCTTACAACAGCACGCAACGCTACCTCGAAATATTTAACCCGAGACATAGCGACGGAACTCCCAGCCTGGCACAATCACGCAGGGTCATCGAAATTGATTTTGCCATTGACCCTCCCAACGTAGGCTTTGCGCTCGGATGGAAATTCGGGAAAGCCAGCAATAACGAAATCGTGCCGATATATACAGGTGGGTTGCGCGCCGATCCGCTCATCGGGCTTACGGTGTCTGTAGACCTGGTGCCGCTGATAAAATTTCTGGGACCGATCGGAAGGGTAATCAGCTGGATTATCCAGTTTATAGAATGGTTGTCGAAATCGGATCTTTATATTACTTTTGAAATTGCTTTTCCCGTAAAGGCAGATTTAAGTTTATCTTACAATCGTGTAGACGGATTTAAGAACCGGGGCAAGCAGAAAGTATGGGTGGAACCCGGAGTTACACTCCGTGCCGGATGTAAAAGCAATGAAGTTGTTTTTATTCCCACTACCACCGCCGCGGGCATTACGGAAACTACCGAGGTGGAAAAATGGAAAGTAGAAGGAAACGTTGCAACCTCTCTGACTTTTGAAAAAGAATGGGGATTTGACATAAACCAGGGAAAGTATTATGAAAAATCCACAGTGAATTTTAAAGGTGCCAAAATGACCATCGTGATCAGTGAGCTGGTAAGTCGACGCCAGATCGACTTTAAACCGACCCACCAGCAGGTTTTCACAATTATTGAAGAACCAAAAGACCCAATATATGATTCAGGAAAAATATACATTGATGAGACAAAAAACTAAACTTCTGCTGGCTGCCATCTGTATGCTTTTTGTATACAGCTGCAAATCTCAGGAAAAAGAAAATCCGAAAACACTTGGAAACCAGGATTTTCATCTTGAAAGAATGACTTTTCAGGAGAATCCTGTAGTCTTGTTTGGAAAGAATAAGTATTACAGAACATCGGTAAAAGACGATCAAAACAAAGACATCGCCTACAATTATATCATCAGTAAAAAAGAAAATGGACCGGTGAAAGTTTCTCTCGGAAGTAGGGATGTGAGCAAAGATAAATTTGATTTTAAAGCAGACCAGAATAATAAGCTCATCGGAGCATCCGTTTCTTTTACGTCAAAAGAAAATGTGAAGGAAAACATTATAAAAGATCTCGACAAAATCTTCGGAAAATATCGTGTCGAATTAAATCAGCCCTTTCCCGATCCTACCGTATACCGATGGGAAACTCCTGAGAAGATCATTCAATTCAGCTATTCATATTTTGAAGGGGATCATATTTACAACATTTCAGTCGTTAGCAGCAAATACGATTGCAGCCGTTTCCCTCTCGAAAGAGTCTTTATTGGTGAAGATATCTGTTTGAAAAATTATACAAAAAAATAAGCCTTTATGTATACCCATCCGTTTTATCTTGCAGAACTGCAGGTACGAAATTGTCAGGTCGAATTTCTTGTTAATGATGTCCATTGCTTTGATCACTACAATCCGGGCGGAATGGCCGTAGACTGGCCGATCAATGCTTACATCCTGAATTCCGGCAAGCAGTTTTTCACTATAAAGGCCAGCTGCTTCAGCCACGAAACCCAGATCAGCAAAAATGCATCCATAGATCTGAAAATCACCCTTCGGGATGCATTCGATTTTTCACAGCCGAAAAAGACCGTAACCCAACGGCTCAACATCTCTTTTGAGGACAAAGAAACGCCGTTTTTCAGCACCGGTAATTTTTTTGAGGCAGAAGTACCATATACATTGCAGGGCTGGAAAAACTCTTTCGATTTTTCAGATTATATCAACGGAGATAATGCTGTAAAAAATAATCTCCGGGCAGAATTGGAAGAGCTATACGAAACGTTTCACCAAATCATCAAAAAAAGAGATATAAGCGTCTATAATGAATTAAACAATCAGCGTTTTGAAGAAATAACCACGTCCTTTTATCTTAATGACGAGGAAAAACAGGACCGGAAGAAAACAATTCTTAATTCATCGAGACGGGATGTTGAAAAAATAGATTTTTCCGAATATTCCCTGCATTTTTATGGCGACAAAAATCAGGTAGTTGGGATCAAAGCTCAAAATAAGCCTCCCGGGTTTGTTTTTGAAAATGAAGAAGGAATGATTATCACAGAACTGGCCCTTTTTCATCTCCGGAAAGGCGACAGGAAACTTACTTTAATCCGATAACGCGAGATCCTATGAGTTTTACAAAAATCTACCGCAATGACCGTTTTCTCTGTCTCGAAAGCTTCTTTGTAACGGAAAAGATTAGTTTTGATTCGATTGAGGATATCCTGATTTTTCACGTCATGAAACAGCAGAGCCACAGGATCTGTATCTTTCTCAACAGCCCGGTTTTTTACGAACTGAGATCAGAATCGTTTTTTAATAAGCTCTTATTTTCCTTATATAAATTATTCAACAGGAATTCCCTGGAAATCAAAATTCAGCTTGAAGAGAACGATCTTGCAGTACTTTTTCAGGTCATCGAAACCAATTTACCAGATGTCCGGATTCCCGATATCAGAAGCAGCCTACTCTGGAGAACCGTAGATGGCGGATTTAAAATTCCGCGTGTAAAGCTCGTTTACAGCAGAAGCAATTCGGGACTTGCGGCGACTTTAAAGAAATATAAAATACTGATGTCACCAGAATAACCTGTCAAAAATTTATGATTAATGCAATTACAAGAAATTAAATCTTCTCAACGATTTTCTGAATATTAAGCTCTTCCAGGCACGCCCAGTCTCCCCGGAAACACTCTTTGTCTCCGAAAACGGAGCATGGTCTGCAGGTAAGGTCTTTCACCTGAACCACATCATTTTCACTTTGTCCGAATCCTAAAAACCCGGCATAAGGATGGGTTTGTCCCCAGACTGAAATACACCGTGTTCCGACAAGGCTTGCCAGGTGCATATTCGCAGAATCCATGGAAATCATAAGTTCGAGCTGTGAAATCCGGTCAAGTTCTTCGGTAAGGCTTAATCTTCCGGCCAGGTTTTTCGTATTGGGAATTTCAGCTTCCCATTTATCGAGGATCTCTGTTTCCGTTTTACCGCCTCCAAAAAAATAGATGGTGTGCTTTTGTGCTAAAATCTTCGTCAGTTCGTAAGACTTTTCCAAAGGCAGCATCTTACCTTTATGCTGGGCAAAAGGTGCCAGGCCGATTCCCGATTTTACCGAAGTTTTCGGTTTCAGGGTATGGGATAATTCTACTTTAAAACCCATTTCCCGGAAAACGTCAGCGTAGCGCTCTACCGTTTTTTTCAGCTGCGTTTTATGAAGGTTCCAGATATCTGTTAAATGCTCCTTTTCTTCTTTCCCTTTATTAATTTTAAAAACTTTCAGCCCTTTTCTCCGATAGATCTTGTCAAGGATTTTAGTTCTGATCACATCATGTAGATTGGCAATAAGATCCGGATGAAATTCGCTGATCAGTTCATTGGCGAGCCGTGTTAAGCCAAAAAAACCTTTATAGTCATCAAGGTTCACACCTTTAAATATAACATTCGGAATATCAGCAAATAAAGCCTCAAAATTACTTCTTGAAACCATGATGATTTCCACATCAGGATTTTGTTCCAGAAATTCCCGGAACACAGGTGCTGTCATCGCAACATCACCGAAGGCAGAAAAACGATATGCTAAGATTCTGGTCACGATTACGACTTCAGTTGATAAGCGACTGCGTAAAATTTAATCTGTTTGGTCATGGCCATCAGTCCGTTGGCCCGGGAAGGAGAAAGAAACTCCTGCAATCCGATTTGTGAGATAAAATCAAAATCAGAATCTAAAATTTCCTGGGTAGAATGTCCACTGTAAATACTGATCAAAAGAGAAACAATGCCTTTTGGCAAAATACCATCGGAATCAGCATTGAAAAACAGCTTTCCGTTTGTAAATTCGGCGTCGATCCATACTTTGCTCTGGCAGCCTTTGATCAGATTTTCTTCCGTTTTCTTATCGTCGGGAAGACCTTTCAGTTCTTTACCCAGATCGATAATATATTCGTATTTCTGCTCCCAGTCTTCAAGAAAAGCAAATTCATCAATTATTTCCTGCTGTTTTTCTTTAATGGTCATTTTAAACAATTTCTTTGTGCAAAGATACTAAATTATGCCTTAGGCTTAAAGATTACGTCGAAGCTGCCCCTTCCAAAACCTGAAGCAATTTTACCTCTTCATTTTCCCAGCAAAGAAAATCAGCCGCCTTTTCAAGTTCGGGCTGATAATGTTCCCTTCCTTTATTAAGCACTAGCTGAATGGCTTTTGCCATATTTGTGGGCTCATGATCTTTAATAATTTCACCAACGTGAAACTGCCTCATGATATTCTGCATTTCAGGAAGATTTGACAGAACAAGAGGAACACGCGCCTGAATACAGTCTAAAACCTTGTTGGGAAGTGAATAAAAATAGCTTTCTCCGCCATTTTCCTCAATACTCATTCCGCAATCGGCTGTAAGGGTAATTTTCCTTAAATCTTCCGGCAAAAGTTTTCCCATAAATAAAACCTTATCCTGAAGCTGTTCTTTACTGACCAGTTCTTCATATTCCTTTCTCTTGGGTCCGTCACCTGCAATTTTAAAAATGGCATGGTCCAGATGATGCATGGCCAGAATTGCCTTGTCTAAACCGCGGAAAGGATTTATAACCCCCTGATACAAAATCACTTTGGGATCGTTTTCAGGTATTTCTATCTTAAAATCAAATTTTCTCGGCGCATTCTGAACGACTGTTGCATTTACGCCGTAACGATTTTTAAACCATTCTGCATACGATGAGCTTGCCGTAATCATGAATTTGAGATTTGGAATCATCTTTTTTTCGAGGTAACGCCAAATTTTTTGTGACATTTTGCCCTGAATCGCAGGCATTTCGGAAAAAATTTCATGACTGTCAAAAATTAAAGGAATATTCAGTTTCTGAGCGACCAAATAATTCGCAAGCAACGCATCAAGGTCGTTGGCATAAAGAATAGTATTTTTACCCGATTTCTCTTTAAGCGCCCGATATAATTTCCAGTTGAATTCAAAATAAGCGGTCTTTAAGCTCTTCGAAATGAGTCTTATTCTTGACACGACATAAGGTCTTGACACGGCATCGGCGCCTCCCCAATTGTTCCCGATCAATTCCACGGCATAACCGTTTTCATGTAGGGTTCTGCAAATTTTTTCAATACGCTGATCCGTACAAAGATTACTGAAAGCGGAAACAATAACTCTCTTTTCCTTCATTTTTTATTTTTATCCGCCAGAAGATGATAAACCTGTATGAAGCAGATCAGCCCGTTCGGGATAATCACCGGCCATAACATTCCGCTGAAAATGCCATAAATGACAAAACAGATGCATCCTATCATATTGACAATCCTGATCTTTCTGATGTCTTTGAGAATGAAACTCAGCACGATAAACAGCGATGCGGAATATCCGATATAAGTAGCAGTTTCGGGATTCATGAGAGAAATTTAAAGGATCACAAACATAATCATTTTCAGGAAGATAATAAAATTTTTTCTGCCATAAAGTCATTTATTGGTTTTTGGTAAAATATTTGTAATTTAGATAAAGGATAATTGGCAATGTTGCCTTTATTCTAATGAGATATATTATGGATTATAAGTTTTCACAAGGTTTGAGCCAGGTGTTCAAACAAAGCAAAAGCGAAGCGAAAAGGCTGAAAAGTGAATTTCTTAATACAGAACATCTACTTTTAGGTATTATAAAAACGGAAAACTCTGCAAAAGAAATCCTTCAAAACCTTAATGCGGATTTAACACAGATTAGAAGAAAAATTGAAACTTTAAATACAGCAAGTCTTAATCCTATATCGGAGGAGGTTACCAATATTTCTTTCACGAAAATGGCAGATCATGCCGTAAAACGTGCAGAACTTGAATGCAGACAATATAAGAGCAATGAAATTAATACCGTTCATCTGCTTTTAGGCATTCTTTACAAATATGAGGATCCTACCGCCAATATTTTGGGAGCTTACGACATCGATTATGAAGGAGTTTCAAGAGAATATCAGACGATGCTTAAAAATTCCGGGCAGTCACCACAGATGAGTGCCTACGACGATGATGACGAAAGAGAGGAATTTGAGCAGATGAGAAAGCCTACTGGAAATCTTGGTTCTGCAAAAAGTAAAACCCCTACCCTGGACAACTTTGGTAGAGATTTAACGTCTTTGGCAAGAGACGGTAAACTGGATCCTGTAATCGGCCGTGAGAAAGAAATTGAAAGAGTTTCCCAGATTTTATCGCGAAGAAAGAAAAACAACCCTCTTCTTATCGGAGAGCCGGGAGTTGGTAAATCTGCCATTGCGGAAGGTCTTGCCCTGAGGATTCAGCAGAAGAAAGTCTCCAGAGTTCTTTTTGGAAAACGTGTGATCACCCTTGATTTGGCCAGTCTGGTTGCCGGAACGAAATACCGTGGTCAGTTTGAGGAAAGAATGAAAGCCATCATGACCGAGCTTGAGAAAAACAGAGATGTCATCTTATTCATTGATGAGCTTCACACCATTGTCGGTGCGGGAAGTTCTACAGGAAGCTTAGATGCCTCAAATATGTTTAAACCAGCCTTGGCAAGAGGTGAAATTCAATGCATCGGTGCAACCACGCTGGATGAATACCGTCAGTATATTGAAAAAGACGGCGCCCTGGAAAGAAGATTTCAGAAGGTAATGGTAGAGCCTACTTCTATTGATGAGACTATTCAGATTTTGAATCAGATTAAAGATAAATACGAAGAACATCACAATGTAATTTATACTCCTGAAGCCATTGCAGCATGTGTCAATTTGACATCGAGATATATTACAGACCGTTTCTTACCGGACAAGGCCATCGACGCAATGGACGAAGCGGGGTCCCGTGTTTATATTAAAAACATGAAAGTTCCTACAGAAATCATTGATTTTGAAAAGAAAATCGAAGAGATTAAGGAATTAAAACAAAAAGCGGTAAAAGCACAGGATTATCTTGAAGCCAGAAAGCTGAAGGATGAAGAGGAAAGACTTCAGATGGAGCTGAACTCTGCACAGGAAAAGTGGGATAAAGATGTTAAAGAGAAAAAAGAAACCGTAACGGAAGAAAATGTAGCAGAAGTAGTTTCCATGATGAGCGGTGTTCCGGTAACGAAAGTCGGCAAAAACGAGCTTGATAAATTAGCCGGTATGGACAGCCATCTGAACGGCAAAGTAATCGGACAGGAAGATGCCGTGAAAAAAGTGGTAAAAGCCATCCAGAGAAACAGAGCAGGTCTTAAAGATCCTAACCGTCCTATCGGTACCTTTATTTTCCTAGGAACCACAGGGGTCGGTAAAACCGAGCTTGCTAAAGTAATGGCAAGAGAACTCTTTGATTCTGACGAAGCTTTAATCCGGATCGATATGAGTGAATACATGGAGAAATTTGCGGTTTCAAGATTAGTAGGTGCGCCTCCGGGATATGTAGGATACGAAGAAGGCGGACAATTAACAGAAGCCGTAAGAAGAAAACCTTATGCTGTGGTTCTTCTCGATGAGATTGAAAAAGCTCACCCCGATGTATTCAACATTTTGCTGCAAATCCTGGATGAAGGTCACGTTACCGACAGTTTGGGAAGAAAAATCGATTTTAGAAATACAATTATCATCCTTACTTCCAACATCGGTACAAGAGATCTTAAAGACTTCGGAGACGGTGTAGGATTCGGAACATCTGCTAAGAAATCAAGCTCTGATACAAGAGCCAGAAGCACCATTGAAAATGCCCTTAAAAAAGCATTTGCTCCTGAATTCCTGAACAGAATCGACGATATAGTGATCTTTAACTCTCTTGAAAAAGATGACATTAAGAGAATCATTGATCTTGAACTGAACAAATTGTACAGCAGATTGGAGAAATTAGGTTATAAAGTAGAATTGACCGAAGAGGCGAAAGACTTTATTTCTGAAAAAGGTTGGGATAAAGATTTCGGAGCAAGACCATTGAAACGGGCCATCCAGAAATACATTGAAGATTTATTGGCTGAAATGCTGGTAAACAAACAATTAAGCGAAGGAGAAACCGTAGTTCTCGACCTTAACGAAGCCAAGGACGGATTAGCAGGAAAAACTTCAAAGCCGAAGAAATCAGCGGCGGAAAAGTCTTCCCAATCCTAAATAAATAATTTTATCATCATAAAAAGCACCAGGAATTCCCGGTGCTTTTTTCTTTTATACCTTAAATAGATCATTAAATTTCTCTCGCTCACTTGGAGGATTTAAAAGATAATTTCAATATGAACAGTAAAAATGGGTAAAATAAAACTACAGCCCGAACACAAAACCTATATTCGGAATCAGACCACTGGAAAAGATACTTGAATTTTCTTTCCACAACACGTTGTACATTAACCCGAGCTGCATAAAAGAATTATTGCCGATCCTCTGCATATAGCCGCCGCCCAGATATAAGGCACTTTCCTCTTCATTCATTGTGTAATCGTAATATTTGTCTTTATAATTGATAAAATAATGCTGAAAGTTTGCCCCCACATAAAATGACCTCGCAAAATAATAATTGACAAAAGGACCAACGCCAAACATAGTCGACCTGTAAAAATCCGAAGTCTGCCACGAAACACTCCCTATAACGCCGGCCTCAAGATCATCAGTAAGTCGGTATCCTACTCTCGGCGAGGCCTGCAGATAAAAAGCACTGTTGCTTCCGAAACCGACGCCGATTCCACCTCCGAAAGTCCAGCGGTTGCTATTTTCCGGCGAGGCTCCGACAGCGATCTGTGAAAACATGAATCCTGACACCATCAGAAATAAACCCATAATCAACTTTTTCATAATATATTGTTTTTGTCGATGTTTAAAATTATAACTTTTTTACGAATCTTTTTAATTGTATTTTTGCCGGGTCAAACTAAGAACTCCCGTTAAGAGTTTCGTAAAATTGAAAAAATGAAAATAGTAGTAGGCCTCTCCGGAGGTGTAGATTCAAGTGTTGCAGCCTATTTACTGCAACAGCAGGGCCATGAAGTCGTGGCTTTGTTTATGAGAAACTGGAATGATGCATCGGTGACATTAGAAGATGAATGCCCATGGATTGAGGACAGCAATGATGCCCTGATGGTCGCTCAAAAGCTTGGAATTCCTTTCCAGGTGATCGATATGAGCGATCTGTACAAAGAAAGAATCGTAGATTATATGTTCGATGAATATCAGAAAGGAAGAACTCCGAATCCTGATGTTCTCTGTAACAGAGAGGTAAAATTCGATGTTTTCCTGAAAACCGCCATGTCTCTGGGTGCAGATAAAGTGGCAACCGGACATTACGCCAGAGTAGATTCCTCAATCGATGAAAACGGAAAGGAAGTTTTTCATCTTATGGCCGGGAAGGACAACAACAAGGACCAGTCGTATTTTTTATGCCAGCTGAATCAGGAACAGCTTTCTAAGGCATTATTTCCCATCGGAGAACTTACGAAGCCTCAGGTAAGGGAAATCGCCAAAGAAATAGGTCTTGTTACGGCCGATAAAAAAGATTCGCAGGGATTATGCTTTATCGGAAAAGTAAGCCTCCCGCAGTTTTTACAGCAGCAGCTGGTTCCGAAGGAAGGGGAAATTGTAGAGATTTTCAAAGACTCTCCCCTCTTTACACAAGAAAAACCTGAATTTTCCTCGAAACTTGAAGAGCTGGAATTTTTAACCCAAAAAATCAATTATAAAAAAACTGACGGAAAAGTAATCGGCAAGCACCAGGGCGCCCAGTTTTTCACGATCGGGCAAAGCAAAGGCTTAGGAATAGGCGGCCATAAAGAAAGCTGTTTTATCATCTCCAGAGATATGGAAAACAATATTCTTTTCGTAGGAGAAAGCCATCAGTTTCCCGGACTGCTGAAAAAAGCCCTGAAAATCGGTAATTCCGAATTACATTGGGTGCGTAAGGACCTGCAATTGAAGAACGGTGAATCCATGGAAGTGATGGCCCGGTTCAGGTACAGACAGCCTTTACAAAAAGCCACGCTTTACCAGTTTGAGGATGCTTTTTATATTGAATTTGACGAGCTGCAGTCTGCTATTGCCGAAGGACAGTTTGCGGCCTGGTACGAAGGAGAAGAATTATTGGGAAGCGGGGTAATTTCATAAGTAAAATTTCTGTAACATATTTTGAGTTGTTATACTTACTCTGTAAATAACAATAAAAAAATATCATTATGAAAACAATCCTTCAAAACAATTATTCTTACGCAGAACAATTAATCATCGCCTTTGTATCGTCATTTTTCGGATATCACCTTTATCAGGAAATCGTACATCCAGAGAAATCGCAGCTTACTTTAAGCATTTTGCTCGTGGTACTGACCTACTTCCTGATCAACAAATACGGGATAAAGCCGGACAAGAGAAATAATTAATATACAATCATAAGCCCGAAGCATTTTTGTTTCGGGTTTTATTTTAAAATTAAAAGCTAATTGATCTTCTGGTTAAAGTCATCTTGTTTAAAAAACAATATAACAATAAATTGTAGTATAAGAAGAATAACCAAAAACCCTACAGGTTTACTCAGGAAAACCCCTCTGCAAAGTTTGCATATTCCCAACAGAAAAATGGAAATACTGAAATAAAATGTTACGGTCAGATTTTTATATCTTCCGGCAAAAACCGTAAGGTAAAATCCAAAAAGCAGAAGCATGTAGAATTTCAGAAAATCTGGTCCTTTTAAAGAAATCGGATTAAACGTATGGTTCATAAGCCTGATCCCTATCAAACTTATGACAACAGGAATCGTATGAATGAGTGCTCTTTTCATATTGCTGTTTTTAATCTCCTCCACAGCCTCCGCAGCCGCCTCCGCAACCACAGGAACATGAACTCCCACAGCTCGAAGATCCTCCGCAGCTCCCTCCATCGTTGTTCTTTCCGGAATTTTTATCTTTATTAAAAAGACCTGCTATAAACCATGCTATCACGATAATGGCACCAACGATGCTGGCGATCTCCGAGAGCATGCTTTTAGTGTAATCCGAACAGGAATTTACCATAAAGACAATCGATATCATCAGAAAGATTTTAAAATTCATTTTCATAAAATTTCTGAAGGTCGCTGTCTTTGCTTTGCTTATCCAGATTTCTTCCGGAGGCATTTTTCCAAAAATTATGCTGTAATTTTCGAGGGTGTCTTCAAACCATTTTCTATGCTTCGCTTTATCGATCTTCCCACCAGTCGAAGGCTGATGATGGAGTTTCTGATGCAGAACATCCGGGCAGAATTCTTCCCAGTAATTCCGGGTGTAAAGCAGATGCATGTGCCACACTTTATCGACAACCGGACTTGGTGAAGCTCCGCCCGGCAATTTACAGCAGAGATATACGAACTTCTTGTATTCCTCTATAGCTTTTGAAGTAAAATCGGCAGTCCATCCCTCTTCTTTGGCCAGTTTTTTAGAGAAAGGAAAATCTGCATCCGGAACATCTAAAGAAAATTCAAGGAGTCTGTTCCACAGAGAATCATTTTGTAATAAAACTTTTGTTTCCATTGTTTTGACTTTTAGTTTCTACTCAAATATGCATAAAGACTAAAATATAAAAGTCGCACAACAGTCTTTTTCAGCTTTAAAAAAATCTTATATTGGTCTTATAAATTTGAATATGAAAAAAGAAGATATTATTCACCTTGAAAAACTGATGAATTATCTCAGTTTACATTTTTTAAAGAAAAGCCATTGGGAAGATGTTTCAAAAACGGAATGGTCCTATATTGTTGAAGAGGTTAATGAATTGATCATCAATGACAATCAAATCAGGGGTATCAGGAAAAGCCCAGATCTCTTAGGATCAAACTACCTTTACGAGCACTTGATTATCAACAAATTAAAAAAATATTATCTTAATGAAAATACTTCATTAAGCAAACCCAGTCTGGCAAAACTAACCCTCATCGTAAAAGTATTGGGATATTCAAATTATATTGATTTTATCAATTCGAATACGGAATCGTTCAATTTTAATGATCTGAGAATTGACATGAATAATGTGAAGCAAAATACCGCATTATTAGACCGATTGGTAGGCTGCTGGTACTCTTACAACCGGAATCTTCCCGAAAATCCCACGCAGACCAAAGAAGACAGAATCTGGCGCTCCGCAACGGAGATCTACAAATCTGAAACCTCGGGAGAGTATTTCATTGAAAGAAGCGGCGGAGACCGTCACAAATATTTCGGTAAAGTAACGGCGTATTCCGATTATGTTTTTATCATCATGAACAGCAATACCTTCATTCGCCAACGGCATTTTATTTCAAGGATAAAAGATATCAATGAAAAGCTGAAAAATCCAGAATATAAGCTCCATGAGTTGCATTTTATAAGTACATGTATTAGTTTTAATCAGGAACCGATCGCCCTGTTCGAGATCTTCCGGAAAGCAGACCGCAAAACCTTCATCCCGGATTCCATCAGTTTTCCCATAGACAGCGACGAAATTCCTTCATCAATTGTAAAACAGCTTGAAGATACAGAGGCCAATCGTATAGATTACAAGTAGTTGACAGGTGAAAGTTGATTGCTATTGGGTGAGGTTTATTTATTTTTAAATAATGTCAGTTAAAGCTTTGCTGATAAATTTTTGACATTTATCACTATTTCTCCGACTAGCTTACCAGCCACTCCTTAAAATCTTTCACCCGCTCGCGGCTGACGGTAATTTCCTCTTTAGGCTGAAATTCTAGCTCTACCTTGTAATTGGGCGAGGTATGGATATTTTTAATGTAATCTGAATTGATGATAAACTGCCTGTTTGCCCTGAAAAACTTCCTGTCGTCCAGAACATCCTCAAGCTCATCCAGGGTAAAATCTGAAGGAAAAGTGCGTTCCTGGGTCTGGAGATAGACAATCTTATTTTCACTGAAAAAACAGCTTACCTCATCGGTCTGTACAATTTTGAGATTGTAGCCTATTTTCACCAAAATACGGGAAAGCGTAGTTTTATCTTTTTTGATTAACTGTTTAATTTCGTGAGAATTAACAGAACTTTCAGAAGGAATAAAAGATTTGAATTTTTCAATGGCTGCTGCCAGATCTTCATCCAGAATCGGTTTCAGAAGATAATCGATGCTGTTCAGTTTGAATGCTTTCAGGGTATACTGGTCAAAAGCCGTCGTATAAATGATAAAACCTTTCGTCGGAATTTTTTCAAAAATATCAAATGATAAACCGTCGCCCAGAACTATGTCCGAAAAAATAAGCTGGGGATGATCATTTTCAGAAAACCAGGACACACCTTCTTCCACAGATTCTATCTTCGTAACAACTTCTATTTCAGGAAACTGACTAAGCATTCTTTCCAATTTTCGCGAAGCCGGTTTTTCGTCTTCAATAATGACCGTTTTTATCATGCTGAGCTTTTGATTTAGTTTTTGCCTTTAAAAGTAATCAAAACTTACCGGTTGCTAAAATCGAATCGGTTCTTTCGTATTTTTCATCTCTTTTTCTATGATTCTTTTTTCCCATTCAGCGTCGAAAATGAATAATTTGACTGCCCTTCCTGCCAAAATACCTCCCCAAATCAAGAGAATCAGCGAGCCGTCCCAAAGTGAAAAATTGAAAATCCCTTTTTCAAAAATATCATCAAAGAACAGGATGAAGGCGATAATTCCAAACCATAAAGCGCTTTTGTAGAATTTTTTTAAATCGTTTACTCTTTGCTGTGCCAGATTGTAGTCCATTGTATTAATTTTTAAAGATGATTATTAAAGTGATTTTGTATTTCTTCTGTCTTCCTCTATCAGTTCTTTGATTTTTCTTTCCTCCCAGTCTTTTCCGATGCCGAAAGTCGTCACGGCGTGGGCTGCGATCCCAAGTCCCCATCCGATCATTGGCCAGAAAAACCACAGGTATCCGGGTGATGTTAAAACGTTGAGTACTGCCAGAAAAGATATGACCAAAACATACGAGGTAAGGTTTCCGTAAAACCCTTTCAGTTCTTTTACTCTTCTTGTTGCTTTTTCGTAAGCCAGACTTTCTTTGCTGATGTAAGTTTCCATAATTTTATTTTTAAAGATTAATTGTTTGTTTTTGTTGATACAAATGTAAGCAGCAAAACATGCTCAAATCAATTTTATATGACCGAACCGTAGAATATGCACACTGAATTGTAAAAATCCCGGCTTTAGTGTAGCCGGGATTTTTATTCAGGTTAAATGATAAAAGATTTTGTAGCTGAAAGGCTAATAAATAAACGGAATAAGCTTTTTGGTTTTCTTCCGGTATTCAAGGTATTCCTGACCGAATTGACCGATCAAGGCCCTTTCTTCAACCATAATGCGGTAGCTGAAAGCCATAAAAGGAATCATGAAGGCCAAGAGCAGTGAAAGCCAGTTATTCAGATACAATCCGAGGCCCAGCGAAGTCAGCAGCGAAAATGCATAAGATGGATGACGAATGTACTTATAAAAGCCTTCTTTTTTGATTTTATGATTCTCGCGTATGGTGACATCCACCGTAAAATATTTACCCAAAGACCTGATAATTAAAAATCTTAAAATAATTCCGGTCCAAATAACGATGGTTCCGGCATAATAGATCCACACCTCATCAGAAATTGGAAATGCCGTAACATAAGATATCGTCACAGACAAAGCAATAGATAAAGGAATTGCTATCCAAAGGATGTTCAGCGTAGATTGATCTTTTCCTTTCTGGTCCTTATTTCCGGATTTTAAAATATTCTTGTATAGAAATTCACTTAAAAACCAGGCAATCATTGAGACCGTAAACAGGATCTGTAAAGTTTTCATTTTTTTGATTTAATGTTGGTGGTTTTTTCTTTTTCCATAAGTTGTTTGATTTTCCTTTCTTCCCAGTTGCTTCCGAGAATGGCTCCGGGTACAAAAATACTGATTGCGTAGCCTACGAGTCCTATTCCCCAGAAGATAGGAAGTGCAAAATATTTGAGCTGCCAGATGGTCTGCCCGGGCCTTAGTTCCCTGTAATTGATTACCAGAATAAAAATATTGACGAAAACATATATAAAAGTAAAAATGTAGAAATTTTTAATTCTTCTCACACGTTTCTCGGCTTCTTTGTATCTGATATCGTCCTCACTGATATGTTTCATAGTACTGTAATTTAAGATTTATGATTTTTTTCAAGAATTTCCCTGATCTTTTTCTCTTCCCAGGTTCTGCCGATGGCAAAAACATTCGTTCCGTGAGCGGCAATTCCTATTCCCCACCCCAACATCGGCCAGTAAAACCAGAGGCGATCAGGAGATGTAATAAGATTAACAATGATCAGAAACGGAATGACAATACAGTATGAAATAAGGTTTCCATAAAAGCTTTTCAGTTCTTTCATCCTTTTCTGAGCCCTTTCATACGCCTTATCTTTATCCTCCAATTTAATATTGTTTTCCTGTGGCTTAGCCTGTAAAATCGGAAGCTTCACTTTAAAATAATCTTCAGATTTCTCAATAAAAACATTCCGTTTGGTGAGCAGGGCATATCTCTGTACAATATTGGAAAGCCCGATCCCGGAACTTTCTTTAATCTGCTCTCTCACCTGAAGGTTGTTTTCGATACAGAGCGTGTCATTTTCTGAAAAAATTTTGATGACGAGAGGCTTTGATGACGTTGCAAAATTATGCTTGATGCAGTTTTCCAATAACAGCTGAAGCGATAACGGAACCACAAATCGCCGGTAATATTCCTTTTTAACATCAAAAACAAAATCGACGCTGTCTTCAAACCTGGTTTTCAGCAGTTCGCAGTAGGTTTTTGCAAATTCGAGTTCGTCTTCCACAGTGACAAGCTCTTTGTCTTTTTGCTCTAAAACATACCTGTAAATCTTTGACATTGAAGCAGTAAACGTCTGAGCCTGTTTCGGGTTTTCATCAATTAATGAGCTTAAAACATTTAAGGAATTGAACAAAAAATGCGGATCCAGCTGATTTTTCAGGCTTTCAAATTGTGCATTGGCCGATTTTGCAATGAGTTTCTGCTCGACCACTTCTTTTTTGGAAGTCTTTTTAAGCTCTTCCATGAAACCTTTTGCGTGAAGGAAGGCCGAGATCAACAGCGCAATATTAATCGTAAACCAGTTGACAAAGCCATACTTTCCGGAAAAATATTCTTCGGTAGTCGCCGCCCTCTGGAATACCACAAAGTTCATATAATTACAGAAATAAACCATCACGGTATTGGCTACCAGAATGGAAATTATACTGATGATTGCCCTTTTCGTCGTTGCTTCGGACCATGGGAACTTTTTATTGAGATAATCGTTGATGAACCAGTTTCCCGCAGCCAGAATGAATGAATACATGAAACATACCGCCACGGTAAGCATAAAATTTTCAAGCGTTTTCTGCTCCGTAAACCCGAAGAAAAAGACCATTGATGTGGCCACTGAAATCCAGCATAAAGTAATAATGTTCTTACGTTTCATTTTTCATTTTCTTGGTTCAAAAATAGTCTATATTAAAAGTATTAAAAATAATTTTTTGCCGAACCGTTATTTTTTGTGACTGAACGGAATAAAAAAACCTTCGCGTGGCAGAAGGCTTTTCAAATAAGGTGATCAACAATTACTTAGCTTGCCCGCTCAGAAAATATTCGACTTCGGCTTTCCCCCAATTCGGATCTAAGGCCGTTTTCGGCTTGAATGTATTGAATTTTTGCAGTGCTTCTTTAAACTGTTCAATTCCTTTTGTTTTGCTGCCTCCATATTGTTCGGGAGTGAAATAGGTATCTTCTGCTTTAATAAGAGCAACCCTTGGATTTGTGGGATCGAGCGTTTCTGCTTTTTTAAGCTCTTCCATGGCCTTCATCCCGTCGGTCATGTATCTTTCGGCAGGGCTTTCCATCATTTTGAGGGAATAAGCCATTTTTTTGAGGAGATGAATTTCAGAATTATCTTTTCCGGCAACAGCTTCTGCCTGGTCTATATATTTCTCAGCGGCACCGGCGTTGATGGAAAGTTCAGACATTTTTCCTTCCTGCATCTGCGTTCTCCCTTTCTGAAGATACGCCAGGGCTGCATAGTAAGAAGGCAGCCATTGTTTCGTTTCTTTCTTCCCGATTCTGTCGAAATCATTAGCAAGAGCCTGAAGTTCATCGGCAGATCTTGTCTGTTCCAGTTTGCCGATTTTATCGGACATTATTTTCTCATAATCAGTCTGAGCAAAAGCGTTTAAGCTCATTACACTTAAAGCAAAAGTTAAGAGGTACTTTTTCATTTTATCTAAATTTTTAATGTTAAATATAATTTTTTAATTGTTTCTAAAAGTAATATTATAAATTATTGTTGATCGCATCTTGGGTCTTATCAACACCGAAGCTGATGAAAGCACCTACAAAAACGAAGGTATTTACCGGCGGAAGCACAGCCGAACTTCTTCCGTCCATTGAAAAGTTGTATCCGTAGATATTCTTTGAGCCTAAAACATTCGTTACGCTCAATACCAGAACGGTAAATGCTTTTGTGTCTTTTTTCCCAAGATTCGGAAGATAATTAAGACTGAAGTTCAGGGCATTGTAATCTTTTAGTCTTCCACTGTTTCGTATATAATAATTCTCTTTTCCGTCGATGATCTTGGTGGCAATGTCGTAATAAGGACGCCCTTTTGCATACGTGTAGGAAAGATTAAACCCTGTTTTCCATTTTGGTACAAATCGTTTGGCCACAGCCGAAATTGTATGTTCGGAAGCAAAATTCGGTTTCAGGCTGTAAGGATAATTCATAAAATCCCTTTTGGAGTCCAGGTAAGAATAGCTGATCCAATAGTCTATATTTTCGAACGTTTTTTTGTCTCTCCAGAACAGTTCAAGCCCTTTTGCATATCCGAAGCCGCTGTTGTTATCTGCGGTCTGGATGTACTGGTTTTGCCCGTCTATATAATTGAGATTCCTTACTTTAATTAAATCATCATATTTTTTGTAAAATGCCTCAAATCTGAGGTTTCTGCCTTCAGTCGTTCTCTGGATCTGGAAAATATAATGCTGCGATTTCTGGAAGCCTAAGTCTGCCGGAGCATTAATGTATTTGCTTTCAGGATTCTGGTAGAAAATTCCGTAAGCGAACGAGGTAGTCCAGTCCTTTGCAAAACGGTAAGCCAATGCGATACGCGGAGCCATATTGGCTTTACTGAGATAAGAAGAATACTCTGCCCGCACTCCTATCTTGGCAGAAAGCTGATTGCTGAATCCCAGATCCGTCTCCAGAAAAGCAGCCGAGATCAGGTCTTTATAGTTCTTTTCCACGAAATCATTAAAGTTCAGTTTTTCGTTGGTACTGTTTAATTCAACTCCGCCCCGTAATGCACTGATTCTGTTTATTTTTCTTTCTAAAACAGTTTTGAAGTTGATATAATTCCCATTATTTAAAAGTCGTGTATTTCCTGTCGTAACATCGCTTTTCAATGTTGAAAAATCTAGGTCGGACCGGTTGAAAGAATAAGAAGTCCCGGCATTCAGCAGATATTTTCCGAATTTTTGTTTGAAAGACAGATTATGATAGGTACTTTTTCCTTTGAGGTTAACCCTGGATTCATCATATTTTTCCGGCTCGAGGCTTTGCGTATTTACGCCCATTCTGTTGGAATCGTACATCCCGTAATATTTGATAAAACCGCCTGATTTTGTTTTTATTCTGAAATTGAAATCTGCATTCAGGCTTTGGGGAGCTTCTTCAAAATTGGTATTAAAATTAAAAAGCTCCTGCATCAGTTTTAAGTTGGAATATCCTACACTTGCCCCGAAAGACGAACTTTTGCTGTCATTCAGCTTTTGAAATCCTCCATTTAAAAAAATAGGAGATAACGCAACATCATATGAACTTTGATCAGGAAGATCAATACTTTCCAGCATCAGCGCTCCTGAAAGTGCCTGTCCGTACAGTGCAGAATATCCGCCACTTGAAAAAATGTTTCCTTTAAACAGTGAAGTATTGAAACGGTCTCTCCCGGCAATTCCCGGCACTGAATTGGAGAAATAATTGTTGATTAAGCTGCCGTCCATGAAAATTTTCGATTCAGTTCCCGTACCGCCACGGATGAAAAGGCCTTCGGTCTCTCCCACTTTCTGAACACCCGGAAGATACGTTAAAGCAGAAGAAATCTGCCCGTTGGCACCTGCCGTGGTATAAATATCGATGGGCGTTAAAAGCGCCGTTGCCCTCTTCTTGTCGCTCGCTTCAATAGAACCCGCCGATACGACGACAGCATCAATTTCACTGATCTGCTCTTTGAGTTCAGCATCCATCATTACTTCCTGATTTTCAATGGTAATCGATTTTTCAACATCGATATATTTGGGATGGGTGAACAGTAAAATCTTATTTCCTTTTTCCGAAGTTTCGAAGGCGAAGTTTCCACCCGCATCTGTGGTAGCACCATCGTAGGTGTCTTTTAAGGTGACATTCACGTCTGCTATTCCTTTATTTTTGTAAGTTACTTTACCGGAAATTTTTACCTGCGCAAAACTTACGGTCCAGAGCAAAAGCAAAATGAGAAAGGATAGTCTTGTTTTCATAGCTGTTTTTAATTATGCTTCAAAAGTATATTGAATTTTTACCCGAAATAAATTTTTGTTGCTGAACCGTAGAATTTGAATTCCGAACGGTAAAAAATTGCTTTCATCAAATCATAAACACTCTTAAAGTCATGTCGTTTACTACTCAACCGGAATACAGAAGTCCACGATCATTTTACCTTCAGGATGTTCTTTAAAATTGGTATGGTAAATCTCAAAAGGAAAGGCCTTCCGAAAAGTACAATCATTTTCTTTCATCCATAAAAAGAGCGAAACCCAACTTTGCTCAAAATCATTCAGGGTAACTTCGCCATGTCCTACAATGAATCTTCCTGCCTCGATGGTTTCAGGAAATACTTCACCTTCATGCCGTTTCAGTTTTTCATCCAAAAGCATACAGGCATGAATTCTGACTTTGTCTGAAGGTGTTACTTTAAAGCTGTCGTGATATACGGAAATCATCTTTACATTTTCTGCCGGAAACAGTTTTCTGTCTTTTGCCCAATCCATCAAAATACCGTAAGAAGTTTCTACTTTGGCAACGCCAAGGCTCATCACTGCGGCAAGATGCATCGCAGGAAGTTCTTTAATCTCAATTTTTAGATTCATTTTCGTCCAATTTAAAAGGTTTTCAATATTGCAAATATATTGGCTGAAAACAGAATCTATTTGTCCGTCCTTGCTTTGTCGAGTCTGGATGATATGGAAGTTCTCCGGAACAGAATTTCTGAATTCTGAAGGCGATTTCCCGTAATATTTTTTAAATGTTTTGTTAAATGCAGAATGGCTGGAAAAACCAAATTGAAGATAAATTTCTTTCAGGCTTATATTTTTTCGTAAGGCAAGGTAAAACGCACTCTTTTCAATCCTTTTCCTGACGATATAATTCTGTAGGGTTTCTCCCGTGATCAGCCTGAAAATCCTGTGAAAATGAAAAGGTGAATAGGCCGCAACCTGCGAAACTTTTTCTAAAGAAAATTCCGTATCAAGATTATTGTCAATGTATTGAATCGCTTTTACAATTCTTTTTTTATACTCTTCCAAACGCAACAAGATTTGTAACCAAATATATTCAGTTCAGGCGAAATAAATTTGTCATTTATTGCTATTTTCCAAAACATCCTGAAATTGTACGGCTATTTGGCAAATCTTTTTTAAATTTATAAGATAATCACTTAAATCATTTAAAAATGAAAGCTAAAACATTATCATTACTGGCCGGATGTGCCTTATTCGCCGTTTCATGCGGAACAACGAAAACCTACCAGGTTATGTCTAAAAGCAATACCCAAACAGGCGGAACCGCAAAATTTACCCAGAAAGGAGACGAAGTTATTATGAAACTCGATGTAACGAATCTTACCCCGGGAATTCATGCCGTGCATATCCACGAAAAAGGCGATTGTTCCGCTGCTGACGGAACGTCTACCGGAGGTCACTGGAATCCTGCGAAAGACGACCATGGGAAATGGGGCGCAGAACACTTCCACATGGGAGATATCGGCAATCTTGTGGCAGACCAGAGCGGAAATGCTACGTTGACTTTCAAAACCAATAAATGGTGTCTTGGATGTACCGACGAATCTAAAAATATTATCGGAAAAGGACTGATCGTACACGCAGCCGCCGACGATTTCCATACACAGCCTACCGGGAATGCCGGAGGAAGAGTTGGATGCGTGGAAATTAAATAAATCCAACGTATTCTCATTAAAAAAACCGTTGCCTGAATCCACAGACAACGGTTTTTTTTTTTATAATTTGCTTTAAATTAAGACTTCACAGCCATATCAGCGATGACATTCATGGCTTCCTGAAGGTAAAGGTCTTTTTTAAGGTTTTTGACCCAGATCTCAGATTTCTTTTTGAAAGCCTCGTCTTTCTTCTCTCGCTCAACTTCATTCGGATACATCGTAAACTGAAGTCCGTTGTCGAATTTATTCAGAGACTTGAATTTCTCAATCTGCGCTTTTCTCTGTTTTGTAAGCTCATTAAACTTATTGATGTTAAGCGTAATGGTTTCTTCCTTATCCAGTTTTTCTCTCCACTGAGCTGCTTCCAGCAACAATTGGTATTTGCTGTTTTTAGCCAGTCTTTCGGTACTCGCTTTTTCCAAAGCCTGGATATTAAAGTAATTAACCTTTTGGAAGTTGGTCGCAGGGATTTTATCCCAAGCCAGGGCATAATCATCATAGCGCTCTCCTACTTCAGCGTAGGTCAGAAGATCTTTCATCTGAATATCGGAAACAATACCTTTTCTCTGGGTAGATTCGCCTGTAATTCTGTAAAACTTCTGAATCGTCAGTTTCAATGATCCGAAATCATCTTCCGTATTTAAAAAACGGTTAAGGTCTACAAAGGTCTGTACGGTTCCTTTTCCGAAAGACTGCGGAGACCCGATGATCATGGCTCTTCCATAGTCCTGCATCACACCGGCAAGAATTTCAGAGGCTGAAGCAGAGGCTTCGTTCTGCATGATTACTAAAGGACCGGTCCAGATCGGTGTTTCATTTTTATTCTTTAAGGTCTGAATTTTACCGTTTCCGTCTTTTACCTGAACATAAGGACCTGCCTGCATGAAAAGTCCCATGATATCTCCTACTTCCGTAAGGGAACCTCCGCCATTATTTCTAAGATCAAGAACGATTCCTTCAATATTTTGTTTTTTAAGCTTAATGATTTCATTTTTAATATCATCCGAAGCATTTCTGCCGTTCGGGTTTTCAAAGTCTGCATTAAAGCTTGGCAGGTTGATAAAACCATATTTCTTACCGTTTGCTGAGCCTACAACAATACTTCTGGCGAAAGTATCTTCAATGGCAACCTCTTCACGGATCATGGTAACATCTTTAATCGTACCGTCCTTTTTCTGAACGGTCAGCGTTACCGGAGTTCCTTTTTCCCCGCGGATCAATCGTACGGCTTCATCCGACAGCATTCCTACGACATTTACAGCATCTTCATTCGGTTTTGATTTTACCTTAAGAATTTTGTCACCATCAGAAAGCTGTTTAGACTTCCATGCAGGTGCTCCGATCGTTAAAGCTCCCAAATAAAGATTTCCTTTTTTCTCCTGGATGATAGCTCCGATTCCAATTACCTTTCCTGTAAAGTTGGTATCAAAATCTTCCTTGTCTTTTGGAGAATAATAGTTGGTATGCGGATCGAAGACTTCGGTGTAGGCATTCATATATACCGTAAACAGATCGATTTTCTTTCTTTTCTTGAATCTTGTAAACATATCTTTCACAAGATCTTTTACCTCGCTGGTAGCCTTTTTAAGCTTTTCATCGGCAGGTATCGGCTGATACTTGATGGTATCTTTCAGTTTATATCGCTGAACAGAATCTTTCTTTTCCTTCTGAGCTTCTTCCTTGCTGTTCATCGATTCAATTTCCTGAAGAATATTGTACTTAACGAATTTTTTCCATTCGTTATACTGTTCCTGCTTATTGGCGGGCGCTTTCTTAAGTTTTGGCTCAAGAGTCAGAGTTTCGTCTTCTTCAAGGTTTATCGGTTTGCTTAAAATATCCTGAACCATCTTATCAATCTCGTCGGTTCTCTGGTAAAGCCTGTCGACCGTAAGTTTGTAAAAGGTCAGGTCACCCTGGTTGATGTAATCGTCAAGCTTCGTCTCATGCTTGGAAAATTCATCCATATCCGACTGCAGAAAATATCGCTTTCCGGAATCCACAAGATCAAAATAAAGCTTGTAAACATCTTTGGAATAAGCATCATTAATCGGTTTCGGGCTGTAATGAAGGTAAGAAAGTGTATTTTTTACACTCACCATTATCGTCTGCATCTTTTCATCTTCATTTTTAGGCGAGTTGAAACAAAACATTAGACTTGTTAACGGAATGAGGAGTAAAAATTTATTTAGCTTAAAATTTTTCCACATAAATCTGTACTGTATTTTTATTAATTTTTAAGAAAGTATTTTAATAAGTAGTAATTTTTAAATTACTGTTACAAATTATCAAATTTAATACCTTCTTTACAAATATCAGATAGATTTAAGTATTTTTGTTAAAATTAAATTTTAATATGGAAAAACCACTAATTCTGGTTACAAATGACGACGGAATCACAGCACCAGGAATCAGAAATCTTGTACGTTTTATGAACGAAATCGGAGAAGTCATCGTAGTGGCACCCAACTCTCCGCAAAGCGGTAAAGGTCATGCCATTACCATCAATTCTACCTTAAGTTTTGAAGAAGTACATCTGGATGGCCCTCAAAGAGATTTTTCATGTAGTGGAACTCCTGTTGACTGTGTGAAGATGGCTCTGGATAAAATACTTCCGAGAAGACCGGATATCGTAGTTTCAGGAATCAATCACGGCGCAAATTCTTCCATTAACGTCATTTATTCCGGGACGATGTCTGCAGCGGTGGAAGCGGGGGTGGAAAATCTTCCGGCCATCGGCTTTTCTTTATTGGATTTCAGCTGGGAAGCAGATTTTACCCAGGCGAAGGAATACATTCAGAATATCGTTAAAAAAACACTGGAAAACCCAATGCCGAAAGGGGTTGTTTTAAATGTAAACATTCCCAAACTTCTGAAAGAAGAAATTAAAGGCGTAAAAGTCTGCAAACAGGCCAACGCCAAGTGGGAAGAAAGCTTTGATGAGAGGATAAATCCCCACGGTAAAAAATATTACTGGCTCACCGGCTATTTCAACAATATGGACGAATCTGAAGATGCCGACGAAACGGCTTTAGCGAACGGATACATCTCGATTGTTCCCGTGAAATTTGATCTTACGGCCTATGAGTACATGAATACGCTGAATGAGGTGATGAAATTTGATTAAAATATTGAGGCGTAAAATAATTTTACGCCTTATTTTTTATCATTAATTTACCCGCTAAAAGATCTGTAAAAATTTGTGAGACTCTTCTTTACGCTTGCCGTTTAAACCGGTTCTTTTGCATCTCGATCTGCATGATCAGCATAATCTGCGTGAGCACTTTTTTCTCTCGCAGATCTGGCCGATTTAGCAGATTTTTTTTGAACTTCAGCCTCTGTGTTCTGTAGCAAATATCAAAACAAAACCCTATCCTCCTTCCTCAATTCTTCCAGATACTTACTTTTATCATCCCGGTAAAAAAGATTCATCGTCTCGAAAGGAATCAGTTTTAAATCTTTATTCACAATGTGCACGCAGGATTTCTTTACGGCACGAACATCAAAATCGTGGGCATCCATAAAGTTCATAATGATGATCCTGAAAAGATTATCATAATCCAGGTTTGGGGCTGAAACTTCAGGAAGACAGCACAGTAACTGATTTACTTTCGGCTTTACTTTATCTACGGAGATTCCGGTGCTGAAGATATCCAGAAGCTGCATCTGCAGGCCGGTATCCTGCTCATATACGATGGTGTTTCTCGTCTCGTTATTCAGGAGATCGGCCGGGTTGATGTATCGCGTTAAAGGAATCGTTTCCCCTTCCAGCTTCAGAATATAGCCCATTGCCAGAGCATCCGGATTACACGGCACAGGAATGATATCATCCGAATTCAGCAGCGGAAACTGGTTCAGGATCTCCTGCCGTACTTCCGTAAGCGTTATTTTCTCATGCGCAGAGTCATCACGGTTTCTCCCCGCAATCTCTACCGGCTGGAACGTAATCCCGCGGACACATTTCTGCTTTAAAGCAAAATCAATGATCTTCCCGATCTCATCAATATTTTTCCCTTGTTGAAGCACTATCACGAGTGTCGTGGAAAGATTCAAAGCATTCAATTTCTCCAAAGCTTTCATCCGGATATCCGTCAGGTCTTTTCCTCTGAAATCTTCCAGGACTTCCGGTTTAAAAGAATCAAACTGGAGATAGATCTCGAATTCCGGGGCGTAGGTCGCCAGCTTTTCTGCAAAACCGGGATCATTGGCAATCCGGACGCCATTGGTATTTAACATTAAATGCTTGATCGGTTTCGACTTGGCAATATCCATGATCTTAAAGAACTCGGGATGTATCGTCGGCTCTCCCCCGCTGATCTGCACCACATCCGGCTCCCCTTCATTTTTAACGATGGTATCAAACATCGCTTCTATTTCTTCCAGGCTTCTGTGGCTTCCGTAATGGGGCGAAGACATCGCATAGCAGGTCGGACAAGTCAGATTACAGCGATCCGTAACCTCCACGATCGACAGGCAGCTGTGCTGCTCATGATCGACGCACAGACCGCAGTCGTAAGGACATCCGTATTCTACATCGGTCCCGAAGTGAACCGGCATTTCCGAAGCTTTATTATAGTTCCTGATATTTTTGTAGTACTGGACATCAGAGGCGATCTTCGTTTTGAAAAACCCGTGATCCGGACATCTTTTCGTCATGAAAACAGCTTCGTCTTCAATAATGATCTTGGCGCCTACCCTTTTCAGGCATTCTGGGCAAAGACTGATGGTGTAGTCGTAATAGGTATAGTTTCTTACTGGCATAAATACTCTTTTTATAAACTAAAGCCGCAGATGCAACCCCCTGCAATAAAAGTTAATATCCCGACAAGTATCCCTATCAGAGGCGCTTTAAAATTATACTTCTTTTCCGTATTGGCAGCAGACATGATTCCTAAAATGAGGATCACGACCACGGAAACCATGATGATCACAATTCCTGCCCCGAGGAAAAACAGTCCGAATCCGGCGAGCTGCCCTCCTAAATTACCTACTTCCAATAATTTCATGTCTGTTCTTTTTGATTAGATAAATATAATAAATGATAATGAAAACACACACCAGCTGTATGGTACTTAAACCAAAAACAACAAGATATCTCGGCTTGATAAAATCCAGAAGGAATCTGAACGAGAAATAACAAAGCATAAACATCTGGAACAAAAATCCGGACCGGTAGCTGAAATTTCTCTGAAAATACCGTATCCATATAAACAGTGCCACTAAAAATACCATCTCGTATAAGGCTACCGGATGCCGCAGAATACCGTCTCCCAATTCCATTCCGAAAACCGAGTCGGTAGGCAAGCCATAGGTTTCTTCATACACGCCGGTGAAAAAGCAGCCGATGCGGCCGATAAACATCGCGACAATTAAAGGATAAACCATCCTGTCGCCGGTACTCTCTTTTTTGCCGATGATCTTTTTCATGGTTTCCACGCCTATCAGACCTCCTGCGAGTCCCCCGACAATCGTGTTATTCAGCCACAGATAAGCCCACAGGTTAGGAGCTTTCATTAAGTCATCAGGCCTTTCCAGAGATCCGATCAGATGAGATCCGATCAAAGCGCCCAGCGTAGCCGCAATGAGAATCAGCAGTGAATTTACATTGCTGAATTTTTCCTGATCATTCCTTTTTAAAAAAGTGTAATACCGCATCCCCACAAAAATCCCCAGAGACTCTGTGATCGGATGCAGTAAAATGTCTTTACCGAAAATATGAAAGGTTACTGGGAAATCCATGGATTCAAATGTATTGCTTTTTAAAAACATTTATAGGCGTTTTGCATACTTTTCCTTCCCGAATGCTCTGCTAGATCCTAAAATAGGCTACTGAATGTCTCTTAATGCTTTTTAAACGAGTCTTTTTACCTGAAAATCGAGTCTTTTAGCTTCAAAGCTGAGTCTTTTTGCCTCGTCGTCCACTCTTTTTGCCTGGTTTTTCAGCCTTTGAGATTCATCAACGAGCCTTTTTGACTGGAAATTGAGTCTTTTAGGTTCAACGTTGAGTCTTTTGCCTCGTCGTTCACCCTTTTTGTATGGTTTTCCAGCCTTTGAGATTCATCGACGAGCCTTTTTGACTGGAAATTGAGTCTTTTAGGCACAACGCTGAGTCTTTTGCCTCGTTGTCCACCCTTTTTGCCTGGTTTTCCAGCCTTTGAGATTCATCAACGAGCCTTTTTTGCCTGGAATTCGAGTCTTTTAGGTTCAGCGTTGAGTCTTTTTGCCCCTGTTCTAAAAGTTTTTTTTGCTACCGTAAATTGACAAGGTAATTTTTTTTGCTCCAGCGGAGCAATATCTGTGTAGCAGAAAACAATACAATATCGAAAGCACGCCGTAGGTGTGCTATGATAAGATAAAACTCCTACGGAGTTCCGCCATAAAATGCTGATATGGATCTACACAGATATTGCTCCGATGGAGCAAATCCTGCAATGTGCTATAAAATCATTATTAAAAAAAACTAACTGTGGGATGTAGCAGTGGCGATTATAAAAAGGACTGCCCAGAATCTAAGGACCGCTTCTTCAGAAAATTAACAGCAAGTAAAAGGAAGCTGTCTTAAAGTTCGGCAGCTTCTTTTTTTGCTACCGGAAATGGACAAAATAATTTTTATGCTCCAGAGGAGCAATATCTGTGTAGAAAAAAACAATACAATATCGAAAGCACGCCGTAGGTGTGCTATGATAAGATAAAACTCCTACGGAGTTCCGGTACGGGATGCTGATATTGATCTACACAGATATTGCTCCGATGGAGCAAATCCTACGCTATGTTATAAACTACTTATGGTAAAAATAGGGGGTAATTTTGAGATTTATAATGAATCTTTTTCCTTATTTTTATTCAATAATATCCAAATTATGAGAATAGAAAATGATATAAAGCTGGGGTTTAAGGATGTCATGTTCCGTCCGAAGCGTTCTACATTGAAATCCCGTTCGGAAGTTGATCTGGAAAGGGAATTTACCTTCAGGCACACTCAGAAAAAATGGAGCGGCATACCGGTTATTGCCGCGAATATGGATACGGTAGGGACTTTTGAGATGGCCGTAGAATTGGCTAAAGAAAAGATCATCACCGCCATTCACAAACATTACACGCCTGAAGAATGGTCTCAGTTCCTGGATTCGCAGCCGGAAAGCATTTACCGGTATATTGCCTTAAGCACCGGGACCGGGAAACCGGATGAAGAGAAAATCAAAACCATCCTTGAAAATCATCCGAAAATAGAGTTTCTCTGCATCGATGTGGCCAATGGCTACTCGGAACATTTTGTGGAATTTGTAAAGAAAGCCAGAACGAACTTTCCCGATAAAATCATTATTGCCGGGAATGTGGTAACCGGGGAAATGGTGGAAGAGCTTCTTCTCGTGGGTGCAGATATCATTAAAGTAGGTATCGGGCCGGGTTCGGTTTGTACCACCCGCGTGAAAACCGGTGTAGGATATCCCCAGCTTTCAGCGATTATTGAATGTGGCGATGCCGCACACGGACTGAAAGGCCATATCATTGCCGATGGCGGCTGTAAAGTTCCGGGCGATGTGGCGAAAGCTTTCGGAGGGGGTGCCGATTTTGTGATGCTGGGCGGAATGTTTGCGGGACACGACGAGAGCGGCGGCGAAATCGTAGAGGAAAACGGAAAGAAATACCGTCTTTTCTATGGAATGAGCTCACAGACCGCCATGGAAAAACATTCGGGTGGAGTCGCAGAATACAGGGCTTCGGAAGGAAAAACGGTAAAGGTAGCCTACAAAGGTCCGGTTTCGGAAACGGTAAAAGATATTCTTGGCGGCGTACGGTCTACCTGCACGTATGTCGGGGCTTCTACCCTGAAGGAACTTTCTAAAAGGACGACCTTTATCAGGGTTCAGGAACAGGAAAACCAGGTTTTTAAAGATTAATCCTGAATGCTGCCGTAAGTATTGATAAAAAGCAAAAGCCGTCTTCAGGGACGGCTTTTGTTATGATTGAATGGGTTTAATATTTAAGTTAAAAGCCCTCCATCAACATTCAGGGTCTGGCCTGTGATGTAGGATGCCATTTCACTTCCTAAGAATACGCAGGCATTGGCGATATCGTGGGTCTGCCCCAGTCTTTTCATAGGGATGGCTTCGTTCCATTTTTCTTTGGCCTTGTCTTCAATAGCATCTGTCATTTCGGTCTGGATGAATCCCGGAGCGATGGCATTGCAACGGATATTTCTTGAGCCTAATTCCAGTGCTACGGACTTGGTAAAACCGATAACTCCGGCTTTGGAAGCTGCATAATTGGCCTGTCCTGCGTTTCCGCTGATTCCTACCACGGAAGTCATATTGATGATTGATCCTTCTTTCGCCTTCATCATCGGCTTGATCACGGCTTTGGTAAGGTTGAATACGGAATCCAGGTTTACATTGATGACTCTGTCCCAGTCTTCTTTCGACATTCTCAGAAGGAGGTTGTCTTTGGTAATCCCCGCATTGTTGATGAGAATATCGATTTTTCCGAATTCTTTCATGACTTCATCTACCAATGTCTGGGCAGCATCAAAATCGGATGCATCCGACTGGTACCCCTTAATTTGAGTTACAGAACTTAAAGTGGCTTCTAATTCCTTAGCTTTATCAACAGATCCGGCGTAAGTGAAAGCAATTTTTGCTCCCTGCTGAGCGTACATTTCAGCAATTCCTTTTCCGATTCCTCTTGTAGCTCCTGTGATTAGCGCTACTTTTCCTTCTAATAGTTTCATATGATGACAATTATTTTCTTGATACCTTATTAACCGTTTTTTGACAACGGGCTAATATACATTATTTAGTTTTATAGAAATAAAACGGTGGGCAAAGATATTACAAAATGTTATTCATTGCATTTTAAATCACAGTTTTAGCATAAGTTTCTACCTGTTTTTTGTCATGCATTTTATCAGTCGATAAAATTCCGGTCTTTCTGCTCGGTGAAATAAATATACTGTGTTTCTTTTCCTCTGATGAGCTTTATTCCTTTTTTATCCTGAATGAATTTATCAAAAATAACTTCTGCCAACGGCTCATTTTTATGATTGGTAACGCCTAATTTATTTTCTTTTTTAACGATAAATTCATTGACTCCGGGAAATGTGGTGATATCATCATAGATAAACGGGACGACTTCCTTTCCGTCTTCATCCAGTATCCCGTAGAAATTGTCGATATTCCTGCCGATCAGCATGGGGTACATTTCCAGGGGTTTCATTTCTTTAAAGCCTTTCAATTCTACATACTGCCTGTCTTTTGGAGAAAGTCTGTAGTAGGTATCGCCTTTGCTCACAATAAGGGTATTGGGGAATATTTTCTCGATTTCATAATCTTCTTCCACTATATTCTTCAGGTCTTTATCCAGAATCTCTTCGTTGTCGTCCTTCCGAAGATACAGGTATTTTTCTCCTGCGATGGTAAGCCCTTCTATCCTGTCGTACTCTCTGGGAAAAACAATCTCCCCGTCGAGGCGTACTACTGCTGCTTTGGGATTGTTCTGGTCCTGCGAGGTTTTAAATAAACCATTAAAAACAGGGTTTACATAATGATAATCCAGATCATAGATCTTTCCTTCACGCTTTGAGAAGATGCTTACTTTATCGTTTTTGGTAAGGTAAATATATTCGCGTCCCACGAAGGCCTGATCATAGATTTCATCTGCAACCGGTTTTTCTTTTTCGTCGATGATTCCGTATTTGTTTGTCGTATTGTCGAAGGTGACGAGAAAAGGAAAAGCGTTGATATTATCTACGTTGTGCGTGGAAATTACCGTTAACGTTTTACCATTGTTGTCAATAACTTCCCCGGATTTTTCTCCGGTTGCGATATACGTCCGTCCTTTATAAAAACGGAGATCGGTGGAAAATTGCCTGTCGGACACCTGTTTTCCATCAAAATCATATATGAACCAGGCTCCGTTCTTTTTAACGAAAAACCTGTTTTCGCTGCCAAATTCGATCTTATCTGAAAAAGGGATGATCTGCTTTCCGTTGAAATCGTACACCGATTCTTTACCCTGTTTCGTATAGATCATCCGGTCTTTATTTTCCCATGTCCTGAATCTGAAATTATCCAATGGAATAAGTTCTTTTCCTTTTTCATCGATGAGAGCGGTTTTCCCGTTGGAATTTCCTGCTTTTACCCTCAGGATAAAACGGTCTTTCCATATTCTTGAAATCTCGCTTTTAAAGGGATAATCGAAGGTGATGTTGCCTAATGAATCTACAATTCCCGATTTTCCGGTTTTGGCGTCGCTGATCATTCCGTAGCCTTTGGTGTAGGAACGTACTTCTTTGCCGATTTTTTTTGTTAAAAGTATCTGTTTATACTGATCCGTCTGTCCGAAGCAAACCGACGAAAACAGCACGAAAATTAATTTTTTCAATTAAATGGAATTATTTACGATGAGAACGATCTCACCTTTTAGGGTTTTGCTTTTTGAGAATTCAATGAGTTCAATAATTGTTCCGCGCTTTGTTTCTTCGAATTTTTTTGAAATTTCGCGGCTCAGGCTTATTTTGGTTTCTTCGCCGAAGAATTCCCGGATCTGCTCGAGCGTGGTGTTTATTTTATGAGGGCTTTCGTAAAGAACGATTGTTTTTTTCTCTTCGGCAAGCTGCTTCAGCCTGGTTTGTCTTCCTTTTTTCTGTGGCAGGAATCCTGCGAAAAGAAACTCATTATTTGGGAGCCCCGAAACCACCAAAGCCGGGACAAAGGCCGTTGCTCCCGGCAGACAGATCATCTCAATTTGGTGATCGGAGCCGGCTTTTGCAAGCAAATACCCGGGATCTGAAATTCCGGGGGTTCCGGCATCGGTGATGATGGCAATATTCTGCCCGCTTTTAAGGTCTGTAATTACTTTTTCCGTAGCCTGATGCTCGTTATGAAGATGATACGATTTTAAAGGCTTTGAAATCTCAAAATGCTTCAGAAGGATTCCGGAAGTCCTGGTATCTTCACACAATATATAATCTACCTCCTTCAGTACACTGACCGCTCTGTAGGTCATATCTTCCAGGTTCCCGATGGGTGTGGGAACAAAATATAGAATTCCGCTCAAAATTACGTTATAAAAATTTATTTTCTACCAATATCCAGAGTCTCTGGGCATATTCATCCACTTTATTCCACTTTTTAGAATAATAAAGGTCACTCAGGTATTCTTTCGCGTCTTCAAGGTTATTAAAGCTGTTGAGATTAGCGACCACTTCGTTGAGTTCAGACTGGCTTCCGCCAAAGAGGGTTTTTGAGAAAGCAATCCTGTCATTAAGATCCAGTTTAAATTCAGGCTTTTTCTTTTCGGCTTCCATAAAATCGGTCGGAATATTTGTTTTTAAAATACTCCCTGAATCTTCTTTTTTCTCAGCAGGAACTGTTTTTTCTTCAAATAAACTTCTTTCAAGATGATCATCATCAAAAAGGGTCTGAACTGCTTTTAAACCTTTAATATGAGCCAGTTTTATTTTTTTCTCCTGCTGATAGGCTTCAAGGTTTTCGAAACTTTCATCGGACGCAGGTTTTTCTTTTTCAGATGCCGTAGCAGGCCTGTCGATATCCACGATCTTTCTTCGGTCGTTGATCTCTGCCAGAACGGTTCGTTCCTGTTGTTCCCCTACTGCGGCTTCATGTTTTATTTCCGTTAAAATATTTTCTACACCGGAGGTATCCGTAGCCATTTCTCCATGTTCAATCATGGCACCGGAAACGGTAAAATATTCCTCATTTTCTTCAATCAGGAGATCTTCTTCGATAGGCTCCGTATCGAAAATACTGGGAATAATCTCATTGACTTCCTGGCTGTCCTCGCCTTTTTTACCGGCATCGAAATTATCCCTGATATTTTCTTCCGATTCAAAATCATTGGTTTCACCCTGGTGATCAGAGACTTCGTTTTCAAATTCGTCAATTTCGTTCAGCTGGTTATTGAAAACGGCTTCTTCTTCGGTATTTTCATCATTAAACATTTCTTCGTCGAGATCATCTTCATGATCCGGTTCTGCATCGGCCAATATTCTTTCTTCATCTACAAAATTCAATGTGTCGTCGGCCTGACCGGAAATTTCGTGCTCATCCATTTCTTTCATCTGCTCATTGAAAATATCATCAATACTTTCTGCAGTATCAATCTCATGGTCAGGGGAAATCTCAGATTCGGGATTTTCTTCAACAAAATCAACCAGGGCTTCGTGAAGTTCTCCTTCTACAATTTCATTCAGCTGATTGTTGAAAATCGCTTCTTCTTCCGTAACCTGGCCCGAATATTCCTCATTATTTCCGATCTTATTGAGCTGATTATTAAAGATGGCCTCTTCCTCCTCGATCTCAATATTCATGTCCTGAACGGGAATTGAGGAAAAATTTTCGTGTTTTCTGTCGGTGGAAGAAAAATTTTCATCCCCGAAATTCGCTAAATTTTTTTCAAGCAGGCGTAAAAACGAAATCCTGTTGGCAAGCTCATCTACAAGATCCTGCCTGGACACAAACTCGTCTACATCGCTTATTTTATCCAGAATAGCGATGATATTCTTGGATTCAAAAAAAATCTTTTCCTTTAAATCTTGGATGTTTTGCATATAAGAATCTTGTTAAAAAATTGCTTACTTTTGATGTTAAAAATATACGGCTAATTTAACAAATGTTTTTAGAAAATACAATTAATCATTCCAAACAAAGTGGTTGGATGGAAGTTATTTGTGGCTCAATGTTTTCCGGCAAAACCGAAGAGTTGATCAGGAGGCTGAGAAGAGCAGAAATGGCGGGGCAGAATGTGGAAATTTTTAAACCTAAACTCGATACACGATATTCTGAGGAAGATGTTATTTCTCACAATCAGAATAAAATCCGAAGTACGCCAGTAGAAAATCCCAATGAGATTATTTTACTGGCATCCAACTGTGATGTGGTGGGAATTGATGAAGCTCAATTTTTCGATGAAGGCATTGTGGATGTAGCCAATCAGCTGGCAAACAGCGGAATCCGTGTGGTAATTGCCGGACTGGATATGGACTTTTTGGGACGACCTTTCGGGCCGATGCCGAACCTTATGGCTACCGCCGAATATGTAACGAAAGTACATGCGATCTGCCGGAGAACAGGAAATCTTGCCAATTATTCCATGAGGACTTCATCGGGAAGAGATTTGGTAGAACTCGGAGAAACAGAGTCTTATGATGCGGTAAGCCGTAGCGTTTTTGTAGAGGAAGTTTTAAATAAAAAATAATTTGATATCAAAATTATTATTATTTTTACTTAAAATATAATAGTAAAAACTATCGGAAAATGATATTAGAGATTAAAAATTATATAAAGATCAGCAATTCGATTGATGAGATCCTGAAAAATTCACCCTTTAAGATGAAGTATATCATTGAAAAGAGCGGGATTTCCGAACCTACCTTTTTCCGGAAGATGAAGGAGAAGAAATTTCTGCCGGAAGAGTTGCTGAGGATTGCGGAAATTATTGAGCCTGAAATGTCGCTCCTGCAATCTCTTGAAGAGGCAGAAAAAGATTTTGAGAAAGGCATTTACTATTCCCATGATGAAGTAATGAAACTTTCTGAAGAACGCTTTGTGAAAAAATATGGAAATAAGGTGGTCTAGATTTGCACTACAGGATCTGGAACAGATAGAAAATTATATCGGGAACAGATTTTCTTATAGGGAATACCGGAATTTCATCGATATTCTTAATCATAAAATAGGATTGATCCTTGACAGAAAGGTAATCTTTCAGAAACTGGAGAAATTTCCCGGCTATCATAAGCTTTTAATTACCGAACAGACAACGCTTATTTACAAATTAGAACCGGACTTCCTGAAGATATTACGTTTGTATAATAATTATCAGCATGAAGACAAAAAATTTATCATAGACGATTTATAAATGAATTATACTGGAGAAGATATTGTAAGAATCACCCATGCAAAAGTTGTAGGGGACGGAAGTTTAACGGTCAGAAACATTGCTTTTGACAGCAGGATTATTTATTCTACCAAAAATACGGCTTTTATCGCCATCAATACATCTAAAAATTCCGGAGAAAAATTTATCGAATCTGCGATTGACAGAGGCATCAGTATCATAATTTCCGAACACCATTACCCTCAGTTTGAAAATATCACCTGGATCATCACAGAAAATACGGTAGAATTTCTTCAGAAACTGGCCAGGTATCACGTTGAAAATTCCCACTTAAAATCCATCGGAATCACAGGAAGTAATGGGAAAACTATTTTAAAAGAATGGCTGTATCAATGCCTTTGGAATGAATTTTCAACCGTAAAAAGCCCAAAAAGCTTCAATTCGCAGATCGGTCTTCCATTATCTCTGCTTCAGATTAATCCTTCCCATCAATTGGGGATTTTCGAAGTGGGAATTTCCAAACCTGATGAGATGGAGAAACTGGAAAATATTTTTCATCCCCAGATCGGTTTACTGACGCATATCGGAACAGCACACCTTGCTAATTTTGCTTCAGAGGAAAATTTGATTGATGAAAAAATCAAGCTTTTCAAAAATTCCGAAGTCATCATTTATAATGGAGATAACAGATTGGTTGATAAAAAGATAAAGACGTTATATTCAGGTAAAAAATTAATTTCATACGGCTTCATAGAAGATAACCATGTCTATTTTAAAAATATTAATTCCAGAGATGAAAATGTAATTGTCCAGTACTTTGGTGAAGAAATTTCTTTTCCTGTCCACCAGAGAGATGAAGCGACTTTAACGAATGCCTTGGCACTTCTGACTGTCCTAAAGGAACTTGGCATCGAAAATAATAGAATTGTTGAAAAAATAAATGCTTTAAAGGCTGTAGAAATGCGACTTGAAGCCATTGAAGGCATCAAAAACAATATCGTTATCAATGATTCTTTTAATCTCGATCTGGACTCACTGAAAACAGCACTGCAGTTTTTGAATGAATACAACAAGCCTAAAAAATCTCTGGTATTAACCGATATCGTTGGGGTTAATTCAAATTCAAAAGAGTTGTATGAGGAGGTTTCAGAATTGGTCAATGAACAGAAATTTGATTTTGTTTTCCTGATCGGTGATGAAATATCAAAATTTAGTGAATTATTTAAATCTAAAACGTTTACTTTTATTAACACTCAGGAATTAATTGAAAGCAAGCATCTTACAGAAATTGAAAATCAGATCATCTTATTAAAAGGAGCACGAAAATTTGAAATCGAAAGACTTAAAGATATTCTTGAACTTCGAAAGCATGATACTGTTCTGGAAGTCAATCTTAATGCTATCCTCCATAATATCAATTTTCATAAATCTTTACTGAAACCGGGTACAAAAATGATGGCCATGGTAAAGGCAAACGCCTATGGACTCGGAAGCTACGAGATTTCTGAATTTCTGCAGCATCATCACATCGATTATCTAGGCGTTGCTTTCGCCGATGAAGGTGTCGAACTGCGTAAAAAAGGAATTACGGTTCCTATAGTTGTCATGAATCCGGAGCAGCATAGCTATGAAACGGTGATTGCCTATAATCTCGAGCCGGAAATTTACAGTTTCAGGGTCCTGGAATTATTTTATGAAGCCTTGCAAAAATCTGGTACTGATCAAAAATATCCCATCCATATTAAACTGGAAACCGGAATGCATCGTCTTGGTTTTAAGGATTTTGAATTAGATCAGCTCATACAGACTTTAGCAGATAAAAACTTGAAAGTACAAAGTATTTTCAGTCATCTTTCGTCATCTGATGTACCAGCTGAGAAAGAATTTACCCTTCATCAACTGGAAACATTTGAAAAAAACTCATCTTATCTGATAAAAAACCTGGCATATACGCCGATTCGTCACATCCTTAATTCATCAGGAATTACAAATTACACACAATATCAGTACGATATGGTACGGATTGGAATTGGAATGCTAGGAGAATCACCAAATAGTGAAATACAGAAACAGCTACGTTCTGTGGTAAGTTTTAAAACTGTCATTTCTCAGATTTCCACCGTAGAAGACGGAGAATCAGTAGGCTACAGCAGGAAATTCAGAACAGACCATACTACCAGAATAGCCACCATTCCGGTAGGATATGCAGACGGAATACCCAGGCTGATCGGAAACCAGGTTGGCCACGTAGGAATCAATAAGACTCTTGCCCCTATTGTAGGAAATATATGCATGGATATGATGATGATTAATATTGATCATATTCCTCATGTAAAAGAAGGCGATACTGTTACAGTGTTCAATGCAAAACCTACCCTGAAAGATTTTGCCGGATACTGTAAAACCATTACCTATGAAATATTAACCTCTATTTCACCCCGCGTGAAAAGAATTTACATAAAAGATTAATTTATGAGAAAGCTTCTGATTCTTTTATTGGCATTTCAGATATTTTTTATCCCGGCACAGGTAAAAAAAGATCTCGTAATCCCTAAAAATCCGAGAATCGGACTATCCCTTGCCGGCGGAGGAGCTAAAGGATTTTCTCACGTCGGTGTGCTTAAAGTATTGGATTCCTTAGGGGTAAAGGTAGATTACATAGCAGGAACCAGCATGGGAGCCATTGTAGGAGGCCTCTATGCTTCAGGATATTCAGGGAAGGAAATCGAAAAGATTGTTATGGATACAGATTTCTATTCCTTAATCATGGATCCAAAGGCCACACGACAGGAAACTACTTTCTTTAACAAATCTGTCGACAAATATCTGCTTACAATTCCTCTTAAAGATGGAAAGATATCACTCCCCTCTTCTATCAGCACAGGACAAAAGAATGTTTATTTATTAAAGGAGCTTTTCAAAAATGTCTCCAATATCAATGACTTTTCAAAACTGCCGATTCCTTTCATGTGCGTGGCTACGAACCTGGAAAGCGGAAATATGGAGATCTTTGAAAAAGGAGATCTTGTACAGTCGATCATGGCCAGTTCGGCATTCCCTTCTTTAATGGATCCCGTAAAAATTGGTGACAGCATTTACATCGATGGTGCAATGACCGTTAATTACCCTTCAAAACCTTTAAAAGACAAAGGAATTGATATTGTCATTGGTGTAGATCTTAATCAGGATCTTTCTAAAAGAGAAGACCTGGGAAGCATCATTTCGATTTTGAATCAGGTCATTGATTTCGGAATAAAAAAAGACACCAGGAGGCAATACAAATACACCGATATCAATATTAAGCCCAATCTCCAGGGAATGACTGCCACCAGCTATGATGAGAAGAAAAAAATTCTCGACAGCGGCTATGCGGAAGGACTTAAATATTCAAAGATACTGGATGAGCTTCCCAAACGCCCGTTTGACCGCCTCAGACAGCGCATAAATCCCATTTATAGCAACGTATATAAGATAGACAGTATTTCGATAGAAGGAGGGAGAATTTACGGCCAGAATTACGTTCTGGGGAAGATGGGACTGCGCCTTCCCTCCATGCAGACTTACGGAAGCATCAATAAGAAGATTGATAAGCTTGTAGCCACCAACAATTATAAATTTATCAATTATGATATTGTTTCGGAAAATGATGCCAATTACCTGAAATTATATGTCACCGAAGATAACGCCCGCCACTTCCTGAAATTTGGCCTTCACTACGACGAAATATTTAAAACAGGACTTCTCGTTAATTATTCCGCAAAACGTCTCCTCTTCAGAAATTCAAATCTCTCCCTGGATGTTATCGTAGGTGATAAACCACGATATTATTTAAACTATTTTATAGACAACGGATATATTCCTGGATTTGGGATTTATTCATCGGGGATGAGCTTTAATCTGAAAGACATTAATAACTACGAGATAGAAAAATGGACCTGGTTGCGCAATGAGGCTTATATACAGTCGATCTGGAAAGATAAATTTGCCGTCGGCGCAGGCATCAGCCATGATTATTTTGAAGCAGAATCCAATGGAAACAATCTGCGCACTAACCGTTTTCTGAATCCTTATGCATTCTTGAAAAGCGATACCCAAAACGATAAAGACTTCCCTACCCGTGGTATTTATATCAATGCTGAAGGCAAGGTAATAGACCTTCTCAAATCTGCGGTTGAAAAAAGACTGGTCCAGGTGAAAGCAGACATCCGAATTAATATCCCTCTTTCCAAACAGTTTGCTTATCGTCTTAATCTTTATGGAGGAATTACGATTGGTGAAAACCTTCCGGCATTTTACCAGTACCGGCTGGGAGGAATATTTGAACAGAATATTGTGAATTTCCGAAGTTTCTCCGGTTTTTACTTCGCACAGCTGAACAGCAATAATGTCGTTCTCATTTCAAACGATCTGCAGTTTAAATTCAATAAAAACTATTTCATCAGCGGAAACTTTTCATTCGCGAATCTTTCAGACGATATAAGTTTTGAAGACGCCGTTAAACTTAATTACAGCTCGGTTGGACTTACCGCCGGGTACAAGTCTCCGTTTGGACAGATCAAAATAAACTTCAGCCACTCACTCAAAAATAATCAAAAAGGCATATTCAGTATAATTTTAGGACACTGGTTTTAATACGATGATACAATTCTTTTACGAAAATTTACCCGAAACTGTTAATCCGGCATATAAAACATGGCTGGAAGATATTATCTTTTCAGAAGATAAAAAGCTTGGTGAAATCAATTATATATTCTGTGACGATGAATATTTATTGAAAGTAAACCAGGATTATCTGCAGCATGACTATTACACAGACATCATTACTTTCGACTATGTAAAAGGCAAGACTATAAGCGGAGAGATTTTTGTATCTTTGCAGCGCATTTCAGACAATGCTTCTACCCTTTCAAAAGAATATGAAGAAGAATTGAGACGAGTGTTGGCGCATGGTATTCTACATCTTTCAGGATATAAAGATAAGACTCGGGAAGAAGAACAGCTCATGCGTAGCAAAGAAGATTTTTATTTAGCCAGATATTAGTCAAAAATTAGAAAATAGGGTATTTTTATTTCATTTGATTTTTAGGAGCTATTTCCCGCTCTCCGCACTCGCTATTTTCTTTTTTAGGAAAAAGAAAATGAGCTCAGACAACTGCTGCGATCGGGGCTAAAAAGACGTATTACAGGCGATTTAAAGCCGTAATTTCGAATAATGTTTCACGTGAAACATTTATAAATAAAATTAAAATTTAAAGCTTAAAACAAGCAATAAAAATGATATCAGAAATATATGATGTAATTGTAGTCGGTGCAGGTCATGCAGGATGTGAAGCAGCGGCAGCAGCAGCCAACTTAGGTTCAAAAACGCTGCTCATTACAATGAACATGCAGACGATCGGGCAGATGAGCTGCAATCCCGCCATGGGAGGTATTGCCAAAGGACAGATTGTCCGTGAGATCGACGCCATGGGAGGCTATTCAGGAATTGTAGCCGATAAATCTGCCATACAATTTAAAATGCTTAACCTTTCAAAAGGTCCGGCCATGTGGTCTCCAAGAACACAGAATGACCGTATGCTATTTGCTGAAGAATGGCGTTTAGCACTGGAAAACACTCCCAATCTTGACTTTTTCCAGGATATGGTGAAGCAACTTATTGTAGAAAACAACCAGGTTACAGGAGTAGTGACCTCATTGGGAATAGAAATAAAAAGCCGTTCCGTAGTACTTACCAACGGTACATTCCTTAACGGCCTTATCCACGTTGGCGATAAGCAGCTGGGCGGTGGCAGAATGGGCGAACCAAGAGCTTTCGGAATAACAGAACAACTGGTTTCTTTAGGATTTGAGGCCGGAAGAATGAAGACCGGTACTCCACCGAGGGTAGACGGCAGAAGCTTGGATTACTCTAAAATGGAAGAACAGAAAGGTGATGAAAATCCTCAAAAATTCAGCTATTTAGATACTCCGAGATTAACCAAGCAATTAAGCTGCCATATCGTTTATACCAATGAAACAGTACATGATATTTTACGTGAAGGGTTTGACAGAAGCCCCATGTTTAATGGTACAATACAAAGTTTAGGGCCACGATATTGCCCAAGTATTGAAGATAAAATCAACCGTTTTGCAGAAAGGAACCGACATCAGTTATTTGTGGAGCCGGAAGGGTGGAAAACAATAGAAATCTATGTCAACGGTTTCAGTTCTTCCTTACCTGAAGACGTACAGATTAAGGCCATGAAGCACATTCCGGGGTTTGAAAATGTAAAAGTATTCCGTCCGGGTTATGCAATTGAATACGACTACTTCCCTCCTACCCAGTTAAAGCATACCTTGGAGACAAAAATCATCGATAATTTATATTTTGCCGGGCAGATCAACGGGACCACAGGATACGAAGAAGCAGCCGGGCAAGGTCTTATTGCAGGAATTAATGCACACAATAAGGTACACGAAAAAGAAGAATTTATCCTTAACCGTGATGAAGCCTACATTGGTGTTTTGATTGATGACCTGATCACCAAAGGTACAGAAGAACCATACCGAATGTTTACTTCCAGAGCCGAATACCGTCTTCTTTTAAGACAGGATAATGCAGATATTCGATTGACGAAAAAAGCATTTGATCTTGGATTGGCAAAAGAAGACAGATTAAAACGTGTTGAAGAGAAAGTCACTAAGAGTGAGGAACTTGAAAGCTTTTTAAGAGGAACTTCTTTAAAACCGGGAATCATAAATCCAATATTAGAATCTATTGAAAGCAGTCCTGTCGACCAGGCATACAGAGCTGCGCAGATCCTGACAAGACCTAATATGACCCTCGAAAAATTGGATGAGATTGATTTTATCAGCGAAATTTCTTCAGGATATGATGATGAAATAAGAGAACAGGCAGAGGTAAATATTAAATACAGAGGATATATCGAAAAGGAAAAAGAAAATGTTGCCAAACTTAACAGACTGGAAAATATAAAAATTCCTGATGATTTTGATTATTCAAAAATTTCGAGCCTTTCAGCAGAAGCTAAACAAAAGATGTCGAATGTAAGACCAAAAACAATTGCTCAGGCCGGAAGAATAAGCGGTGTCTCCCCTGCCGATATTAACGTTTTACTTGTCTATTTAGGCCGTTAAATGATAAATGTTTCACGTGAAACATAATTAATTTTAAAGCAGAATTAAGGTATTTATGAGCTTTAAATACCATAAATATCTATGCATACAGAATTTAAATACAATGAAAATTAAAGATCATTTTCTTTCACAGGAAATATTTGAAATTAAAGAAACCGAAACAAAAGGAGTTTTCAAAACCTCGCCTATCCCGCAAAATATTTCAAAGTATTATGAAAGTGAAGACTATATTTCACATCACCAGGATTCGGGAAGTTTGAAAGAAAAACTCTATAAATTTCTGCAGTCTTTTAATTTACAGTATAAAAAAACAATTCTTCTGGATCGAATTCAAAAGGGTTCAAAAGTTTTAGACTACGGATGTGGTGCCGGTGAATTTGTAAAATATATCGAAAATGATTTCCATACTTTCGGCTTTGAACCCGATGAAGATGCCCGGAAAGCAGCACAATCCAAAACCTCAAAAGCCTTCATTGTCGATACTCTGGATGCCATTGAAGATTACAGTCTTGATGCCATTACTTTATGGCATGTATTCGAGCACATCGAAAATCAGGATGAGATGCTGGAGATTTTCAATAAAAAATTAAAAGATAAAGGACTCCTGATTATTGCTGTTCCCAACCCTACGTCCTATGATGCAAAACATTACAAAGAATACTGGGCAGCATACGATGTTCCCAGACATGTTTATCATTTCTCCAAAAAAGGAATGGAAAATCTGATCTCAAAAAAACCAAATTGGAAATTAAGAAAAATAAAGCCTTTGGTTTTAGATTCCTATTATATCTCGATGTTGAGCGAAAAATACAAAAAATCATCTCTATTTTGGCTAAAAGCAGTAATCCTGGGAACGATTTCTAACATAAACGCCTTTTTTTCTTCGCAATTTTCAAGTTTGATATACATTATCGAAAAAAAGTAGAAAATCGAAATTTGACCTATTTCTGAAAGTCGAATTTCACCCTTTCCTCTTAAAAAATTATAAAACTCATCAAAATTGATGAGTTTTATTTTTGAAAATAGACCTAAAGATTTCACTAAAAATATAAAATTTGCGAAGTTTATTAAATACATCAAAAATATAATTATACATTTCAATCCATTTAATAAAAAATCCACTGAAATAATCAGTGGAATTTTATATAGAAAATTATTTCTTAACTATTAATAGCAGCCACACCCGGAAGCTCAAGACCTTCCAGACTTTCCAGCATCGCTCCTCCACCGGTAGAAACGTAGCTCACTTTTTCGTCATATCCAAATTGCTTCACAAAGGCTACGCTGTCTCCCCCGCCCACTAATGAGAATGCTCCAAGCTTTGTAGCTTCTGCAATGCTGTCACCAAGGGCAACTGTTCCGGCTGAGAAGTTCGACATTTCGAAAACACCAATTGGCCCGTTCCAAAGAATGGTTCTGGAATCAAGAAGAACATCATTGAACTGGTCTCTTGATTTCGGTCCTGCATCCATTCCCATCCAACCTTCAGGAATAGCGTAGATATCAGATTCTTTCCTTTCCGCATCGTTACTGAAACTTTCTGCAATAATGGTGTCGGAAGGAAGATATACTTTGACATTGTGTTCTTTCGCTTTTCCTAAGATCTCGAGTGCTAAAGGTAATTTATCTTCTTCCACCAATGAAGTTCCGATCTTACCACCTAAAGCTTTAATAAAGGTAAAAGCCATCCCGCCACCGATGATCAGATTGTCTACTGCAGGAAGGATATTCTCAATAATCGTAATTTTCGTAGAAACTTTAGAACCGCCAAGTATTGCAGTCACAGGACGTTCCCCAGATTTTAAAACTTTATCAATAGCCTGAAGCTCTTTGGCCATTAGCAAACCGAAAAATTTAGTTGAAGGGAAAAATTTGGCAATTACTGCTGTTGAAGCATGTGCTCTGTGAGCCGTACCAAAGGCATCGTTCACATAGGCCTCCCCTAATTTGGAAAGTTTTTCTGCAAAAGTTTCATCCCCCTTCTCTTCTTCATTATGAAAACGGAGGTTCTCCAAAAGGAGTATCTCTCCTGCCTGAAGATCTGAAGCAGCCTGTTGTGCTTTCTCACCGATACACTCATCAACAAATTTCACTTCATGCCCCAAAACAGATGAAACTTCACCTACAATATGCTTCAGCGAAAACTCGTCTTTCACCTCTCCTTTGGGTCTTCCAAGATGGGCCATAAGAATCACAGCTCCTCCATCCTGAAGGATTTTATCCACCGTTGGTTTTACGGCTACAATTCTTGTATTATCGGTGACTTTGAGCTGATCGTCCTGGGGAACGTTAAAATCCACCCTTACCAGGGCTTTTTTACCGTTAAAATTGAAATCATTGATTGTTTTCATATATACATTTATAATATTTCTAGGTTTCATGCAGACAGCAATGCAAACAGTGCACATACGCACTCTCCCACTGGCAGCCCCATTTTTATCGTTGATTTTTACTTTCACAAATGTAAGATTTTAAATTTTTCGAATTGCCGCAACCCGGGAAAAGTTTTCAGAAAAGTTTCCCGCAAACCCAACAAACAACTATCAACAATTTTTTTCTCTTTAAAAAAAAGAATATGTCATTGTTGTTGAGTGTTGTGAATTTAGGGGATAAGTTTTTGTTAAAATTTTCATAACACTTAATTTGATATTCAATTCACATTTTATTTACATTGTAATTTGTTGTAAATCTGATTTTTCAGACGGTTACTAACAAATATTGATAACTTTTCCCCAATTTCCTTTATTGATAAGTGATTTCGGGAAAAACTCAGCAATTCGTGCAAAAAAGTTTTTTGAAAATTTTAACAATTTTTTTGGTCGGATATTTCATTACACATTTTTCCAATGTTACGAAACATTTATTTTGCAAGAGTTATCCACAGTTATTCACAATGCTTTTCACAATTTACTCCCGAAAGACTAACAGACATTGTTATTATTCTTACCTTTGTTAGGAAATAAATCTGGAAAGACTAAATAAAACGGTTATGAAAAGAAAAATTGCGCTGGCAGCTGACCATGCTGGTTTCGAATATAAAGAGATTGTGAAAAACTATCTTTCGGAAAGGTTTGAGATTCAGGATTTTGGAGCGTTTTCCACAGACAGTGTGGATTATCCTGACTTCGTGCATCCCGCAGCGACTTCAGTGGAAAATGGAGAGAATGAACTGGGAATCTTATTCTGCGGAAGCGGAAACGGGGTTCAGATTACCGCCAACAAACATCAGAAGATCCGTTGTGCCTTGTGCTGGATGCCGGAGATCGCTTCCCTGGCGAGACAGCATAATGATGCCAATATGATTTCAATACCTGCACGTTTCATTTCAAAAGAATTAGCAATCGAAATCGTTGAGAAATTCCTGTCTACGGATTTTGAAGGCGGCAGACACCAGAATAGAGTTGATAAGATCGCTTACTGTTAAAATTTAAAGGCTTGTAAATCAAATTACAAGCCTTATTTATTTTTTATTTTGTATATTTGCAGCGTCCGACAGAAGTTACCATCTGTCATTTCCATTAAACCTGTTATCATATTTAATAAAGGTTTTCCCCTACACTTCTCCATTTTTGTATTAAATTTATAAGATACTAAGATTCTTACCATAAAAAATCTGGAAAGAAAATTGATAGTAGTGTATTAAATTAGTACAACATATATCTTTTTACAACAAACAATAATTATCGATGAAATTCTACAGGATTTTCAATACCAATCGATAAAAGTTGAAGGAGAGAAAATTTAAACTTAAAAATTAATGAAAAAGAAAAAATATATAAGTCAGAAAAATGACCATAAACTACAGGAGATCGGAAGGTTGATCCTTAGGTTTATGAATGAAAATTCCACGAAAGTTTATAACTATAAGCAAATTTCAGACGGAATTGATTATAAAAATCCAAGACAACGGGAGCTTGTCATTCAGGCTCTGCACAAATTGCAGGCTGCTGAGCGAATAAAAGAGACGGAAAAAGGCAAATACATCGTCAATCTTAATATCAAAGGAACTTTAACGGGAATCATTGATTTTAACCAGTCAGGAAACGCTTATGTGAATGTTGACGGGTTGGAAGACGATATCTTTATCCATTCCAAAAATGTAAAAGATGCCTTACAGGGTGATAAAGTCTTAATCGTTACCTACACTTATAAAGGCAAAAAACTTGAAGGCTCAGTACTGGAAGTGCTGGAACGTACAAGAACAGAATTTGTAGGAACCCTGCAGGTGGTTCCTCACAAGGATTTTGGATTTGTCGTTTGTGATAAAAAGACCATCAACACCGATATTTTTATTCCGAAAGGAAAATTCGGAGGGGCTGAAGACGGAAATAAAGTCGTGGTAAAAATGACGGAATGGAAGCCTGGCGACAAAAATCCTGAAGGAGAAATCATACAGGTTCTGGGTGCTCCGGGAGAGCATGAAACAGAGATTCATTCTATTCTTGCAGAATATGGTTTGCCATATCAATTTCCTGAAGAAGTGGAAAGAGATGCCGACAAAATCGACCGTAGCATCAATGATGAGGAAGTAGCCAAACGTTGGGACATGCGCGGGATCACTACTTTTACAATTGACCCTAAAGACGCAAAGGATTTTGATGATGCCCTGTCCATTCGGAAACTGGAAAACGGAAACTGGGAAATAGGCGTTCATATTGCCGATGTTTCTCATTACGTGGTTCCGGGAACCATTCTGGATGATGAAGCGTATCAGAGAGCAACATCAGTATATCTGGTAGACCGTGTAGTGCCGATGCTTCCTGAAGTATTGAGTAATGACGTCTGTTCACTTCGTCCGCATGAAGATAAATTTACATTTTCAGCGGTTTTTGAACTGGATGATGATGCTAAAATTAAAAAACAGTGGTTTGGAAGAACCGTGATTCATTCCGACAGGAGGTTTACCTATGAAGAAGCCCAGGAGCGAATTGAAACAAAAGAAGGCGATTATCAGGAAGAAATCAATGTTCTTGATCGATTGGCTAAAATAATGCGTGCAGAGCGTATCCGCCAGGGTGCGATCACTTTCGACAGAAGCGAAGTACGATTCAATCTTGATGAAAACAACGAACCAATCGGTGTATACTTTAAAATCAGTAAAGATTCCAATCACCTGATCGAGGAATTTATGTTGCTGGCAAATAAGAAAGTTTCCGAATTTGTTTCATTAAATAAAAAAGGAGATATTAGTCAAAATACCTTTATTTACAGGGTTCACGACGATCCGGATCCTGCGAAATTAGAGTCATTGAGAGATTTTGTTTCAACATTCGGATATAAAATGGATTTGGCCAATACCAAAAAAGTAGCAGAATCATTGAACAGGTTATTGCACGACGTTAAAGGAAAAGGCGAAGAAAATATGATCGAAACCCTTGCGATGAGAAGTATGAGTAAGGCCGTATATTCCACAGAACCGATTGGGCATTATGGACTTGGTTTCGATTACTACAGCCACTTCACCTCTCCGATCCGACGTTATCCCGATCTTATAGCACACCGGTTGTTGCAACATTATCTGGACGGAGGAAAATCACCGAATAAAGCTGAAATCGAAGAAAAAGCAAAACATTGCAGCTCCATGGAACGCCTCGCTGCTGATGCGGAAAGGGATTCTATCAAATTCATGCAGGTGAAATTCATGGAAAAACATTTGGGAGAAACATTCACGGGTGTGATTTCGGGTGTGGCGGAATTTGGTTTCTGGGTAGAAATTCCTGAAAACGGTGCGGAAGGTCTGATTAAACTGAGAGATCTTGTTGATGATTCCTATTCATACGACGCCAAAACTCATGCGGTATATGGCATGAGACACGGAAAAAGATACCAGCTCGGAGATCAGGTACAGATCAAGGTGGTGAAAGCCAATCTGATTCAGAAACAGCTGGATTTTAAGATTGTTGAATAATGACCAAAATTGATAAATACATTGTTTTTAGTATTCTCAATGTGGTTTTATTTTTTACTGTGATATGTATCACCGTATTTAATTTTTATTGGTTTGTCATTATAATCATTTTTTTAGCTTTTTGTTCTAATATTTTAATTAAAAAGAATATTATAAAGCTTAAAGATCATGATAAAACCTACTTTTTTGCAGTGACTTTTCCGATGATTATCAATATTTTTTTTATCATCAACTATATAACAGGCCATGATCCACAGAAAGAAACGTACTGTTATAAGAATAAGATTGCTAAAGTTGGAGGAAGAGGAAGTAATGAGAGAGGAAAAACAACATATATTTATTTAAGCGGAAATGCTTATGAGTACTCATATATGACCCGAAGCTTTTTTATTGACTATAAAAGGATGTTATTTAAAAATCAGATTGTCTTTACATTTGAGAAAGGTATTTTCGGCCTTAAAATCAGAAAAGACTATGAATTTATCTACAGCGAAGACTGCTTGGAAGAAGGTAATTATCATTAATTTAAAATAATTTACAAAATTCCGTTTTACATATCTTGTGAAACGGAATTTTTTTTAGTTTAAAAAGATCAGGATCCGGATTAAAATTATTTTAAATAAAGCTTTTCTCAAATCCTGAGTTATTGAATAATTAAATCAAAAGTTTAAATTTGTATAAATGAATGAAAATGTCGACTTTTCATTTAAAAAATTACTTAATGTTTGAACTTATATTATCTGCCGTCGTATTAGGATTCATGCTGAGTCTGGTTTTTATAGGACCCATTTTTTTCCTTTTGATCGAAACCAGCTTCTCCAGGGGGCCGAAACATGCATTAGCTTTGGATATCGGAGTAATTTCGGCAGATCTTCTCTGCATATTGGCCGCTTACTACGCAAGTGCGGATATTGTAACATTAATCGATAAACATCCCGGATTTTATAGGATTACGGCCATTCTCATCTTCGTATACGGAATTGTGATGATGGTCACGAAAACAAAAATGCATATTCCTGGGGAAGAAAAATTTATCAATCAGAATTACTTCAAAACCTTCATCAATGGCTTTTTCTTCAATCTTCTGAATGTTGGGGTTATCCTTTTCTGGCTGGTAACGGTAATTTCCGTGCGAAATCAGTATCCCGACACCGGCAATTTTATTTTGTACATCGGCACCGTGATCGCTACTTATCTCTGTATCGACCTTGCGAAGATTTTTCTGGCCAAACAGTTTCACGACAAGCTTACCCAGAAGCTGGCCAATAAAATCAGAAGAATTGTGGGCGGAATACTTATTGTTTTCAGTTTCTTTATATTTCTGCAGAGTTTTAAAAAATTCAACCAGTTTGACAGAAGACTTGAAGAGGCAGAAAAAACCGAAGTAAAATACCAGAGACAGAAATGAAAAAAGTAATATTTCCAAAATCACTCCATAAAGGCGATAAAATTGCCATCATCTCTCCTGCCGGAGCTGTAGAAGCTTCCCAGCTTGAAAATGGAATTGAAATGATCAGGAATAAAGGATACGAACCAGTTTTTGGAAAACATCTTTACGGCAGTTTTAATAAAGGTTATCATTATGCCGGTACCGAAAAGGAAAGAATCGAAGATATCAACTGGGCTTTCAGCGATGATGAAATTTCAGCGGTATGGGCTTCGCGCGGTGGTTATGGGTGCCAGCACCTGCTCGAAAATATGGATCTGAAAAATTTTAGGAAAAATCCGAAGTGGTACATCGGATATTCTGATAATACGGTAATTCAAAGTTACCTTTTTAAACATGGATTTGCTTCAATTCATGGGCAAACAATTAAAACATCAAGTTTCGGGGTTACAGAAGAAAGCTATGATCTTGTTTTCGATGTTTTAAATGGGGAAAGACTGGAATATGAGCTTAATTCCCATAATTTAAATAAAACGGGTTCATGTGAAGGACAATTGGTCGGAGGCAATTTAGCACTTGTTTATGCGCTTCTGGGAACCAAGTATTCATTTAAATATAAAAACAGAATTTTATTTATAGAGGATATCGGGGAAAATTTCTATGCGCTCGACCGAATGATGATGAGTCTGGAACTTGCAGGCGTTTTCAGAAAAATTAAAGGTTTAATTATCGGTGGTATGACCAATATGGGCAATCAAAAGGAAAATACTCATTATGAAGACAGCTTCGATGAATTTGCTTATCAATTAATTTCTGACCAGATTTCAAAATATGATTTTCCTGTAGTTTTCGGATTTCCGAATGGTCATATTAAAGATAACCGACCTTTGATTATCGGCGCAAAAGTGAAAATGGAGGTTAAGGAAAAGGTTAAGATTGAATTTGAAAATTAAATGTTTTTTATAAATAAACTTAAAACTCTCAAACGCTCAACACTCCTACCCAACCATGGCAAAACACAATGATTTAGGAAAAAAGGCGGAAGATTTAGCCGCAGAATTTTTACTGAAAAACGGCTATAAAATTCTGGCAAGAAATTTTCGTTTTCAAAAGGCGGAAATTGATATTATTTCAGAAAAGGACAATTTTATTGTCGTCTGTGAAGTAAAAGCCCGCTCCACGGATATTTTTAATCTTCCCCAGGAAGCGGTCAACAAAAGGAAGATAAAACTGCTGGTTACTGCAACAGACCACTACCTACAAGAATCAAACATAAACAAAGAAGTACGTTTCGACATCATCTCCGTGCTTCCCGATGAAAAAGGCAATTTAAACTTAGAACATATTGTCAATGCTTTTGAAGCATTCGACGCTAATTGAAATGTAATAATTTATCAGTGTAACAATGTAACAATTAAATATGTAGAAGATTGATGTATCTGTCACTGCTAGACTGTTACACTGATAAATTGGCACATTGTTATATTTAAAATTAAAATTTTTATGAAAACGATATTAATTACCGGCGCAACGTCCGGAATCGGAAAATCTACAGCAGAACTTCTGGCCAGACAGGGCAACAGAATCATCATCTGCGGACGAAGAAAAGAAGTACTCGAGTTGTTAGAAAACGAATTATCTCAATTCACCGAAATATTTAGTTTAAATTTTGATGTCAGAAATCTGGAAGAAGTCGAAACCGCTATCCACTATCTTCCGGAAGAATGGAGAACGATCGATGTCCTGATCAATAATGCCGGAAATGCACACGGCCTCGACCCTCTTTCTGCAGGAAAAACAGACGACTGGGATTCGATGATCGACGGAAATGTAAAAGGACTTTTATATGTCTCAAAAATGATCATTCCAGGAATGAAGGAAAGAAATTCGGGGCACATCGTAAATATCAGTTCCGTTGCGGCAAGACAGACGTATGCCAACGGAGTTGTGTATTGCGCAACCAAAAAAGCAGTTGATGTGATTTCAGAAGGAATGAGAATTGAGCTGACCGAATTTGGGATCAAAGTGACAAATATTCAGCCGGGAGCCGTGGAGACGGATTTTTCGGTAGTCAGATTTAAAGGAGATCAGGAGAAAGCAGCTACGGTATACGCCGGATACGAACCTCTGAAAGCGGAAGATATTGCAGATTCTATTGCTTACTGCGTCAATGCACCAAAGCATGTCTGCATTTCGGACATGACCATCTACCCTTCTGCCCAGGCTGAGCCAAGGACGATTTACCGAAAATAATCTTAAAATAAATACCTTAAATTTGCACGATTATTCTAATGAAAGCAAATGATTGCCTGCTAAATTGTTATTTTTAAAATGAAAATATTACACATTGAAACCTCCTCCAGAAACTGCTCGGTAGCCATATCAGAAGATGAAAAGCTATTGTGTCTTACCGAAGAAGTTTCAGAAAACTATAAACAGTCCGAGAGTCTTCACTCTTTCGTGGAATGGGCTTTGGAAGGAGCCGGAATTTCACTCAAGGATATCGAGGCTGTATCTCTGGGAAAAGGCCCCGGATCTTACACCGGCTTAAGGATTGGTGCTTCTTCTGCAAAAGGATTTTGCTACGGATTGAAAATTCCTCTGGTCGCCGTCAATTCCCTCGATACTATGATAGAGCCTTTTCTGGACAAAAACTACGATCTGGTGATACCTCTGGTAGATGCCAGACGAATGGAAGTCTATACGGCTGTTTATGAAGGAAAAACCGGAGAAATGATCTCTGATACGGAGGCGAAGATCTTAGATGAAACTTCATTTGAAGAATTTAAAGATAAAAAACTGATTTTTGTGGGTGACGGAGCCAAAAAGGCTAAAGAGATTTTACAGCTCCCGCGTGCCGATTTTGACGAAGAGGTCTACCCTTCCGCACAATTCCTGATCAGAAAAACATTAGAGAAAATCAATCGGAAAGAATTCGAAGACATCGCGTATTTTGAACCTTTCTACCTAAAAGATTTTCATGGGGTCAAAAAAAAGAAGCCCTCCGACTTGTCTGACTAACTATAGAAAAAGCGAAGAAATTACTCTTCGCTTTTTTATTTTACTGTGGTTTCGAAGGAATCGAATCTAATTGCATCTGCTGATTATTTAGATTCCCCTTTCTCTGTGGCCGGTTATTATTCATTTTCTGTGGCTGCGACGATTGAGATTGAGGATTGTTCATCTGCCCGCTGCCAGGTTTAGCAGGAGGACCGTTGGTGTTGAAGGATTGTGAAGTCTGCTGCTGAGCATTATTCACATTGTTTGTGTTGTTGTTTTGAACCATCACATTTCCTTTGTTGTCAGTAGCCTGAAAAGAGATGTCAGATTTCAGGTAGTTCAGCATTTCCTTGGCCTTTTCGCCTTCAGGAGTTTTGCCGTAATTTAAAGCAATCTGTTCCAGCTGAAGAATCATCACTTCCTTTCCACTTGCCTTTCCGGAATTGAAAGCTCCCAGCAGGTAAAGCTTCGGAACCAGTGCATCCTTAGGATACTGCTGAATGGTTTTATCAATGAGGTCTTTACTTTCGGCAAACTTTTCAGATTCATATAAAGCAAAAGCCTGTTTGTACTGACTTTCCACATCTGCTGAAGATTTTACGAAGGTATTGTTCTTTGGATTTCTGGCAAATTCTGCGTAGGAAGTGTACGGATAATCGGTTAAAAGAATCTGTTTTGCACGTGCGGCAGCCTGCGGATTTTTTTCATGATTCATCGCAAAGATCTCATATAAAGCCTGCAGCATTACTTTTTCTTCAGGTTTTACATCCACAAGATCATACAGGGTCTTTGTCGCTAATGGAGTGTTGGTAAAGTAATTCTGATACATGACGCCAAGTCCTAATGAAGCGGTATCCCTGTCTTTTTTCAGCTGGCTGAGCTTTGCGGCATCAGTAGGAAGCTGCTCTATATAAAAAGCAGGTTCAAAACGTCTCGGATTCGGGGCTGTCGTAGTTCCCAGCGCATCATTTTTCAGATCTTCGATAGTCGCCATTTTCTTGGAGAACCGCCAGTTGTCTACAAGCGCCCTGTCGCCCCAGGTCTGTTTAAAGGTCTGGGTTCCTTTGGAAACCGTTCCTGTATTGCTGAAATAAAAACCTCTTTGTGTCACCCCGAAATCTTCGAAAGAATTTGAACTGTTGGCAAAAATAGAAGTCGCATTGTAATCTCCCGTATCAAAGCCTTTGTTTCTCTCAGCACGTCTTCTTTCCAGCTCTTCCTTATCTTCTTTTGCTTTAATTTTAGCAATGTATTTTGTGAAAAAGTCAGTTTTCTGTTCCGTTGACATCTTTGCCAGGTTCAGGATGCTGTCGTTCTTTTTGATCTGATAATAATTCTTTGAAATCTTTTTGATGTAAACGGATTGATCTGCTAAAAGAATTTTGGATGGTTCATAGGTCATCACGGCTAAAGCCGAATCATAATAAGCTCCTGCCCCGATATAGTCGTTTTTATCAAGATATCCCTTCCCTATTTCATAATAAGCAAGACCACGGATCTGTCCGTCGGAAACTTTCTCCTTCAGTGATTTTCTGAAATATTCCTGGGCTTCGTCTTTTTTTCCGGCTTTGTTGGCCATGAGTCCCAAGGCATAGTAAAATTCATTCTTTCTCGATGCGTATGTTCCTTTTTTACTGATATCTTCAAGGTATTTTCGGGCTCCGCTATAGTCTCCGTTTCCGTTAAAGGTTTTTGCGATTTCGATCTGTGATTTTACTTCAAACTCGAAGTTGTTGGCATATTTATAGGCGGCGATAAAGCTTTCCCTCGCCTTTTCATTCTGATTTAGACCTTCCAGTACCTGCCCTCTCAGATAAGCAATTCTGCTTTTAAGTTTTCGGTTGCTGTTGAGCTCAAAGGCATTGTCGAGTTCTTTTATCGCTTCTTCTTTTTTTCCTGCATCCAGAAGGGATTCGGAATAATAGATGCTTAATAGTTTTTCGTACTGCCTGTCGATCTTTTCACTTTTCAATTTAGCGAAAGTTTCGTGGGCTTTATGATAATTTTTAATCTGATCGTACGCCAGACCCTGATAAATTCTTGCCAGAGGAATTCTTTTATCATCTTTCATGTGGGTGAACACATAATTTAGTGCATCCAAAGCTTCCAGAGATTTTCCGCGGTAAATTCTTGCCTGGGCGAGAATCATATAAGCATCAAAAATCTGTTTGTTTTGCTCCTCACCGTGTTTAATGACCGAATATTTATTGATGGCCTTTAAAGCCTTTGCCTCAGCAATTTCCAGGGTGGTTGCCCCTTTTTGCTCGGGCTGGCTCGGGTCTTCGGAAATGGTGTTTCCGGGCGCATTATTTCCAGGCATTCCTGGGGGCATTGCAGGCGGCCCTCCCCTTTTATTGCTGTTATTCTGTGCCGGACGGTTTACTTCCGCGATTTTCATAGAATTTTCAGCAAAAGACTGAGACTGTCCCAGATCACTTCCCAAAGGCTGATCTTCATACGTAAGAATAGGAATATAGGGCGCATAAAAATTGTCCTTATGGGCCTTGTCTCTGGTTTCAAACTCATTATTTAAGGCATCTTTTGCATTAAATAATGTATTGTAGTATGTCGAAAATCCTTTCATGAACTTCGATCGCTGCTCGGGCTTCTTGGTTTTCGTAGCGCAAGAGGCAACAATACAAAGGGTTAAAAGGAATAAAATATTTTTTTTCATTATTTCAATATAACTCGCTAATCCACTTTTTATTATAAAGCGGTTTGATAATTTTGTAAAAATAATAAAATTTTATTTTGAAACTCGTTATATTTCTTTCAAAATTTTGTAAACCAAATGGGTAGGAAGTCCCATAATCGTGTAAAAGCTTCCGTTTACTTTTTTTATTTTTGCCATTCCCAGCCACTCCTGAATTCCGTAGCTTCCGGCTTTGTCGAAAGGTTTGTAGTGCTGGATATAATATTCTATTTCATTATCATTAAGATCATCGAACTCCACATCGGCAAGGTCTGTCTCGGTGATTGTTTGGTCTGAGGTTTTAATAGTAATCCCGGTGTATACCTGGTGGGTTTTTCCTGAAAGGGATTTCAGCATTTCTCTCGCATCATTTTCGTCTTTAGGTTTTCCCAGAAGCTGGCTGCCGATGGCTACCACGGTATCTGCGGTTAGAAGGACTTCTCCCTGTTCAAGGGAACGGAATGCATCCGCTTTCAGCTCAGAAAGATAGCCGGCCGCCTCTCCTACTTTTATATGTTGCGGAATAATCTCTTGACAGTCAATTTTTACAACCTCGAAGGTAAAACCCAGATTCGTTAGTAATTCTTTTCTCCTTGGAGATTGTGATGCTAATAATAATTTCATTGATAAATGCTTAAATGGATTGCGTGTTGTCATCGTGCCATTTTCCCTGCACCTTCATTACCTGTTCAATGACATCACGTACGGCCCCGCTCCCACCTTTTATGGGAGAAATATAAGTGGCAATTTCTTTGATTTCCGGAACGGCATTTTCAGGGCACGCCGCAATGGCGGAATTTTTCATGATATGAAGATCAGGAATATCATCGCCCATGGTAAGGATTTCTTCATTGGTAAGATTGTATTTTAATTTAAAATCTTCAAAATCTGCCATTTTATCGTGAGATTTTGCATAATAATCTTTGATCCCGAGATAATTGATCCGGTGTTTCACCATCTCATCGTTTCCTCCTGTGATGACGCCGATCAAATAATTGTTTTTTAAAGCTTTTACGACCGCATAGCCGTCCAGAACATTCATTACCCGGGACATATTTCCACCGGGCATCAGGTAGACGCTTCCGTCCGTAAAAACGCCATCTACATCAAATACAAAAGCTTTAATATCTTTTAATTTTTCTTTATAACTCATTTAATTTTAAAATATAATCGTCTAATCGAGGTTATAGGTAAGTCTTACGGTGATCCTTGCCGATTTTTCCTTACTTGAAGTGTCAAAATTCCCGCCATAGCTGTCTTCATCCGTAGATCCTTTTGCGGTAATCTGAAATACGCCCATCGATGCATCTTTGAGTTTGCCCAGATCGCCGTCGGCACTTTTCACAATTTTTTCAGCCCTCTGTCTGGCATCTTTTGCTCCGGCTTCGATTAAATTATGTTTCAGTGAGGCAAGATCGGAATACGTGTACTGAGGTGAAGCCGGCTCAAATTGTACTCCGTTGTTGATGAGTTCTGCGGTTTTATCGATCACGCTTTCGATCTTTTTCATTAGTGCCGGATTTTTTTTAGCCCTGAAAAATACACTTTGGGTAGCTTTGTAGCCGTCAAAAATATCTTCGGACTTTTCCGTACCGTCAGACTCTTTCGTGGTTACCGTACGGAAAGATCTTGAAAAATTGACACCGCCGAAAGTAAACTCCCCGGCTTTGAAACCTTTGCTGTAGAAAAAAGCTTTTACCTTTTCTTTATCCTGGGAAATGATGTTGTACGCTTCTTTCGCATCAAAAGCACTGGCATCAAAACTTCCGCTCCAGCTGATTTCGTCCGAAATAAAATCTTTGGAACCCAGGCCCGTAACGGATATCGTGTCCTGCTTTAAATTCCTGTTTTTAAAACTTGAGCCTAAAATAAGTGCCGTAATGACAATGGCTGCCCCTATAATGAGGGAGCGTATTATGTTGGTATTCATTTTTTCGGTTTTTCTCAAAGTTAAAACATTATGGCAATTGATACATCTTTTTGATGGAAAGATTCATCGTTTTATAAATCTCCAGGCTTTCGTCTTTTAAGAGCTGTTCGTGCAGTTCCAGGATTCTTTTGTCGTTTCTTACGGCCGGACCGGTCTGTGCATCTTTCGGATCTATTTTGTGGATTTTCTGAACGGTTTCGTCAATCAGCGGTAAAAAATAATCGAACGGAATTTCCTGTGCATACGAAATTTCTTTCGCCCTGGAAAAGAGATGATTGACAAAATTACAGGCAAATACAGCAGTCAGATGGATATATTTCCTTTTTTCGTGAGTGCTTTCCATCACATTTTCTGAAATCTTTGAGGCAAGACTGAAGAGAATGTGTTGGTCTTCCTTATTTTCGGCTTCTATGAAAAAAGGAATTTTAGAATAATCCAGTGATTTGGATTTGGAAAAGGTCTGTAAAGGATAAAAACTTGCTTTGCGGTAATCTCCTGACAAAATTTCTTTGGGAAGCGACCCTGAAGTATGAGCGACCAGACAATTTTTGTTTAAAATCATTTCCGAAACAGCTTCGACGGAATTATCACTTACACAGAGGATGTAGAGATCCGCATCCTCAAGTCGATCTGTAGAAAAAGGGATATTTAATTCCTGCGAGATTTTGCTCATCTCTTTCTCATTCCTTCCAAAAATCTGGGTTAAAGGAATATGATTCAGAACAAAAGCTTTTGCCAGATGATAGGCCACATTTCCGGAACCGATAATTACAATTTGCATCTAACAAAGATAAGATTTAGGCAGAAGATAGGAGAGGGTGGCAGCATTTTTTTGATTTAAATTAAATTTTAATTAGGTAATATATTTGGCGTACAGATGATGCTGTCAGGTACAGATTGTCATCAGGGAAATTAAATTTTGCAACGCTTTTCAGTAATTGATTTTTAAATTTAAAAAATTCATAATTATTTCAGTACAGACAGCACAAATTTAAGGAACATAATGGTGAAAGGATATAGATACGATATTTCTCAGATCCGGACATATAGATATTTGTAAATAATGAGTATATTGGACTGAAAATTGAATAGTTGATTTAACTTTCAGTTATTTTTGTAATCCAAAACAGTGAAAGCATCTTATGAAGATTAAGGACGCGGAAATTATTTCGTTGATGCAAGACCCTCGAACTCAGGAAAAAGGAGTTCGCGCTTTGATGGATGCTTATCAAAGCAGATTGTACTGGCACATAAGAAGAATTATTGTGGACGGAGATCTTGCTCAGGACACTTTGCAGGAGACTTTTATTAAAGCTTATCAGAATTTTCATCAGTTTAAAAACGACAGTCAGCTTTACACCTGGCTCTACAGAATTGCAACCAATGAGGCCTTGCAGCAGATCAATAAACTGAAGAAAATGCAGAAAACGGATGAAGATCCGGAATATCACATGCAGAATCTTGTAGCCGATAATGCAGGAGAAGATGCCGAAGAAATACAGATTTTGCTGCAGAAAGCCATACAAAGCCTGCCGGAAAAACAGAAACTGGTATTTATGATGCGGTATTATGATGATCTGCCTTACGAAGAAATATCTAAAATTGTAGATATGTCGGTAGGGACGCTGAAAACAAATTATCATTATGCCAAACAAAAAATAGAGGATTATATAAAGGAAAATTACGAGAGATAATTTTTGAGAAAACGGAGATGAAAGAGTTCGACATAGAAAAATTAGAACGTAAGAATATTTACACGATGCCTGACGATTTGTTTGAAAATCTTCAGGGAAGAGTATTAAGCGGAGTGAAGAGTGAGTTTGACCTGGAAAAGCTGGAACGTAAAAATATTTATGCAGTTTCTGAAAATGTATATGAGGATGTTCAGAATCATGTCATAAATAAGGTATTTTCTCGCAAGAAAGCACCTGTCTTTAAACTTAACTGGGCATATGGTGCAGCAGCAGCAATAGCCCTGATTTTTGGAGCAACTTTTGTTTTCAATACGAACAATGAAACAAATGATATCCAGAATTCAAATACTTCTTATGCGGCGAACGAGGAACCGAAAAAGGAAAGCGAAGTCGCTTATGAGACCCTGAAATCTGATTTAACTTCTGTTGAAGATAATAATCAAAAAACAACAGACCGAGGCGAGAGTAAATCTTTTGCCCGCGGAGAATCGGAGAAAGTACAGAAAGCAGTAACACCGGCGGTACAATCCGTTTCTAAAAAGGAAGAAAGTCAGATGAACGAGTATCTGGATTCATTCTCAAATTCTGAAATTTCGGAATTGGCGAGTAATTCAACTCAGGATGTTTATTTGGATTTATATAACTAAAAAGAAAAGATGAAAAAGATATTATTTACGCTTTTTATCATATACGGGTTTGGTTTGAATGCCCAAAAAACGGATTATGACTGGAAAAAAATGGATCCCAAACAAAGAAAAGAGGTGATCAACAGTCTGTCTCCGGAAGAAAGGAAAACTCTTCTGACAAAATTCAGAAATAATATGGTGATGGATAATCTGGATATAGATCCCAGTGACAAAGAAGAATTTACGGATGTTTACAACGAATATCTGGAAAGCCAGAAGCAGATAAAAAGCCAGTTTAATTCTAATTTTAATCCGGATAATTTATCCGACGATGAAGCTAAAGCCAAGCTGCAGCAAAGTTTTGAAGTAGGGCAGAAGCTTTTGGATAACAGAAAAAAATATGCAGATAAAATGCAGCAGGTAATTCCCTGCCAAAAAGTTCTGAAGCTGTTTCAGACCGAAGGAATGATGAGAGAAAAGGTGAACGAAAGAAAACCTCACGGAAACAATAACAATTCAGGACAAAAATAATACCCATAATAGTTTATTTTTTTAATGTTGGACGACTCTTGCAATTTATTTGTGAGAGTCGTTTAATTTTTAAAATGATTGATTAGTTTTGCTGAAATTTTTAACTATGAAAAGGATTGTATTTTTTTTACTTCTTTCAACATCAGTTTTCGCGTTTGCACAAAGAACAGAAACAGTTAAGCTTAACCATAATATTAAAAATAAATTTTCCCGGACAAAATCTCTTACCGGAGAATATATTTTTAAATAAGAAAAGTTGAAATTAAATGAAGGATTAATTTAATTTTTTCTTACCTCAAAATAAGAATAATGAATTCTCTCGCATTTTATTATCTTTGCAAATTACATAGTTCTTAAATGAAAAACATACGAAATTTTTGCATAATCGCTCACATCGACCATGGTAAAAGTACTTTGGCAGACCGTCTTCTGGAATATACCAACACGGTTTCTCAAAGAGAATTACAGTCTCAGACGCTGGATGACATGGATCTGGAGAAAGAACGCGGGATTACCATTAAATCCCACGCCATCCAGATGGATTATGAGCTGAACGGCGAAAAATATATCTTAAACTTAATCGACACCCCGGGACACGTGGACTTTTCCTATGAAGTTTCCCGTTCCATTGCTGCCTGTGAAGGAGCGCTTCTTATCGTAGACGCCGCCCAGAGCATCCAGGCCCAGACCATCAGCAACCTGTATCTGGCTTTGGAAAATGACCTGACAATTATTCCAATCCTTAACAAGATCGACCTTCCTTCAGCAAACCCTGAAGAGGTAACCGATGAGATCATGAACCTGATCGGTTGTGATTATGAGGATGTATTAAGGGTTTCCGGAAAAACCGGGGAAGGAGTACATGACCTTCTGGAACAGATCGTTAAAAGAATTCCGGCACCGGTAGGTGATCCGGATGCACCGCTTCAGGCTTTGATCTTTGACTCGGTATACAACCCTTTCAGAGGAATTGAAGCGTATTTTAAAGTAGTAAACGGAAGCATTACAAAAAACGAAAAGATTAAATTTTTCGCAACCGGAAAAGAATACGGGGCTGATGAGGTAGGAACGTTGAAGCTGAAGCAGGTTCCTAAGAAAACCGTTGAGTGCGGGGACGTAGGTTACCTGGTTTCCGGAATCAAGGACGCCCGTGAAGTAAAAGTAGGAGATACCATCACTTCATTCGATAAGCCGGCTGCCGGACCAATTGAAGGGTTTGAGGAAGTTAAGCCGATGGTATTTGCCGGGATTTACCCGATCGATTCCGAGGATTTTGAAGAATTGAGATTCTCCCTTGAAAAATTAAGGCTGAATGATGCTTCCCTGGTTTTTGAGCCGGAAAGTTCAGCTGCACTTGGTTTCGGGTTCCGTTGCGGATTCCTAGGTATGCTTCACATGGAAATTGTTCAGGAACGTCTGGACCGTGAGTTCAACATGAACGTAATCACAACGGTACCGAACGTATCGTATTTCGGGTATTCCAAAAAGGAGCCGGAAGTGCCGATCCTGATCAACAACCCGTCTGAAATGATGGATCCGTCGATCATGGACAGGGTAGAAGAACCATTTATCAAAGCTTCCATCATCACCAAATCCGATTTCGTAGGTCCGGTAATGACGTTATGTATCGAAAAAAGAGGGGAAATTGTAAACCAAAGCTATCTGACTTCTGAAAGGGTAGAGCTGGTATTCAATATGCCGTTGGCTGAGGTGGTTTTTGACTTCTATGACCGTCTCAAATCGATTTCCAAAGGATATGCTTCCTTCGATTACCATCCGATCGGATTCAGAGCATCTAAACTGGTAAAAATGGATATCCTGATCAACGGGGACATGGTGGATGCTTTATCTTCATTGATTCACGATTCCAATGCCTATCATATCGGTAAAAAGATGTGTGAAAAGCTCCGCGAGCTGATCCCGAGACAGCAATTCGATATCGCCGTTCAGGCCGCTTTGGGAACCAAAGTAATTGCCAGGGAAACCATAAAAGCATTGAGAAAAGACGTTACCGCAAAATGTTATGGAGGGGATATTTCCAGAAAGAGAAAGCTTTTGGAAAAGCAGAAGGAAGGAAAAAAGAAAATGAAGCAGATTGGAAGGGTAGAAGTACCGCAATCGGCGTTTATGGCTGTACTGAAACTAAACGATTAACATAAAAAAAGACCGATATAATTTCGGTCTTTTTCATTTAAAGTGTTCTTTGCTTTTGGATGAGATCCCCCTGAATAACCAATGCGCCTAATCCGATAAGGACTTCTGCAATTCCTAAAATTCTCACAAGATTCGGACCGCAGACAAGGCATTCCGGTTCAGGAAAAGGTCTCTTTCCGGCAACAATGATCAGAACTCCGCCAATGATAATAATGACCACAATAAGTGCTTTTAATAATGTTTTCATAATGGTGTTAAATTAGTCTTATGTCTACTTTTCAGGATTTCGGCGTTTCCTTTTTGTCTTCCAAAATTGATTATAATTGTCAGTAAATCAATACGTAAAATCACTATTTTGCTACAGTAATTTTACGATATTAAACAAAAGTTATCTCATGGATATTAAATCATATAATTCTTAATTCACTCAATAAACGAATGCAAAATTTAAATCTGAAAATTTTTAAAAACGCTTTTGTTATTCTTTAAGTGAAACTGCTTTGTGTACCTTATGCCCAATAAGATCCAAAAAATCTCTACGTTCTTTGTGCTCAAAAACAAATAGAAACCTTTTCACTTCAGTACAGACTATTTTAAATTTAAATAAAAGAGGTTTAACAGAATTTTCGCTTTACTATTGATCATCTTTCCTTTTAATCGTAATTTTGTGTACTCACAACGCAAATCAGACAATGAATACCCCAAAGAAATTACAGGATATAAAAGTAGCGGTAGACGCAGTTGTTTTCGGATATTTTGACAAAGAAGACCTTCATATTCTTCTTATCAAAAGAAATATTGAGCCATTCAAAGGCGGATGGGCGCTTCCGGGCGGACTGGTTCTTGATGATGAAAACCTTGATGAAGCAGTGAGAAGAGAACTGCATGAAGAAGCAGGTATTAAACCAGATTTTCTTGAACAGCTTTACACCTTTGGAAATGTGGGTCGCGATCCGCGGAACAGGGTTGTTTCAGTAACCTATCTTGGATTGGTAAATCCTTCTTACCACCAGCTGTATGCCGATTCGGATGCCGATGATGCCCAATGGTTCAGCGTCAATAAACTTCCGGAGCTGGCTTTCGACCATAAATCAATCATTGATTTGGCGTTAAAAAGGCTGCGTACCAAGATACAATACCAGCCCATCGGATTTAATTTACTGAATGAAGAATTCCCCTTTTCAGATCTGGAAAACCTCTACAAAACTATTGTGGGACAGGAAATCGACCGACGCAACTTCCGGAAAAAAATCATGAGCTACGGACTTTTGAATGAAACGGAAAATGTCAAGAAAGAGGGTAGTGGAAGACCCGGGAAGCTGTTTACCTTTAATCAGGAAAAATACAAGGAACTGGAAGAGCAGGGGTTTTATTTTGAACTGAAGTAGCTTCAACTTATTCGCATTAATAACTATTAAAAGAGGATTTTCTTTTACAGGTTTAAATATACGCTCGCAGATTGCGCAGATTTTGAGATTTTTCGTGATCTGTGACATCATCAATTTATTGTTCACATGTAAATAAACTTCTTGATTTTCACTATTCAAATGTAATTTATTAGCTTAGTTATTTTTTATAATACAGAAATCTGCGTAATCTGTAAAATCTGCGGGAGATAATAAAAGAAGCACAGATCTGTTATCCGGAAATTTTATTTATCTGAAAAGGCTTCAATCTGTTTTCATTTATCAGATCTACACGGCATAAGCAAAATTCATCAATTCAAATACTAATTTCTTGAAATTTTTATCATTGATAATCAATTAATTAAATTATTTAGCGTAAAATTAACACAAATTAATTTGGCTAGTAAATCCATATTCCTTTAAATTTGTGTAAAAATAACGCAATCATGAAATACACCGTACAGCATATCATCGAAAGATTTAATCACCAGAAAAACCGGATTTTCTGTTCTTCTGGGGACATACGGTAAAAGACGAGATTACCAAAGCCTGTTTCAGTCAGTGGTTTCCTGCTGAGTTCCAGGAAAACGGGATACTATATAAGACCGCCGAACATTACATGATGGCCGGGAAAGCAAAGTTGTTTAACGATCATGAAATTTTAAAACAGATCATCCAGTCTGAAACTCCGGATCAGGTAAAAAAACTGGGACGAAAAGTCAAAAATTTTGATCCGCAGCTTTGGGATAAGCATAAATATGAGATCGTAAAACAGGGAAACCTGCTAAAGTTTTCGCAGCATGACGCGCTCAAAGAATTCTTGCTGTCCACGGAAGACCGGGTTTTGGTAGAAGCCAGTCCGTATGACACCATTTGGGGCATCGGCATGCTAGAAACCCATCCTAAAGCCGGTAATCCATCGGAGTGGAATGGCGAAAACCTCCTGGGATTCGCTTTGATGGAGGTAAGAAATGAATTGAGAAAATAAATAACATCAACCAAAACCTGATAAATATGGAAAAGACAATACTGCATCCGGAGATCTTCCTGATCGAAAATTTCCTGACGAATGAAGAATGCGACCATTATATTGATCTGACAAAAGACCAAGTTTTTGAAGAAGCTAAGATCAATATGCAGGGCCGGCAGGTCATGAGCAAAGGCATCAGGAACAATGACCGGCTGATGGTTTTCGATAATAAACTGGCTGAAAACCTGTTTCAGAAAGCCGTCGGATTCCTTCCTCAGACTTATGAAAATTATGAAGTTTCAGGTTTTAATGAGATGTTCAGAATCTATAAATATTCGCCGGGACAACGGTTTAAGATGCACCGCGACGGAAGCTACATCAGGAATGAACATGAAAAGAGTTTTTACACTTTCATGATCTATCTGAATGATGATTTTGAAGGCGGGAAAACCGAATTTGAAGGGTTGTTCACCGTTGCTCCGAAGAAAGGTTCCGCTCTCGTTTTCCATCATCCTTTAAGACACGAAGGAAAAACGCTGATCAACGGATTGAAATATGTGCTGAGGACAGACATCATGTACACAAGAGAACAATAAACGGATAGAATTAATTTCCGTATTGCATTAGAATAAAGCCCGGAATGCAACGGGTAACTATAAAAATCAGTCTTTAACTAAAATTTACGTTATGGGAAGTACAAGATACGACATGGATGCTCGTTTCGACAGAGCAAGAAAGATGGGGTATGCATCAAAAAGTGCAGGTGAAATTTTCACTCAGAACGCGGAAAGAAGGGCACACGAATCGATGAACCCAAACGGTGTCTTCTTTAGAGAAGCCCGGGATTCATCCGTACACCCGGAATCATTTCCGATTATTTTAGGACTGGATGTTACCGGAAGCATGGGCCATATCCCGTATAACCTGATCCAGGAAGGGCTTCCTAAGCTGATGGGCGGAATTATCCAGGGCGGGGTTCCGGATGCCGCACTCCTCTTTATGGGAATCGGAGATCATGAATGCGACAGTTATCCGTTGCAGGTCGGACAGTTTGAATCCGGTGATGAAGAACTGGATATGTGGCTGACTAGAACTTATATCGAATCCGGAGGCGGTGGAAATGGCGGAGAAAGTTATCTGCTGGCCTGGTATTTTGCCGCTTTCCATACCCGGACGGATGCTTTTGAAAAAAGAGGGCAGAGAGGATTGCTGTTTACGGTAGGTGACGAGCCCTGCCTGAAAACCCTTCCTGCATCGGCTATCCGGGAGATTATGGGAACGGGACAGCAGACTTTTACGCATACGGAACTTCTGTCAGAAGCAAGAAAGAAATATGAGGTCTATCATATCAGTGTTTTGCATTCTGACCAGGCCATACGGGCAGACCGTGGCTGGAAAGACCTTTTGGGTCAACACTGTGTTTCTATTACCGATTACCGGGATGTTCCGTACGTGATCAAAGAGATTGTATGTAAAACCTACAAGGGAGCAGGATACGGAGACCGCGAAGGGTGGAATCAAATTCAGATGTTTTAAGATGAAAACAGCAGACATTGTGATAGGACTGGGATTTGGGGATGAAGGAAAGGGCATTACGACAGACTTTCTTGCATCCCGCAACCCGAATGCCATCGTTATAAGGTTTTCGGGAGGACAGCAGGCGGCACATACCGTGATGATAGATGACCGAAAGCATATCCATTCCAGCTTTTGCAGCGGAGCACTGCGCGGGCTGCCGTCTTATTTTACGGAGCACTGCACCATCCATCCGGTTTTTATGTATAATGAATGGAAGGAACTGAAAGCCAAAAACGGGAATACCGAACTTCATATTCATCCTTTGGCGAAAGTAACGACGCCTTTTGATGTCCTTCACAACAGGAGAGACGTACGGAATACGGAACACGGAACCTGCGGAAAAGGAGTGGGTGCCACGATGAAAAGACAGGAGAGTCCTTACCGGCTGTTTGCGGCCGACCTGATCGCGCCAAGACCGATGCTGATCGAAAAACTGAAAGGCATCGCTTTTTATTACGGCTTTTCTGAAGGAGAAGAAATCCAGCAGGCTCTGGATGATTTTCTTAACGCTGTCGATGAGATGGAATGGAATATTGAAGGCTACGATTATCTGAAAAGTTTTGACCATCTTATTTTTGAAGGCAGCCAGGGAATCCTGCTGGATATGGACCACGGCGTATTTCCGAATGTGACCTATGCCTACACCACTTCAAAAAACGCCCATGAAGTATGCTGGCAATTAGGAATTGAGCATATTGAAATGTTCTACGTTACGAGAAGCTACGGCACACGTCACGGAAACGGATGGATGAATAATGAAAAACAATTACCGCTGATAAACAATGAAGAAGAAACCTGTACCTTTAATGAATATCAGGGAGCTTTCCGTACCGGGGATCTGGATTATAAGCTGCTGAACTATGCCTTAAAGGTAGATGAAGGCTATGGCCTTGTCCAAAGGAAAAACCTGGTGGTCACCTGCCTTGATCAGCTGGATCAACCTTTTAAGCCTGAAAACCTGAACGTGAAGTTTGATGCAATTTGGGGTTCATATTCTCCTTATGCAAAAGATTTTAAAAGAATTGATGGATAAATATTTAAATTCAAATAAAATTTAATTTAGATGAACTCGTAAACTCAAACTTACACCGAATTGATATGAACATTGAATTGATCAAAGGAGATATAACCAAAATAAAAGCAGACGCTATCGTGAATGCGGCCAACTCCTCGTTGCTGGGCGGTGGCGGGGTAGACGGGGCTATTCACCGGGCAGGCGGAAAGCAGATCCTAGACGAATGCATCGAAATCAGGAACAGGCAGGGGAAATGCAATACCGAAGAAGCGGTGGTAACGACAGCCGGTAATCTTCCGGCGCAATATGTCATTCATACCGTCGGGCCGGTCTGGAACGGGACGAAGAGAAGTGCTTCCCATTGCTGGAGAACTGCTATAAAAATTCACTCAAACTGGCAGAAAGCCTGGGCGTGAAAACCATTGCTTTCCCCAACATCAGCACCGGCGTCTACCGTTTCCCGAAAGAAGCGGCAGGAAAAATTGCCGTAGAAACGGTAAATGATTTTAAATTAGACAGTATCGAAAAAGTTATTTTCGTCTGTTTTGATGATGAAAACGAAGCGATTTACAAAAAATTATTGGAGAACAATAATAAAATGTAAAAGCTTGTTTAAATTTAGGGCTGATTTTTTTACCAATAAGCAATTAAGATATATCGGCTTAAAAATCAATATATTGAGTGCTGTCTTATTCTTAAAATTGATCTAAAAGTTTCCACAGCGGTAAAAGTTAAGAATAAACAAAGTTTATTTAAGTTCAGAAAATTAAGTGAAATGATAGAAAATTTTCTGAGTTAAAACTCAAACAGACTCTTAACAGCTAAAACTCTTTGGGATCTTAGCTAAGTGAAACGGCTTTGCGAACTTAAAAGCAGTTAGTAGTTAAAGAAATCTTAGTGTTCTTTGCGTTTAAATCAAAAAATATAAACCAATGAAAAAACTAACCATATTAACCGGTGCCGGAATCAGCGCCGAGAGCGGAATAAAAACCTTCAGAGACGGAGACGGGCTCTGGGAAAACCACAGCATCACTGATGTGGCCAGCCCAGAAGGATGGCGCAGAGATCCGGCATTGGTCCTGGAATTTTACAACCAGAGACGCCGCCAGCTTCATGAAGTGGAACCGAACGAAGCCCACCGTTTACTGGCGGAACTGGAAAAATATTTCGACGTTCAGATCATTACCCAGAACATCGATGACCTGCATGAAAGAGCCGGATCGACCAATATCCTGCATCTTCACGGCGAGCTCTTCAAATCCTGTTCAAGCAACAACAAGAACCTGATTTACGAGCATAAAAACGACATCAACATCGGCGACAAGGCGGAAGACGGATCACAGTTGAGACCTTTCATTGTTTGGTTTGGGGAAGATGTGCTATTGATGAAGGAAGCCACCAAAATGGCGAAAGAAGCCGATATTTTCCTGGTGATCGGAACCTCTCTGCAAGTTTATCCGGCAGCCGGACTGCTTCATGATATCAAGGATGATTGTCTTCTTATTGTAATCAATCCCAACGAAACGGGCTTCGGTTATGGACAGCGGGCTGTGGTGATGAAAGAAACCGCTACGAATGGAATGAAACTGCTGTTTGATAAACTTGTGAATCTTGCTTGATGGATAATAAGATTAAAGCCGGAATTTTCGGTGTTTGTGTGGGTGATGCGTTGGGCGTACCGGTGGAGTTCAGAAGCCGGGAACAGTTGAAACGTTCTCCGGTTACTACAATGAGGTCTATGGGGACCCACCACCAGCCCGCCGGAACATGGAGTGATGACGGTTCGTTAACCCTGTGCCTTGCAGACAGTCTTTGCAGAGGATACAACCTTGAAGACATGGCGCTAAAGTTTCTGCAATGGTACAATACGGAAATCTGGACACCTCACGGAAGGGTTTTCGACATCGGAATCGCCACCTCGCAAGCCATTCACAGAATTGGTAAGGGAACCTTTTCTACTTTATGCGGCGGAAAATCGGAATTTGATAACGGAAATGGCTCGCTAATGAGAATTTTACCGTTGGTTTTTTATATCAAAGATCTTTCGATTGAGAAACGTTTTGATAAAGTGAAAGAGGTTTCATGCATTACACACGGACACATCCGATCTGTATTGGCGTGCTTTATTTATCTTGAAATGGCTCTGGAACTTTTGAAAGGAAAAGATAAATGGGAAGCTTACCGGACCATGCAGCAAACCATTCGGGAATTTCTTGATCATTATCCTATTTGTTCGCAGGACGAAATGGATAAGTTTCACCGCATTCTGGAACTGAAAGTAGGCGACTATGAGTTGGATCCGCTATACACCTTGCAGGAAGACGAAATCAGCTCATCAGGCTACGTCCTCCACAGCCTGGAAGCTTCCTTATGGTGTTTCCTGAATTCGGAAAGCTATGCCGAAGCCGTTTTGAAAGCTGTTAATTTAGGCGAAGACACCGATACCACCGGAGCAATCACAGGAGGACTTGCAGGAATATATTACGGTTTTGAAAATATTCCTAAAGAATGGATTGACGTTCTGGCAAGGAAAGATGATATTGAAAAACTTTGCGAACAACTAAATGTTAAATTAAAAGATTAAAAAGAAATCATGAATGAACAACATAAAAAAAGAATCAGCAAATTTCTGAGCCTGGTTCTAAGACATAAACCTGAAGTAATTAACCTGACTATGGATGAGAACGGATGGGCAGATACTGATGATTTAATGAAAAAATGCTCTGCGCATGAAAAAAACTTCACGTTCGAGGAGCTTGAAGAAATAGTGGAAACGAATGATAAAAAAAGATTTGTATTTAATGAAGATAAAACCAGGATAAGAGCCAATCAGGGGCATTCGATTGAGATTGATCTGGCTTTGGAACCCCAGAAGCCACCGGAATTTCTCTACCACGGAACAGCAGAAGCGAATGTCGCCTCTATCCTTCAACAAGGAATTGAAAAACGGAACCGCCAGCATGTTCATTTAAGCGAAGACAGGGACACCGCTGCCAAAGTCGGGATGCGTCACGGCAAACCGGTTATTCTGGTTATTCAGACAGGGAAAATGCATGAAGAGGGAATTCCGTTCTATCTTTCTGATAATCACGTCTGGCTCACAGATTTTGTAGATCCGCAGTATATCAGGAGTTAAAATAATGAATACAAAAAAAAGACTGTCTTTTCCGGCAGTCTTTCTTTATTTTTTATTTCGGTAACCCTCTTTTCAGAGCTATTTCTGCTCTTTTGATGGCTTTTTTTTCTTTCCAGTCCATATATTTCTTTTTGAAATTCTTCTTCATGATGTCATCAAATTTACGCTGAACAGTAAGGTTCCATAAAGAATGTGCCTTTACAGCCCATGATTTGTCCCACGCTCTGAGCGATATGGAAAAACTGCCATCCAGATATTTCATCCAATGCCACCATCCTGTCGGCATAAACAGCGTATCTCCGTGCTCCAGAAAACATTCTATTCCTTCTACACCGTCCAGGGCAGGAAACTTTGTAAAATCGGGATGCTCAATATCATAATCTTCAAGAGCATACGTCGCATAGGGAATCTGGTACAATCTTTCTTTCCATTTGTAATCGAAGAGAAGGATGTGTTTTCTTCCGTTAAAGTGCGTATGGAAGATGTGCGCCATATCAATATCATAATGAAGAAAAGTCACAGAACCTTTCCCTCCAAAAAACATGGAAGGATATTTATCCAGAAATCCACCCATTAAGTCTTTAGGAGCAATATAATCCGCCAGTAATTTTTTGGCATGTTTGATAGGGTCAAAAAAGAAGATTCTCAAATCGGTTGGCTCTCTTTGGATGAGGTCTATATAATCTGCGAATTTCATTTTTGCAGCCGAAGCATTAATGGGAGCCGCAGGATCGGCCTTGGAGCTGTCGTACAACGGAACCTCCACATCTCCAACCACTTCCTTTACATAATCCATGGTCCATTTCTGGTATGCGGGCCATTTCCTCGCCATATTTTTAATTACCACAGGTTTTCTTGGTTTCAGATATTTTTCAATAAAATCTTCCTGAGTAATGTCATCAACAATATCAATTGGCTTTAAATTGATTCCCATTTGTTTTAAAATTTAATGTTACAAAATTATTAAATAAAAATGTATGTTAATGGATTTAAGCTTATTTTAATCTATGATTCAAATCATTTTTAACTATTTATTCTAAATAAAAATTTAAATATAACAAAAAGCCCTGTAAAAGTATCACAGGGCAAAAACACAATAATGAACAAAAAAGATTCATTTTGCGCTAATATAAAAACTTTATTTTATACGGCTTATCAGTGAAAAGTTGATAAAATATGTTGATAAAAATAATTCCTGAAATATTTTTCTTCAGCTGTTTTATATCCTGAAAGTTGAAGAACTAAAAGATTTATTTTGTTTAATATTTTTCTTTTTTCTAAAAAATAAAAAATGCTTAGATGTACCGTAAACGCTATCAGATAAACACATTACAACTATTTTCATAGTGATAGGAGATTTTCTTTTAACTTTTTCCCTATAACTCCATCTTGTATATATGTAACAAAAAGCATTAACCATTAACTAATTACGTAAATAGTGAATTATGAAATCGAAAATTACTTTATTCGTCATGATTTTTTTCTCTGTGCTTGCAGTTGCCCAGAAGACCGTTTCAGGTAAAATCACGGATGAAGACGGCGTGGCCATTCCCAGCGCGAGTGTAACGATTGAGGAGCCTGGCAAAGATGCTATTCTTGCCTACGCCATTACCAACTCAAAAGGAGAATATAAAGTGACCTTTACTTCCGCAGAGTCGAATGTAGACCTGAAAGTAAAGGCCTTTAACCAAAGACCGCTAACCAAGCAGATCAGCAATAGCGATCAGAACATCAACTTTAAGATGGAGGGGGAAGCTACCGAAATCAAGGAAGTTCAGCTGAAAACAAAGATGATTACCGCCAGAGGAGATACGATCGCGTATGACCTTAAAGCTTTTGACAGTAAAAGTGACCGGACACTGGCCGACGTCATGAAAAAAATTCCCGGTATTGAAGTGAATAGTGACGGAACAATCCTTTATCAGGGAAATGCCATCAACAAATTCTACGTCAACGGAAAAGACCTTATGGAAGGGGGATACGGAACGATCAACAATTCCCTTCCGAAAGATGCCGTACAGAAAGTGGAGGTCCTGGAAAATCACCAGCCCGTAAAGATCCTTCAGGATAAAGTGCCTTCCGATCAGGCTGCGATTAATATAAAACTTAAAAATTCCGTTACCATGACAGGTCGGGGAGAAGTAGGAGTGGGCGCAGATCCTCTACTTTGGAACGTAAAATTAACCCCTATGTTTTTCGGACAGAAAAGCCAGTGGGTCGTCAATTATAAAAGCAACAACACCGGTGAACAGGTGGAAAACGAAGGAAATATCCTGGCATTCGGAAACAGATTTGAAGGCAGAAGAATCAACGCCACCCAAAACGACTGGCTGAATGTGGAAAACGCCAGTACCCCAAACCTTCCGGTAAAAAGGTACCTCATGAACAGCGTGCATTATGTATCGGCCAACTATCTGACCAATATTGACAAGAAAAAAGAGTGGGAACTGAAAGCCAATGCGAATTACACAAATAATGCAGTGGAAAGGGAATCATATGCTAAAACTGATTATTTTGCAACAACAGATGAGCCGGCATCAACAGTTACCCAAAATATTTTTAACAATTTCTATACAGACAAGGCAAAAGGAGAGTTAATATTTACAAAAAATGCGAAGAAGGGATTCTTTAAAAATACCACTAGTTTTTCCCAGTACTGGAATGCAGACCGGGGAATTGCAGACAGAACAAGCACGATAGCAAATTCCGACAGACATGGAGAGCAAGCTGTTGAGTCTCCTACAACGTCCTTCCAGAACTCATTGAGCACCATTGTTCCGTGGAAAGAAAAAATGGTCAATGTATTGTCTTTTATCAGCTACCAGAATGACAGACAGACCCTGGAAGTTTCACCGGCTTCATATTTACAGATTCCGGGATTCTTTACACCGTATACTTCTGGCCTTGCTACACAGAACATGAGACTGAAGACCTTTGAAGCCAACCATTCTGCGAACATTGGTTTCTCTACAAAAGGATGGACATTTACTCCGGAAATAGGATTTAACTTTAAATCAACCAATCTGGTATCCGATCTTTCTAATGTACTGACCAATCTGCCAGCTATTAATGATCCTAACCCGGTATATACTCCGGTTTCGGCTTACAGCAATGATCTTACCTATACTACTGCAACGCCATATGGAAGTGTGGGAGTAAATTATAAAAGTGATTCCTGGATGATTTATGCAAACTTCCCGGTAAATTCAAATAATATCAAAGCGGATGATCCTGCAAGATCTGTTTCAAAAGATGTTAATAAAGTGACTTTTGAGCCGAGTATTTTTGCACAGTACACCTTTGCCTCGTTCTGGAAAGCGTCAGTAAATGCGAATGTGAATAATAATTTTGGAGAGGTGAATACCGCGTATTCAGGATTTATGATGACTTCACCCAACGGAATCAATGCGATGGATGCAAACAATCCGATACCTCAGAATAACAACAAATCTGCAGGGACAAGAATAGAGTACAGAAATCCTCTGAACAATTTATTCTTTAACGTGAATTACAGATTTTCTGATGCCAAGAGAAACCTGATCTCTTCTCCGATTAGAAATAATGCCGGCTATACCATTATGCAGTATATTGAGCAGGATAATCATGTATTAAATAATGGGTATTCGGCTGAAGTTGGAAAATATTTCCCAAAATTCAAAACAAATGCTTCATTAAGCTACAGCAATAATACCTCAAAATCTGATGCTTACCAAAACGGATTTGCTTATACCAGCAGAAATAACGCTCAATCATACGGATTTAAATTCAACAATACCTATTTCAGTTGGATGAGTATTGATTACAATTTTAATATTTCCAGAACTAAGCAGGTGAGCAAAAGTAGTACTCCACAGCTAAACAATGAGAATTCAAGAAGCGGATTCAATCATAATTTAGGCGTTTTCTTTTATCCGTTAGAAAACCATACCATTGGATTTAATTGGGATCAGGTAAATACAAGTGCTGCCGAACAGAATTATAATAATGGCTTCTATGATCTTTCTTACCAGTTTACCTGGGCTAAAAAGAAAATTGATTTTGAGCTGAAATGGATGAACATAGCGAATAAAAAAGTGTTTGAAACCTATGATATAAATCCTCAAAGTATTTCTTATACCAGAATACAGATTCGCCCTAGCCAGGTAATGTTTACCGTAAAATTTAACTTTAAGTAAAAAACAATAAAAAACCAATCTCCACGAGATTGGTTTTTTACTTATTTAGCCTTTGAACCTGATTAGATTTCTATATTTTCCTGCATCATGCTGTAGAAGTTCGGGAAACGGAGCTGTACGGTTGTTCCCTGGTTTTCGTATGAGCTTACAATCAGCTCGCCGTGGTGCATTCTTACGATATTTCGGGCTAAAGGAAGCCCTATTCCGTAGCCTTCATAGTTGTGTGTGTTGGAGGCTCTGAAAAACGGATCATAGATCTTATTCATTTCCTCCTGCGGAATCCCGATTCCGTTATCTTTAATAATGATATACACATCGTTGTCGGTAGCGCCCAGAGAGACTTTTACCTGCTGGAAATCCGAATATTTGCAACCGTTCTGAATGATATTGGTAACGGCAAGATGCAACAGCTGTTCATTTCCCTGTACTTTCAGCTTCTTGGGATTGTCGGGAAGCATGCTGATATCGAGATAAATATTGTTTCTCGAATCAATCCTGCGCAGGGTTTCGATAACGTCCCAAAGCAGCTGGTCGATCCTTACCTTGTCCATTTTCTGGATCTTACCGTCGAATCCTGTCTGTGCTATCATCAGCAGGGCTTTGATCTTTTTATCGAGCTTCTCGGCCTCATCCAGAATGATTCCAAGTGTTTCCTTGTATTCACTATTGGTCCTTGAGATGGAAAGTGCCACATCTGCCTCTCCCATAATCGATGTTAAAGGTGTTCTAAGCTCATGCGAAACATTCCCTATAAGGTGGTTTTGGGTTTCAAAAGACGTCTCAATACGGTTCAGCATATCATTGAACGTCTCCACAAGCTCATTAAGCTCTTTATTGTCGGGTTGTGGCTCCAGTCTCAGGTGAAGGTTTTCCGAGCTGATTTCTTTTACCTTTCCGGTGATTTTTAAGATCGGTTTAAATAAAGTTTTAGATAGATAAAAAGAAAAAATCATACTGAAGAACAGCGAGAGAACAATGCAGGTGATTAATGTTCTCTTCAGAAAGCCCAGATAATAAACAACGTAGTGATTTTTGGCAGATGCGATCGCAATATAGTTTTTATCATCATGCCTAAAAGTCTGGCCGATATAATAAAATTCTTTGTCGTTGTAATTGGCTTCTTTTTTTCTTACGATTTTCCTGAAAAAAGATTCCGGGATATGAATTTCCTGTGAGATTTTGTTGAAATTGGAATCTGTGGGGACGGCAAAAACATAATCGCGTTCCATGGGCAGCTCTTCATCATTGAGCCCGTTCAGGATATAATTTTCAGGAAGATCCAGGGCATCTTTGCTTTTCTCGACCTGAATGATCGTTGTCGTACGGATTTTTAAAAGTTCGTAAAACCTCTGGTGGGAAAAGTTGACGATTGAAAAATATACCAAACCGCTGAAAAGCAGAATGATGGCAGTAAAAACCAGCATCAGGAGAACCATCGTTTTGGTTTGATTGGTGATAACTTTGTTGAACATCCGTTATGGTTTTTTTAGAACATATCCCATTCCGATGACGGTATGGATGAGTTTGTTATCTTCCTGATGATCCAGCTTTTTCCGGAGATAATTAACATACACATCCACAACATTGGTTCCGAGCTCATAATTAACACCCCACACGGCATCCAGAATTTCTGCCCTGGAAATTACCTTTTCGGGATTGTTCAGAAAATACATCAGCAGCTTGTATTCTGTTGAGGTGAGTGACACTTCTTCACCGTTGCGGGTAACTTTCTTGGTGTAATCATTCAGAATGAGATCCGAAAACTGGTAGATATGCTCTTGATCTATTTCAGGTTCGGGAATTTCAGGAGTACTTCCATTGTTGCTTCTTCTTAGGAGGGATTTTACACGGGCGACAAGTTCAATGAATTTGAATGGCTTCACAAGATAATCATCACCACCGCTTTCGAGTCCCAGGACAATATTTTCCGAGGTCCCGAGGGCGGTAAGGAAAAGGATGGGAACGTGCTGATTGGTCTTCCGGATTTCTTTGCAGACATCCAGGCCATTCAATTCCGGAAGCATAATATCCAGAATCACAAGATCAAAATCGTTCGACTGTACGAGCTGAGCACCGGTTTTCCCATCAAAAGCCACGGAAACTTCATATCCGTTTTCCTGAAGCCCTTTTTTAATAAAGGATACTACGCTTGTTTCGTCTTCGATGAGGATAATCTTTTTCATTGGAGTAAGGAATTATACAAAAATAGAAAAAAGATCGGAACTGAATTTTTCGGATCAAAGTGTAAAGACCTTGGTTTTTTCTCTTTGCCAAAATCACCATTCCCCAGATTACTCCCCAGTTTATAAATATAACAGGAAAAAGGCTTGAAATTCCGTACGCAATAATTTCAGAATATAAAAATGTACTCCAGGAAGCTTCACGGCCATTGAAAATATCACTATTTATTATTATTGACAGGATTGAAAAAGATAGAATACTAATTATGGCTAAGGTTTTTTTATTTAATTTAAGATATTTCAACGTTATTAAAACGATTAACATTCCAATGAAATTCAAAGAATTAGCAGATAAAACTTCTTCTAAAAATGAGCATTCCCAACAATAAGATGACAAATTATCCTTTAGAAAATATAAACTGATATAGGTTTGCAGACTTCCTAAAAGGTAAAAAACAATACAAAAAATAATAATTTTGGTATAATTCATTGTTGTTCGTGCTTGGTTAATCTTAATCTTGTTTAAAAGAAAATTCCAAAGAGGCATCCATTTTAATTTTAACTAATCTCCAGGGTGATAAATAACCTTTTTGTCATTTCCGGAATGAGACAGGGATTCTTCTCACTCCTATGATAATGCGCGTCTTCATTACAAATGATTTTCTAGTCAAATAAAAATCGGTGTAAAATTATTAAATACAAAATAATAGAACTAAATATTGACGGATAAATTGCAATTTCTCATTTTATGGGAAGTTTTGCTTTTCCACTCATCTGCTTTCTCCCACTCATCGCGTAAAGAAACTTGTTGATATTATTTCAGTTTTACTTTAGAATATCTTTCACTAATTTTTATATTCCCACATATTCTCAAAATCTATTTTTGTGATTGGAATTTCCTTATCTCCCTGTTTGAAAATCAAATGTCTCTCACTTAAATCTTCTTTCATCCGTAAAACAATTTCTATCGGTTTACCGGGATCTGCCTGTTTAAATAAACTCATGATTTCTGCTTCATCAAAAGGTTTGACCTTAAAAACGGTCTGACGTTTTCTATGATCTTCAAAAATAAAATTCAATTGTTTGGGAACTGCTCTTAGCTTAAAAGGATTTGCTTTAACCTGTTCGGTAATATTTTCATTAAAAATAGTTTCTTCTTCTCCATTAAACGTCTTAAAACCTATGTTCATTAATTGATGTCCAACAATTTCAGTTCTGGCACGACACTCATACTTTTTCCTGTAAATATCCCAAATATCATATTGTATTCCATTTCTCTTTAAATTCTTATAGGCTTCAGGAACAGATTCTGATCGATCAAAATATTCTTCATATGAGAGTGTAGGATTGGCAGGAATCAGATCTTTCATCGCCACATGCGTTTCTTTTGCCTGAAAACGGGCTACTTCTATTTGCTGGTCATCACCATACACCCAAACCACCACGATGCCACCAGGTGCACAGTTAACTATAATTTGGGTATAATTTGAAATGCTACCGGTACGCCAGTCTATCGTTCCCTTTTCAAAAAGCTTTTTTAAGGTAGCGATAGGCATATCCCAAGTGCCTGTATAAAACTTATTCTCCATATAGGATGCCCAGGTAATGTCCATTTTTACAGGCAATGCTTTCAGGTCCTCGCCTTGGGTATGGGTTGAGCCAGAATTACCCCAGCCATTACAGTTTACAAAAGCAGTAGGTATATAAACACTACCTCCATCTTCTAAATAAAAATGACCATCATGGATGTAGGTTGGGTAAAATTCCGGAGCATTCGCTGTGGGTAACCATTCGTATTTTTTCATTTCAGGTTTACAGGATAATAGAATGACTAATAGTAAAATGTTAAAGTCTTCATGAATGAGGTTCTATTTTACGAAATCGAACAATGGTCTTACCTACAATTTTGTAGTTTGGTTCATAAGCACCAACCCCATCTCCAAATTTTGAATTCCAATGAATATACTTGCTTCTTAACTGATTCAACATATTATGATCAGATACTTTTATATTAAACCCCGCTACTTCCTTTGTATTTTTTAAATCAAGTTTTTTCCGCATCTCTTCAATTTGTGATTGAATCTATCCATCATGTATTGGATGCAACGATCATTTATCCTTAAGACCAGACTTTACTTGGTTCAATTGTTTTTTAACATCTTCAGGAAACCAATCTAAAACAGGATCTTGTTTAAATTGTTCATACACTTCGTCCGGATTTAAAAACTTTTCCGGAAGATTGAGTCTTTTTAATTCTGCCTTAAATTCATACTCCTTTTCATAATAATCTATGTTTTTTGTTCGAGCATTAATTATAAACCATGTTTGAGGGATATTATTTCTTTTGTATCAGAGAAGTAATCAATATCCTGAAAACCATACGCATATATATTCATACAACTAAATAGAATTACAGGCTGCAAACCTTTTATCTCTTTACTAATAACAGATGTGTTTACTGACCATTCCTGACTATCGCATCGTCGGGAACGGTAATGGTAAAAGAGTCATGATCATTTGTTTTCTGAACCAGCTCTACCGAATAGCCGTTACTGGTGAGAAAATCTTTTCCGTCAAGCGTGAGGAGACAGTAGACCAGTGGATTGACAGGATCACGAAGCCAATCTTCAAATGAACGTGACCTACCACTACTTGTCTCCAAATCAAAGTCCTGATTTTCCATATTTTTTAATATTTACTGATGATGAAGTCCTGATTTCAACAGTTGGGTTTTATTCCCGCCACATTTTCTGATGAACTGCGCCGTTGAGGTCAAATTTTTTGGCAACCAAATGCATCTCAATCTGCAGAGGTTCCGCATTGGCAGCGTTGAAATGTTCGGAAAATTCAATACAATATGCCTTCTCAAAAATTAACTCCTGAAGTTTGCTCATGGCATCCCGGCGGTAGAATATGATCTTGCCGTTTTTTACCTGATTATGGTCAAGCATCCAGTTTAGAAGTTCCGGGTTGCCCGTGCTTTCAATACGGATCAGGATTTCTCCGCCTTTCGGTATTCCTTTGGGTTTACCGGTCCCATCTACAGGTTGGGTGAACCTGTATTTGCATTCAAGGATAGTATAAAGGGTGCCGTCTAATTCTAATTTTGATAAAAAAGACATAATAATTTGATTTAAAGAAAATAAAAGAGATTATACTTAAATGAAGGGAATTTGGCTATCGGTTTATGCTAAGTTTATACCCATTCGTTTTCATAGGCACCGTTGCCCATCTCAATTTTTCTGGAAGAAATGGTAAAAGACTCGGTGAGCGGATTTTCACCAACGGATTCGAACTTTTCTTTGTGTTTCACAAGATAAGCTTCCGTGAATTTGAGCTCTTTCAATGTAGCTTCGCTGTCTCTTTTATAGAAAACAATTTTCCCGTCTTTTCTCTCGAAGGAGTTGGTCATCCATTCAAACAGTTCTGTGGACCCTGTTCCTTCTTCGCCTTTTACACCTTCTAACAAACAATCATTTATTGTCAGGACAAGCTTATTATTATGATCGAATACATTTATTTTTCCTCTCCGGCAATTGTTTCTTACAGGAGTTTTTTCTATATGAGTACATTTACTACCAGTATACTTTTCGGAAATAACAATATTCCATGCTCCTTTGTCCGCAAATGTGCTGGCAACTGTTTTAATCTCTTCATCACATTTAAAATTTTTAATACGATTTTTTTCTCCTTCCTTGTACCATATTTTTATATTTTCTGCAATTTCCCATATGTAAGTTTTTCCTTCTTCTTTTTCTCCTTCTTTGTGAAAAGCGGGATTTGCAGAATAACTTACATTCCTCCAGTAATTTAAATTTTTGACTAATTTTCCATTTTTATATGAAAGTTCGAGACTATTATCAAAAACAATATAATTAGGTTGATTTCCTTTTCCGCAATCTACAGGAAAGAGTATGGCTAAATAGAAATCAGTTAATGTATTAAGTTTTCCTTTTAACATTGAAAGGCTTAAATATTTTTCAACATAATCAAGTTGCTTTATCTGTCCCATTGTTAGAAGTTTCGTTCTTGTTGTACCAATGCTTTTGGCTGCATCCTTTCCAATTTGTATTAATCCAACGTATCCTTCTCTGGACTCATCTTTATGTTTTTTAAATGTGCCGCATGTCGGATCAAATGTGCCTCCAGTCTCATGTGCTATTGCTGCCATTAGATTGTTTGCATCAATATTTTGTCTTTTTGCAATTTCTATAATTTTTTTTCGAAATTCACAACTTACTTTTCCTCCCCAAATGAGGCTTGTATATTTTTCTTTACAAATACAGCTTGCTTCATGTTTTTTTTCAGAAGGTAAATCCACCACCACCGGCTTATTCCCTGTAGGTTTTTGTGGTGTTGGCTTTTTGTCTTTAGTGGCGGTGCCTTTGCTTTCCGAAAAATCCCAGAGTTCCCCTACCATTTCCAATGCGGTGTCGAGAAATCCCTTTTCCTCTTTTTTCGATTTGGGTTTTTGCTCAGCCGGAGACCCTTTGGCTTTTGTCGGGGTATTGTGCTTTGGATGTTGGGTGTTTTGACGCTTTTTCTTCTCGGGAAAAGGATTATTGATGTCTATATTTTCCGAGGCGTGTTTCTTTGTTTTATAATACTCTGCGGTTACATAAAACTCGATCTGTCTTATATCTGTCTCGCCTTTCATTGCTTTTTGCATCAGCGCTTTCGTAAGCATGAACTCCGCAGTGGCAACCCCGTTCTTACCCACTTTTTTAGGGGAGGAGACTTCTATAGGCCTATTTTCCGGGTGATGTCCGGACCCTTTTGCGTCATCTTCCCAAAGGGTAAATATGAGTTCTTCTCCGGTGAGGTTTACGCAATATGCTTTAGCTCTCAGCTTTTCCATGAAACTGAAGGTGCTGCCTTTCGTGTCGTCTACATAACATAGTTCTACTTTGTTTATTTTAGGAACCTTACTGGGTTGTGGTTTAATGATAAGTCCGCCTCCTTCAGGCTTGTACAGATAGGCTTCCAGTCTGTAGGTATGCTTCCGGGCGGTTTCTCCAAACGTAAATTCACCCGTGCCCTTTTTCTTTATATGGGTTGAGGTAAATGTTCCGTTCTTTCTTTTTTTGAAAAGTTCCCAGGTTACATCGGCCTCAATCCGGTCACGGGCAGGGGTATCCGCATACCATTCGGCGATGTGGTATATTTGTTTTTCTCCTATAAGAGGTGCGGTGTTTCCCGACACTTTCGATACGCCTTTTTTTGACATTTCAGTTCATTTTTAATAAGCATCCAGTTCCTGCTCGTCCAGCTCGTCCAGTAATCCATCGATATCCAGCAAAGGATTCATAATGTGAATTTTTGCTGCGCTTGTATTTTTGAGATTCTGCCTGGTTATCTCTATGGTTTGGCCATGTTTTATAATAGTTATACAGTCTTTTCCACCCACAGGGCAGGTCGCTTTACTGTCTTCCAGCAAGGCTTTCCCGCCGCCGTTATACTCCAGGGTAATGTTTTCGTAGTAGCCGCTCCATTCAGTTACTGTGGCCTGGCAGGGGTTATTGTTCATCCTGGCACAATTGCCGAATGAATTTTTCTCAAAGGTCTTCCCGAGATCTTTATGCGTTGCCGTAAGTTTGGTTTTTCCTTCGCTGTCATTGATATAGTGCTTATTTTGGGTAAGTACTTTTAGGGTATCGGTAATTGTGCCGTAATTACATTTGCAGACAGCTCCCTGGCAGACTAAATATTTTTGTTGCATGTCATTACGTTTTTATCATTTTAAGATGCAGATGTTCGGGCATATCGTATAATTCTATTTTTGCCTGAAACACCATATTGGACTTTGTATCCAATGTATACACGCCATCTGCCTTTATTTTTCCTGAATTATTCTCATCAAAAATCTTTTGTCTGATCTCAAAAAACCGATCAACGCCTAAAGATTTCTTTTCAACCGTATTGATGACTGAAAAATCAATGTCTAAATCCATAAGATTTATTTTTTTTTCGCACATTCCAGACTCATATTTTCCGATAAATCCCCGGAACAGCAATCCCCACGGAACACTTAGATTAAATTTATAGGCGAGATTTTCAGGGTCAGATAAATCTTCTTCAATAGGATTTAGCATTTTCTTTCCTAGCTCCCCCGGGAAGAATTCATATAAATCTGATTTCTTATCATTCCACTTTTTACGGAGAATGAACATTTCATTTATCTTTTGAATAATTCCTTTTTCATTGATGGCTATCTTTAAAGGATAAACACTTTCATTTATTTCCAAAGCAAGCAGTTCTACGCAATCGGGATCTTTATTTTCGTTTTTCAGTATTTCACTTTGTCGGATCGTCAGATGATGGAGTCCGTTTTCTTTTTTTAAATGATTGATATCTAAGAAAAAAGAATCGACATCATCGCAGTCTTCTTCCTGCAGACTTACCTTATACCGATGGTTTCCGCTAACAAAAGGGAATTTCAGATCCTGATTGAGGATTCTCTCTGAATATGAAAATTCCGCTGTGGCGGTTTTTCTTTCTGACATGATTTTATCAATATCCTCTTTTCCGGGAATCAGAATCTCCTGGCCGGGCGAAAGTGTCAAACCGAGAGAACCGCTGCCTTTCGGGGCATTTTTATGATGAAAATACCTTAGCATCTCCACACTGGGGATGCTGTATCGCGAAAGAATGTCTTCTATTGTTTCGCCTTTTTCTACGATATGTGTTTTCAGATAAAATGACATTATTTCTTTTCTTTTAGTCTTCCTGCAGCCACGTAGCGCAACTGAAAATATTCATCATTAAAATCATAGATATTAAGGCCTTTCACTGTACAGGCGAGAATGCGGTCATTATGAAGATACACGGCCACATCCGAAATAGGATGAAACTTGTCGTACCTGAAAAAGATAATATCCCCTTCTTTTAAAAATGTACGTCCTGTAAACAACTGGAGTGTCTTCGAACGAAAAATCCCATCGGCTGTTTTGGGAAAGGTCTCCCCATACACTTCACTGAAGAGCGCCTGTACGAAATACGATCCGTCAATGGCTTTCTGTTTTTCGAAAGACTGTTTTTTGTAAGGGGTTCCCAGCCATTCGTCAATGAACGAGTACAGTTTGTAATTCCCGACTTCATCAGGCCTTACTTCCATGATGATAGAGTATTTTTCTTTGATTTTCAGGGTGTCGTCATTTAGCCCCTGAGCATTATCGTTCACGGTTGAATAATGAGAATCGACAGACTCTTTATGCTTTTGAAGTGCTTTCGAAAATTCTGACGAAGAATATTGATAGGGAATTTCCCGAATATACTTTTCACCGCCACAAGAAATGACGGTAAAAGCGTAGAGCGAATAAAGGATCATTTGAAATTTACCTTTTTTCATCTTGTGTTTTTTAATGGTATTCGTTTTTGATATCCTTAAGACTCCTTGTTATTTCCTGGCCTTAATTTAGCAAATATATTTATTTTATTGTTAAATTATTAAATTTTAGCTCTTAAAGTTTAAATAAATTACTGAAAAATTATTTTAATTAGGGTTTTATTAAATATAATACAATTTTAATATTTGATTATGTAAGAGACTTTAGCAGGCATAATTGAAATTTAAATATATTTCCGGCAAAAATATTCAGGGATTATTACGGTTTGAAGAATGAAAAAAAATTAATGTATTGGAATTTATTCCTCCATCCATATCAGCCATTTTTTAACCTGATAATGGATATTAATGTTCTGAATGCAGTTTCTGGAATCTTTAGTCAATCGCAGGGCGGTAATCCTTATTTTTTTTCCGGCAATTTTCCGGCAAAACACATCAAAAGAAATTAATGTTTTATCATTAACGATCACGGGAAGATCATAGTTGTCACAAAGAAACTCCCTGAAGTCATCTTTCGTTTTAGATTGTGCGGCAACCTGATTAAGAAGGATCTGAAACTGTTCATTCGATATTTCGGGAGCTTTTTTCTCGGAAATCGCAGAGTCGTTTTTCGATTTTGATGCAGGCGAAACCGGAATATACTGCAGCATATCTACCAACGGATCTTTTTGTGCCTCTCCATGCGCTAAAGAAAAAGAAGAATGAGGCTTTTCAAATTCGTACGATTTGATATCGGTCTTTTGCTTGGCTTTAATGGTTTTAGGAGCAACATAAATTGTTTTTATGGCTGTGTGTTCTACATCACCATTCACAATGAGTGTAATCTTTTTGTCTCCGGTCGATTTGAAACGGTAAACGGCAGACTGATCCAGTGCGTCCGTACCGCCGGTTTCCCCGAAACTCCACTCCCAGGATTCTCCGCCTTTTTTTTGTGCATTGAAATAGACGGTTTCTCCCACTGCCGCCACATCCGGCGCAATAATGACAGGAAGGTAGCCGGTTTGCTGGCTGATGCTGGTGATGGTAACCGGTTTTTCATGAATACAGTTTCCGTTGATCTTCAGCTTCACGATGTATTCTCCGGGTTTTTTGTAATAATGGATGGTGCGCTGTCTCCGGTCGGTTTCGCTGCCGTCACCAAAATCCCACTCCCAGGAGGTTGCGGCTTTGGTATTGTCATGAAATTCTACGACTTTGTTGACAAGATATTCTTCCGCATGGATATAAAAGTTGGCGTTTTCGCAGTCTACATGACGGAAATACTGGTAGAGCAAAAAAGTAAGACTCAGGATAAAGATAATGCCGAAGCTCAGATAAATTTTAGGATCAATATTTGACAGAAAAGGAATTCTTTTTTTCTTCATTTGTATCGTTTGTGTAGCTACAAATGTATTTATGTTTTTGGTTTTAAGCAAATATTTTTAATGAAGACTTAAAAAATATTGAATGAATGATTAAGGTTCGGTAAGAATGAGATTTGATATACCAGGTATAGGCACAAAAAGAAACGGGAGCTGGTTTAAGAAACCAGCTCCCGTTTAGTACCCCAGGCGGGACTTGAACCCGCACGCCAAAAGAGGCACAGGATTTTAAGTCCTGCGTGTCTACCAGTTCCACCACCAGGGCAGGCGTGGAGCGAAAAACGGGATTCGAACCCGCGACCCCAACCTTGGCAAGGTTGTGCTCTACCAGCTGAGCTATTTTCGCAAACTGTGCGGATGAAGGGACTCGAACCCCCACGCCTCTCGGCACCAGATCCTAAGTCTGGCGTGGCTACCAATTACACCACATCCGCGTTGTTTTGTTTTTTACTGTATTTTAAGGAGCTTCTCTCGTTTTCAGTGGTGCAAAGATAGAATAATTTCCTTTACCTACAAACTTTTCCTGCAAAAAATTTAAAATTTTTACATTTTTTATTTTCGACCCCCTTTATTACATTTCAATTTATTACTTTTACATCGTTAATTAATATGATATGGAATTACAAGGAACGGTAAAGAAACTTTTTGATGCTCAGACATTTGCGAGCGGTTTCCAAAAAAGAGAAATGGTTATATTGACGCAGGAGCAATATCCGCAGCCGATAAACATAGAATTTTTGTCTGATAAAATCAGTTTATTGGATAATCTGAAAGAAGGCGAAAATGTAAAGGTAGGAATCAATATCAGAGGAAGAGAATGGGTTTCTCCCCAGGGTGAAACGAAGTACTTCAATTCTATTACAGGTTGGAGGGTAGAGAAAGTTGCTGACAATGCTTCAGAACCTACTCAGGCGGCGCCTTCACAGTCTGCATCTTCAGTCTCCAATGAAAATCCTTTCGCCGGAGATGATGACGATGATTTGCCATTTTAATTAAAAAATTATTATTGAAATACAGATCCTGCTTTATTAAGTGGGATTTTTTTTCCTAAAAATGATTCGACTAAACGAAAATGAGATTTCTTTTCCCGATCCGCAGCTGTACGACGGACACGAAGGAATTATTGCCTTTGGAGGAGACCTTTCGGTAGAAAGAATATGGTTTGCCTATCAGAACGGGATTTTTCCCTGGTATAATCCGGGTGAAGAAATTCTGTGGTGGTGCCCGGATCCCCGGTTCGTTTTATTTCCCGGCGAGATAAAAATTTCAAAATCAATGAAGAAAATCCTGAAACAGGAAACTTTTACATTCTCTGAAAACACGAATTTCAGGGAGGTTATAAAGAACTGTCAGGAAATCACCAGAAGGGGACAGTCGGGAACCTGGCTTTCTGATGAGCTGATGGAATCTTTTATCCAGCTTCATGAATATGGCTTGGCAAAAAGTATCGAAGTCTGGCAAAATGAAGAATTGGTGGGCGGTTTTTACGGTCTCCAGATCGGCAATGTTTTTTGTGGGGAAAGCATGTTTGCTAAAGTAAGCAATGCTTCAAAAGCCGGATTCATACATTTTGTGGAATCGCATAAGCATCAACTTGAACTGATCGACTGCCAGTCTCATACCGACCACCTGGAAAGTCTCGGGGCGCGCATGATCCCAAAACGGGAGTTTTTGAAAATTTTACATAAAAATAATGAACACCGATAGAGAAAAATGGATTCTTCTGATCTTCCTGAGCATGATCTGGGGATCTTCTTTTATTTTAATCAAAAAATCACTCGACCATTTCAGCCCGTATCAGGTTGGCGCATTAAGGGTTCTTATTGCGGGAATAATCCTGATGCCTATTGCGGTTTCAAAATATAAGCTTTTTCCTAAAAAACACCTGAAGTGGCTATTGCTGGCTGCTTTTACCGGGAATTTTATTCCAATGTTCCTGTTCCCGATTGCGGAAACGGAGGTCAGCAGCAGTATTGCGGGAATTGTAAATTCTATGATGCCGATTTTTGTCATCATTGTCGGCGCATTGATATGGAAGTTTGAGACGACCAGACGGCAGATTACGGGAACTTTGATAAGTTTTACGGGTGTTTGCCTGCTGGCTTTCGGCGGTGAAGGGGAAAGTGGTGCATTTAAGCTGATTCCCATTTTGCTTTTATTGCTGGCCACTTTATGCTATGCCATAAGTACAACTACTGTAAAATCTAAATTAATGGATGTTTCTTCTACCGTCTTATCCGCTTTCGTATTTTCATTTGTGCTGTTCCTTCCTTCACTGGTCGCACTTGCGTGTAGCGGTTTCTTTTCAAGTTTTAGCTTTGACGGAGACCATCTTACCGGGCTGATGTTTGTAAGCCTGCTTTCCGTTTTCGGGACAGGGCTTGCCATGATGATGAATTATCGCCTCCTGAAGGTCTCTTCTCCCTTATTTGCTTCCACCGTAACGCTCCTCATGCCTCTTGTTGCCATTGTCTGGGGCATTCTCGACGGAGAGCAACTGTCTGTCCTGCAATTTGCCGGGGCCGGAATTATTATCGGAGGACTTATTTTCCTAAGAAATAAAGCAGGTATCGTAAAAAAATAAATCCCGCAAAAAGATGCGGGATTATATGATCCAATGATATTATTTAATTCAAATGATTATCCTTCCGAATTTTTCTTTTTGGTTTTCACTTTTGCTTTTTTCACCTCGTCTTTGATAAAAGGATATTTTTTCTGCATATCCGAAACAAGAGTGGGGTCGAGCTCCAGTGCATTCATCAGGGTTTCTTTGCCTTTTTCCTGGTCTTTCAGGTTAAAATAGCAGTTGCTCAGCTGATAATACAATTCGGCTCTGTGATGCGATTTTAAAGCTTTATCTAAAACCACAATAGCTTCTTCATATTCACCCAGCAGCATCAGAACTTCTGAATACGCATACCAGTTATAGAATCTTGAAGGTTCCGCATCCACCAGCTTTTTAAGGCAGGCAAGGCTTTCCTCGAATTTCCCTGAATCTATGAACAGGAATGCCAGTCTTTTCTGGTAATCAAGATTATTTTCATTCAGGTGAGTGGCTTCTTTGGCAAAATGTAACGCTTCGGTCATCCCGCCCATTTCTTCGTAAATATACGATTGCTCCATCATGGCCAGATAAAACTGGGGATCTTCTCTTAATGATTTCTGAAAAGCATTTAAGGAGACAATCGGTTGTTTTAAAGCCTTATAACAAAGTCCGATCTTGTAGAAGGTAAATGCTTTCGTGTATTCCAGTTCGAGCATTTCTTCATAGACAGAAATGGCTTTTTTATAATCTCCCAACGCTTCATAGCAGGCTGCCTTATTGGCATAAACGCCTACGGAACTTGAATTGATGGCGAGTAAATAATCATAGCCTTTTATGGCTTCGTCATAATTTTTTCTGTTAAAATAAAACTGTCCGTATTCGAACCATGCGATTTCCGAATAGGCATATTCGTCCAGATATTCATTCAAAAAGGCAATAGCCTCATCGCTCTTATTTAAATCTGAAAAGCAGACCATACAGTTTTCCAGCGCATAATCGTCGGTTGGGTCTTCCTTAAGGGCTTTTCTATAGTGTTTAAGGGCGTTAAAAGGATCTCCAAGATTCACATATTCATCAGCAATAAAGTTGTGAAGAAAATTTTCTTCTTCTTTCAGTTCTAATGCTTTCTTACAAATGTCAATCGATCTTCTCGGATTTCCCAGATTCGAATAATACTTTGCATAGCAGACCAAAAAGTCGGTATTTTCCATCGAAGAACCTTTCAGCTCGTCAATCAGCTCTTTTGCGGTATTATAATCTTCCCATTCCAAAAGGATTTCAAGCTTTTTAATCTTGATATCCAAGGAGTTCGGGTGAAGCTTGAGACCATAATTTACAGCAGAATCTGCGTAATTAAAATCTCCCAGCTCCAGGTAATAAACAATGATGTCTTCCAACTCTTCTGTATCAAAGTAGAACTCATCATTATTTTCCATCATTTCCTCGAACTTTTTTACAAGTTCATTTCCAAAATATTCTTCCAATATAAAACAGTTTTAAGATTTAAGACCAGAGATATGAGATGTACAAATACTCGCTTCTGAAAATCTTAGTTTTAAATTTAACAATAAATACGATTAAAATGATGAAAAGGTTGTTAACTTTTATTAAATCAAACTATTGATTTTAGCTATCATTTCATCACCTAACCGGTCGGCTTCTTCCTGAGATTTAGCCTCTGTATAAATTCTGATGATGGGTTCCGTGTTCGATTTTCTTAAATGAACCCAATTGTTTTCAAAATCTATTTTTACGCCGTCTACCGTAGATACCTCTTCATTTTGATACTCTTTTTCCATTTTGGTTAAAAGATCATCCACATTAATATCGGGAGTCAGCTCTATTTTCTTTTTACCCATAAAATAGCTTGGGTACCCGGCTCTGAGTTCAGAAACCGTTTTGTTTTCTTTCGCAAGGTGTGTTAAAAACAAAGCAACACCCACTAAAGAATCTCTTCCGTAGTGAAGGTCCGGATAAATAATTCCTCCGTTTCCTTCGCCTCCGATTACTGCATTTTTCTCTTTCATTAACGTCACCACATTTACTTCTCCTACTGCGCTGGCAAAATATTCAGAATTGTGATTTCTGGCGACATCTCTCAGTGCGCGGCTTGAAGAAAGGTTGGAAATGGCAACCCCGTTTTTATTTTTTAATAAATAATCTGCTACGGCAACCAGCGTATATTCTTCCCCGAACATTTCACCTTTTTCGTCGATGAGCGCCAGTCTGTCCACATCAGGATCCACTACGATTCCAAAATCTGCTCCTTCTTTTTTTACCAGTTCACAAATGTCTCCTAAATGTTCCTTCAGCGGTTCAGGATTGTGAGGGAAATGTCCCGTCGGGTCACAATATAGTTTTACTGTTTCACAACCCAGTTTATCAAGCAGCATCGGAATGGCAATGCCCCCGGTAGAGTTAACCGCATCTAAAACAACTTTAAACTTTTTAGCTTTAATCGCTTCAGCGTCTACCATCGGAAGATCCAGAATCTGCTGGATATGAATATCAAAAGCATCGTCTCTTGTCTGATATTGTCCCAGGTCGTCCACTTCGGCGAAGGTAAAATCTTCACTTTCTGCAAGGGCTAAAACTTCGGCTCCGTTTTCCCCGGTGATGAATTCGCCTTTGTTATTCAATAATTTCAGGGCGTTCCACTGTTTTGGGTTATGGGAAGCCGTCAGGATAATTCCTCCGTCGGCTTTCAGTTCCGGAACCATGATTTCCACGGTCGGAGTGGTTGAAAGACCGAGATCAATGACATTTATTCCTAAACCCTGCAGGGTGGCGGTCACCAGAGAGGAAACCATCTGCCCGGAAATTCTCGCATCTCTACCGATAACGAGGGTAAGGTCCTTTTTATTGTTGTTATTCTGAAGCCATGTTCCGAATGCGGAAGTAAATTTCACCACATCCAAAGGCGTAAGATTATCATTTACTTTTCCTCCGATAGTTCCACGGATTCCTGAAATACTTTTTATTAGTGACATTTATTTTTTCTTAGTTTGTTTTAGAATTTTCTTTTGGTCTCCTTCCAGTTTCCGCTGTACTTTTTTAATGTCTTCCAATGCAGGAAGTTTTTCTGGCTTTATACCTCTTTCTCCTAATATTTTTCTTACGGCCAGATTATTTTCTATATGTTCATTGGTAATCTGAGAATCTCCGTTCAGATCTTTTTCAACAACATTATGGCTGGTCAGTTCGGTAGCAAAATCTTTGGCTTTTATCGTTAATGTCGGAAGAAAATCAGCTAGCGGACGCGTCTGGGGAACTCCCATTCTTTTTTTCATGTCATTTGTCGTAAAACCGCCGAACAAAGCCTTATTATAGAAAAGCTTTTTTCATCAACACCTCTTTCGTAAATAATTCCTGAAAGTTTCTTTTCTGTTTTTGATAGTTTTTCTCTTGCCGTTACTCTCTCAACATCCAACAATCTTTTTTCAATAATTTCCTGTCTTCTCGTCTGGACGGCAAAATAAGTTTGTGCAAAAGCAATTTCAGATTTTGAAGAATCTCCGTTCTGTGCAATTAAATAGCATCCATATCTTGTTAAAGCAATATCAGAAATCTCTCTTTCAGAACCGCTTCCCAGCAAGACCATTTTCCCGATATCAGCAAAATGGTTTTTAACATCTTCACCTGCGTTTTTACAAGCCTTTTTTGCTTTTTCAATAACCTTCAGAAAATTATCCCATTTTGTGTAGTTAAGGATTTCCTGTAAATCTCTTGCGCTCCAGCATTCTATGTTATTATACAAATGTGAGGCTTTTTCGAATTTTGAAAATAGCTCTTCGATCAATTCTTTTTTCATTTGTTCTTATGTATTTTTACAAAAATAAGTAAAAACTTAATCGTTAGGAAGGTTAGTTTTCCACAAGAACATTATTTTTTTATGAACAACCGCAATCCTTGTCGCAGTTTGTTCTCTTAGAGCTGAATTTCTTTGGGGCAAAGTTTTTTCTCAGTATCCTGAACAAAGAATAGCAGGCAAATGCCACAATCAGAAGAACAATAATGTATTGCAAAATTAAGGAAGAATCCATTATTTTAATATTTGATAAGCAAACATCGACACAAAATATGCCAAACCGGTCATCATCGCAACCTGAAAAGCGGTCCATTTCCAGCTTTTGGTTTCTCTGTAGACTACTGCGAGTGTAGATACGCACTGCATTGCAAACGCATAAAACAGAAGAACGGAAATGCCGGTCGCAAAACTGAAAACCTTTTCACCGTCAGGCTTCACATCTCTTCTCATTTTATCAATTACTTTCACTTCCGGGGCATCATCTTCAAGGCTGTACAAAGTAGACATCGTTCCCACGAAAACTTCCCTTGCAACAAAGCTGGTCAGGATCCCGACACCCATTTTCCAGTCGTAGCCGAGAGGAGCAATGACCGGCTCTATTCCTTTGCCCATTTTGGCGAGGTATGAATGATCAAGCTCAACATTTGAGGCAACAAACTGATCGGGCTTTTGTTTCGGGCCGAAATAACTCAAAAACCAGATGATAATGCTTACGATGAAGATAATTTTCCCTGCTCCGGTAATGAAATCCCAGACTTTTCCTAAAACCATTTTAAAATCGTATCCGAAAAGCGGTTTTTTATAGGTGGGAAGATCCATCACAAGATAAGTTTTACCTTTATTTTTAATGAATTTATTAAGAATTGCAGCTGAAAATAAAGCGACAACAAAGCCTAATAAATACATACCCATTAAAACCAGGGCTTTATATTTTATCCCTAAAAATGTTCCGTCTGAAATGATCAGCCCGATAATGATGCTGTACACGGGAAGCCTTGCAGAGCATGTCATAAAAGGGGTTACCAGAATCGTTAATAATCTTTCCTTCAGATTCTCAATATTTCTCGTTGAAATAACGGCCGGAATTGCGCAAGCTGTACCGGAAACAAGAGGGACAATACTTTTTCCGTTCAGTCCGAAAGGGCGCAGAATCCTGTCCATCAGGAAAACAACCCTTGCCATATATCCCGAATCTTCAAGCAGATAGAGGAAGTATAATAAAATCCCGATCTGTGGTGCAAAGATTACGATTCCCCCGATTCCCGGAATGATTCCGTTGGAAATCAGTGAATTTAAAGGGCCTTCCGGCAAATGCTCTCCCGTAAAAGTGGAAAGCCAGGCAAAGAAATCGTCGATCCAGTTCATCGGGTATTCTGCCAGGAAGAAAACACTTTGAAAAATAACCAGCAAGATCATCATAAAAACGACATAACCCCAGAACTTGTGAACCAGTATTTTATCTAATTTTTCGGTTAAAAGTTCTTTAAACTGAGGTTTTTTAGAAATGACATCTGATAATATTTTGTCAATATTCTGATATCTTCTTACGGTTTCCTGCACCTGTAATCTTTTCGGAACGAGGCTTTTTGAATCCGGCTCATTGAGCTGCTCTACGACAGAGCTGATTTTTTCCAGATCTGTTCCCAATGAAAGGCTGAGCCAGGCTTTGTATTCATTGTCGATTTCTTTATGGGCAACGACTTTTTGAATAAAATCTTTATGTTCTACAGGTGTTTCAAAAGAGGGGAAGGCTGTTTTCGAAAAATCATTGTGTAAAACGGCTTCCTTGATATCCTCAATACCGATCTGTTCTTTAGCGTTGGTCTGGATGATTTTTATCCCTAAAACATCCGAAAATTTCTGAATATCTATGGAAATTCCTCTTCTTTCGGCCTGGTCGATCTGGTTGACCACCAGGATCATCGGGATTCCAAGGTCCTGGATCTGCTGAAATAAAAGCAAGCCTCTCTTTAAACTTAATGCTTCAAGAATGTAAATAACCCCGGCATAATCTTTCTGATTATCCATCACGAATTTTGAAAAAATGGCTTCGTCCTCCGAACTCGGGTAAATGCTGTATGATCCCGGAAGGTCTACCACTTCTATCTCTTCATTCTTATACGTGTAATATCCGGAATGGCTGGCTACGGTCACTCCTGCATAATTTCCGGTTTTCTGCTTTTTGTTGCAAAGCGCATTGAATACCGTTGATTTCCCGACATTAGGATTTCCGACTAAAAGGACCTGTTTTTTCTGATTTCCCTGCATCAATTCAATTCTTCAACAATAATAAAGTTGCCTTCCTCTTCGCGAAGGGCAATACGGCTTTTTTCCTGTCCGAATTCTACATACATCGGACCTTTGAAAGGCGCCTGGTACAGAATCCTGAATAAGGTTTCCGGAAGGAGACCCATTTCAATGATTTTATTAGGCATTTTAAGGCTGTCGTTATCATACCCTAAAATCTTTCCCATTTTATTTTTAGGAAATTCACTTAATTTATGCAAACCCATCTCTTTCAAAGCCAAAATTTTGTATGCAAATATACGCTATTTAAATTTAATCTAAATAACATGTTGGTATGAAAGAAATCAACCCAAATACAATTTTGCATTTGGGTTGATCCAATATAATGAAGTATGAATGTTATTAATCTGCTCTTCCTACTTTTTCAACCTTTCCTACTTTCACTTTTTCGTAAGGTTCCTCGATCGGGTTATTGTTGGCATTAAAGAAGTCTTTGTACATTTTTTCCTGCTTCTTCATCATGTCTCCTATGGTTCCGTCCATTCCCGGAATTGTTTTAGACATGATTTCCTGCGTCATCATTGGTCTTGCTGTTGCAAAAGGGTCTTTTTTGAAATCGTTGAACGTTTTCTCGAATTTCTCTCTTGGCATTTCCGTCACTTTTAAGCCCATCCCGGAAATTTTTTCGCTGTAGGAGAGTTCTTCCCAGTTCTGAACCTTTTTATTTCCCTGAAGCACCCATGAATAATTTTTTCCGTCATCTTCAATTTTTACGATAAGCCCGGGAAGTCCTGAAAATTTATAAGGTCCGTCCTGAAAAGGAAGGTCTGTCGTAAACCAGGCCGTCCATTTTCTGCCTCCGAAATCTGCGGTTGCCTTCTGGGTATTGTAAGGGCCTATTTTTTCTTTTTCGTTGGAAATCTTCCAGTCAAATTTGATGTTTTCGTTGTAAGCAATGCTCATTGGGGTAAAACCGCTTGCAATTCTTTCGATGTACTGTACTTTCATGTCAGGATAATGCTTTACGATTTTTTCTGAAAACTTAGGCATTCTGATGCTTTTGGATAAATCCTTGAAGACCCCTGATTTCTGCATGGCCTCAATCTGTACTTTAATTATGGAATCCTGTCCGATTACCGTATAGTCTCTGTAAACGGATCTGTCTTTCACGATGTCAAGTGCGGTAAGCACTTTTTCAAGCTTGGCAGAATCTTTCTTAGGTTTAAAAGTAAGTTCATAAAAAAAACGGTTGGCAGTTTCTTTGGAATCATTGTTCTGGGCGCTTGCAAAAGCAAACAGAGCGATAAAAAATATAGAAAATAGCTTTTTCATTGTTTTTGGATGTTTATATAAGTATTAGTTTACGGACTCCTGTTTTTGTTACAGCTTTTTTGTATTTCTTTTTTTTTTAATTATTATTCTAATGCGATTTTAATCTCTTTAATCACATTTTAATTCCATTCCAAAGAGCTTTTAATCTGGTCGTTTTAGTTTTGTATCATCGAAAAAGATAAAATACGAACCTAAATCTTAAAAATATGACCAGAACGATTTTAATAGCCACGGATTATTCTCTTGAATCCCTCAACATCCTTAAAAAAGTGATGCGGGAAAAAGAGGCTTCGGAAGACCAGGATCAGTATAATATTCTTTTGGTTTCAGGATATGATACGGGAGACTCCATCAGAGATCTTCTGTTTAATACGAAAAGCACGATTTTTAATAAGCTTCGTCCTCAGGAATTTTGTGAGGCTTATGGAATCATTAAAAATAAATATCCGCACCTCATTCATAAAATCGTATGCGATATTTTCACAGGAAGCTTCCAAAGGACATTTAACAACTATGTGAAAGCTGAAAATATTGAAGAAGCTTATTATTCGCCGGCGATCAGAAGTAAAGGTGAAGGAAAGTTTGATCTTATTCCTTACATCAAAAAGTGTAAAGATCTTAAAAGTCATGAAATTTCTGTGGAGATCCAGGAACGCCTTCCGGAAAAAGGAAGACTGGCGGAAATCTTCGCAGAAGCGTAATCATCAATCATTAAAATTAAAAGAAAATGCTAAGGAATTATAGTAACAGCAGGACGTTGGGAGACAACATAAGACTGGGAACGCTGACTGCCTTTACGGCGGGTACTATAAATATTGCTTCTCTGTTGATATTCCTCTCATTTACGTCAAACGTGACGGGCCATTATGCAATTCTGGCAGCAGAAATCAGCAAGGCAAACTGGTCTCAGGTGGCGGTTGTGGGATTGTGGATCTTCCTGTTTTTTTTCGGAGGATTCGTATCGAATTTTATTGTGATCAATTTCAATAAAAAAAGTAAATATTTTGCTCACTCTATGCCGTTGATCCTGGAAATCGTCTGTCTTTTGTTTGTAGGGATCTACGGTCAGTTTTATTACAGAAAAAGCCTTGAAGAAACGCAATACCTGGTGGCGGTCATGCTCTTTGCAACAGGCCTCCAGAATGGTCTTACGGCGAGTATCTCAAACTTTTCCGTTAAAACAACGCACCTTACAGGAACGACTACCGACCTGGGAATTCTGTTCTCTATGTTCACGCAGAAAAAATTCAGGAAGAATGGTGAGCTGGTAGGAAGGGCAAAACTGCTGATGAGCATCATGCTTGCCTATGTCTGTGGGGCGGTCTTTTCAGGGCTTACCTATTACTATCTGGAATTCAGGGTTTTCTATGTGATCAGTCTTTGTTTATTGACCGTGATCGGATATGACGCCTATAAAATTCATCTTAGGCATTTTAATACCCAGTACAGATACAGCAAAATTTATAAAAAGCCCACGCTGCTGGCCTTCCTGTACGATAAAATTCACGGGTCTTCCGAAGTGAAGCAAAAAAGAGAGAAGAAGCGAAAGCTTATTTTCGAAGAATAACACCCGTTTTAAGAAGACTTATATTTAAAAGAGATAAATATCAGTATTAATTTTGTGTAAACTAGCTGTGAATCAATCCTCTAATTGTCTCGTGCAATTGGGGGATTGTGCTTTAGGGAAAGGCTTTTGAAAGGCGGGCTGATATGAAATCCGTTTTCGTTTACACTGTTAATATGTTGATAATTAAATTTTAATTAAGAGCCTTATTGTTTTAATTCTTATTCTGAATCCCTATTTTTGTAAGTTGATTTACTTTTTTTATGTCAGATATTATTCAGCTTTTACCGGATCATGTAGCCAATCAAATTGCGGCAGGAGAAGTCGTGCAGCGACCCGCGTCCATTGTAAAAGAACTTTTGGAAAATGCCATCGATGCCGAAGCGACAAAGATTGAGCTGATTGTAAGGGATGCCGGGAAAAACCTGATCCAGGTAGTGGATGACGGAAAAGGAATGTCGGAAACAGACGCCAGAATGGCATTTGAAAGACATGCCACCTCTAAAATCCGCGGTACGGAAGATATTTTTAAAATTGCAACAAAGGGTTTTCGCGGAGAAGCCCTCGCTTCCATTGCTGCCGTTTCTCAGGTTGAGCTCAGAACCAAGCAGAAAGATGCAACGATCGGAACCAATATTTACATAGAAGGCGGAGTATTTCAGTTTCAGGATCCTGTTCAGACGGCAGACGGATCTAATTTTTTAGTGAAAAATCTTTTCTACAACGTTCCTGCAAGAAGGAAGTTTCTCAAAAATAATAATATTGAGTTCCGGCATGTGATCGATGAATTCCAGAGAGTGGCCCTTGCGCATGAAAATCTTGAGTTTTCTTTATTCCATGATGATGAAGCGGTTTTCAGGTTAAGAAAAGGAAGCCAGATGCAGCGTATTGTGGATATTTTCGGAAGAAAATTGCAGCCGCAGCTGATTCCCATTAAAGAAGATATCATCTGGTGCAAGCTTCACGGGTTTGTTGCCAAGCCTGAAGGGGCCAAAAAAACAAGAGGCGAGCAGTTCCTTTTCGTAAACGGAAGGTATTTTAAAAGTCCGTATTTTAATAAAGCCGTGCAGGAAGCTTTCGATGGACTGCTTCTGCCCGGATACATCCCTACATTTTTCCTCTTTCTGGAGCTGGATCCTGAGAAAATCGATGTGAATATCCATCCTCAGAAGACCGAAGTAAAATTTGAAGATGAGCATCTGATCTTTGCCTTGCTGCGTTCAACGATCAAAAGATCGCTTGGGATTTATAATGTGGCGCCGAGTCTTGATTTTGAAAGAGATCCGCATCTGGATGAGATCATGCAGAAAACATTTCCCAGCAAAAGCAATGGTGGCGGCGGATTTGTAAAAATGCCTGAAATCATTGTGGATAAAGATTACAATCCGTTTTTAGAGGAAAGAGGAGTAAAGCAGGCCGAAATTCAGAACCTTGCAGAAATGTACCATCAGAATATTTCAGCCGAGCCTTCGAAGATCAATCTGTTTGAAGATGAAGATTTCGATGAAGACCTGATGAGGCTTCCCAACGGCTACTGGCTTTTCAACAAAGGAGACAGGACATTGATGCTGGATCTGGGTAGAATGCACCGGCTGGTGGTGTCGGAACATTCAAAACCGGTAAAGAAAGGGGCCGCAAATGGCCATTCACTGCTTTTCTCACTCGAATACCACATGAGTGAGATTGAAAAGAACAAATATAAATCGATCAAAAAATTCCTTCCCGAACTGGGTTTCGAAATGAGCATCGCCCATGAAAGCGTCCTCAGGATTGATGCTGTACCGGAAGGTTTAAAAGAAACCCAGGTCATGAAATTCCTGGAGAATCTTTTTGACATTCTTGAGTACAAAACGGAAGAAGAATTCATGCATTTTTACCAGAACCAGTGGAATAAAATGCAGTCTAAATCAAGATTTGATTTTATCTATAAAAAAGATGCGGAACAATTGATCAGAGATTTTACGGCATTAGGCTTCCCGGAATTTTTACCGAACGGGAAAAGATGCTTTTTTGAAGTTCCGTTTAATGATTTTAAAAATAAATTTTAAGTATGTTTAACAGTATCCCTCCGATTACGAGAAATATTATCATTATGAATGTGGTTGTATTTATTGCGGTGAATTTTCTATTTCCTCAATTTTACACTTCTTTATCCGCTTTTTATCCATTCTCTCCGAATTTCAGATCATGGCAGGTGATTACACATATGTTCATGCATGGGGGGTATGCCCATATTCTTTTCAATATGCTTACGTTGTGGAGCTTCGGACCGGTTCTGGAACAGGCGCTGGGAGAAAAAAGATACCTGATTTTGTATTTCCTGAGCGGATTGGGCGCATTTTTCTTATTTAATCTCTGGAATTTTTATGAGGTACAGCAGCTCACTTCCGAGCTTACAAATGCCAATATCAATGTTACAGATATTTTTATGAAAGCGGATCTCAGCAAATTTAATTTTAATCCGGAGCCATATGCCAACAGTGAAGACGCTTATAATCTATATATGGCATTAACATCACCCATGGTAGGAGCTTCCGGAGCTATTTTTGGGGTCGTGGCGGCATTTGCGACTTTGTATCCGGATGCAAAAATCGGGATCATGTTTATTCCGATTCCAATGAAAGTTAAATATTTATTGCCGATTATTGTCGTAGGCTCCGTATGGCTAGGGGTCACCGGAAATGTGGGAGGAATCGCCCATCTCGCCCACGTGGGAGGAGCTTTGGTAGGGTGGCTGCTCGCAAGAAACTGGAAAAAACATTTATATAGATTCAATTAAATTCCCGTGAAAATCTTTCGCCTCATTCTTCTTTTCGTTCATTTGGGAATCTTCTTCCTGCTCTCAGCGATGCTTTTAAATGCCTATGTTCCGCCGAAGACTTTTCCGTGGTTCAATTTTATTTCTCTGGGATTTCCAATACTCATATCGGTGTATTTTGTCCTTACGATTTTCTGGATCATCAGCTGGAAAAAAAGGGCTTTTGTCTTCCTTCTTTTCGGCCTTTTGTTTTTTAAGCCTGTCGTCAGATGGATAAATTATGTTCCTGCTAAAAAGGAAACTGCCAACCTGAAAATACTTACCCTCAATGCAAAAGGCGGGTCCTATGGAATGAAGAAGATCGAATCTTATGTTAACAGTCAGAATGTTGATATTGTTCTGCTTCAGGAATACGGAGACCGGGAAAAGTACAAATTCAAAGGGCTTCACGAAGGACCGCAAAGCTATGTTGTTACTTTTTTTTCAAAGCATAAGATCATTGAGCAGAAGCAGCTTATCGAGAGCAATTATACTTATAACAATGCTTATGTTATTAGAACCGACTTAGAGATAAGGGGGAAAATTTATCGGATTATTAATGTTTATTTACAGCCGTTCAAGTTTAAAAAATCTATGGTAAAGCTGAATGGAAACAGCGACGAAGATGAGCAAAAAGTGAAGAACGTTATTAAAAGAATGATCCCCACATTTAAAATGCACCAGGAACAGATCAGCACAATCCGGGAAAGCATTGACAATTCCCCATATCCGGTCATTCTGGCAGGAGATTTCAATTCGGTTCCCAATTCATACGAATATTACCATCTGGTAGAAGGTTTACAGGATGCTTTTGTGGAAGCAGGACAGGGAAGTGCTACAAGCTTTCACGATTATAAATTCCCTATACGGATAGATTATATTTTTTCTTCAAAAACGATAAAGCCGCTCAGCTATAAGGTAGACCGTTCGGTAAAGCTTTCGGATCACTTTCCGGTGATGGCCACTTTTAAGCTTGAGAAATAATTTTATAGAATGATGTAAGTAGGATCGTGTAAAATTATCTCATCATTAACTGTAATTGCGGAATTTCTGCTAAATTAGTTCTCATGAAAAATTTGTTTTTTATACTTGTTGTTTCACTATTGTCGGCTGTTTCCTGCTCAAAAAAAGAGCCGCAGGATCTGTACCCGGCAGACAGTCCGAAGGCAGGCTATGATACTGTGGCCGTGGATTCATTTTCCGCCGGCGCAACATCTGTAGACGTGGTACAAAAAATCAAAATGTCCTCGCAGAAATATCAGGATTCTTTAAAAGAGGCCCTGAAGCTTCAGGAACAGGAGAAGAAGATTAAAGAAGAGCTGGAAAAAGAAAATAAGAAAAAAGAGGAAGAAGATAAAAAAGAAAAAGCGGCCGGGACTTCTGCTGCTGCCGAAACAAAAACAGAATAGTATTTAACATTTAAATTTATCAATACGTATGAAAAAAAACATTTTATCAGGATTAATGATTGCTGCACTGGTCGTATCCTGCACCAAATCAACATCAAAAACCGAGAAGGTGGAAAACCCGGACGGTACTGTCACCACCACAACGACCACCGTCTCTGAAAGCGGATTAGGTGTTGATACCGCCAAAGTCGATGAGGTAAAAGAAAAAACGCAGGCCAGGATTGACGCGGCCGGAGAAAAGATAGACAACGTTGCAGAAGACGCTAAGAATAAAATAGATGCCACCGCAGACAAAACGAAGGAAAGCCTTCAGAAAGCCGGGAAAGATGTAAAAGAAGCGGCTGCGAAAGGAGCCGGAAAGGTTGAGGAAGGAGCGAAAAAACTTAAGGAAGATTTAAGCAAATAAATGAAAAGGCTGTTTACGGATTGTAAGACAGCCTTAATTTTGTAATTGATATTATCATTGTTTATCAGTCAAATAACTTCAGCTGCTGATCTTTGGAGCCGGTAAAGTTTTTGGACGATAGTTTGGGAAATTCTTTTCCTTCGAAAAACTTCTTTCTCCCGATTTTGAAAGTGGTGTGAATCATTTCTGCAATATTTCCCTCTCCCTTCTGCCTGTCGAAATATCTTTTCTCGCCAAGTTTTCCTCCCCGCATGGAACGGATTAAATTCAGAACTTTCTGCGCACGATCCGGAAAAGCATTTTCAATCCAGTTTATAAAAACAGGCTCTACGGTATCATTCAGCCGTACCAGCGTGTAGCCGAAGCTTTGTGCGCCGGCTTCCGAAATGGCTTTTAAAATAGCTAAAGGCTCATCACTGTTCAGCCCGGGGATAATAGGTGCCACCATGACATTCACCGGAATTTTGTTTTCTGATAGGATCTCTATGGCTTTCAGTTTATTCTTGGCGGAACTTGTCCTGGGTTCCATGGTTCTCCGCAGTTCTTCATTAATGGTCGGAATGCTTAATGAAACCGACACGAGATTCTGTTCGGCCATTGGTTTTAATAGATCGATATCTCGGAGTACAAAAGCGTTTTTGGTAAGAACATTTACCGGATGCCTGTAATCCAGGCACACCTGCAGAAGCTTCCTTGTAATTTCAAACTGCCTTTCTGCCGGCTGGTAACAGTCTGTGTTTCCGGAAAGAAGAATAGGCTCCGGTTTATAGCCTCTTTTCTGAAAAAACTTTTCAAGAAGTTCCGGGGCATTTTTCTTTACCATGATCTTTCTTTCAAAATCGATCCCGGCACTGTATCCCCAATATTCATGGGTAGGTCTTGCGAAACAGTATGAGCAGCCATGCTCACAGCCCTGATACGGATTCATAGAATATTCCATCGGCAGATCTTCACTTTTTACCTGATTAACAATGGTTTTCGGGAAAACTTCGGTGAAAGAGGTTTTTACAGATTCATAATCTTCATCTTCTGGCTCATAAGTGTACCGGTCGAAACGATTGATCACATTTCGCTGAGCGCCCTGTCCTTTTATGATGTTTTCATTCTGCATTATCTTGTAAAAATAGAATGGAAATTTCAGATAATAATGAGTTTTAACACTAAAGTTTTCCACAAAAAAATCCGGCGCCCTGTTGGTGCCGGATTCGCTGATTTGAATATATTTTTACTACTTCAGTGCGTAAAATTCTATACCGTGATAATCATCTTCCTGATTCTTATCAAAGTGTCTGTGATAATCTGAATAAGCGTCACTGTATCTTTTATCTTTTTTATGCAATATTTTTTTAATTCCGATGATACTTAATACTGCCAAAAGACCAACTCCTCCTGCCAGTAAAACTCCAACTTCCTTTTTCATATTTTCTCTGATTTATTATCCTGTCTATTGCAAAAAGTATACCCAATGCTATTTGGGTTTTATAATTTTTGTTAACGTTGAACGTACTTTAAATACCATATTTCTTGTGTGAATGGTTTGATTATTGCATTTTAGATGAAAAATATTATTATGGAAGGCACCGGAAATATTGACAAAATGACCACATTGAGCCAGGTCATGACAAGACTCACACAAAGAGGAATCCACAGGGAATTCAGGATGAATGAAAGCTGTGAAATGAAACTGGAAAATTCTGAAAAAGTATATCAGCCTGATGAACTCACCATCATAAAAACATACCGTTTTGAAGGGCCAAGCAGTCCTGATGACAATGCAGTTCTGTATGTGGTAAAAGACACCGCTGGAAATATGGGAATGATTATAGATTCGTATGGCGCAGGAAGCAATTATCCCAAAGAGTTTGATGATTTTCTACGCAAAGTTCCTATTCTCGAAAGTGACGAATTTGATTTTGATTAATATAAAAGGCCCGGAACTATTCAGTTGCGGGCTTTTCTTTCTTCTTAAATATTCCTTTTAAGAACCCTTTTTTTTCTTCTTTACCGGTTTCGGATGGTTTTTCCATTGCTTTGTCAGAAGGCTCTTTTTGGGCTGCTTTTCCTATTTCTTTGGCAGACTGTTTCATGTCTTTTACGCCGTTCTTAACATTTTTTGCCGTAGAAACAGCTTTATCGGCAGTTTTTTTGGCCTTGTCTATATTGATTCCGATAAGAGTCTTCTTTAATCCCTGCTCGATTCCCTTCCAGAAAAGATTGAAGAATGACTTGGTGGGATCTCTCTCAACATCTTCCACGTCTACATCTTCTGGCAGATTTCCCGAATCCGACTTTACCAGCAGGTTGGCGATGGCCGTCAGAAATCCTTTTTTCTCTTTATTTTCTTTGTCCAGAATAGCCACCTTCAGATCTTTATGCTTGAGATTGAATTTGCCATTCAGACCCTTCGGATTTCCTCTGAAATTGAAAAGCATTTCCTGGATCGTTCCGGTCGCGGTGACATGCAGATAAGGACGGATAAACGGATTGATTCCCGTTGCAGGAAGGTTGGTCGTTCTCCCGGATATATTAAAATTATCACCTCTGTCCGCCACATCAAAATTCCAGTTTACCGAAAGCGGAGCCAGATTCATGAATGAGCAGTTGATTTTGATATCCACACGCGTCGGCCTGCCTTTTGTTTTAGCTGAATTCAGGTTTTGAACATTCATGTTGAAATTGCTGAATGTCAGTTTTCCGGGACCTGCACTTTCCGGCGTATCTTCTTCGTAGACTAATTTTGAATCTTTAAGGTTAAGTTGGCTCACCACCATAGGAATTTTGATGGAGCGCAATAACTTTGAGTATAAAGGTTTTTCCTTCGGATCGTCTTCCGGAATTTTACTTCTGAAAATAGTGGCATCTGCTTTATTAATCGTTACATTCGACGCATTTATCGATTTCTGGTCTGAAAAAAAATTCCATGTGCCGTGCGCGGTAATCTGACCGGCCGTGATGTCGTACAAATCCCTCTCTACAGGAATCATTTTGATAAACTGGGCTCTCGAAACGAGAGGCTTCATGGCAAAGGCGGATACATTGATATTATTCTGATCCAGCTTCAGCAATGCAGCCGTCATATTATAGAACCTTGTTTTATAGGCGAAATTTTTAGTCGAGACCGAATACTTGCCGATTTTCGGCTCCATTCCCGAGCCGTCTTTTTTAGAAACAAGCTCAATATCGCTCACCGTTGCATTCAGATCATTAAAACTCAATGGCTGATTGTCTTTGGAATAAATAATATCCGAATTCTGAAGGACTACTTTTCTGATCACAATAGGTGACTGAATGCCATCAGCGTTTGTTTTTTTAACATTTTGATTTTTATGGGTTCCCGCTGTTATTTTTCCTTTGACACGGCTGATCAGAATGTCCTGGACATCAAGGTTCATTTTTTTGTCGGCAAAATCCCATTTATTGATGTTAAATCTCACATAATCTGCCAATAGATCCATAGAGGTTTTATCGGGTGCGCTTCCGTTGGGAACAATAGCGATGTCTCTTACTTCTCCTTTTTTAGGATTTAAATAAATGCTTCCGAAAGTGAAATCCTGGTGATTTGAAAACAGAACTTCTTTCCCGGAGACCTGAAAGTTTTTATAGCCAACAGGAACGAGTTCCTGCCTCGTTTCTTTGTCAAATTTCAGCTGGTTTATGTCCACATAGAGATTTTTAGCATACAGAAGCTTCTTTCCATTAGGCTTCATAATCTGTACCTTGGCGTTATCCAGTTTCACATTGGCAAGATTGAGCTCAAAATCAGAAGGTTTCTTAGGCTTTACGGAGGACGCCTCCGCGGTGTAGATAAGCAGGTTGGGTTGATAAAAACTTGCGTTGGCCAGAGAAACGTTGTTTTTTTTCAATGCAAGGTCTGTAAATTCCATCTTCCTGACCTCCAGCTGGAAAAGCTTATTTTTCTTGGGATAATATTTTTTAAACTGATCAAAGCTCAGGACCGGCATCAATTGAAAATCATCAATCGACATCTTACCATTAGCTGTTTTAATCGAGTTGATTTTCAGTGCATAAACATCATCCGGACGTAAAAAAAAGTTCTTTCCTCTGATAGTGTACTGGTCAAATACAACAGGAAGTTTATCTTCAACAGATTCCTCGGTAAGCTGAAGGTTTTCCACATAAAGATAAAGATCCTCTACAGATAAGAATTTTTGTTTGGTATGTTTGAAAACACTGATGTTTCCGTCGTTGATCCTGATGTTTACAAACTTTACAGGATTTCTTTTTTTTCCGGTTTTGTCATCCACAGGCTTTGCCAGGACCACATTCAGGTTGGGTTTTGAAAGCAGAAGGTCTGATGAACTGATCTGTTTGTTGAACAGTGCATCATAAATTCCGAAACGGCTTATTTTTAACGTGTCAATAGTCCCTTGGAGACCGATCACATTAATGTTTTGTGGATTTTTACTGTTGACTGATATTTTGGTGGCCAGGATATTTCCTGACATCAGATCAACTTCCATGCTTTTGTAGGAAACCTTGTAGTCGGTATTATTCTTAATGTATTTCGGAAGCTGGGTTTTAAGCCAGATGTTGAGTCCGAAATTTGCCAATAAAATAATCACCAACAAAATTCCCAGACCAACAAACAGCTTTTTAGCCCATTTTTTCATGTTACCTATTTTGTTTTTGATATAAAGATCAATTCTTTACAAAAAATTCGATCACATATCCTTCATGGCCCCTGACATTGATGAAGTTTCCTCCCTCAAAGCCCAGATATTGACCCTTAATTCCGGTTAGTTTTCCGGTGAACTCGGGTCTTTTGTCCAGTGTGAAAGAAGTTACTTTTTCAGGTTTTTCGAAAGGATAGTCAAACCGCCACAAATCCTCGCCTTCACTGTAGAATTTCTGGAAATCATCAGGAAAATATGCTCTTATTTTCTGCTGAAAATCAGCCAGGTCAATATCATCTTCCAAATCATCCTGAAGCATTTTTTTCCAGCTTGTTTTGTCGGGAACATGCTGCTTGAGGGCGACTTCTATCATTCCTGCTTCATATCTGTTTTCGGTTCTTGCAATAGGCAGAGCAAAAGTCGCGCCCTGATCGATCCATCGTGTGGGAATTTGTGTATTTCTCGTAACACCGACCTTCACCTCTCCGGTATAAGCCAGATAAACCGTATGGGGCTGCAGCTGAATTTGTTTTTCTACTTCCAGGTCGCGTTCTGCAACTCCAAGATGCGCGGTAGAGAGCTCAGGACGGATGATGGTGTCGCTGGCATAAGGACTTTCAAAGAAACAGTTTTTGCAGAAACCCATTCGGTATATCGGCTTATTTTGCTGGCAATGTACACATTGGAAACCGGTATGTTTTATTGTTAATTCTTTTCCGAAAAGTTCATTCATGTGAATGAGATCGCCGGAAAGGTTAAGGTAATATTGAATAGGCTCATCATTGAAGCTTATCATCTTTAAAATTTGTCCCTGGAACTGCATAGTGATATCGATTACTTTTCAGGTAAAATTAATGATTATATTTTCAAAAAATAAATTTATATTTTTGTTGGACTAAAAAGCCACAAATGGTCTATCTTATAACAGGTGGAAGCGGATTCATTGGTTCTCACCTTTCAGAACAATTATTAAAAAAGGGACATTCTGTCATAAATGTTGACAACTTTGATGATTTTTATAATTATCAGATAAAAGTTAGGAATACTTTAGATTCAATACAGAATTATTCGGATTTTGAATTTACGGAAAAACAGGAAGATATCCACAGATTAGCAACTGTCGTACAATCTGAACGGTATGCCTTATATTACCAGGATATCCGTGACAAAAAAGGTCTGGAAAAAATCTTTAAAGAACATACGATTGATATGGTTGTGCATCTTGCGGCACTGGCCGGAGTGCGCCCTTCCATTGAAAGGCCTTTGGAGTATGAAGAAGTCAATATCCGCGGCACCATGAACCTGTGGGAGTTGTGTAAGGAATTTAATGTCAAAAAAGTTGTTGCGGCATCCTCGTCAAGTGTGTACGGGAATAATGAGAAAATCCCGTTTTCGGAGACCGATAATGTAGATAAGTCGATTTCTCCTTATGCTGCTACGAAAAAATGCGGCGAAATCCTTGGCCATGTATATCATGATCTGTATAACATCGACATGATACAATTGAGGTTTTTTACGGTTTACGGACCCCGACAACGGCCTGATCTTGCTATACATAAGTTTACCCGATTAATCACGGAAGACCTTGAAATCCCTTTTTACGGAGACGGAACGACAGCAAGGGATTATACTTATATTGATGATATTATCGATGGAATCGTAAAGTCGATCGTTTATCTGGAAAATCATTCCGATGTATATGAGATCATCAATTTGGGTGAAAGCGAGGTCATCACGCTGAATGAAATGCTTCATGTCATAGAAACCACATTGGGAAAATCTGCCATCCGGAAAAATCTGCCAATGCAGCCCGGAGATGTCCTGAAAACCAATGCCGATATTACAAAAGCCATGACATTAATAGGCTATAAACCTGACACCAACTTCCAAAATGGCATAAAAAAATTTGTGGAATGGTTTTTGAGAAAATGACAGCAAACCGGCAGACAATGTAGTAAAACAAGCGCCTGGCCTGTTGAATGAACAAAAATTAATAAAAAGAATTGAAAATCAGGTGTAAAAAAGCATATAATATAAGCTATTTTTATACTTTTGCAAAAAATTAGAAAATTATGTACTGGACATTAGAATTAGCTTCATACTTAAGTGACGCACCTTGGCCAATGACAAAAGCAGAGCTTATTGATTACGCAATCAGAACTGGTGCACCTATGGAAGTTGTGGAAAACCTTCAGGCCATCGAAGATGAAGGAGAAATCTATGATGCAATCGATGAGATCTGGAGCGACTATCCTACGGACGAAGATTATCTTTGGAACGAAGACGAATATTAATTGAAAGCATTAAGCTTTAGGCATCGCTTAGAGCTTTTTTGCCCTTTTTTACATATCAATTTACACGATAAGCGTGTTATTTAAAACGCTTAAAGCATATCGCTTTAGGCATAAAGCAAAAATTTATGAGTTTTTTAAACAAAGTTCTTAAAGGGTTTTTGGGAGACAAGAAAGCGCAGGACCTAAAAGAAGTAAAAAAAGTTGTAACAAAAATCAAAGCTGTTGAACCTAATATTCAACAGTTATCTGATGACGAATTGAGAGAAAAAACTGCTGAATTTAAAGGAAATATTAAATCGGCAACTGAAAAAATCTCATCTCAGATAGAACAGATACAAGAGCAGATAAAAAATTCGAAAAACGTTGACGAAAAAGAAGCGCTTTTTTCAAAAATTGAGGCTCTAAAAAAGGAATCATACGACATTGAAGAAAAAGTACTGGGTCAGATTCTTCCCGAAGCTTTTGCATTGGTAAAAGAAACGGCCAGAAGATGGGCACAGAACGGAGAGATCCGCGTGAAGGCAACAGACTGGGACAGACAATTGGCTGCTGCAGGAAAAGACTTCCTCGAGATTCAGGGTGACCAGGCCGTATGGAAGAACTCATGGGATGCTGCCGGAACTCCTGTAAAATGGGATATGGTACATTATGACGTACAGTTTATCGGAGGGGTAATCCTTCATAGTGGTAAAATTGCTGAGATGGCAACTGGAGAAGGTAAAACTTTGGTGGGTACACTTCCTATTTTCCTAAATGCCCTTCCGGGAAGAGGTGTTCACGTTGTAACCGTGAACGATTACCTCGCCAAAAGGGACTCCGCATGGATGGGGCCTTTGTACCAGTTCCACGGAATGTCGATCGACTGTATCGATAACCACCAGCCAAATTCAGACGGAAGAAGAAAAGCATATAATTCGGATATCACTTACGGAACCAATAATGAATTCGGTTTCGATTATCTGAGAGACAACATGGTGACTTCGCCTTCAGAACTCGTACAGAGAGAACTGAACTTTGCCATCGTCGATGAGGTCGACTCCGTTTTGGTAGACGACGCCAGAACACCGTTGATCATTTCCGGACCGGTTCCTCAGGGAGATCGTCAGGAATTTGACGTGCTGAAACCTTCTATCGACAGAATTGTTGAGGTTCAGAAAAAAACGGTTTCGGCCATTTTCAACGAAGCGAAAAAATTAATCGCTGCCGGAAACACCAAAGAAGGAGGGTTTAAATTGCTTCAGGCTTACAGAGGACTTCCTAAGAACAGACAATTAATCAAATTCTTATCGGAAAGCGGAAACCGTGCCTTGCTTCAGAAAACAGAAGCACAATACATGCAGGATAATAACCGTGACATGCCGATCGTAGATAAAGATCTATACTTCGTTATTGAAGAGAAAAACAATCAGGTTGATCTTACCGATAAAGGAGTAGAATACATGTCCCAGGGGAATTCTGATCCGAATTTCTTCGTACTTCCGGATATCGGAACTGAAATTGCCGAACTTGAAGCGAAAAATTTATCTAAAGAAGAAGAATTCGAGGCTAAAGAAAGATTATTCTCTGACTTTGCAGAAAAGTCCGAAAGAGTTCACACAATGAGCCAGCTGCTAAAAGCCTATACATTGTTTGAAAAAGATGATGAGTATGTGGTAATCGACGGCGAAGTGAAAATCGTTGATGAGCAGACCGGCCGTATCATGGAAGGAAGAAGATATTCAGACGGTCTTCACCAGGCAATTGAAGCTAAAGAAAACGTGAAAATCGAAGCCGCTACGCAGACCTTTGCAACCATTACCCTTCAGAACTATTTCCGTATGTACAATAAACTTGCGGGGATGACGGGTACAGCAGAAACGGAAGCCGGTGAGCTTTGGGAAATCTATAAATTAGACGTTGTGGTAATTCCTACCAACCGCCCGATTTTAAGAAACGATAAACAGGATTTGGTGTTTAAAACCAACCGTGAAAAATACAATGCCGTTATTGAAGAAATTGAAAGATTAACAGCCGCAAAAAGACCTGTTCTGGTTGGTACAACTTCTGTTGAAATTTCTCAGTTACTGTCAAAGGCATTACAATTAAGAAAAATTCCTCACCAGGTTCTCAACGCCAAACTTCACAAGAAAGAAGCGGAAATCGTGGCCGGAGCAGGGCAACCGGGCGTTGTAACGATTGCAACGAACATGGCCGGTCGTGGTACCGATATCAAGCTTACCAACGAAGTGAAAGAAGCAGGAGGTCTGGCCATCATCGGTACGGAAAGACACGATTCGAGACGTGTTGACAGACAGTTGAGAGGTAGAGCGGGACGTCAGGGAGACCCGGGAAGTTCCCAGTTCTATGTTTCGCTGGAAGATAACCTGATGCGTTTGTTCGGTTCTGAAAGAATTGCGAAAATGATGGACAGAATGGGTCATAAGGAAGGCGAAGTGATTCAGCATTCTATGATTTCCAAGTCGATCGAAAGAGCTCAGAAAAAGGTGGAAGAAAATAACTTCGGAACCAGAAAAAGACTTCTTGAATATGATGACGTGATGAACAAGCAGCGTGATGTGATCTACAAGAGAAGAAAGAACGCTTTGTTTGGAGATCATCTTAAGTATGACATCGCAAATATGATTTTCGATGTAGCCAATTCCATTGCGGCAAAAGGAAAAGCATCCGGAAGTTATAAAGATTTTGAATACGAAATCATTAAAACGTTCACCATGGAATCTCCGGTGTCTGAAAATGATTTTAAATCGAAAACCGTTCAGGATCTTACCAATATTTTATTTAAAGCTGCTCAGGAAGACTATCAGATGAAACTCAACCTGTTGAAAGAGAAGTCATTCCCGATTATTGAGAATGTTTATCAGAACCAGGGATCGATGTTTAAAATGATTCAGGTTCCTTTCACAGACGGTCATAAGACCATGACGATTGTGACGGATCTTAAGGAGGCTTATGAAACGCAGTGTGACAGCTTAATCAACGATTTTGAAAAGAATATCACATTGTCCATCATCGATGAAAACTGGAAACTCCACCTTCGTGAAATGGACGATTTGAGAAGATCTTCTCAGGGAGCGGTCTACGAACAGAAAGACCCGCTGGTAATTTACAAGCAGGAATCTTTCCACTTATTCAGCGAAATGATCGATAAATTGAACAAAGAAATTATTTCATTCTTATACAAAGGAGAGATTCCGGCGTAAGAAAAGTATTTTCAAAATATAGAGAAGCCGCTTCAGAACTGTCTGGAGCGGCTTTTCTTATTGATGATATATTAATTTTATGACAAATATCAATCCAATTATTTATTTAGAATAATTAAAAACAATATATTTGCAGAAAATTTTACTTTCATGAAAAATGTACTGATCTGCGCATCACTATTAGGTTCTATGATAACTTTTGCTCAGGAAAACGATACCATCAAATCGAATGATATTGATGAAGTTATTGTGACGGGTTATATAACTAAAAATAGTGAGTCAGCGAATAAAATGCCTTTAAAAGATATTGAAAACCCTCAAGTATATAATACGGTCAATAAAAATGTCATTAAAGAGCAGGTCGCTACAAGTTTAAATGATGCATTAAAAAACATAACAGGTATTGCCAGATTATGGGAGTCTACAGGTCGTGGAAATGATGGTGGAGAATATTATACAATGAGAGGTTTTACTTTGCAACCGAATCTGTTAAATGGGATGCCGGCTTTCAATAACGGAACAATTGATCCTGCAGGAATTGAAACAATTGAGGCTATAAAAGGGCCTTCCGGTACATTATACGGAGGCAGTGTTATATCTTATGGAGGATTGTTAAATGTTGTAACTAAAAAGCCTTATAATTATTTCGGAGGAGAAGCGGGTTATGTATTAGGAAGTTACGGACTAAATAGGATTACTGCTGATATTAATTCTCCGATCGGTAAAAATCTTTATGCGAGGATTAATGCTGCTTACCAAAAGCAAAACTCTTTTCAGGATGCCGGGGAATATGAGTCTTTTTATGTAGCACCTTCAATAAAATTTGTTGCGAATGATCGGTTGACATTTTATGTAAATACGGAAATTAAAAAGTCGGATGCTGTCAATGCACCAATGATATTTTTAAGTAGATATTCTCCGCTATCATTTAATTCAATGGATTTATTTGAGCGGAATTATAAAAATTCTTATACCAGCAATGAATTGAATATCAAAAATTCCACATTTAATATTCAGGCTGAGGCTCATTATAAAATATCTGATGAATGGACTTCCAAAACCATTGTGTCACGTGGAAATACGAAAACCGACGGTTACAATCAATACTTATGGGATTTGTCTAATGGCGATCAGTTCACAAGATTCATCTCAAAATTAGGAGGTGAAACCAATACGACAGGAATACAACAAAACTTTGTAGGAAATTTCAATATAGGATCTGTAAAAAACAAATTGTTGGTAGGCTTGGATTACTTCCAGAGAGATTTTCTGATTGGAGGTACAGGATGGGCAGGATTTGGTACGATTTCTTTAGTTAACCAGACTGACACAAATGCAAAAAAACTAAACAGAGCAGCAGTTGATTCAGCTTTATTAAATACCGAGCAGGAAATTAGTACAAAAGGTACAAAAATATACAGTGCATATATTTCTGATGTGGTAAACATTCTTCCCAATTTATCAGCCATGGTAAGTTTGAGAGTTGATCACTTTACTGGCGACGCATCTGCATATTCTACAGAAAAATCAGATCCTACAACAACTCTATCACCTAAATTCGGGTTGGTTTATCAGCCGATTATGGGTAAATTATCCATATTTGCAAACTATATGAATGGTTTCCAAAATGTAGATCCTCAGAATATTCAGTATACTGATGCACAGGGTAATGTCTTAAATCAAGAAATAAGATATTTTACTCCTGAGCATGCAAATCAGTGGGAGATAGGTACAAAAGCGAGTCTCGTAAAGGATAAGTTATCAATTACAGCAAGCTATTATGATATTAATGTTAAAAATAAAGTGATGGGAACTGGTCCTGGGATATCTCAGGGAGGAGAAGTTGATAGTAAAGGCTTTGAGATCAGTGTTGTTGGTAGCCCAATCGAAGGCTTAAATGTTATTACAGGATTTAGTCATAATGACAGTAAGGTAATTGCAGGGGACGAAACTTATATAGGATACCGTCCGGAAGAAGCAGGTCCAAAAAATCTTTTCAACTTTTGGGCAAATTATAAAGTACAAGACGGAACCTTGAAAAACTTTGGTCTTGGATTCGGTGCCAACTCTGCAAGTGAATTATATACATTAAACCGAGCCACTATCGGAACGTTTGCAATTCCAAGTTATACAGTTTTCAACGCAGCATTATCTTACAATGAAGATAAATACAGTTTAATTCTTAAAGTAGATAATCTTACCAACAAAAAATATTTCTCTGGATGGTCAACGGTAACTTCTCAAAGACTAAGAGCTGTTTCGCTTAGCCTAAATTACAAATTCTAAATAACTAAAAAGTTAACCCGTCAAAAGGTTAACTTTTTTCTCATCGCATGAGAAAGAAGCATCACCATAAAAAAAAGCCTTCATGGATCAAAAAATGGTCTGCCAAACTGCATCTTTGGTTGGGTTTGTGCGTTGGTCTGATTGTTTTTATAGTATCCCTGTCAGGAACTCTTTATGTTTTTAAAGATGAAATTCAGCATCAATTAAGGAAGAATGCTTATGATCTTAATGCTGAAACGATTAGGCAAAACCCATTACCAATTGAGGTTTTAAAGGATAAAGTTACTTTTGAACTGAACGAAAAATACCCGGTGACTTCCGTTGAAATTCCTTTAGACAAGACAAAATCTTATGAATTCTGGTTTTATGAAAAAGATAAAAATGCCTGGAATTATTTTGAGGAGGTAAAAATCAATAAGCTGGTCTATGTAAATCCGTATAACGGCGAAATCCTTGGGGTTTATAACGAAAAGTATGATGTTTTCCCGATCCTTAAATCTATTCACTGGAGTTTACTTTTAAAAACAGACTGGGGGAAATATGTCGTAGGAATCCCAGTGGTGCTGTTCATTATCATGCTGATCACCGGAATTATCCTTTGGTGGCCTAAAAACAGGAAAGCAGCAAAAGGACGCTATTCATTCGTCTGGAAAAATGTAAAAACCTGGAAGCGTAAAAACTACGACCTTCATAATGTTTTGGGGTTTTATGTTTCATTTATTGCCCTGTTATTAAGCTTATCCGGAATTTATTTCTCGTTTCCATGGGTGAAAAATGTTTTTAATCTGGCATTATCCGGATCTTCGGAACTTCCGAAAGAAAAAGTAATAAAATCCCCGGACTCGCTATCTGTAAAAAGTCCTGAAATCTTCGATCTTACTGCACAAGAGGCAAGAAAAAAATATCCCGCCTATTCAAGCTTCCGGATCCCGTTGAATGGAAAAACTAAAAAAGGAAAAGAATTAAATAATATCCCCGTCACGGTATACGGAGAAGACGGAAAATTTGCCATAAGAAGTCAGCTTGTTTTTGATAAATATTCAGGAAAACTGCTGATGAATAAATCTCACGATCAGCTAAACAATGCAGAAAAATACGCCAATGCCAATTATGATATCCATACAGGTTCGTATTTCGGCATTTTCGGAAAAATAATCTGGTTCATCGCAGGGCTTCTCTGCACCTCGTTACCGGTAACCGGATTTTTGATATGGCTAGGTAAAAAAAAGAAAAAAGGAATCAAAAACTCATGAAAAAGACCATTTTAGCAGCAGCTGCATTATCTTCTGTCAACATTTTTGCACAGCAGAAAGACTCTCTTCAGGTAAAAGATGTGGATGAAGTTGTATTAACAGCCTCCAGAAAGAAGGAGAATATTAAAGAAATTCCAGGTTCTGTAACCATTGTCAATCAGAAGCAGATCCAGTCGCAGCTTACCGTCAATTCGGACATCAGCAACATTTTGCAATATACGGTTCCCAGTCTTGCCACAAGTTCCGGAACAACGACCAACAGTGGACAGACACTCCGAGGGAGACAGGTTTTGGTTTTGATCGACGGAATTCCGCAATCGACTCCTTTAAGAAACGGAGCAAGAGACATCAGATCTATCGATCCTTCGGTCATTGAAAGAATTGAAGTGATTAAAGGAGCTACTTCCATCTACGGAAACGGATCAGACGGAGGAATCATCAACTATATCACCAGAAAAAGCACGGGTGATAAAAAGATCTCAGGAATTTCACAGGTCGGTATTACCGGGCAACCTTACGGCGGAACTTTAGGATTCAGGGCGAGTCAGCTGCTTTCCGGAAAAATTACTAAAGATTTCGACTATGTTGCGTCATTCGCTTACGAAAGAACCGGATATCTCAAAGATGCCAACGGAGACAATCTGAGCCCGACATACAGTACCGCAAAAATGAACAATTATAACGGAATGCTGAAGCTGGGCTATAATTTTAATGAAAACAACAGACTCGAAGCTTCCTATATCGGTTATGCTTCAAAATCTGAGTTGGATTTAGGCCTCAAAACAGGAAAATACGGAGTAACACCAACCATCGGTGAGGGCCTCGGAAAAGGTCTGGAAACCACCCCGCAAGGAACACCGAGAAATCATAACCTCAAGCTCAGCTACGACAACAAAAGGCTATGGCAGGGAACTTCCCTTAACGTCAACCTCTATATGCAGGATTTTAGAACGGTATATGGATACAGCGACACTTTTTTCAACGGCGGACAGTCTAATGTTATCTCGAAAAAATATGGAGCACGAGCCAATTTCGACACCCAGCTATGGAACGCTCAGAATTCGCAAGGTGAAGTCATTTATGGAATCGATATTCTTAATGACCAGACCGTACAGAAGCTGGAAGACGGCCGCTACTGGACCCCTGATATGAACATGACAAATATTGCCCCTTTCATGTTAATGAAAATCGATCTCTTTAAAAAACTGATCCTCAAAGGAGGTTTACGCTATGAAAATATTAAAGTGAAAGTCGGGGATTTCAATACACTGTCTTCGATTAAAAACGACGGAACTTTTACCCAAAGTATTTTTGTGAAAGGCGGAGATCTTGAATATAACGCCCTGGTAGGTAATATCGGATTCCGGTACAACATCAATCCGGCCATTAATATTTTCGGAAGTTTCTCTCAGGCATATTCCATCAATGAACTGGGCCGGATATTGAGAACCTCAACCTCAGACACAATCAATAATCTCGAGACAAAACCCATTATTGTCAATAATTACGAATTAGGTACTACCGGGCAAATTACCAGCTGGCTTAATTATGAGGTGACTTCCTATGTGAGTACCTCAAAGCTGGGTGCTTCTTTTGTTCAGAGTGCCGACCGTTCATTGACCATCCAGCGCGCACCGGAAGTGGTGTACGGGGTAGAAGGATTTTTACATTTCTCCCCTGCACGATGGATCAATTTCGGAGGAAGCTACAGCTGGATCGAAGGAATCACATCACCAAAAGATGATGGCGATTATTCAACCAAAATTAACAACAGCAGAATTTCCGCACCAAAAATTCTCGCGTATGTTCAGGCTAGGCCTTTGCAGAATTTATCCGTAGGGCTGGATATGCTTCACATCTTCGGACAGGATCGGTTCCAGCCTAATACAAAGACCGGATTGTATGCCTACGGAGAAGGAAAGGTACCAGAATACACCGTCATTAACTTTAAGTCAAGTTATGATATCAACAAGATCTGGAAGCTTTCTCTGGGAATTGAAAACCTTTTCAATACCCTTTACCAGCCGCCGATCGCGTGGTGGGCAGCACGGGACAGCGACTTCGCCAATGCACCGGGAATGCGGGGAACTTTTATGATTGAATATAAATTTTAAAACAGATTTTATTTAAATATCATCTCAAAAGCGCTTCATCTGACTCTCATGATGAAGCGCTTTTGTTTATGCATTATATGGATAGGAAAAATATCAGTAAAATTCCTTAATTGTAAGTATTCTAAATAAAAATTAAGCATTACCTTTGCCCCACGTAAGGATATCATGAGAAAAAAGCATCATCATAAGAAAAAACCAAGTGCATTTAAAAAATGGACCGGCAAGCTTCATTTGTGGTTTGGTCTGGGAATTGGGTTTCTGATTTTTATCATTTCCATTACCGGAGCTTTGTATGTTTTTAAAGATGAGGTGGAAAATTTTACCCGGAAAGATGTTATTTATCACAACGAAAAAAATATAAACCAGAAACAGGTTCTTCCGATACGTGTCTTGGAAAAGTCTGTTGTAGCGCAGGTAAAAGAAAAATATCCCGTTCACTGGGTCAATATCCCGATCGACAAAAAGATGTCTTATCTTTTCTACTGGTACGAGCATGATCCCAAAGGCTGGAACTATTTTGATGAATTCCCGATCTATAAAGTCGCTTATGTAAATCCTTATAACGGAAAAGTCTTAAGAACCTATGATGAGAAAAACGGGTTTTTCCAGATCGTTAAAATGATCCACTGGAGTTATCTGCTGAAGCAATCCTGGGGGACCTATCTCGTGGGAATTCCCGTGATTATTTTTGTCATCATGCTGATCTCCGGAATTATTCTCTGGTGGCCTAAAAATAAAGCCGCCAGAAAGCAACGTTTCTCCTTTAAATGGAAAAATGTGAAAAGCTGGAAAAGAAAAAATTATGATCTTCATAATGTTCTTGGTTTTTACGCTTCTATTTTTGCTTTAATATTTTCGATTACAGGGTTATTCTATGCGTTCTTCGTCGTTCAGGCTGCGATTTACTTTATTTTCTCCGGAGGCAAAACAGCTTATCCTGATTTCTCATCCATTAAAACCAAAGCTCCCATCGAATGGAGAACGGAGGGTACTTTAGATAAGATCAGCAATACGGTAAAAGCAAAATACCCCGATTCCTATGGTTTCTCTATTGATCTCGGCCATGAACATATGGACGATCATGAGCATCCGAATTTTGAAGTTTATGTGAAACATTTATCCTACTCTTATCATAAAAGCAGCAGTCTTATTTTTGATGAAAACTCGGGAGAATTGCTCCATACTCACGACATGAAAGACAAAAATTTCGGGGAAAAAGCAGTCGGAGCCAATTACGATATTCACGTAGGTGCCATTCTGGGACTGCCGACAAAGATCATTGCTTTCCTGGTGAGCCTTGTATGTGCCTCATTACCAGTGACCGGATTTATGATCTGGTGGGGAAGAAGGAAAAAGAATACCCTGAAAACAACATAATATTTTTTTTAAATAAAATGCTGCTTAATCGTCTAATAATAAGATCTTTTTTATAATTTTAACCTTTTACAATTATTAAGAAGAGAAATGTCATTAGTAGATTTGTCAAAACACGTTGCGCTGGGAATTGATATTGGCGGGACGAATACAAAATTTGGAGTGGTAAACCACAGAGGTGAAGTTCTGGAGAAAGGAAACATCCGGACAGATGCCTACCCTACCGTAGAAGAGTATATAGATGCTTTATACGAGGCTGTTCGTCCGATGATCGATAGCCACGGAAAAGAGAAAAATTTTGATGGGATCGGAGTAGGAGCTCCAAATGCCAACTACTATACAGGAACGATAGAGCAGGCGCCCAACCTTCCCTGGAAAGGCATCATTCCGTTTGCGGATCTGATGAAAGCCAAATTCGGACTGCCTTGTACCATCACCAATGATGCCAACGCGGCAGCCATCGGAGAAATGCTTTTCGGAGCTGCAAGAGGGATGAAGGATTTCATCATGATTACCTTGGGAACCGGCGTAGGAAGTGGGATTGTTGCCGGCGGTAAGCTGATCTACGGACATGACGGATTCGCAGGTGAACTGGGACATACCATCGTAAAGCCAGGTGGAAGAAAGCACTGGAGTACAGGTTCTGAAGGTTCTCTCGAAGCCTATGCTTCCGCAACAGGGATTGCCATCACCGCCAAAAAGATGCGTGCTGAATTTCCGGAGTCGATGCTGACGCAGTATCCTGAAGAGTCGATCAACTCAAAAACCGTTCATGAATGTGCATTGAAAGGAGATGCGATCTCTATAGAGGTTTTCAGGTATACCGGGCAAAAGCTGGGAGAAGCGCTGGCGAATTTTGTTATGTTTTCGTCCCCTGAAGCGATTCTTCTGTTTGGTGGAGTGATTAAAGCCGGGGATTTTATTTTAAAGCCTACAAAACTGCACATGGAGCGAAATTTACTGCCGATTTTCAGGAATAAAGTAAAACTGGTATTCAGTGAACTGGATGAAGCAGATGCTGCTATCTTGGGAGCAAGTGCCCTGGTTTGGGAGAAATAATTGAAATTTATTTACATAGATACAAGCATCCTTTTTAAGGGTGCTTTTTTATTGATAAGTATTTTAACACAAAGAGGAATATCGCGCTGATTCTTTTTTTTCTCTGGAAATTTTACGGGTTAATGGATTCTTTGCGCTAAATACTCCCGCAGATTTGCAGATTGAGCAGATCTTTTTTTAACGCAAAGGAAAAATGGTTACCGCTGATTTTAGAAGGCAAAGGCAATACATTGCTGCGCGAAGCTAACGTAAACTTCATCAATCAGTGTGCTGATTCATTTTTTGTTCTCTGGAAATGTTACGGGCTACTAGATTCTTTTTGTTAAATACTCCCGCAGATTTGCAGATTGAGCAGATCTTTTTTTTTAACGCAAAGGAAAAATGGTTATCGCTGATTTTAGAAGGAAGGCAATAATTGCTGCGCGAAACTTGGACGTGCGCTTCATCAAATCAGCTTGCTGATTCTTCCTTTGCTCACTTGAAATCTGCAGATTCAGAATTAAACCTTTGCGTTAAAAAAAAACTCCCTAGGTCAAAATTATTTTTAATGTCAAAAATAATTTGTCTCATCTATAGCTCCGATTTGGTTTTAGAAGCCGGATCGAGCGTGAAATTGAAAAACTTTTTCCTATTTTTGATCTGTTTTTTTTCACGGATATTCCGAATTCAGAGAATATATTTAATTCAATAATCAACAAAAAATGGACAACAATAATTTAGAACAGATCACATTCGGAGGTGGTTGCTTCTGGTGCGTGGAAAGCTGCTTCAATATGCTGAAAGGGGTGCAGTCGGCTGTTTCAGGATATTCGGGAGGTCATAAAGACAATCCTACTTATGAGGAGGTGTGTACCGGTGAAACGGGTCATGCAGAGGTGGTACAGATCACCTACGATCCGGCTGTGATTTCTTATGAACAGCTGATGGATGTTTTCTTCTTTCTTCATGATCCTACCCAGCTGAACAGGCAGGGGAATGATATCGGCACGCAGTACCGTTCGGTCATTTACTATAAGGATGATGCTGAAAAAGCAAAAGCGGAAGAAGCGATCGAAAGGTCTAAGCAGTCCGGAAGATGGCCGGGAACTTATGTAACGGAAGTGACAAAATTTGAAAAGTTCTGGCCTGCCGAACAATATCACCAGGGATATTACAATGAAAATCCTACACAGCCTTATTGCAGTGCCGTGGTCGGGCCAAAAATCCAGAAATTCAAAAAGCATTTCGGTGAACTTGGAATGCTGAATGAGTAATATAATAGATGAGGGCTGTTTCACAATTTGAGACAGCCCTTATTTTATCTAAAACATTGCTTATTTAATCCGGACATTGCTTTATATACTTTGGCCAAAGCTATATTTGTTTTTGCCGAAGCTTTATCGGGTTGAGACAAAGGCTTATCTATTTTGGCGGATGCCTTATGTGTTCCGGCGGATGTTATATTTATTTTTGCCAAAGCTTTATCGGGTTGAGAGGAAGACTTATTTACTTTGGAAGATGCCTTATCTATTCCGGCGGACACCTTATTGATTTTGGATGCTGCCTCGTGTACATTGAAAAAGGCTTTCATCAGTCTGAAAGCCTCTTTATTATTTTTTCTGATAAAACATTTCCGTGTGCGGAATGTCGTCTTCAAGGTATTTTTTGCCGGTATCTTCAAAACCGAAAGCTCCGTAAAACCTCAGTAGATAATCCTGTGCGGAAATTCTTACTTCAGAGGTGTGAAAACGGGCTTCAATGGTGTCGAGCGCATATTGTATCAGTTGTTTTCCCAGGTTCTTTCCGCGTGCCTTTCCGGTGGTAAGAACTCTTCCGATGGAGGCTTCAGGATATTTAATTCCCTTATCGAATATCCGGCAGTAGGCTAATACGTCCCCATTTTCTTCCGCCCAGATATGGATGGCTTTCTGGTCATAATCGTCGAGGTCCGGATATGGGCAGTCCTGTTCTACGACAAAAACATCGATTCTTGCTTTTAGAACGTTGTATAATTCAGGAACGGTAAACTCGTCGAAACTTTTGATCTTCCAGATTATGTTACTCATCGAAACTTACGTTATTATTGGCCAGGAATTCATTGGTTTTCTGGATGAAATTGAGGATTTCGTCGCATCCTTCTTTCTTCTCGGCTGAGGTTACATAAATCTCCGGAAGATCTTCCCAGGTTTTGTGGAGTTCGGCTTTGTAGTCTTCCACGTTTTTTATAGCGGCGTTGGGTTTCAGCTTATCTACTTTGGTAAAGACAATCGAGAAGGGAACACCGCTTTCCCCGCACCACTGGATGAATTCCAGGTCAATGGCCTGGGGTTTGTGGCGGGAATCTACCAGCACAAAGAGATTGACGAGATTTTTCCTGTTGAGGATATAATTGGTGATCAGCTTTTCAAAATCTTTTCTGATCGACTTTGACACTTTAGCGTAGCCGTATCCCGGTAAATCGGTAAGATACCAGCTTTCATTGACCAGGAAATGATTGATGAGCTGTGTCTTTCCGGGGGTCTGCGAAGTTTTTGCGAGGTCCTTATGGTTCATCATCGCGTTGATGAGTGAAGATTTTCCGACGTTGGATCTTCCGATAAAAGCATATTCCGGAATATTGGGTTCCGGGCATTCCTGCCATTTTCCGCTACTCTTTACGAAGTTTGCTGTTTTAATAACCATTTTTGAAATATTTTTAGAAAAACAAACCATTAAGAAAAGTTCTTAATGGTTTATATATTTTAGTTTAAACTTTATCTTTTAACCAGCTGTAGAGAATTTCGTTGAATTCATCCGGTTTTTCCATCATGGCTGCATGGCCGCAGTGTTCTATCCAGAACAGATCCGAATTCGGAATGAATTTGTGCATGTCCTCCGCGACCTCGGGAGGGGTGACATTATCCTGTCTTCCCCAGATCAGGCAGGTGGGCGTGAGGATTTTCGGCAGGTCATGAAGCATATTGTGCTTGATGGCACTTCTTGCGAGCATGACGGTTTTAATGCCCTTCATTCTGTCGTTTACCACCGAAAAAACTTCATCTACAAGATCTTCGGTTGCAATGGCAGGATCATAGAAAACTTCTTCTGTTTTCTTTCTGATATAGGAACGGTCGTTCTTTCTGGGAAAACTGTCCCCGAATGTTCTTTCATATAACCCTGAACTGCCGGTAAGGACAAGATTTTTTATTAAATCAGGTCTTGCCAGCGTTAAGATGAGCCCGATATGGCCTCCCATGGAGTTTCCGACGATCGTAACCGGAGCATCGATGTGCGTTTCTATGAATTTAGCGATATATTTTGCTATTGTGGTAAGATTGGTATTGAGTACGGGCAAATCGTAGATCGGCAGCTGAGGAACGTAAACTTTGAATCCTCTGTCTGAAAAAAAATCCACCATCTTATCGAAATTACTCAACCCACCCATTAAACCGTGCAAAAGCACTAATGGATGTCCCTCTCCCGCCTCAACGAAGGTATATTTCTTTTCTTTTTTTGTACTGAATATCATATAATGCCTTAATAAAGCCTTGCAAAAATACAAATTAAACCTCAAAAATATTTTGATAAGCCTAATTTAAAATAAAAATAATATACCAAAGTCTTTTTTAAAGCTTTTTTTCTCAAACACTTTACTATGGCTTAAATAACAAGTTGCACAACAATCATCATACCAGTTTATTATGTGCCTGAATTTCAATCTTTGATAAAACTTATCAACATTAAGGCAAAAAGTGGGAAAAAGTGGGAACTTTTGGAAATTATTATATAAATTTGTCCCAAATGAAAAATTTCATTGGAACATATGAGTGTAAAATCGATGATAAAGGCCGCTTAAAACTTCCTGCATCATTGATTAAACAAATGGAAAACTTCGACGACAAGGCGTTCGTAGTCAAGAGATCCGTGTTCCAATCCTGCCTGGAAGTTTATCCGATGAATGCATGGGATAAAGTGATGGGCAAAATTAATAAACTAAACAGATTCATTAAAAAGAATGCTGATTTCATTAGAATGTTTACGGCAGGCGTAAAAACAGTGGAGCTGGATAATGCAGGGAGGCTTCAGGTCTCAAAAGATCTTATGACTTTTGCTGCTCTTCAGAAAGATGTTGTAATTACCAGTGCGGGCGAACTTTTTGAGATATGGGATAAAGAAGCTTACGAAAAAGTGATCTCCATTAATGAAGAAGATTTTGCAAGCCTTGCCGAAGATGTAATGGGCGCCTTCGATGAAGAATAACGAGCTGATTATTAATTAAAAAGCTAAAAAACACAACTTAAACATGTATCATAACCCCGTTTTGTTGAAGCAAAGTGTAGATGATTTGGTAACGAATCCGGACGGAACATACGTGGACTGTACTTTTGGCGGCGGCGGCCATTCAAGAGAGATATTGAGCAGGCTGTCTGATAAAGGCAGGCTTTTCAGTTTTGATCAGGACCTGGATGCCCTAGAAAATACAATCGACGACTCGAGGTTTATCCTCATCAATCAGAATTTCAGGTTTCTGGAAAACTCGTTGCTGGTATATGGGGTCTCACAGGTTGATGGGGTTTTGGCTGATCTTGGGGTTTCATCCCACCAGTTCGATGAAGCCGACCGGGGATTTTCAACAAGGAGCAACGCGCCTCTGGATATGAGAATGAATGTGATGCAGAGCCTGGACGCAAAAAGGGTGATTAATGATTATGATGAAGAGCAGCTGGCCGATATATTTTATTACTACGGCGAACTGAGAGAGGCCCGAAAATTGGCCAGGGATATTGTTCACCACAGAAAAATAAAAAGCATAGAAACGACGGAAGACCTGAAGAAACTTTTCAGTTATCTCCCGCCTCATAAAGTGAATAAATTCTATGCGCAATTGTTTCAGGCGATCAGGATCGAGGTAAACCAGGAACTGGAAGTGCTGAAGGAAATGCTGGTGCAGGCTTACAATGTGCTGAGGTCGGAAGGCAGGCTGGTTGTGATTTCTTATCATTCTCTGGAAGACAGGCTGGTGAAAAGATTTTTGAAAAACGGAATGTTTGAAGGGGAACCGGAAAGAGACATTTATGGAAATTATAAGAAAGCTTTTGAGCTGGTAAAGAGTAAAGCCATTATTCCTGACGATAAGGAAATTGAGGAAAACTCCAGAGCCAGAAGTGCAAAAATGAGAACCGGGATTAAAGTGTAAAAAAGTGAATGGTGAATCGTCAATGCTGAATTTAAATTGACCATTCACAAGCAAAGCGGATTCACTGCGAAGCAAATTGACAATAAATTGGCAAAAAGAACAACATATCGTCCTCAGAAGAAATTAACTTTTATAGACATTATAAAAGGGAATTTCCTGAACCGTGATGAGATCAAAATACATTACCGGTATTTTCTTCTGTTGTTCATATTGATGATGGCGATGATTTACAGTAACCATTTGGTGAATAAGAAGATCGAAATCGTTAATGCCCTTAAGGAAGAAACGGAAGAATATAAATCTAGAAACGCTTACGCACAAAGTAAGCTTATAAAAGTAAAAATGGAGTCGGAGCTGGGGAAAGAGGTGGCCCGGGATTCTTTAATGACCCTGGAAAGCCACCCGCACAAACTGCTCATAAAACTGGATAGTACAGATGCAAAAACAAAATGACTACGATAACAAGCGTAAAAAAACGTTACGTTGGGGCTACCTCTTTGCAGTGGTAGCTTTGTGCGTGTTTGTCATGTTTTTAGCAAGGATCGTGATCCTTCAGAATACGAACGTCCAGGAAATCAAGGACGACTACATCAATAAAAATTACCGTGAAGCCACGCTGAAGGCAGCCCGGGGAAATCTTTTCGCTTCCGATGGCTCTATTCTGGCCACTACGGTGATGCGCTACGACATTTATCTGGATTTTAAAACGATGAAAGATACCGTCTACAGCAACAATATCGGTGCGCTCACGGATTCTTTAAGCAAAATGTTCGGAAAACCGAGAGGTGAATTCAGGAAGAAATTTGATGATCAGCGAAAAAAGAAAAACCAGTATTATACACTGGTAAAAGGGCTTGATTTCGATCAGTACGACCGGATCAGAAAATTTCCGATCTTTAAAAAAGGTAAAAATAAAGGCGGTTTCATCGTCGACAGAAATTATAAGAGAGAGCTTGCCACATCGGAAATCGGTGCCGGTACCATCGGAATGGATGATGGGGTGCATACAGCCGGTCTTGAAGGGGCTTTCTCAAAATATTTAAGAGGAACAGACGGGAAAAGACTGGAGCAGAGGATTAATTCATCGCAATGGAAGCCGATCGACTTCTGGAAAGTTCAGGAGCCTGTGGACGGAGAGGATGTTTATACGACTTTAGATCTTAGAATTCAGGATATTGCGCACTCAGCTTTACAAAAACAGCTGATCAATTTCGAAGCAAAACACGGAACGGTGATCGTCATGGAAGTCGAAACAGGGAAAGTCCGCGCGATGGTCAATCTGAGAAGAACCGACGAAGGAGAGTACGTAGATTCCTACAATTATGCTTTAAAAGATAATATAGAACCGGGTTCTACTTTTAAAACCATTTCTCTTCTTGCTGCTATGGACGACGGTTTCATCGATGAAAATACTACGGTAGACGTCGGAAACGGAGTTTGGGTATATGCCAAGCAGAGAATTTCAGATGGCCACGGCCACGGAATTTACGACATCAGTGATGTGCTGGCCAAATCCAGTAACGTGGGTTCCGCCAAGCTGATTACAAAATATTACGCTGAAAAGCCACAGATCTTTTTAGACCACTTAAGACGATGGAAGCTGTTCGACAAAATGGATATCGAGCTTCCGGGGATTACAAAGCCAAGGTTTGTAACACCGGAAAGTAAAAAATGGAATCCTGCGGCCCTTGCATCGCTGGCTTACGGATATGCTTCCAACATCAATTTATTACAGTTAGCCACTTTCTATAACGGTGTGGCCAATAACGGTAAAATGCTGAAGCCTCTTTTTATTGATAAAATCATGAAAGACGGTAAGGTAATGTACAGTGCGAAACCGGAAGTCATGGTCGACAGAATGGCTTCTGAAAAGGCCATTAAAATGATGACGCATGCCTTGACAAAGGCTGTGGAAAAAGGAACCGGAAAGAGCATTTTTACCCCGAATTTAAAAATGGCGGGGAAAACCGGAACGGCAAGATTTGAGTACTGGCTTCCGGGACCTATGAAATACCGCGCTTCATTTGCAGGGTTTTATCCGGCTGATAAACCGAAATATACCTGCTATGTGATGATCAGCGAACCGAATACCGCGAAAGGGTTTTACGGCGCTACGGTTGCGGCTCCGGTATTCAAGGAGATTGCAGGAAAAACTTTCCTGAAGACTCCTCAGAATATTGAAAGAGAGATGCTGGTCGATAAAAAGGTAAACCTCAATAAAATGGTGGAACCCAATGTAAAAATAGCGGTAAACAATAAACAAATGCCGAATGTCGTAGGATTAATTGGTAAAAATGTGATCCCGCAGCTGGAGAATTTGGGATATCGTGTCGATTTTAAAGGCGTGGGAAGAATTAAAGAGCAATTCCCATTAGAAGGCACGACCATCAGTAAAAACCAGAGAATTTATTTGTCTCTGCAGAATTGAAAAAAGAAAGAGTCCTGAAGGGGCGATTTAAAACAGAATAGGATAAAGTCCTATTAAAAAATAAAAACATGCAATTAGTTGAATTATTAAGAAGGATCCCAGTTTTAGAAATTCACGGAGATGACAGCCGTGAGGTTTCAGGGCTGGTTTTCGACAGCAGAATGGTTACGGAAAACTCTTTGTATATCGCAATGAGGGGGACGGTTGTGGATGGACATTCATTTATTGCAGCTTCTGAAGAAAAAGGAGCAAAAGCGATTGTCTGTGAAGAATTTCCTGATCATTTAAAGGAAGATATTACCTATGTAAAAGTGAAAGATTCTTCCAGAACATTGGGGCAGCTGGCCTCTAATTTTTACGGAAATCCTTCAGAGAAACTAAAACTAATAGGAGTTACCGGAACCAATGGAAAGACATCCGTTTCAACTTTGCTTTTTGATGTTTTTAAAAATTTAGGATATGATTCTGCGCTGCTTTCTACTGTAGAAATCAGAATTGCGGATCAGGTAATTCCCGCTACCCATACAACGCCTGACGTTATTACGATTAATAAAATCCTGGCCCAGGCGGTTGAAGAAGGCTGTGAATTTGCTTTCATGGAAGTAAGCTCCCACGGGATTGCCCAGAACAGGATCGAAGGGCTTCATTTTAAAGTCGCAGGGTTTACCAACCTTACACACGATCATTTAGATTATCACAAAACTTTTGATGAGTATTTAAAAACCAAAAAAAGGTTTTTTGACCAACTGGAAGATACTGCCGTTGCTATCACAAACGTCGATGATAAAAACGGAAATGTAATGCTTCAGAATACAACAGCCGCGAAAAAGTCTTACGCTTTGAAGACAATGGCCGACTATCACGGAAGATTACTGGAGGTCGATTTTAACGGAATGCTGTTGAATTTCAACGGAAAGGAATTCTGGACGACCCTGACGGGAAAATTTAACGTCTATAATTTATTGCTTGTTTTCGGGATAGCTTCCGAACTGGGTTTTGAGCAGGAAGAAATCCTTCAGGCGATCAGTCAGCTGAAAAGAGTGTCCGGAAGATTTGAAACTTTCAAATCAGACGGCGGAATCTTTTTTATTGTAGATTATGCCCACACGCCGGATGCCCTGGAAAATATCCTGGACAGCATTAATGATATCAGAACTAAAAACGAGCGGCTAATTACCGTTTTTGGTTGCGGAGGCGACAGAGATCACTCGAAAAGACCTGAAATGGGAAATATTGCGACGAAGAAATCTACGCTGGCCATCATCACTTCAGATAATCCGAGAACGGAAGATCCGGCAGCCATCATTAAGGAAATCGAAGCGGGTGTCGAACCTCAGAACTTCAGCAAGTACACTTCAATTCCCGACAGAAGGGAAGCGATAAAAATGGCGATAAAATTTGCCGAGCCGAAAGATATTGTCCTCGTAGCGGGGAAAGGTCATGAAACCTATCAGGAAATTAATGGCGTGAAACATCACTTTGATGATAAAGAAACGATTAATGAACTTTGGAAACTGATGAGCAAATAAATTATTAATTTAAAGATTAAATTGATTTAAAAATTTAAAAATTTGATGAAGACAAAAAATTTTGAAAACTTTCCGGTTTACATCAAAAGTTTAGATTTAATTGAAAAAGTTTACCAATATCTTCAAGACAAAAGTCTAGGTAAGGAGTTTGAATTTAATAATCAAATAAAAAGAGCAAGCTTTTCAATATCAAACAATATTGCTGAAGGCTCAGAGTATAACAATAACAGACAGTTTATTAAATATTTAAAAATTGCAAAAGGCAGCTGCGCAGAAGTTAGAAGTATGATGATTGTAAGTAAAAGATTAAAGATAGGAGATGAAAACAAAGCCGAGGAAATCATTAATCTCTCAAGAGAAATTTCTTCAAATATTTCAAATTTTGTTAAATATTTAAATGAAAATATTGAGAGGTCACAATCTTTGAATCTTTAAATAAATTAAATTTTAAATCAAGAAGCCCATGCTATACTATCTATACCAATATCTAACCAACCACGGCATCCACGTTCCCGGACTTGGACTGTTGAGGTACATCTCTTTCCGTGCAGGAATGGCGGTTCTTTTTTCATTGACGATTGCACTTGTTTATGGAAAAAGAATCATCAATTATCTGAGAGCGAAACAAATGGGGGAGCTGGTGCGCGATCTGGGCCTTGATGGACAGAAACAGAAAGAAGGAACGCCTACCATGGGAGGTCTCATTATCATCCTGGCGACGCTGATTCCTGTTTTGCTGTTTACAAAAATCACCAATGTCTATATCGTCCTGCTTATTGTTTCGGTACTCTGGATGGGGTCGATCGGTTTCCTGGATGATTACCTGAAAAAAATTAAGAAAAATAAAGACGGGCTGAGCGGTAAATTTAAAATCGTAGGACAGGTAGGATTGGGCCTAATCGTAGGTGTCACCATGTATTTCCACCCCGATATTACGGTGAAAAGAAAATATGCCGATGCCAAAGTGGTAAACCGGAATAATGTGGAACAGAACTTTATGCCGACCGAGAAAATTGCTGTTTCCACGGTGCCTTTTGCAAAAAATAACGAATTCGATTACAGCGGGATGCTATTTTGGATGAATGATAAAGATGCTCACGAATGGGCCTGGATCGTATTTATTCCTATTGTGATCTTCATCGTGACCGCCGTTTCAAACGGGGCGAATATCACCGATGGGATCGACGGCCTCGCCGCCGGAACAAGTACGGTCATCCTTCTGGCACTGGCCTTCTTTGCCTATGTGTCCGGAAACATCATTTTTGCAGATTACCTCAACATCATGTTCCTCCCGAATATGGGTGAAGCAACGATTTTCATTGTCGCTATGGTGGGAGCGGTCATTGGGTTCTTCTGGTACAATACCTATCCGGCCCAGGTATTCATGGGCGATACCGGAAGTCTTATGCTGGGAGGCGTGATTGCCGTTCTGGCGATCATTTTGAGGAAAGAACTGATGATTCCTGTATTGTGCGGGATCTTTTTAATAGAAAACATTTCCGTGATGGCTCAGGTTATTGTTTTCAAATACAGAAAAAGAAAATACGGGCTGGAATATGCCCAGAACAATAGATTATTCAGAATGTCCCCTTTACATCACCATTACCAGAAAGGAGGCTTTCATGAAAGTAAAATCGTTAACAGAATGATTATCATCGGAGTAATGCTGGCCATTGTATGCCTGATTACATTAAAGATGAGATAAAACCGGCAGTAGACATAGGCAATAAGCTTGTAGTTTACAGCATAAAGCAAAAAAGTATGAAAATAGTTGTTTTAGGAGGAGGAGAAAGCGGTTGTGGCGCTGCTTATTTGGCTAAAAAACAGGGTCTTGAAGTTTTTCTTTCAGACCAGGGAGCTATTAAAGATCATTATAAAAAGTTTCTTTCTGAAAATGAAATTGAATTTGAGGAAGAAAACCACGATGAAGAGAGAATCCTGAACGCAGACTGGATCGTGAAAAGTCCGGGAATTCCTAAAAAGGCAGAGATCATCCATAAGATTCATGATAAAGGAATCAGACTTTCTTCCGAGATCGAATTTGCTTCAGAGTTTACCGACGCCAAAATCATTGCCATCACCGGAAGCAACGGAAAAACAACGACCACTTCCCTGATCTACTACATCCTGAAAAACGACGGACTGAATGTAGGCCTGGGCGGAAATATCGGGTACAGCTTTGCCAGGCAGGTGGCGGATGAAAACCACGAATATTACGTCCTGGAAGTAAGCTCTTTCCAGTTGGATGATATTCAGAACTTCAGGCCCTATATCTCTTTATTGCTGAACCTGTCGCAGGATCATCTCGATCAGTACAATTACAATTATGAAGAGTATGCGCTGGCAAAGTTCAGGATCACTGAAAATCAGGAAAACGACAATTTCTTCATCTACAACAAAGATGATGAAATGAGCAAAAATATACTTGAAAAGCTTGAAGTTAAAGCGAAAATGATTCCTTTCTCAACAAAAGAAAAACTGGATGAGGGCGGTTTCGTAGATAATGATCGTATTATGGTTAAAATGAAAGATGAATTCTCGATGAAAATTGAAGAGCTGTCTCTCCTTGGAAATCATAATGTTGCCAATAGCCTGGCCGCATCCATCGCAGGTAAGATATTGGAAATCAATAATGAAAGTATTAGGAATTCATTAATGACTTTCCAGGCAGTTGAGCACAGGCTGGAGTTTGTTACCGAGCTCGAAGGCGTAAAATACATCAACGACAGCAAAGCAACCAACGTCAACGCTACCTATTATGCCCTGGAAAGCATGAAAAATCCGACCGTTTGGATCGTTGGCGGAGTGGATAAAGGGAATGATTATACCGAAATTGAAGAGCTGGTCAAAAGAAAAGTAAAAGCAATTGTCTGCTTAGGAATTGACAACGAGAAAATTATAAGCTTCTTTAAGGATAAGAAAGAATTTATTTATGATACCTCGAGCATGGAAGAAGCGGTAAAGATTTCAAAATCACTTGCTAAAAAAGGAGACACGGTTTTACTTTCTCCATGCTGTGCAAGCTTTGATTTGTTTAAAAGCTATGAAGACCGAGGGCGTCAGTTTAAAGAGCAGGTTTTAAAAAATTAAATAGAACCCGAAGAACTCCCTTTCCCTGGAGAGGGTTGGGATGCGAATATTATGATTGAAGAAGAAACAGAAAACAGATTTGAATTCCTGAAGGGCGATAAAGTACTTTGGATGGTCATTCTTGTGATCTCCATTTTCTCTATTTTCCCGGTTTATTCTGCAAGTTCGAATCTGGAATATATTGTGAACAATGGTACTACCACAGGCCACGTGATCAAGCATATGTTCTTTGTCGTGCTGGGGCTCGCCATTATGAGAATTGTGGGAATGGTAAAATACGAGTACATCGGCAAGCTCAGCAGTATTCTATTGGGATTGATGATCGTTTTGCTGATTGTGACGATGTTTACCGGGCAGACCATCGACGGGGCCAGTGCTTCACGATGGCTGAAGATTCCCGGAACACCGATCTCTTTCCAGCCGTCTTCCTTTGCGTTTCTCATGCTCATCATTTATCTCTGCAGATATTTAACCAAAAAGATCACGCGCGAAAGACTTCCGATTGAGAACATCATGTACATTTTCGGGCCTATTTTACTGGTTTTCGTGTTGGTGGCAAAAGACAATGGTTCTACGGCATTAATGATTTTAATGGTTTCCGTTGTCGTTTTGATTATCGGCCAGCTGCACTGGAAGTACATTGCAGGCTTCATTTCTGCATCATTTATTGCCATTGTTTTGTTTTTAATAGTTGCTTTAAATACCAATCTCATCGGCGGAAACCGGGTACACACCTGGATGAGCCGTATCGAAACCTTTACCTCAAGCAAGGCCAAAACAGCCGATGTGGATGATGAAAGCGTGAAAGCCAAAAATTACCAGGTAATGCAGGCCAAAGCAGCCATTGTTCACGGGGGGATTACGGGAATGGGACCCGGTAAAAGTGCTCTCAAGCAAATGCTACCGCAGTCTGCCTCCGACTTTATTTTTGCGGTAATTGTTGAAGAGTACGGTCTTATAGGGGCGGCATTTCTCATCAGCATGTATCTCATTATGATGATCAGGATTGTTATGATTGCCAGTAAAATGCCGGCTTTCTTCGGATCATTGCTCGTGCTCAGTCTTGGGGTCATGATCTTTGTGCAGTTATCCGTAAATATCGCCGTGGCGGTTAACCTGATTCCGGTGACAGGACAGCCGCTGCCTTTGATCAGTTACGGAGGAACCTCGATGCTGGTGACCTATTTGCAGTTGGGAATTATTTTGAATATCAGCTCCAGAATCCAGATTTATGATGAAGAGGGAATGGGCAAAAAGCAAAGCATTGCAGAAATCAATGATATTGCTTAAAAATAAATTAGAAAGAATCATAATTGATTAAATAAAATGAACAATCAGTCAGCCAACAGCCAGAAGCCAACAGCCATCCGCGTTTTATTATCCGGAGGGGGTACAGGAGGACATATCTTCCCGGCTATCGCTATTGCAGATGAAATCAAAAAGAGATTTCCTGATGCAGAGTTTTTGTTCATTGGAGCCAATGGTAAGATGGAAATGGAAAAAGTTCCGCAAGCCGGCTACAAAATAGAAGGAATTGATATCGCCGGGATCAACAGGGGAAAAATTCTTTCCAATTTGGGGTTACCTTTTAAGATTTTAAAAAGTTTATCTAAATCGAAAAAGGTCATTAAAAACTTCGCCCCTGATTTTGCGATTGGAACTGGTGGTTTTGCGAGCGGGCCGGCTTTGTATGAAGCCAGTAAGCTTGGGATTCCTATTTTTATTCAGGAACAGAATGCCCATGCGGGGGTTACCAATAAAATATTAAGTAAAAAAGCAAAAGCCGTTTTTACCGCCTACCCGAAAGTGGAGGGGTTTCCGGCTGAAAAAATACATTTTCTGGGCAATCCGATCCGTGAAAATATTGTTTCAGGGATGCAGGATGCTGCAGAAGCAAAAGAAAAAATGGGACTGAGTAAAGATAAGCTGACGATTTTATCTGTTGGCGGTTCCTTAGGCTCAAGAACATTGAACACTGCGTGGCAAGAAAACCTGGATCGCCTGAAAGAAAAAGGCTACCAGCTGATCTGGCAAACGGGCAAACTGGATTATAAAGAAATTGTTGATGGTCTTCAGTTGTCCGTTGATGGCAATAACCAACAACCGGCAACCGGCAACCAGATACAGATAAAGGAATTCATCAAAGATATGGAAACCGCATATTCCGCCGCGGATGTGATCGTTTCACGGGCTGGGGCTATAGCCATTTCAGAGCTCGCAGTGGCAGAGAAACCTGTATTGCTGGTTCCTTTTCCTTTTGCAGCGGAAGATCATCAGACCAAAAATGCGATGAACCTCGTGGAGAAAAATGCTGCCAGAATGGTAAAGGATTCCGAAATGAAAGACCGGTTCTGGACTACACTCACAGAAATCTGTGAAAATGAAGAATTAAGAAAAGAAATGTCGGAAAATCTTAGATATTTTGCCAAACCCAACGCCGCAAAAGAGATTGTAGAGGAGATTTTTAAAATAATAAAATAGATAAGATTAAGATGTTGCAGCTTCGGGATGAAATCTTGGAATTCAAAATGACTTGATCTTTTAATTTGAAATAAATGAACAATTTAAAAACATATCAGAATTTTTACTTCGTGGGAATCGGAGGCATCGGGATGAGTGCTCTGGCACGGTATTTCCATGCTTCGGGCAAAAAAGTGTCGGGGTATGACAAAACCAACACCAAGCTTACGCAGGCTCTGATGAACGAGGGAATTGATATTGTTTTTGAAGATAAAGTGGATGACAGGATCACGTCACTCCAGCCGGAAGATACTTTGGTAATCTACACCCCGGCAATCAAAAAGCTAGGGATTTTAGATTATTTCAATGATCATCACTTTGAGGTATTGAAACGCGCGAAAGTTTTAGGACTAATTACGGAAAACACCGACTGCATAGCGGTTGCCGGAACCCACGGAAAAACGACGACTTCTACATTGGTTTCCCACCTCTGCAAGGAGGCCGACTTGCCATTTTCATGCTTCCTGGGAGGGATTTCCGAAAATTTTAAATCGAATTTCCTTTACAACGGGACACAATATTCTGTGGTAGAAGCAGACGAGTATGACAGAAGTTTCCTCAATCTGTCTCCCGATTGGGCCGTAATAACGTCGATCGATGCAGATCATCTCGATATTTATGGAGATAAAAATACCATTGAAGAAGGGTTCAGGCAGTTTGCCGCATTGGTTCCCGACGACAAACAGCTTTTTGTAAGAAAAGGAATTGACATCGGCAGATCTCATCTTACCTATGCTGTAAACGAAGAGGCCGATTTTTATTCCGATAACCTGCGTATGGAGAATGATACGATCTATTTTGATTTCCATACGCCTGAAGAAATGGTAAAAGATTTTGCCTGGGAAATTCCGGGAATCCATAATGTAGAAAATGCAACGGCTGCACTGGCAATTCTTCATAAGTTAGGAGTGAGCTTTGAAACTCTTAAAAAGGCAATTGCCAATTTTAGAGGTATTAAAAGAAGATATACCAAACACCGGTATGAGAACGGTAAAATTTACATCGACGATTACGCTCACCACCCGACAGAAATTAATGCGGTAATGAGCTCGATCAGGACTTTTTACCCTGAAAAGAAATTGCTGGTGGTTTTCCAGCCGCACCTGTTCAGCAGAACGAGGGATTTCGCAGACGGTTTTGCAGAAAGCCTTAGTATGGCTGATGAACTGATCCTGCTTGATATTTATCCGGCCAGGGAACTTCAGGAAAACTTTGAAGGAATTACTTCAGACTGGCTCCTGGAAAAAGTGACTTTAGATAAAAAGGAAGTTTCAGCATTACATGAGGCTTTCAATAAGATAAAAGAAAAAGAATTCGATATCCTTCTCACGGTAGGCGCAGGAAATATTGATACGCTGTATGATCCTGTCTGTGAGTGGATGAGTAAATATTAATTTGATAAACGCAACGAGCGCAATGGAAATTATATAACCCCGTATAAAGTCGTTCGCAAGGGCGTTTCACTCAGCAAATGATAACTGAAAATATCATTTGTAAATAGAAAAACACAAAGATGACAGAAAATGAAATATCGAATATAGTTTTTTTGATGCAGGGATGAAAGTGTATCGAAAACTTGGAATAGGGCTCTATGAAAATGTTTATGAACAATGCTTAATTCATGAATTGAAGAATAGCGGACTTTGTATCGAAAGACAAAAGGATATTAGCATCAATTATGAGGGTTTAATTGTCGAAAAGCATTTAGAGTCGATTTATTAATTGAGAATAAAGTAATTATAGAAATAAAAGCAGTTCCGGAAGTTAATAAATATCATTTCTTCCAGCTTCTTAATTATTTAAGAATTGCAGAAATGAAATTAGGGATGATTTTAAATTTTCATTCGACCTTATTTAAAGATGGAGTAAAAAGAGCAGTAAATAAATTATAAAGCTTGGTTTAAGTACCCTAATAAAAGTATAAAATAGAGTATAATGTTTTCAGCTAACATTCGCTGAGTGAAACGCCTTTGCGAACGGAAAATATAAAGTAAGCATTTAAAGAAAAACCTTGCGCTCATAGCGTTAAATATAAAATGAAAAATAAATACAGAATATTAAAAATTGCCGTCACCGTGATCCTTCTTGGGTTTCTGCTGAGCTTTTCTTTGAAGAAGTTCAGTGGTCAGAAGATTACCGACAATAAGATTTCTGTAAAGATGAGTGATAAAACTCCGGTTTATTTTATTGATGAAAAAGACATCCGGGAGATTGTAAAAAAGGAGAACCCTTCCGGAAAGGTGGGGGAGCTGGATATTCCGGCGCTGGAAAAAAAGATCAATGCGCTTCCGGCGGTTGACAGTGCCAATGTTTATCTGAATCTTAACGGGAAACTGAATTTAGACATCAAACAGAGAGTTCCTGTTTTCAGGCTGAATAAAAACGGCAGAGACTTTTATGTTGATGAAAAAGGGATTGAGTTCCCGATATCCAAAACGTATTCCCATCCTTGTATGCTGGTAACGGGAGATGTACAGAAAGACGAATACCGGAAGCTGGCGGAGCTGGTAGAGAAAATCGATAAGGATGATTTCAGCAAGAAATATTTCATCGGGATCTCAAAGAATAACGGAAGCTACAACCTTTTGACCAGCGAAGGAAACTACAAAGTGGAGATCGGCGATCTTGATAACATTGAGTTTAAGGTAAAAGGCTTTAAAACCTTTGTGGAAAAATACCTTGTGTATCAGGATCCTGAAAAGTACAATATGGTATCGGTAAAATACCAGAATCAGATCGTCACGACTTTAAATCCCAATTTTAAAGAAAACGACAGCATTCTGAATGCAAGAAATAAAGAACTGGCCAAAGTGCCGCTCGTGGCAGTAAAGAAAACCGCCGAGCTTCCGAAGCCTGCAGAAGTAAAAAAGACGACTAAAAAAATAACCTCCTCTTCATTAAAACCAAAACCAGTAACCAAGCCGAAACAGCAACCGAAAACAGAGAAAAAAACAACGGCAGCAAAGCCGAAAACGAAGGCAAAAGTTAAAATAGAATAAAAATCAAATCGATATAAACAAATGGAAAATCAAGAGTATTCAGTAGGTCTGGACATCGGGACGACAAAAATCGTCGCGATTGTCGGAAGGAGGAATGCACACGGGAAGATAGAAGTTCTCGGTGTAGGGAAGGCTAAGAGTCTTGGTGTTCACAAAGGTATTGTGAATAATATTTCGCAGACCATTAATTCAATCAAGGCTGCTGTGGCTGAGGCACAGTCCAGCGCTGGAGTGCCGATCCGTAAGGTGACGGTGGGGATTGCCGGAAAGCATATCCGTTCGCTGCAGCATTCCGATTATATTATGCGTGAACATCCGGATAAATTCATCACAGATGATGACATTGAAGCATTGAAAGATCAGGTCAAGAAGCTGGTCATGCTTCCCGGTGAAGAAATTATCCATGTACTTCCTCAGGAATATAAAGTAGACTCCGAGGGTGAAATTCAGGAACCTGTCGGCATGCACGGAAAACGTCTGGAAGCCAACTTCCACGTTGTCGTGGGGCAGATGGGAAGCATCCGGAACATTGCAAGATGTGTGCGTGAGGCAGGCCTTGAAATGGAAGCCCTTACTTTAGAGCCCTTAGCATCTTCGGAAGCGGTATTAACGAAAGAAGAAAAAGAAGCGGGCGTAGCCATCGTCGATATCGGCGGCGGAACAACGGATATCGCTATTTTTAAAGACAATATTATTCGCCACACCTGTGTAATTCCTTACGGTGGCGGTATTATTACAGAAGATATTAAAGAAGGCTGCTCGATCATCGAAAAGCATGCGGAACAGCTGAAAGTAAAATTCGGATCGGCGGTGCCTGAGCTGGAAAAGGACAGCACCTATGTGACCATTCCGGGACTTCACGGCAGACCGGATAAGGAGATCTCTCTGAAAACCCTTGCGCAGATCATCAATGCCAGGGTAGAAGAGATCCTGGAAATGGTGAATACGGAGCTTAAGGCGTACGGCGCATTCGAGCAGAAGAAAAAGCTGATCGCGGGCATCGTGCTTACCGGAGGCGGATCCAATCTGAAGCACCTTCGTCAGCTGGCCAATTATACCACCGGTTTCGACAGCAGGATCGGTTTTGCCAATGAATATATAGCGAACGATAAAAATCAGTATCTTAAAGGACCTGAATTCGCGACTTCCATCGGATTGCTGATGGAAAGTTTAAAGATCAGGGATAAAAAACAGAATGCTGAAATCCAGGAACCCGTTCAGGAGGCTGCAGAGGTGAAGGCAGAAGCTCAGGTTACCGCAACGGAAACCGTTCACGAGCCTTTGCAGCCACAGGCAGAAACCGTTCAGCCTGAGCCTTCGATAGCCGGGCAGCAATCCAGAAAAGCCGCAAAGCTTACGTTCGGACAGTCGCTCATGGAAAAAGTAAAAAAATTCTTTGAAGAAGTAGAATAAATTATAAATGATGGATTGATAAGCGATAAATGATCTTTTCCTTATCAATGATCATCAATCAATTATCAATTATAATTATAAAAAATATAGTTATGGAAAATATAGGGACACAGGGGTTTTCGTTTGACTTGCCAAAAGGAAATTCATCAATAATAAAAGTAATCGGTGTTGGAGGCGGTGGAAACAACGCGCTGAAGCACATGTACGAAAAAGGAATTCACGGGGTAGATTTCGTGATCTGCAATACAGATGCCCAGACGTTGGATAATAACCCGGTTGCCAACAAAGTACAGTTGGGAACCACCATTACGGAAGGTCTTGGGGCTGGGGCAGACCCTGAAGTGGGAGAGAAATCGGCTATCGAAAGCATCGAAGACATCAAAGCTGCGATGGGACAAAACACCAAGATGGTGTTCATCACGGCCGGAATGGGTGGTGGTACCGGAACCGGTGCAGCTCCTGTAATTGCCAAAGTTGCCAAAGATATGGGGATTCTTACCGTAGGGATCGTTACCGTTCCTTTCAGCTTTGAAGGAAAAAGAAGACTCGAGCAGGCCGAAAACGGACTGGATAAATTAAGAAACAACGTAGATTCCCTGATTGTTATTAATAATGATAAGCTGAGACAGCAGTTCGGGAACCTGGGCTTCAAGCAGGGATTCTCCAAGGCCGATGAGGTATTGACCAACGCCGCTAAAGGAATGGCCGAAGTAATTACCGGTTATTTCGATGTAAACATCGACTTTAGAGATGCTAAATCAGTGCTTCAGAACTCGGGAACGGCATTAATGTCTACAGGTGTAGCTTCAGGTGAAAATAAAGCGGAAGAAGCCGTAAGAAAGGCGTTGGATTCCCCATTGCTGAATGATAACAAGATTACCGGAGCCAAAAACGTGCTTTTGCTGATCAGAAGTGGTGCCGAAGAGGTAACGATGGACGAAATCGGGGTGATCATGGATCATATCCAGAAAGAAGCCGGACACACCGCCGATATTATTTTCGGGGTGGGTTCTGATGAAGAGCTTGGCGATTCTGTAAGCGTTCTTGTGATCGCTACAGGATTCTCAAATGACAACAAAAAGTTTTCCGGGCCTACAGAGAAGATTAAGATCAGTCTTAATGACAGCTTCGATTCGCCGAAAGAGTCTCCTTTTAAAACAAGACAAGAGAGAGAGGTATCGGAGAACGACTATGAGTTTGGAGGGAAAAACCTTTTCAGACTGGATGATGAAGATAATGATGCTCCATTCTTCGGATCGTCTTCTGAAAAAAAAATGACCATTGAAGAAGAGCCTGCAAAAACGGAAATAAAATTCACTGACAGAGAAGAAGATACGCTGCAGACCCCGGAACACAGCTGGAGAAATGAGGAAGAAGAATCGTTCAGCCTGTTTTCTCTGGATGAAGAGCAGGAAGACAGCAACGACCTGGAGATCGAGTCTTTCAAATTTGACTTCGACCAGAAAAAAGACGAGCCTCAAACCGGAGGTTCCGCTTCAAGGTCTTTTTCGGAAGAAAAGCCGATTGAGTTCAGCTTCTTTGTGAATGAATCGAAAAATAACGAACCGAAGTCTGATTTCGGGCAGCCGAAGGCAGAGTTCACCACTTCCGGTGAAGTCAACCAGCTTACGGAAGAGCCTCTTCAGAAAGTGGAACATTTCTTCCAGCACCTGAAAGAAGAGCCTGTCATCGAAACGAAAGCTGAAACAGAAGCTCCGAAGCAAGCGGAAGAAGAGTTCACCTTTGTGAATAAAACCGTAGACCAGGAAAGGGTAATGGAAAGAAGAAACAAGCTGAAGGAATTCAATTCCCGCTACCAGAGCTTCGACAGCTCCAGCGAGTTTGAATCGGTTCCGGCATTCAAGAGAAAAAACATCTCGATCGAAGGAACCAATGCTTCAGACCAGAACATCAATACCTACCTCTCCGATAACAACGGAAACATGCAGATCAGAGAAAACCGTTTTTTGAATAAAGACGTAGATTAATTGCTGTAAGCGATAAGCAGTAGGCAGTAAGCTATAGGCAGTAAGCAGTAAGCTATAGGCGATGCATTGTACGAATCTTAGCTTACCGCTTAAAGCCTAAAGCCAAAAGCAACTAAGCGAAGCGATAAATATGTAGATTAATTGCTGTAAGCGATAAGCAGTAGGCAATAAGCTATGGGCAGTAAGCAATTAATAGGCATTGCATGAATCTTAGCCTACTGCTTAAAGCCTATAGCCTATAGCCTAAAGCTTAAAGCCTAAAGCCTAAAGCCAAAAAAGATGAGTTTAGAAAACACCATAAGCGAGGCGATAAAAACGGCGATGAGAGCGAAAGACAAAGTGGCTTTGGATTCTCTTCGTGCGGTAAAGTCGCAGATATTGCTCCTTAAGACGGAAGCCTGGGATGCCGAGGTGACCGAGGAGCAGGAGATCGCCATTCTTCAAAGAATGGTGAAGCAGCGTAAGGATTCTTACGATCAGTTTACGGCGCAGGGAAGAAATGACCTGGCCGAAGTGGAAGAGGCCCAGATGAAGATCATCGAGCAGTTTCTTCCCAAGCAGCTTTCTGCGGAAGAGCTGGAAGCCGAAATGAAAAGCATCATTGCCGAAACAGGCGCCGAATCCATCAGGGACTTAGGGAAAGTAATGGCAGCCGCTTCAAAATCCCTAGCCGGAAAGTCGGACGGAAAGAGCATTTCCGAGACGGCGAAAAGGCTGCTCTCTTAGCTTTTGGTTCACGGTTGTTTGTTGACAGGTCTTAAAACCATCAACCATTAACCCAAAAACCATCCACTATTTAATAAGGATATTCAACCTTTGCATATCGATTTGATTAAAGAAGCCCGAAACTGAAAAGTTTCGGGCTTCATTTATTTATCCTTAGTAAGAATTCAAATCCATAGGGCTGAACACTGTAATTCTGAGGGAATAGGTAATACTTTTTTCATGGCATTGTTTTCAGAATCTATTCAAATATAATGATTTTATTGATGTGAGGGTCTTAAAAAATGATAACTTTTTAAATAAATGTTAATCTTTTACCATTGATTAGCCATGGAAGAAGCGATTTAGCCTGAGTTCGGGATAATTTATATGAAACGCAGGCTAACAAAAGTATTAATCACATGCTTTTTAAAATTAATAGACAAAGGCGTGAAGCTTATCAAAGTAATACAAAATTCTTGTATTACCTTGATAAACGAAGTGGCATTGTTTACCTTAAAAGCGTTTCCAAAATTAAAATTCTTTGTTTCTCTTTGCGATAAAATGATCCCGAGCTCAGGTTATTTAAGCGCTTTGTGTACTAGAGCTTCTCCAGGACTATTTCCATTGATGCTTGCTTACGGTGCGAAATTCATTACCGGAAATGGTTCTGCTGATGCCTTCGGTGTAGGTGCTGTGAAAATACCCGTTTAAAGAAACGATCCGGTTGTTATCGGTTCGGTTGATGTACTTCAGGAACATCTCTTCCGTAGAATGGCCGGTAGCTTCCATGAGGAGGGCGGTGGGTATCTTCCCAAAGAAGTTGGTGGCAAAGCTGCGCCTTCCGATGTGGCTGGTGATCACCTGCCATTTCTGCGTTAAAACGGTTTTTGTCCGGTGGCCGATTCTTTTGCGGGCACGGATCTGGTGGTGCAGACCTGCCAGTCTCGCGATCTGCCTGATCTGCCTGTTGTAGACCAAAGGATCCAACGGTTGCGGGAAGTTGCCGTTATTTCTTCGGATCACTTCCGTTACTGCGGGGTGTAGCGGCAGGGTGATCTCTTTTCGGGTCTTCTTCTGGACAAAGGAGATGCATACAATACCGTTGATTTCGATGAGCTTGTCCCGGGTAAATTCCATGAAGTCGGAGATCCGCTGTCCGGTGTAACAGCTGATCAGCAGCCATTCCCTGGCGGCCTTCAGTACGGCAGGAACCTCGCAGTTCGTGATTCTCAGGATTTCGTCTTCCGAAATGGTGACCAGCTCCCGCTGCTGTGCTTTGCGTCGTATTTCAAACTCGCGGACCGATGTCCTGATCCCTTTTTTTTCGGCAAAGTTCAGAACGTTCTTTACAAAATTCAGGGTGCGGTAGATGGTGCTTTCGCTGTAGCTTCCGCTTCTTCCGAAATCGATAAAATCCTGGATAAAACCATCGTTGAGGTCCTTGGTCATGAGCCTTTTGGAGCGGGCGCCCTGGTAGCGCTCGAGGAAGCGGAAAAACACCATATACCTTTTGAACGTAGAATGGCAGATGATGTGGCGGCGGGAGGCGATGTACTGCTGTACGAAAAGAAGAAAGGAATCCCTCGGATGGCTTACCTGCTTGTCCAGGCTGATGGTCCTGATGATCCGGTTGATCGTGCGGGAAGAGATCTCCCGGTTTCTTTTATGCCGGTAGACCTCCAGGATGCGGAGCCGGATGGCCTCCATCTTGGTATTGACTTTCTTGCTGCTCTTTAGATACGGGTTTTTAGGCCTTTGCCGGGCGTGGTCCCATTCTTTTTCTTCGATGGTGATGTACGTCCGGAAACGCAGCTCGGCATTGGTTTTCTTATCAATCACCGAAAGTTGGAGATCTCTTGCGTCTCCTTTTTTAGGGAATAAGTACTGAATGATCATATGTGTTTATCGTGAACAATTTGCAGTACTAATTTAAGACAAAAAAAGTAGTCTTAGTTTGACTACTTTTATTTGACAAATGTAAATATTTTATGATTACACCCCAACAATAATCATTTGTTTTTTAATATGTTAAATGGCAAATCTTGTCAAAAAAACGTCCGTTTTTAAGCATTTTAACCAAATTCTCAATACCATAAACCTTACTGATTTTTAGACGTTTGAAAACAAAATGTAGTCAAACTAAGACCACTTTTCATAAATGATGAAAAACCAAACGATTAGCTTTCTACGACTTCCTGTATTCGTACCTTTCTGCGTAAAGACGTTACGCTTCATTTTGCTCAATACTAAATCTTTTTGTTTAGAGATTACGGCAAGCCACTTCAGCCGTCCTCCGCCGGGTTTTAAACACAAACGGCACGAATGATCTTGCACGAATAGCACTAATACCTTTAGCATAGCAAATCCGGAAGCGAAACTCAATCTCCGCGAGCTCTTATAAGCAAAGCGGCTTTGTGAAACTTAAAGCTTAATGCATTAAAAAAAACTTCGTGCACTTCGTGTTCAAAAAAGAATAGGGTGCAGAAACCGAGTAATAACATTAAATGATGATGAATACATATAACCACCCCGTCAAAAATTCTTTGAATTTTCGCCACCTCTCCGCAGGATGGGAATTTTCCAGGTTTTCGGTACGATGAGTGGTCGTTCATCTTCAATAGTTTACTCTGCAAGCTCTTATAAGCGAAGCGGCTTTGTGAAACTTAAAGCGCAATGCATTAAAAAAATCTTTGTGCACTTTGTGTTCAATAAATAAAGTAATCAAAACAATAACAATTTATAATTCATAAACAATGAAAAACATTATTACACTGGCTGTTCTGTTCATCAGTCTTACGATGTTCGCTCAGGTGGGGATTAATAATACCTCTCCTAAAGCCACCCTTGATATTACCGCCAAATCTACAGGTACCAGCACCGCCGAAGGACTTATTGCCCCAAGATTAGAAGGCAGTGACATCAAAGGGAAAGATGCGAACTACGACACCGCTCAGAAAGGAGCGATTGTTTACGCTCTTTCAGCGGTTGCTTCTCCCAGCACAAAAACGGCTAATATTACCGCGGAAGGATATTACTATTTTGACGGAAGTGTCTGGCAGAAGCTTTCCAACTCTTCCGTTCCGGCGGTAGTGGTGTCATCCTCCGCTCTTAACGGAACTTACAAAGCAGGGACGGCCATGACGGCTTCTAACACATTTACGGTAACCCTGGCCAATAACTCCTTTAGTACGGCTACTATTGCTTTCAGTACCTCAGACCTTGTGCTTTCAGGGGTTACCGGGCTTTCTGTAGCTTCGGTGAGTCCTGCTTCCAGTACTTTGATAGCGGGAGGAACGGTAACGGTAACTTATACTTTGTCAGGAACTCCGGCAGCATGCGGGACGCTGAGTGCAACTTGGAGCAAGCTTACATTGAGCTCAACCAAAACAATCAGCGTAGCTCCTAATCCAACATTTACCTGCAGCGCAGGATCCTGGTCAAGTGTATTACCAGAATACAGGCTCAATGGGCTGATCAACGGAACATCTTACTCAGGAACCTATACATTACCATACACCGGAGGAGCATGTACTTATCCCGCGGAAACCATTACCCAAAGCGGACTTACACTCAGCATCGCAGCGGGCACATACAGTACCAGCGGAAATCTTACCTATACCTTATCAGGAACTTACACCGGTACAACCAATGGAGCGGTAACCTTTACGACAGCTGGCGGATGTACCATTTATCTGGGGCCTTGTGCAAGCTGTAAGGAAATTTTAAATAAAGGACTGACAACGGCAGATGGAGTTTATTATGTAGATATTGATCAGGCAGGAACTACGTATGCACCGATGAGAGCATATTGTGATATGACCACTAATGGCGGTGGCTGGATGCTTCTCGCTGTTAACGGTTCCAGTCTTTCTGCACCAACCCAGAAAACTGAAATGACAAGTCCTGGTAGCAGTGGCTACCTATCCCGTGCAGTTGTAATGCAGATTGCCAGCATAAGTACACAGGTTCAGCTGAGGGCTGGAAATTCATCGACCAGCTATGCCAATAAAACAACTTCTCAGAGCGGAGGACCTGCTATCCTGGCCTTAAGAAGTTCGGACACTACTATTTTGGGGCTTGGAACCTGGCACAGATCCGGAGGTCCGGAAGATTTCAGTAACAATACGACAATCCCTACCGTAGGTACCTGGACCTGGTATGGAGCTACTTGCACAAGTTCTACTGCCGGTGGATGGCCAACGATGTACCATGATTGTGGGTATGCGAATGGTGTACACTGGTTTATGTCGGATCAATATTCTAACCGTACAGTTGGTGGAGAACAATGGGCATCTACATGGGTAAGATAATAACTGGATTCGCGGATATATTACCGGTGAAGTAATAAAAATTATAGAACTCAACCTTCAAGGTTTCTGAAACCTTGAAGGTTTTTAAATCAACAATCATTTTTAAAGAAAATACTTATGGCAACAATTCTTCATCGCATCAAAGCGTATCTGTATGATAACGTTTTAACGAAAGACAATCCCAATGATTTCACGGCGCGCACAGCGAGCAAGCGTAGCCTTAATGTCCAGCAGATCTGCCAGGCAGCCGTGTCTCGTGGCGGGGCAGATATTTCCGCCTCCTCCATGGAGCACGCCACCGAGCTGTTCCTGAAAGAAATGGCCTACCAGTTGTATGACGGTTTTTCCGTAAACACGGGCTACTTCACCGCAAGCACCACCATCCGCGGGGTGTTTGACAGTCCTTCGGAGACGTTTAACAAAGACAAGCACAGCATCATTTTCCAGTTCAACCAGGGCGAAAAGCTAAGGGCAGAGATCCCTAACATTGAGGTGAATATGTTAGGGGTCGCAGAGTCTTCTTCGGTGATCTTACAGGTTACGGATGTAAAAAGCGGTTCTGTGAACGACCTTCTCACCCCGGGCTGAAACCTGAAGATCGCGGGCAGCAAGATCAAAGTAACAGGAGAAGATCCTTTGGTTGGCGTGTTCCTTGTCAACGCCGCCACGCAGGCCAGAACGAAAGTAGACGCGTCCGATATTGTTACGAATAATCCTTCGGAGCTTATCGTGATAATTCCGGCATTGGAAGCGGGGACGTATACCATAGAGATTGTCACCCAATATGCAGGCAGTATTACCCTGAAGGAACCGCGCATCGCCACCCTCAACAGGCAATTGGCTGTAGAATAATAAGCGGCTTGCATCGGTGCATGCAAGAGGTTTGCAAGGAGGCGTGTAAGGGTATTGCAAGGAGGCTTGCAAGACGCTTGTTTGGTAGCAAGCAAACGACTTATTCTAAAACCTACCCTAATGCTGAAATTATATTATACTGTATTGAGGTTTAGATTAGCACAAAAATATTCCATCCTGGAGATGGTTTTTTCATCAACTGTGTTGACTCCGGTCTGGGAACTTTCCCGGCCGGAGTTTTTTTGTGGCTGAGTGTAAGGACTGGTGGCTTCGAGTCACCTCAGCCACCATTCAACGGAATCCACCATTTCCCTGTAACAGTAAACCAAAAATCCACCGTAAAAAGACTGTCGAAAAAATTCCCCTCCCATGGAGGGGTACCAAAAATTCAAAGAATTTTTGGTGGGGTGGTTTGAGAAAGATTGCGGGATTGCTGCTTCCAGTGCCCGGTGGCTGAGCGGAGTCGAAGCCACCGGGAGACGGAGCGTAAGGACTGGTGGCTTCACGTATGGCAGCGTCATAAACCACCCCGTCGCAAATTCCTGTGGAATTTCCGCCACCCCTCCAATGGAGTGGAATTGGAAGCAGTCGTTGTGAGATGAGGAAGGGTGCATTACCACTGCAATTGTCATCCTGAAAGGATCTCAATACGAATCTTTCCGTACGCAAGTTATCGGCGAGGTCGGGATTCCTACGAATGACAATAACTGGTTGACTTTCGGGGCCTGAGGCTCTCGAAGGCCCGCGTGCACTGGCACGACTGGTGGCTGAGCGGAGCCGAAGCCACTTCCATACCCCTATTTCATTTACCAAAAGCACCGATAGTTTTTATATATTGAAGAAAACTAAAGAATTGCTTAAATTTGTACCTGAACAAAAAACAAAAATATGTATCCAACAGATTTAGTAATGCCAATGAAGGCTGAACTTACAGATAAAGGTTTCGAAGACCTGACAACACCTGCACAGGTAGAAGAAGCACTGAAACAGTCGGGAACTACCCTTTTGGTGATCAATTCCGTTTGCGGATGTGCAGCAGGAGCCGCAAGACCGGGGGTGGTTTACTCTTTAACGGGAGATAAAAAACCGGATCACCTGACCACTGTTTTCGCAGGTTTCGATACGGAAGCCGTAATGGAAGCGAGAAAGCACCTGGCTCCGTTCCCGCCGAGTTCTCCTTGCGTAGCGCTTTTCAAAGATGGTGAGCTGGTACACATGCTGGAGAGACACCACATCGAAGGAAACCCTGCAGGAGCCATCGCAGCAAACCTTCAGGCGGCTTACGACGAATACTGCTAAGAGATAAATCTTCTCTATAAGAAACCGTTACTGATTTTGTAACGGTTTTTTTATTTTAACATCATAAAAGATTCCCTGAAAATGCAAATATTATTATATTTGTTGAAATGGCAACGAAAGCACTCTTCAATACTGTGGTCAATTGGTTTATCCGTCAGCGGATAGATCAGATTCAGAATTTTATGGATCATCCTGTTGAGACGCAGAACGGGATCTTATTTTCCCAGCTGTTTCATGCGGAGGATACGGAGTATGGCAAAAAATATGGCTTTAACTCTATTTCCAGCTATCAGGACTTTAAGAATAAAGTGCCCATCGTAACCTATGAGGAGATCGAGCCTTATATCGAAAAGGCAAGACAGGGACAGAAAGACGTTACCTGGCCCGGCTACATCAAGCATTTTGCCAAATCTTCCGGTACCACCAATGCCAAAAGCAAATTCATCCCCATCTCCGCCGAAAGCCTGGAGTACTGCCACATGAAGGCCGGTAAAGACATGGTATCGATCTATGCCAACAACCACCCGGAAAACCAGCTGTTCAACTACAAGAACCTGCGCCTGGGAGGAAGTTCGGAGCTGTATGCGGATTTCAATACCAAGTTCGGGGATCTCTCGGCCATCCTGATCGATAATCTTCCGTTCTGGGTGGAAATAACCACCACGCCCAGCAAAAAGGTTTCCCTGATGGGAGAGTGGGAAAGCAAGCTGAAGGCCATCACTTCTGAAGTGAAGAATGAAGATGTGGGAAGCATCCTGGGGGTTCCGAGCTGGATGATGGTACTCCTGCAAAGGGTCATCAAAGAGACGGATATAAAGAATATTTCTGAGCTGTGGCCCAACCTGGAGGTTTTCTTCCATGGAGGGATCAGCTTTAAACCCTACAGAGAGCAATATAAGCAGATCATCGGGAAAAACATCAATTACTACGAGATCTATAATGCTTCGGAAGGCTTTTTCGGAATCCAGGACCGCTCCAACAGCGATGAGATGCTGCTGATGCTGGATTACGGGATCTTCTATGAATTTATCCCGATGGATCAGTTCCATCTTTCGGACCCTAAAGTGGTGAGCCTCGAAAATGTGGAAGTCGGGAAAAACTACGCGATGGTGATCACCACCAACGGAGGCCTTTGGAGATACCTGATCGGGGATACGGTAGTCTTTACCTGCACCAATCCTTTCAGAATAAAGATTACGGGAAGAACGAAGCATTACATCAACGCTTTCGGCGAAGAGCTGATGATCACCAATGTAGAATCTGCCCTCGCCAAAGCATGCGACGAAACACAGGCCGCCGTTTCCGACTTTACGGGAGCTCCTGTTTTCATGAAGGAAAATGAAGGGGGCGCCCACGAATGGATCTTCGAGTTCTGCAAAATGCCTTCTGACCTGGACCGTTTTATCGATGTTTTTGACAGCCACCTGAAGTCCATCAACTCCGACTATGAGGCCAAACGCTATAATAATATGACGCTCAAGAGACCGATCGTCCATATCGCAAAGCCGAACCTCTTCTACTGCTGGCTCGAATCCAAAGGAAAGCTCGGCGGCCAGAACAAAGTCCCAAGGCTAAGCAACGACCGCGAATACCTGGATCCTCTCCTGGAACTTAATAGCAGAAACTGATTTTTGTACGCCCGCGGATTCTTTTCTTTGCATTTCGATCTGCGTTATCAGCACAATCTGCGGGAGTTCTTTTTACGCTCGCAGATTATGGAGATTGAGCAGATTTTTTCATTCTCATCTATGCAAATCTGTGTAATCTGTGGTAATGTTTATACTCGCGTATTGAGTCGATTCTTTTGCATCTCGATCTGCATTATCAGCACAATCTGCGGGAACTCTTTTTACGCTCGCAGATTTTGGAATTGAGCAGATTTTTTCATTCTCATCTATGCAAATCTGTGTAATCTGTGGTAATTTTATACTCGCGGATTGAGTCGATTCTTTTGCATCTCGATCTGCGTTATCAGCACAATCTGCGGGAACTCTTTTTACGCTCGCAGATTTTGGAGATTGAGCAGATTTTTTTCTTGTGATGTGAGTACTTTGTGGTAAAATAAAAGCCGCTTCCAAAAGGAAACGGCTTTGTATAGATTATGATCAATGTCTTCTTACATTGTATCAACCTCCGGGCATTTGAAATCTTTACTGCACGTTGCGCAGATGATCACATTACCGCATGCATACATGCAAAATTCAGGCTCCGGAAGTTTAACACCTTCTCCTTTGATGTTTTTTAACTGGCCTTTGCTTAGTTTTTTTAGGTTTTTCATATTGTTTTAGTTAAAAATTTGATACTAATGTAAAGTTAAACAAAAAAATAATAGGTCAACACAAAGTGGTATATTAATTATTTAAATAATTTGCTTAGGTTTAACGTATGATATCACATCAAAGATTAAAAAGCGGAACTCTGCTTTTACTGCTGCTGTTTTCCTGCATGGGAAGGGCCCAAAATATAACGGTGGTTAATAACAGCCACGTTCCCATACATATTGATTATGCGAATAAAAAGGCTGATATAGGAATTAATCAAAAGAAAACAGTCAGCGGGAAAGGTGAAATAAGGCTCATTTACGGTAATGATAAGAAAATAAACAGAAATATTCAGTTGTTTTTAAATCCGCCGGAATCGTTAAGTGTAAATGTTAATGACACTTTCGTAAAGTTTACAGGAGATAAAAGCGAACTGCATGATTATGTCAACCATGGATTAGAGGGTGATTTAAAATTAAAAATATCTGAATACCAGAACTATTATCAAAAGAATGATGCTAAAGGGTTTATCCGTACTTCGGAGATGTATCTGGGGGATGTCCTTAAAAAGGTTGAAAGGTTAAATAATTCGCCATCCGGAAGAGAAGACAGGCACTATAAAGAAATTGAGAGAATGGCTAAAGATCAGTGGTTTTTTACTGTTTTTATGAGTTTCGGGAGCAAAATAGACAATACCGAAAAAGAACTGCTGCTTTACTATTTTGATAAGTATTTAAAAAAAGATATAGCGAAATTCTCGTGTAATTCATGGTCAGATTACAATATTCTCCGCAGATATTCCTTACATCGGAAATTGCTCAATCTTCAACTTCCGAAATATGAAATTGTGGAGCATACGGACGAAGATGAAATCAATCAGTATTTGCCGGCAAAATGCCAGGAATTTTACTTCAGAGGTTCTTATAATTTTTGGATTCACAAAAAAGATACCGTAAGAGCCGAAAGAGATAGAAAGATCTTAACGGAAAAATTCCATGCCCGGTTATAAAAAACAAAACCGGGTGTTTAGCCCGGTTTGTCATTATTTTTTGATCAGTCCCAATTCGATCAGTCTTTCGTGGAGAAACTCTCCTGCCGTAGTGTCTTCATACAATTTCGGGTGATCTTCATCTACACAGTTTTCGAGAGCATTCAATGACATGGAGCTCACGGGATGCATAAAGAAAGGAATAGAATACCTTGAAGTTCCCCACAATTCTCTCGGCGGATTTACCACCCGGTGAATCGTAGACTTCAGTTTGTTGTTGGTGTGTCTGGACAACATATCTCCCACGTTGATCATCAGTTCGTCCGGTTCGGCAATGGCATCGATCCATTCGCCTTTATGGTTCTGAACCTGCAATCCTTTTCCCTGAGAACCCATCAAAAGAGTAATCAGGTTAATGTCACCGTGAGCAGCTGCTCTTACCGCATCATTGGGCTCTTCCGTGATCGGAGGATAGTGAATAGGTCTTAAAATAGAATTTCCTTCTGCGATCTTGTCGTCAAAATAAAACTCATCCAACCCAAGATACAGGGCCAACGCCCGAAGCACATACTGTCCGGTTTTTTCCAGCATCTGGTACGCTTCCTTACCTACTTCGTTGAATTTAGGGAGCTCTTCAACAATGACATTGTCGGGATACTCGCTCTTGTATTTGGAATCCTCAGACACATACTGCCCGAAATGCCAGAATTCCTTCAGGTCTCCTTTTTTGAAACCTTTAGCGGTTTCTTTACCGAATCCTACATAGCCTCTCTGTCCGCCAATGCCCGGAATTTCGTACTTCTGTTTCGTTTCCGTGGGCAGTTCAAAAAAGTTTTTCACCTCTCCATACAGTTCATCTACCAATTTGTCATCAAGAAAATGGCCTTTTAAGGCAACAAAACCAATTTCTTCGTAAGCTTTTCCGATTTCATTTACAAATTTCTGTTTGCGTTCCGGGTCACCCGAAAGGAAATCACGCAGGTCTACACTAGGTATTTTGTCCATTTTTAGAAATTTAACGAATGGCTAAATTACAGATTTTTAAATTAAATTCTTTTCCGTGTTCCGCATTTATCAGCTAAATTTGCTTTATGAAAAAATATTCTTCCAAAAGAAGTATTCAGATACTCGCGCACCTTCTTCAGCAATACGGAATTTCAGATATTATCATTTCCCCGGGATCCAGAAACGCTCCTCTGGCGATTCATTTTTCAGAGACGGACAGCTTTAACTGTTTCAGTATTGTAGACGAAAGAAGTGCCGCTTTTGTAGGAATGGGCATGGCCATGAGCGAGAAAAAGCCAGTGGCTGTAACGTGCACGAGTGGTTCGGCAGCAGCGAATTATTATCCTGCCGTCACGGAAGCTTTTTATTCCAACATTCCGCTTCTGGTGCTTACGGCCGACCGTCCGATGGATTATGTGGATATTTTCGACGGGCAGACCATCAGGCAGAATAACCTTTTTCATCAACATTCCTACGGAGATTTTCAACTGCTGGAAGACAACAAGGAAAATGCGGAAGATCTTAATTTTGATACGATTAAGAAAGCGATTGAACTCTGTATTGAAAAACAGGGACCCGTTCATATCAACATTCCCCTGGAAGAGCCTCTGTATGAGCTGGTATCGGAATTGCCGACTTTCCCTACCGTTGAGAAAACGATCAGGCAGAAAGATTACGAGATCCCATCCAACCTGGTTGCCGACTGGAATACCTCACAGAGAATCCTGATCCTGGTGGGAACAAGGGATTATAGCCCGGAGCTTGAGAATCAGCTTACCCAGCTTGTGAAGAACCATTCTGTTGTTGTACTCAGTGAGGCAAATTCCAACCTTCACCATGAGAAGTTCTTCAGGCATATTGACCGCTATGTTTTCAATTTTACTGAGGAAGATTTTCAATTATATGCTCCTGATCTGCTGATCACCGTGGGCCAGAATGTGGTCTCTAAAAAAGTAAAGCAGTTCCTGAGAAAAGCACGCCCGAAACAGCACTGGCACCTCGATGAGGTGTGGCAGCCGGACACGTATTTTGCCTTAACGGAGAAAGTGCAGGTGAAACCGGAAGTCTTCTTTTCTAAATTGTTGAAATTCATTAACCTTGAACCAAGTCCGTACTTCAATCTGTGGGATGTACTGAGGGATAAAAAAGACGCAAAGCACGAAAAGTTCCGGAACACGGTAGATTTTTCCGATTTTTATTTCTTCAACAAGACGTCACAGATGATCCCGGAACATTACAATGTGCATTTCAGCAACAGTTCTGCCATACGCTACGCCCAACTGTTTGATTACGGAAAGCGAAAGATCTACTGCAACAGGGGAACCAGCGGTATCGACGGCTCTACCTCCACGGCAATGGGTTTTGCGATAAAAAATCCTAATCCTACCTTGCTCATCACGGGAGATCTGAGTTTCTTTTATGACATCAACGGCCTTTGGAATCAATATATTCCGCCTTTTGTACGAATTATGATCTTCAATAACGGAGAAGGCAATATTTTTAAAATTATTCCGGGTCCCGGAAATGCAAATCCCAATACGCTGGATGAGTTCATTGCGACAAAACATCATAAAAATGCAGAATTCCTGGCTAAACATTTCGGTTTTTCCTACACCAAAGTAGATGAAGAGGCCACTTTAGACCGTGTGCTTGAAAATTTCTTTAAACCTGATGATCAGCCTAAAATATTGGAAGTCAATACTCACGGCAGAAATAATGCAGACATACAGAAAGCGTACTTTAATTACCTGAAGGATAGTTAAAGATCTGAATACTCTTCATTTCCGGGTAAATTGATGATTCTGTCAATGGGATAAATAAAGTTTTCATCAAAATCATTTAAAGCATTAATGATCTGAAAATGAGAAAACTCTTTGATGTTCTGCAAGGTGATCCCGATTTCTTTTATTTGCTTTTTCTTTAAAAGATGCTGTCTCTGTACGCCATTCAGAAGGTAAGAGGTCGGGGTAAACCAGTCTTTTCCTTTCAGAAAGAGGAGGTTTGAGTAGGAAGTATCGGTAATATGGTTGTTCTTAACGATAATGATTTCTTCTGCTTTAGATTTCACTTTCATCTTTTCCAGTTCTTTACGGTCTTCAAACTTAAAAGAATAGTCGAAGCTATTGTTTTCCACCAGCTGGAAGCTTTCTATTTCAGGGATCGCATACGGAATCATCTGGGTACGGATTTTCTTATCCAGGCTGTACACAATCCTGAATTTAAAAAGGCCGTCTTCATCGTGCTCAAGATGCTGATAAATTTTAGCAAGATCAATGCTGCCTTCTTTTCCGAAATGGGCAAAGGTATTGTCTACACGCTTCTGGTGCAGGTCTAATAAGAACATCTCCTGATCTTCTACTTTAATGCTTTCAATGAATTGGGACATAGATTTTGTTTTTCATTTCCTGATATTCGTCTTCTAATCTGCTCATGTGGGTAATTCCGCCACCGCTTTTGAAATAAAGTTCGTGATCCTCTTTTTCAATAAAACGGATCATCACGCAGCTGTCGAGGTTTTTGCCGTCAAACCAGCCGCAAACTCCCGTGTAATATCCTCTTTCGTAGCCTTCGGCAGCGAGAATGATTTCCAGTGTTTTAGGTTTTGGAGCTCCTAAAATAGATCCTGCCGGAAGGATTTTTTCCATAATGCTGCCTATTTTTCCTTCGTATTCGGGTTTTAATATTCCGGAAATCTCAGAACTCATGGCATACAGGTCTTTTTGCTTTGTCTTAATGAAATCCATATACTGAAATTTGTCGACTTTTACCTCATCTGACACCATGCTGAGGTCATTCCGGAGCAAATCGACCACCGTGTAATGTTCTGCTTTCTCCTTCTTATCGTTTCGGAGAACTTCGGCTGCATTTTCCACGGAAGCGTCAATAGTCCCTTTCATCGGGTAAGTAAAGATTTTTCCGTCAATGATTTTCACAAAAGTTTCAGGAGAAAAAAATACAAAAAAATCTTTATAACAGACCTTATATTTTGCCGTGGAATGATGAAAAATTTCTTCCAGCTCCAGATTGGTTTCTATTTTCGTTTTCCGGGTATAATTAACCAAGTATGAATTCCCCCGGTGAATATTTTCCTGTACGATGTCAAACCCTTTTTTAAAGCTTTCCAGCGTCTCGGGAAAAGCTTTCCATTCTATGTTTTTTGACAGCGTGTCTTGCTTGGCTGTAGATGTGAAGTTTTGAAAATCAATCAACAAACCTGATTTTTCAATCTCATCCTGTTTGAATATTTCAACATTCTCCGCAAGGAAATCGGCCATGAAGAAAAAGGGAACTCCCTGAAGCGAAAGTTCGTCCATTTCCATAAATTTTTGATGATTCACTGAAAACATTCCGCAAAAGTAATTATTGATGTTTACTTTTGCACAAAATTTTTTTCATGGAAAACAAATATCCACAGAAACCGGGATTGGATTTTATACTGAAGCAGGCATTTTTCTATTGGAATAAAACATTGGTTTTTCAGCTGATGTTTTCCATTATGTATTTCGGAATTATGATGACCGTCTTATTTTTCTGCGATGCGAAGTACGGCGTGCTGAACGGCTATCTGGAAACCGCGAAGTATGCGAAAGAAGGCGTTCAGGTCTATTCGGCAGAACTTCAGAAACTGCTTTCTACTGAGAATTTTCAGAGCTTTTCGATGTGGATGATGGGGACGAATATCTTCTTATATCCTCTGAATCTCGGGTTTTACCAGATTTACAGAAAAATGGATCTCGGTGAAAAAATAGAACTGGGAGATCTTTTCGTAGGATACAACGGATTAAATTTTTTCAAATACATCGGCTATTATATTTTCTGGTATTTCATTTTCGCATACAGTGTCCAGACAATCATTTTAGGAGTAGTCTGGGTGGCGATTACGATGTTTATTGCTCCGATTATGTTCTTTATGAACAAGACGATCTTAGAATCATTATCGCTGAACTTCAAGGCACTGAGAATGTATTTCCTGGAAATACTGGTGTGCATCCTGGTGGCCGTACTATTTAAATATATCGGTTTTGCGATCTTTTTTATCGGAGGATTGTTTACTTTTCCGTTCTGGAACGCCATGATCTATTCGCTTTATAAAGTTATATTTTCAGAGAAAAAATAATTTTTGACGGAGTTTTTAATGTATTTCTGCCAAAAAAAGTTAATTTTGGTAGAAACAACATTAAAATATAAACACCATGTCAGAATTCAGTGAATTTGAACAGCAGGGCTCTGTTCCAGAGAGAAATACCGGATCGATTATTTCTCATGCCTTCGAAATGTATAAAGGCGTTTTTCTCTACGCTATTATCGCCATGATTGTCTATCTTCTTCTGGGATTCGTTATCCAGACAATTACCGGATTCAATTCCAGCTCGATGGTGGAAGAAATGAGAGAAAGCGGCAATTATAATTTTAATTACTGGAATGCTCCTGGTTTCCCTCTGTATATCACATTATCCGGGCTTTTAGGGTTATTGCTTGCGCCTCTTTACGTAGGCCTGATCTATATGATCAATAAATACAATACCAAGAACCCGATCGAGTTTTCTGATCTTTTTATCGGCTACAGACAGAATTTGATTAACATTCTGATCTATGCATTTTTGTCTGGAATTATTTCAACAGTGGCACTGTCGCTTTGTGTATTTCCGATTGTTTTCATTTATCCGTTTCTGATGCTTGGATATCCGATCTTATTATTTGAAAATGCTTCTGCTACGGATGCTATCGGAAAATCTTTTTCTGTGGTAAAAGAAAATTACGGCACTTTTCTTGGTATTACCGTGGTCGGGTTCCTGATATCTATGGCGGGGGTTGTTCTCTGTTTTATCGGGATTATTTTAACGGCCCCGTTTATCATGGCAGTAATGTATTCCGCATACTGCGCTTACCTTGGAAAACCAAGACAAATAATGCTGAATAAATAATGAATAAACAAGAGCAAATAAGCAGTGTAAAAATAAAGCAGGTTGCGCTTATAGCGATTATCCTGGTATTGGCAGGACTGATCTGTTTCAATCTTGCGCTTTTTATCCCTTCTGTTTTAGGAGCCATTACCATTTATGTAGTCTGCAGAAAGTATAATTTTTACCTGCAGGAAGAAAAAAAATGGAAACCGTGGGCTTCTTCACTGGCTCTTATGTTTGCGAGTCTTGTTATTCTGATTCTGCCCATTTATTTCATTGGCGACCTGCTAATCGAGAAGCTGGGTAACGCACAGGCTTACATGAATAAGTTTAATGTGTTTCTTGAAAAAATACATACCTATATTTATTCTAAAATCGGGTTCGATATCCTGAGCAAGGAGAATATGGATAAGCTTAAAAACAATGTAGGACAGTTTTCAACCAAAGCACTGAGTGGAACATTCAATACGTTGACTGTCATAATGTCTATGTATTTCATCCTTTATTTCATGCTTGAGAAACCGAGGTTCTTTGAAAGAATTTTATCTTCTTCCGCACCGCTGAAAAGATCAAATGTCTCTCTGATCGGCGAAAAGATGAGAAAGCTGATTATGGCCAATGCGATCGGGATTCCTGTAGTTGCCATCGGGCAGGGGATTGTTGCCCTAGTGGGATATTTCATATTCGCAGCGCCGAGTCCGGTTCTGCTTTTTGCTTTAACGGCGGCGGCATCTATGATTCCGGTGGTAGGCGCAGCGATTATTTATATTCCCATCTGTATTTACATGATTGCTGAAGGAGATACGGGAACGGGATTGGGGCTTGCCGCCTACTGTCTTGTCGTGGTGGGATTAACGGATAATGTTCTCCGCTTTACCCTTCTGAAAAAGCTGGAAGATATCCACCCTTTAAATACGGTTTTCGGAATTATTATGGGAATGAATCTCTTTGGCTTTATGGGGTTGGTTTTCGGTCCGATCCTGATCTCTCTGACCTTACTGCTGATCCAGGTATACAGGAACGAATTTTCTGATGATGATACACCGGACCTGAAGTTGCCGGATAAAGATGATGAACTGGAAGAAAAAATAGATTTAATAGTATAGCATGGAAAACGGAATAAACCCCGGAATATTAAAAGAGATTTGCGAGGTCAAAATGCCCTTCGGAAAGTATGAAGGAACGATTCTGGCAGATCTGCCGGTCAGCTATCTTGAGTGGTTTCACCGCAAAGGAATGCCCAAAGGAAAACTGGGAATGCAGCTGTCTACCATTTATGAAATAAAGCTGAATGGCCTGACGGATCTGCTGATTCCGATTCGTAAAGGAAGTTTAAATGACGGGAAATACAGGAATAAAACCTACAAATTTTAAATAACTCGGCGGCACCAAAGGTACTGGTACGCTTTAAAACAAATTAAAACCCTTGAAAAGAGTTTCGTGTAATAACGGCTCTTTTCAGGGTTTTTCTGTTTTTAGTATATGATTATTTGCCTATGAAAATTTAAGATTCTTTCATTGAATTCTAGAAATGTTGGAATTCGGTTGACACAAAAATCCAGCACTTAATTTTCAACTGTGGCTCGTATATTATGAAAATAAATTTATTTAACCAAATTTTAACATGTGACAATTTGTTAGTATGGTGGAATTTTCGTATCTTTGCACCCCTCAAAAAGCTTGAGGTAGTACTAATAGAAAATGCTATTCCCGATGATTTTGTTGCTTATTGCAATGTTTTCACCGAACAAAAGAAACATGATGTAAGCGAAGAGTATTTAGGTGAAATCAACCGTATGCTTATAACGGTTTTTAAGATGTTTCAATCCAAATTCACCTTACTTGTCTAAATAAAAAAACAGGCTTATTTTGAGCCTGTTTTTATGCCTTTAGTTTAATGAAATATTCCAATTTTGAATCTCGCTGAAAGGATTATTTTTTAATATGAATTTTGAAAAATAACTGTAAGCTTTTTTCAGTAAAAAGTCTTTATTTTCAGTCACTCTGAACATTCCGTTAATAATATAGTTTCCATCTTCTGTAATTTTGGTAAAATGCAACAAATCTTTTTCTAAGCTAATCACTACTTCTGTATACACCCATTTATCACCTTCTATATTTTGAAATGCAATAATTCCTCTCTCACTTTGGGAAAATAAGACACCTGTTTGCTCATCAATAAGATAGGTTGTATCATCATTAATCTTTTTTACTATTGGAAATGTGTAGTTAAAATTCAATAAATTATTGTCCATAACATTATTTTTCAATTAGTATTTTGTGTTTTTTAAGTACATCAGTTAAAGAAAGACTATCTCTACTGTAAATAAGTTTCATTCTCTGAAAAATATTTTTTTTATCCTCCGTCCTCCAATGAATACTATTTTTCAAATCTGGAATGTTGGCTTCAGGCAAACATTTTTCAATCATTAAAAGCAATCTTTCAACATCAACATCATAATAAGAACGCTTTATTTCATAGGGATTATTATTGTGGTTAAAAACTGAGCCAATAATCTTATTAAGAAATCCTTTATTAGCTTCGTATTTGACAGGACTTGTAAAAAACATGTTAAGCTTATACTTTCCTCCTGGAAATTCATGAGAAACTATAATATCATCAAACGATTTAATATCAATTTTTTCCAACATAATTGAATTTTCAATCACTAAATAATTGTCTTTAAAATAAATATCAGTAAAGTTCATAATTAACGTATTAAGGAAAGCTTGTCTCCTGATTTTTTACGATGAAATAATGCTTGTTCGTAAATAATATTGTCCTGTTCGTTATCGGAAGTAAATTTTAATGCTACAGGTTCAAAAGGAATATTTATTCCTACAACTTTACCATTACCGTAAAAATTTAAAACATATTTTTCGATGCTTTCTCTCTGAATCGCTCCTTTAAATTTTGGAATAAACGAAACTTCTCTTCTTTTCATTTCAAAAGGAGGTAGATAAAACGAATTACATAATTCAGAATATCTTTCGGAACTTCTTAATTTATATTTTTCAATATCTGAATTTTTGAAAATATTATATAACTCATCATAAAATTCATTAATTTCACTAATTAGATTTTCTTTCTTTTCGTTCAAAATATGTATAGAATCAATCCATCCTGTATGTGCATAGGGAACATGAGCATCAAATCCATGAAATATTTTATAAAATGGTGTGTTTTCTTTTTGTTTTGAAAAATCTATAGGTTCAAATTTTGAAATTGAGATTTTTGATTTAGAAGTGTCAAATCCATCTCTCACGCAAATTTCCACTTCTATAAATGCTTTATTATTGATTTCTATTTCGTCTTGATAAGGAAAGATTTCTAATAGAAAAGATTGTTTCCCTGAATGTAATATGTTAGAATTTATAGGAAAATCTACAGCCATTCCTCCGCTATTAAAATTTGAAAAGCAGGGCATATCATTTACTTTTAAAGATACAGCACACTCTCTGGAATTGATAGAAATTTCATAAATGGGATTATTAAAATTGTGTTGCATAATCATTTATTTCTTTAAAAGGTTTTCTATTTCAATACTGTTGGGCGTCATAAATCTAATAATATCTTCGTCCTTCTGAGGGTATTTATAGATATTATAGATAATACTACACTCACCTTTATAAGTACCTTCTGTAACACAGGTTTTGGTAACATACATGAATTTTTTGCCAATTTTTCCTATAAAAATATCATCAATAAATTTGTTTTTTTGAGAACTTAATTCGTTTGACCTATTTTTATTTCGCAATTGCTCTATAAAATTATCAGCTCCAATTTTATCAGTTCTGAACATACCATCAATTTTGACTAAATTATTTTTATCATCAAGATAAAATTCAGTTTTTCCTTCTTGAAGATTAAAATATTTAAATAGTTTTTTATCTTGAGCTATAGGCTTAACCCTAAATACTCTCATTTTTCTTCCATTAATTTCTTGTTGAATTTCAACATGAGGAATTTTTGAAAATAAAGTATCTATGTTTTCTGAAAAGGTTATCTTATCTATATTAAGACTACCATATTTTAAACCAATATATTTTTCATTTTGTTGACCTTGACAGTTTAACAAGGAAAGTAAAAAAAGTATTGAGAAAATTTTATTGAATGTAGATTTCATATTCTTGCTTTATTATATTATAAGATTCTTGTGTTAAAGGCTTTTTAGTTATTGCTCTGATTATTAAATTATTTGGATAGTTTCTATTATTTACATAATTTATCATCACTATTTTATCTGGAAAATCAAATTTTAATATTTTCTCATCTCTAGAGAAATTTTGAAAAAGTTTTTTAGATTCATATTCGTTTAAGTTTTTTGAAAAATATTTTTTATTGAAAGCAATATATTTCCCTATATTACCTTCAATATTTTCAACTTTATTGGCTTGTAAAGAGTAGGCATATATTTTTTTCTCTAAATCTAAATAGATTGCATAATCTTTATTGGCTAAAATTTTCTCATTAAAAAAACTAATGCAAGTTGCAGTATCTTTTTTTTTATAAATATATCCACGTATGTCATTTTTGTTTATTGACCATTCCTTATTTTTTTCGAAGCGAATACCATAAAAACCTGCTTCTAATTTGAAAATTTTATTTATCACATCACTGTTTTTATTTTCAAAAATAATAGAATTTAAGTCAAAATTGTTATTACATATAGTTTCCTTATCCGGACCTTTGCATGAATAAATAATATTTAAAATGAAAAGAATATATAATAAACTACTTTTCATCAGTATATGTTTTAGGATTATCAAATAAGATTTTTTCATCAAATAATTTAAATTTATCACTTCTCTTAGGTGCAACTGTAATTTTTGAATTTGTGATGCTATAGCATGTAATTGTGATTTCAGCGGGATTCCAAACTCCTTTTGACTGCTCATACTGTCTACCTTTATCTTTATCATATCCGTAAGTTTTAGTAAATGTAAAAGTTGTACTCAAATTACCTTCTACTTTCCATTTTTCTTCCTTGTGTTCAGGATATGTTCTTCCACCACTTGTGACAGCAGGAATAATCACAGTGCCTTCACTTTTACATCCTGCTTTTATGCTTATTGGGACCTCCACGGTTATTACCTGTTGAGAATCTTTATTTCCATCAAGACCATCAATTCGATTATAAGATAATGTAAAATCAAACTTCACTGCCAAACTTGCTTCAAATGTTATATAAATTTCTGAATCAGTGACCCATTTAATTGCATCAATTATGAATTCTAATACATATCCAACACCATACATACCACGTGTAAATTTTGTAAATATCGGAACTAAGTCTACACTGATAGTTAAACCAATAAAAGGGTCAGCCCGAAAACCGCCTTTGTAAATAGGTACAATTTCCTTATTACTGGCTTCTCCAAACTTCTTACTCAATGCAAACCCTATATTTGGAGGATCGATAGCAAAATCAATTTTTATTATTTTTTTACTTACCGCAGCACTATCAGCAGGATTTGTTCCGTCTGGATTCAACACTTCAAGAATTTCTCTACTAGCATTAAATGTAGATACAAGTAAGTCAACAGACTTTTTTATCCCTTCAAAACCTAATGAGTGTTCTTTACCATTTACAGCGCATTTGCCCATAATAGACCAACCAAAATTTGATGATTGTGTAACGCCTATATGTAAATCATCTTTCAGATACCGAAAATTATACCCTCTATGAATGCCATTCAATCTCTGTCTCTCATATTTAATACTTCCAGAGTAACCTGCACCAATAGTAATTAGAAATGCTATTTCCCATTCTATATCAGGATAAACTTTTATTTTTGCAATCTGGTTGGGATAACGACAAGTTGATATGGGAACGAAGTAAGTTTGAGCTAAATCATCGTTTAAAATAAAATAATTAAATAACCATAAACTATTTAATGCTTCATTCCCAATACTCGACGAAGAATATACTTGTATGTTTTCTAAAGCTGTTTTATTGAAAACATATTTAGGCATTATCAGCATTTTATTTTCTCCATCAAATTTATAATCAATTCCAAACTGCCATTGTTGCACGTCACTGACATCTTTAGATAACCCTTTCTGTTCGTCAGGCATAACGTCTAAATCGTTTTTGTCTTTTGGGTCTTGCTGTACTAAGTAAAGCCCATCCTTTCTTCTTAGGGCAGGCATCACCCTGTCTAACTGAAAAACATTTTTTTGCTCACTGTGTTTTTGTCCTGATTCTAAAAGCAGACCTTGACAAAAAACACCTTTTGTTGTGAGCTTATCTACTGTAATGGATATTTTCTTTCTTTCATCACCAGCCAGAATACTAAATACCTTTGTAGTACGGTCTATCGGATTCGTTGTGTCATCTTCATCAAAAATAACCAAAGAATCTCTTTCTTTATCGTCTTCATCCTTTATGGTAATTTTAGAATACCCACAAGGGTCATGTTCTTTTTGAGTATAACGAATATCTCCAATATACTGTATCATATTGGTTTTTTCTATCTCAAACCTACTCATCATATCAGCAAGAGTGTCATAAGGAACGAGCAGCATTCGGGAAGTATCATAAACCCACTTTCCTTTTTCCATCCTCATCCAATCCACTTTAGCTTTTTCAGATTCGTATTCCATAGGATAGGGTTCATCATCCTCCGAAATCTTCGCAATATGAAAAGAGCCTAATTTCCATTTTAATTTTAAATAATATTCTTCATTTCCCTTTTTGTCTCTATGGTCTTTCTGCCATTCAGGTTCAATAAGAAATTGTATTTTACTTCTCCCGTTGTAAGAAAAATTACCCAAATTTCTAATTTCGATTGTTTTTGATTTTGCAACAGCTTTGCCTTTATTGATAAGCTCTACTTCAAAATCAAACTTTTCAGCATTATTTCTCCAGTCGGGTAAAAGATGGGTGTAAATTTCTACATCTACAGTCTGTCCATAAGCTGCTTTTTTATCAGAATTCTCTAATGGAATATACCCTCCTTTTGGAAACTTAAAATGGCAATATAAAATTCTCGGTGTTCCTAAAATAACTGTCCTGATATTTGCTACTCCTTCATATTCAGGATAAACGCTGTAAGGCATCAGTAAGTAAATAGCTCCTAATTCGCCATCTTCACTACCTTTTGTAATCATCTCAGAAGTAATAACCGAATTATTTCCCTCAATAATTCTAAAATCCGAATATTCCTGTTTTAATCTCTCGAAAAACTCCTGATGAGTCAATTTTGGATATAATGCTTTGAAATTTTGCCAAACATGTTCTCGGATTAAAAACCACTTTACTTTTTCAATAGTTGTCTTAGGATTGGCTGTATTTCTGCCTATACAAGTTTCATCAATGTATGCAGTAAAAGATGCTGAATATTGTTTTAATTCGACTATGACACTATTTTGATAATTTTTAATATTACCAGTAGTATTTTTAATTAGTCCTTTTTGTATTCCCGATGTCCCCATTAAAAGATACTTTTATTTCCGTTACCTTTTTCAAAATTCTTCATATTAATGACAGGCAAAACATGCGAAAGTAACTCTTCATCAGCATTTTTAAAATTTTGTTTTGTAGGTTCTGCCGTTTGTCCTGATTTTACGATACTGATACAATCTGTCCCTCCAATAGGGCAGGTTGCCTTACTGTCTTCGGTTAGAACATAGCCTTTAGGTGGGTCATACAATACTTTTTCATAATATCCGCTCCACGCTGTGACTGTGGCTGTGCAGGGATTATTATTCATTTTTTTGCATGAACCGAATGTATTCTTTTCAAACGTTGCTCCAATATCTTTATGAGTTGCAGCTAGTTTACTTTTACCTTCGTGGTCGTTCAAGTAATATTTACTTTGGGTAAGAACTTTCAATTTGTCGGGTGTAGTACCGAAATTGCATTTGCAAGTTGCTCCCTGTACGAGCATTTCTTTTAGTGCCATCGTATTTTGTGTTTGTTTTTAGGTTATTAATTTTCTTACATATTATCCGAGAAAATCCCAAAATCCTCTTTTTGATTTTTTTTCTTTGTAGATTTTGTATTGCTCATCTTCAAACTTTTTCCACTCAAGAAAAGTGTAATTTTTTCCTTCATAGGTTTTATAAATTTCCTTATCCTCATCTTCTTCTCCATCATATACTGAAAATCGACTTCTCTGTTCTGGAGGGGTTGTTTTATTTTTCTCCGTTTCTTCCTGATATTGGGTAAATTCAATTCGTTTTATCGGTGTTTCTTTGCCTTCTGCATCTTTTGAATACACTTCAAAATAAGCTCTTATGTGCATCGGGAAAAGATAATATACATCCAAGTCATAATATACATTCAATCTCATATAAACAGGGGTTTCTGAATTGATATTACTTTTATTATTATTTGGAATAAAATAAAGATGGGCTTTCATTTCATCGGATTTGAAATGAATTTCTACCGAATAATATTCTGTAATTTCAGTATTTATTTTTTGTTTTCCTGTGAATTGTATCGGGTATTCGTAAGGAACAATAGCCAGATATAAATCCGTTTTTACGGAATGTTCATTGCCGTAATCAATATATCTGGGATGAAAAAACAAATTCCAAAACCAGTCATACTGCAAACCTTTTTCAAAAACACTTTTGTTTTCAAGGTTTCTTTCAAAAGCATCATAAAAAGACTGTACGATTTTAGTGTTATATTTTTCGGTAGCTTTAAATTTGTTTCTGTGCCAACGACTGTTTACAATATGGCTGAAATTAGTTATTCCTAAAAATGTACCTTTTTCATCAACTTTTGCCTGAACAGGATAAATTGTTTTTATCAGTTCATCTGCCATCATTTCATTGATTAAATCAGGTTCGTGACCGTCAAACCATATGTTTTCCTTTAAAATATCTAATGAATATGAACCTTGATTGGGAGTGATAAAAACCTCCGCTGTGTAATCAACTCTTTTGGAGACTGTTACATTTGCGCCGTCAAAATATTTTACCGATACTGCATATTTTCGAGATTTCAGACTCCCGAAATTGATTTTTGGGGTATTATCTTTGAGGATTATTGTTTGTGTATTCATCATTATTTTGTGTGTTCATGAATAGCTTATTGGTAAAATCTAAACTATTATATACAATTTTACAATTTTTTTCCTATTCAAGTTGTTATTTTTTTCTTAAAATTTAAGATTTAGTTTAGAAAATTTTAATAATTATGTTCTTTTAAATTTTAATCTTTCAATTGTAATTAGTTTAGCGTCTAATAATTAAACAAAACCTACCGAAATTATTCGACAGGTTTTGAAGTATTTAGCATTTTTCTTTCTTGAAATACTTTTTCAGTTCATTGATTATAAATTTCAATACTTTCAGGATGTAATATGCGCTTCCGACATACAAAATGAGATATGCGGACAGTATTAAAATAAGTGATATATCATCCCAAACGCTGTACTGTTTGTATTCAAATGGTGGTATGCAACCTCTTTGAAACTGCAATATCATTTTGCGTTATTAAAAGGATTTTTCCCCTCGCGCATAAAAACTGTACCCATTTTTTGATATTGGATTGGTTACCCCTTAACACAGGCTGTATAAATACCACTTCCAAAACCATTTTGCGCTCTGATTATGATTACCTCTTTTTCATCAACTCCGTTATCAATAGCAACAAATTTCTTTAATCTGTTATTTTTGATTGGTTCTTTGAAATCTTTTGGTAAATCACACTCTTTAGCAGTTGGTGATTCTTTCGGTTTTTCTTCCTGTGCGAAATAAAATGTTGGTAATGCGAACATTAAAGTAAAAATTAATTTTTTCATGTTGAAATATTTTAAAATTGTTTAATCTAAATCTTTGTATGTTTTGTAGACTCTTTTGGTTTTGTCGACAAGTACAAATGTTTTGTAGTCTGCGTAATAGTATGCAAATAAGATTTCATTGTAGAAGAAATGAAATGTGTTATTCTTGAATATAACTTGGTCAAAAGGTAGTTTTACTGAACGACTGCCATAGTAGTAAGTTATCATACCGTCACCGACAGTATCATTGCTATACCTTCTTATGAAATTGACATAGATTTCGCAATCCGATTCGTGTTCGTTGAATACCTTACCTGTATCGTAATCAAGTTCAAAGTATTTTTCATAGGTTCTTTGCCCTTTTATAAGGTCTATGTAACCGTCTTTTTCAGAGGTTTTTACTGAATATTGTGCATTGAATACTGCAAATTAGAAAAAGAAGAAAGGAATTGATAATTTTTGCCATTTATTAAGGCTTCTTACGGTGTCTGTGGAAAATAAAATACCCATTTCTATTAATTTTTTATGCTTGATTTTTAAGCAAAAAAATAAGCGTGAGCTAATTCACGCTTTGGTAGTAAATGTATTTGGCGTAACCCGACAAACACAAAGCAGAACGCCGACGCCATCGGTGGGTGTTACTTAATCTGCTTCAGTTTGCCTCAAAATCGCCAAATTTCTTACTAGCAAAGCACATAAGTTTAACACTTATTTTTTCGTTGATGTCTTCTAAAATAGCCTGATAGCTTTTTAGATAAATTTTTCTATATCAATAATTAAACCGTTTTAATTTCACGAATTGCAAAAATGATGAAAAAATCCGATACCTCATTAAGTAATTAAAATTATTTCTTAGTCTTCTTCAAAATATATTCCTGTAATGACTCAGTTTCCCATTCTTCATTTTTTGAAGAAAATCGAACATAAGATGTATGTTCATATTTTTCATTCAGTTTTTGTTCCTTCAAAAACTCTAACATCTTATCAAGCGATTTATCAATAATTTCATCACTTAATTCTCCGCTCAGCTCAAAATTGTAACTTGTATTCTCGTCTAAGATGGCATTTATACCAAATTTAATAGGCTTCTTTACTACATCATCTTTCGTAATTTGGCTGTATTCCTGATTTTTAAGTTTATTACGTGTATAGATGAAAATTGCTTTTAATGATTCCCATACTACATCTTTTCCAATATGTTGAATTGTCTCTCGCAAAAACGATGAAGATATTGACAGGGCATAAAATGCTTCAAGCGAAAAGTCTGTAAGTGAATTTGTAATTTGTCCGTTATGACTAATATGCTTAAAATCAATATCTAAATTGTTAAATTGTTCTTCGATGAATTTTAAATCCTTTTCATCTAATCCTCCTAAATACCTGAATAAAACTTTGTTGTGTGATGTGTTTTCTGTCATTTTATTTTTTTTCTAATATACTTAATATATCTCCAATAAAGAGGTATCTAAACAAAAGCACCCCACCATAGGGCAAGTTTTTGCCATACCCCCACCTGTTGAAAGTTGGTCAAAAGTTTTCAGGCGGTGTAAAAACCTCAACATTTTTTTTGAACATTTTTAGACTATATGAATATTTTTGTCGTATCGGGCATAGTATTTGTATCTTTGCCGTAGAGTTCTTTAGAAAGGGTTTTAAATTTGAATGTTGATATTTGGTTGGAATTTTTCCAAACAAAAAAAATCGCAATGCACGATGAATAGGCGCATTACGATTTTTAACGACAGAACCAAAGGTGCCGCCGAGTTATTTTTATGCCTTTAAAGCTTCAATTTCGTCTCTCAGTTTTGCTGCTTTTATAAAATCAAGGTTTTTAGCGGCAGATTCCATTTCCTTTCGCTTTTGTACGATTACCTTTTCGATATCTTCGCTCGTGTAGCTTGCTTTGGCTTCTGCAACTTTCTGGAGAATCTCTTTCTGGGTATATTTTTCGTCCGGGAAATCTTTCGTTCTTCCGACCAGGCTTTCGGAAATTTTTTTGTTCAGGGCCACAGGCACCTTGCCGTGCTCTTCGTTGTACTGCATTTGCTTTGCCCTACGATATTCGGTTTCGTCGAGTGTCGCCTGCATTGATTTGGTGATTTTATCGGCATACATGATGGCTCTGCCGTTAAGGTTCCTTGCGGCACGTCCCACGGTCTGGATCATGGAACGGCGGCTTCGGAGCATTCCTTCTTTATCGGCATCCAGGATGGCTACCAGGGAAACTTCCGGTAAATCAAGCCCTTCCCGCAATAAGTTAACACCGATTAGAACATCAAAAAGCCCGACTCTCAGGTCCTGCATAATCTGAATGCGTTCAAGCGTCTCCACATCAGAATGGATATACCGCGTTCTGATCCCGAATTTGGTGAAATATTTGGTGAGCTCTTCAGCCATTTTTTTCGTCAGCGTCGTTACGAGAACTCTTTCGTCGAGATCAGCTCTTTTTTGAATTTCTTCCATTAAATCATCAATCTGGTTAATGGTCGGTCTTATTTCGATAATAGGATCCAGAAGGCCGGTAGGGCGTATAAGTTGCTCAATGTAAGCGCCTCCCGTCTTTTCCAGCTCATAATCTGCAGGTGTTGCCGAAACGTAAATAACCTGATTCTGAATGGCTTCGAATTCTTCAAATTTTAAAGGCCTGTTGTCCATCGCGGCGGGAAGCCTGAAGCCGTATTCCACCAGGGATTCTTTTCTGCTGCGGTCGCCGCCGTACATTGCGTGAACCTGAGGAACGGTAACGTGGCTTTCGTCGATGACCATTAAATAATCTTTTGGAAAATAATCAAGAAGGCAGAAAGGTCTTGTTCCCGGCAGTCTTCCATCCAGATATCTCGAATAGTTCTCGATTCCGGAGCAATACCCGAGTTCTTTAATCATCTCAAGGTCAAGTTCAGTCCTTTCCTGCAGTCTCTTGGCTTCCAGGGGTTTTTCGACCGTATTAAAAAAATCGACCTGCTTTACGAGATCATCCTGAATATTCCTGATGGCACCATTCAGAGTTTCTTTAGAGGTAACGAAAAGATTGGCCGGATAGATCTGAATCTGCTCAAAATTGGACGTTACGTTCCCGGAAACAGGATCAAAGCTCTGGATTTTCTCAATTTCGTCTCCGAAAAACTGAATTCTTACGCCATTATCTGCATAGGCAGGAAATACATCAATAACATCTCCTTTTACCCTGAACGTTCCTCGCTGGAATTCATTTAATGTTCTGGAATATAAGGCGTTAACCAAAGAGTGTAATAAGGCCGTACGGGTTACCTTTTCTCCGATAGCAATAGAGATCAGGGATTTATGAAATTCTGAAGGGTTTCCGATACCATAGATGCAGGATACGGATGCTACGATCAGTACATCCCGTCTTCCTGAAAGTAGGCTAGCGGTGGCTGAAAGTCTCAGCTTTTCAACCTCTTCGTTAATGCTGAGGTCTTTCTCGATATAAGTCCCGGTTGTTGCGATATACGCTTCCGGCTGGTAATAATCGTAGTAGCTTACAAAATATTCAACGGCATTTTCAGGGAAGAATTCTTTGAATTCCATAAATAGCTGGGCCGCCAGTGTTTTATTGTGTGCCAGTACAAGGGTAGGCTTCTGCACATTCTGTACGACATTGGCTACCGTAAAAGTTTTACCGGACCCGGTGACGCCCAGTAAAGTCTGGTATTTTTCACCGATATTTATCCCTTCCGTAAGCTTTTCAATGGCTTGCGGCTGGTCACCGGTGGGTTTATATTCTGATTGAAGTTTAAATTGCATAGAAAATTGTGATCTTACATACAAAAGTACGAAAGAAATATTTGACACTGAAATGGTTTAGACCCCTCAGCAGAAATTATAGCCATAGAAGAATTCTAAAGTATTTACAATAAAAAAAACACCCGCGAGGGGTGTTTAATTATTATTGAAAAGACATTGTCAGCGGCATTTTCATGTGGTATCGGACGGGCTGCCCATCTTTTTCTGCGGGCTTCCAGACAATATTTTCATTGGCTTTCTTAAATGCGGAAACAGCTTCAGTCGTGAAAACTTCATCATTGCCGTTAGCGGTAACGTCGATGACCTTTCCGTTTTCATCAACGGTATAGTTGATTTCAGTTCTCACTATCTTTTGATCTTTTACAGATTTCAGTTTAGATCCGTCAAATAAATTAACTACTTTATTTCTAAGCTCGTTCACACCTCCCGGATATTCTGCGACAGTCGTTGTTTGAGAGTCGGTATCGGTTTTATTTTCGGGCCTGATCGTATCTTTCTCTACGGAAGTATTTACAGGAATATCTGCTTTTTCTTTGAATGTTGAAGCCTCTTTAGCAGGAGAGTCATTTTGTTTTTCCACAGGATTTTTCAGTTTGCTTTCAGAAAGTTTTAGTGGCATTTTACCAGTTGTACGGGTTTGATCCTCTTTGTTACCGGCGTATGTTTTTTGTACAAATAATCCGAAAGCAAGAAGCAAAACAGGAATGCTGATTACTTTTTTGAGGTTTGTCATTTTAGACTTTTTGGTGTTCATCATAATAAATCGTTTTTTGGTGTTATTAAAATTGAATGTATGGATAAGGCTATAGTTTTTAGTTGAAATAATTTCGTCAAGAATAAGATGCTGATACTCTTTTACGTTAAAATTTTTCTTCAATACGGCTTCATCTGCCAGAAATTCATGGTTGTTAACGATGGCTTTTTTGTATAAATAAAGCGAAGGGTTAAACCATGTGAAAACTTTCACAACTTCAATAAATAAAAGATCAATGCTGTGTTTTTGGTCGATATGGCTTTTTTCGTGAAGGAAGATCCGGGGATCGATTTGGTTGTTGATCAGGCAGTTTTTTCCGAGGTAAATGGTTTTCCAGAAGCTGAAAGCAGGAATATTCTCGTTTGTCAGTACTACTTTATTATTTTCATACCATATTTTCTGACCTTTTATATTTTTAATTTTTATGATGGAATAAACTGTTTTTATGGTTAAAACCATGGTGACGATTCCATACAATATCCAAACAAGTTTGGTCCAGTTAAATTGCTCCTGATGCGGAGTAAGATCTAAAACTTTTGTTGTTGCCTCAAGGGTTGTCTGCAATCTGCCGGCCGGCTTCACATCTTCTTTTGTGACAGAGATAAAAGGGACAGTGTAAGAGAAAATGACTGAAAAAATTAAATAAAACCTGTTAAACCGGTACATTTTTTCTTTCTCCAGGAATACAAAATACAGAGCGATCAGTAATGAAGAACAAAATATTATTTTTAAAATGAAGATCATTTTTCGCTGATTTGTTGGTCAATCATTTCCCGGAGTTCTTTCAGTTCTTTTTGAGACAGTTTTGCATTTGAAGTAAAAAATGAGGCAAACTGAGTCACAGAGTTATTAAAAAAACGGTCAATCATAGAAGACATTTCTTCCTTGAAATATTCCCCTTTGGCGATCTTCGGAAAGTATTCGCGGGAATTTCCATACACTGTATAGCCAACAAAGTTCTTATTCTGCATTCTCTTGAGAAGCGTGGCAATCGTGGTCGTTGCAGGTTTTGGCTCGGGAAAAGATTCCAGGATATCTTTCATAAAGGCTTTTTCCTTCTCCCAAAGTATTTCCATGACATCTTTTTCAGAATCGGTCAGTTTTGTTTCTTTCATATTCTACGGCTTGATACTTGTTTCTACAAATGTAGAATAAAAATTTGAATTTGCAAATTTTATGGCATTATTTTTCCATTCATCAGCGAAATCATTTACTATAATAATATGAAAATCAATAAATTTTACATTTCAGTGGTTGGCTTATTTCTGATTTTTACATCGTGTAAAGAAAGTAAAGTCAATGCACAGCAAGTCGGAAATGACGGCAGCGTTGAGACAAAAGCTCCCAACTCCCCGGAATATAAGCCTGCTTTTGCAGGGCAGACGAGAATTAAGGCCGTGAAAACTTCAACACCTTATGCATTTGAAATGATGAGCAGCGATCTGGGCAAACCTTGGGGAATGATCAACCTGCCTGACGGAAGATTTCTGATTACCGATAAAAGAGGGTACATGAATGTGGTTTCTACAGACGGAAAGCAGATCTCAAAAATTGAAGGTTTTCCAAAAGTTGATGACAGAGGCCAGGGCGGTATGCTTGATGTAGCGCTGGATCCTGATTTCGCAACGAACAGTATCATTTATTTCAGTTTTTCAGAACCTTATGAAAAAGGAAATCATACGGCTGTTGCCAAAGGTAAGCTGTCTCAGGATTTAAAAAATATTTCAGACGTAAAAGTTATTTTCCGGGCAACTCCCACGTACAATGGTGACAAACATTACGGCAGCAGGCTTGCTTTTGATAAAGACGGCAATTTATTTGTAAGCACCGGAGAAAGATCGGATAAGAAAACAAGAGTCTATGCCCAGAGAACCGATAATTATTTAGGTAAAATCTTAAAAATCACCAAAGACGGTAAACCGGCACCCGGAAACCCGTTCATCGGTAAAGCAGGATTTAAGCCTGAAATTTATGCTTATGGTATCCGAAACCCGCAGGGAATGGCGATCGATCCGAATGGCAACCTTTGGGATGTGGAAATGGGCCCTAGAGGCGGAGATGAAATCAATTTAATTAAAGCCGGAAAGAATTATGGCTGGGGCGATGTTACCTATGGAATTGAATATTCAGGAGAAAAAATAAATAACGGCACAACGCAGAAAGCAGGAACAGAACAGCCTGTGTACTATTGGGATCCTGTGATTTCCCCGAGCGGCGTTGCCTTCTACACCGGAAATATCGATGAATGGAAAGGAAATCTGATGATAGGCTGCCTTAGCGGTGAACACATCAACCGTATTGTGATGAAAGATAATAAGGTCGTGGGCGAAGAAAGGCTTCTGGCTGAAGAGAATGAAAGATTCCGCGATGTGCTGAACGGCAGCGACGGAAATTTGTATGCGGTTACGGACAGCGGAAAACTGTATAAAATTTATAAAAAATAATCTTACGTAGTCTTTTATATAATGAATCGGCCTCGAACAAAGTTTGAGGCCGATTCGCTTTATTTTTAAGCTTCTTCCAACTGAACGGTGAAGTGTCTCAACAATTCGGGTTCCCAGGTGATCTTATAGCCTTTTGCAATTTCATCACGTCTTTCATAAACATTTTTGATCGCAGCAGCAATATAATCCATGTGGTTATTGGTGTAGGTTCTTCTCGGGATGGCAAGACGTACCAGTTCGAGCTTCGGATAGCGGTTTTGTCTCGTCTCAGGGTCTCTGTCGGCCAGTAACGTTCCGATTTCCACGGTTCTGATACCTGCTTCTTTGTAAATTTCAAGTCCTAAAGTCTGTGCAGGATATTCCGAGCGGTCAACTTTCGGCAGGAAGTTCAGGGAATCAATGAAAACAGCGTGTCCGCCAATGGGTTTCTGAACGGGGATCCCGTATTCGATGAGTTTGTTTCCAAGATATTCAACCTGTGAGATTCTGCTTTCGAGATAGGCAAATTCTGTGGCTTCGTCAAGACCTACCGCCAAAGCGGCCATATCTCTTCCGGCCATTCCGCCATAGGTAATGAATCCTTCGTAAATAATGGTGAAGTTGGATGCTTTTCTGAATACTTCTTCACTGTTTAAAGCAATAAATCCTCCGATATTTACCAGTCCGTCCTTCTTAGAGCTCATGGTCATCCCGTCTCCGTAAGAGAAAATTTCTTTACAGATTTCTTTGATGGTTCTGTCTGCCTGCCCGGCTTCTCTTTTTTTAATGAAATAGGCATTTTCTGCAAACCTTGCGGAATCGAAAAATACAGGAACTCCATATTTATCGGAAAGCTCTTTTACGGCTTTCATGTTTTCCAGGGATACAGGCTGACCTCCGGAAGAATTACAGGTGATCGTAATCAGGCAGAATGGTATTTTCTCCTGGGGATGGCTTTTATAAACTTCCTCAAGCTTTTCAAGGTTAATATTTCCTTTGAAAGGATGAAGATCATTGATGTCAAAAGCTTCGTCGATCGTACAGTCGATTGCGTGAGCTTTTCTGAACTCGATATGTCCTTTCGTGGTGTCGAAATGAGAGTTTCCGGGAATTACGTCACCTTCTTTCACCAAAACGGAAAAAAGTACATTTTCTGCGGCTCTTCCCTGGTGAGTAGGCAAAAGGTATTTAAAGCCCGTAATATTCTGTACGGTCTGGTGAAGCTGTTCAAAAGATCTTGATCCGGCGTAGCTTTCATCACCCGTCATCAGGGCGCCCCACTGTCTGTCGGACATCGCTCCTGTCCCGGAATCGGTAAGAAGGTCGATGAAAACCTGTGAAGATTTTAGGTTGAATAAATTATAGTTTGCTTCTTTAAGCCATTGCTCTCTTTCTTCTCTTGTCGACTGACGGATTTCCTCAATCATTTTAATGCGGAAAGGCTCCGCGTACGGTAAATTCATGATAGTATGTATTAGATTGTTTTGTCAAGAAAAATTTTATTTGAAATAAATTCAAATTCATCAAAAGATATTTAAAAACCTAACTATTCAGGTGCTTTAAATATATTGTCATCCGAGTGGAATCCTGCCACGCCGCCACTCACTGCAAATTTCATTGCAGAAGCTGCTGTCATGCCCACTACCGGTTTGATGTTTTTTTCTTCCGTAACAATTACCCATCCTGAAATAGCATAAGAATGAGGCAGATACACGGCCACGTAATTGTGTTTTTCCACGTCGGCCATTTCTTTTTGGGTTAAAAATCCGATTCTCCATATTTCAGGATTTTCGTTGGTTTTTACCCATACGGGATCATTGAATTTTTTCTTATCTCCCACAAATGAAGACATCACGTCTTTGGTGGGCGTATAGATATGTTTTACTCCAGGTGTTTTTTCAAGAAGACGGTCCATCGCATCGAAAAAGAATCTTCCGACCACAAATTTATTACCGAGATATCCCAGAATGGCTGTAAACAGAATTGTTGAAATAAAAACCAGCCCGGGAATCTCTTTTGCCACCGAAGGAATAATATTATCGATGGAGCTCACGACGTACCAGATCACGAACATGGTAAGGCCGATGGGCCCGATAATGACAAGTCCCTGAAAGAAGTTTTTCAGGAAAAAATTGGCCATATTTTCAAACGTCAGCTTTTTCAACTTAAAATCTAGTTTATCCGTGGATGGTTTCTCCTTTTCCGTAAGACTGGATAACTTTGGCTTCATATTCCAGCCATTCTTCCCAGCGTTTATTTACTTTCTCCTCTTCTCCCAGTTGTCTTGCAAAACCGATGAACGTTGTGTAATGATTAGCTTCGGAAATCATTAATTCTCTGTAGAAAGTTTTAAGTTCTTCATCCTTTATATTTTCGGTAAGCACTTTAAAGCGCTCACAGCTCCTGGCTTCGATCATGGCGGCAAAAAGCATTTTGTCAACAATCAAATCATCTCTGTTGCCTCCTTTCTGGATGAAGTTGACCAGTTCGTTTACATAATCGTCTTTTCGGGTCCGCCCGAATGTGTAGCCTCTTTTTTTGATAATCTCATGAACCTGTCCGAAATGTTCAAGCTCTTCCTGTGCAATGGCAAGAAGTTCGGTTACGATTTCAGGATATTCAGGGAGCATGGTGATCAGTCCGATGGCATTGGTTGCCGCTTTCTGTTCACACCACGCATGATCCGTTAAAATTTCTTCGATGTTTCCTTCCGCAATATTTGCCCACCTGGGATCGGTAGGAAGTTTCAACTTAAACATGTTTCAAATTTTGTGTAAAATTAAAATATTTTGTGATATGTCAGAAGTTTTATTTTGCCTGAATATTTTCATTTAAATTCATCTTTTTTGTAAAATGTGTAAACTTCATGGTACTTTTTTTGTTATTGTTTTAAAACCAATTAAAAAATATAAACATTATGGAAACCATTACAGCTATTAAAAGTAAAATGAGTGCTATGCTTGCATTTGCATTTTCAGTATTCATGTCTTTTTATTCGTTTGCACAAGATACTGCCGGAGGAGTAGTAACTACAGAAAACAGTACGACTACCACAACAGAGTGGTACGCTAATCCCATGTACATTATCGGCGGCGCCGTTGTTCTCATCATCATTATAGCATTGATCGCAAGAAGCGGAAGAAGAGACTAACAAAACATAAAAAACTGCTACCTGGTAGCAGTTTTTTTTCTTAACATCTCAAGAACTTTCCAGCCCAAACCATCCACTTTCTTTAAGACCGCAGCAATTCCGAATGCGAGGACAATATTGATCAGATAAATCACGATCATCAGCACCCACCACGGCATATTTTCTTTTAGCGGAACCACCAGAAAATAAACAAGCGAAGAGCTTATTCCCTGCGCGAAATAGAAGAATATGGCATTCCTGCCAATATGTGTTACAAAACTCTCTGAAGAGATTTTTAATCTGTTATAAAATACAAACAGCGTTACCAGAGAGAATAATGCCCATATGATGTAAGGGATCTTCGGAGGAAATTTGTTCCTGTTGATCTTGTAAAATATTTCACTGCCATAATACCAGAACATCCATAGTAAAGCCGCTGCCACCAGGCCATAAAGCACCGGAATTATTTTAGCCGGTATTTTTTTATTCTTCATTCTGTTTCCAATGAGGAAAACGGCGAGGTAGAAGGCGACATATCCGACCTGTCCGTTGGGATATATTTCAGGGAATATATTAAAGATTAAGGTCAGAACAATGCACAGTGCAATAAACCAGTTTACATGCTTTGGAAAGAATCTCAGGATCAGAACGCCAAAGACGGTAAGAATAAAATATACTTTCAGGTACCAGAAGCTTCCCATGACTACCGGGAACGTGTCGGCGTTGGTGTATTGGTGAAGATACCAGTTGCCGAGATTTTCCCACTGCGGAACCACGGAAATATCGGTTATCGTATACTTTGAACCGAATGTGGAATAAAAACTTTTTAACCATTCTAAGGAAAAGAAGTTCAATCCAAAGACTTTAAAAAAATAATCCGTAAAAAACAGGAAGGTTACGAAAATCATATACGTGATCTGAAGCTTCAGCAACCGGTAAAATGTTTTTTCAAAATTTGAACCTGAAGTGATTCCGCTTAGGGCATAAAATAGTGCCACATCAAACACTAAGGAAAATACCCTCACTTCAGCCGGAATATAAAACTGCCCCGACCAGAATGCGGTGTGGATAAATATAATAGATAATGTTGCAAGCCCTTTTGCAAAATCAATGTAGAGATCTCTTTTCATTGTGTACGGATAATCCGTCAAAAATAAATAAACTTTATGAATATTTTCAGAAAGAAAAAGAGGCAGAAATAGTCCTGCCTCCACGAAAGATATATCGAAAATGAATGTTATTGTAAATTTTTAAATTCTTCTGCTGAAATCTCTCCGGTTTGGATTTTCTTAAGCTCATCAAGATATTGACTCATGTAGGCATCAAGCTCCGGATACTGGGAGTTTTTTGCGGTTTTATAAGTTCCGTTTAAAACACCCTGATAATAATAAAAGAAGTTGTAATCGAAAGCAGATGCGGTAAGATCATATTGTCCCAAAAGGAATCCGAGACGTACGGCAGACCTTCGTTGCGGGGGCGTTCCGTGGTGCCCCGGGCTGCTGGTCTGGTAATCTCCGATGCTCTGTGCAAACTCGTAGGCTGCGGCGATCTGTGCAAAGCTGGTCTGGTTGTAGCCGTTCGGTCTTCTTAGATAATACCCTGCAAAACCGTCTGCTTCCAGTTCATTAGGCCTTGCCGTCGATTCGCTCACGGAAGGAAGTCCGAATATATATTGCAGCTGGTGACCATATTCGTGAGCCAGGATCATGGCATTGACGATGTCTCCCCCTTTCGATTTTGCATCGTAATAGATAGCATATCCGTAATAAATTTTCCCTGTCGAATAGGAAATCGCATTATACGTAGAATTATAATTCGACGGATCATTGACAAATCTTAGTGTCGGATTGCTTCTTCCCCACATGCTGGCAATTTTTGTCATCTGGGAGTTCATAAAATTGGTGTCTGTGGAATTCTGTAATGATGTCAGTAAAACAGATGAAGAACTCCAGTACTGGTCTACGTAATAACAAACCTTTTCAAGATCGTTGGGCTGATCGATTTTCTGGCTTTGTGTCTGTTGTTCAGCGGCTACAGGAGTTTCCATAGAATCGTCATTACATGCAGATAAAAGTAGAGCGGCAAATGCTCCCGCAAGGATGCGGAAATTAAAGTTTCTTTTCATATAAAATATTTTTCGGTATAAACGAAGTTATTACTTTTAACGGAAAATGTTATCACTTTATTGTGATAAATTATTCGAAACATAGTTAAAATTTTATGTAAAAAAAGATTGGGTTGAATTTGAGAAGATTAGAAAATAATTCTTATATTTGCACCTCGAAATAACTAAAAATTTTATAAACAATGTTTGCAATTGTAGAAATAGCAGGGCTTCAATACAAAGTTGAGCAAGACCAGAAGTTGTTTGTAAACCGTTTGTCAGGAGACAAAGGAGGGAAAGTATCTTTTGATAAAGTACTTCTTACTGTAAACGGAGCAATCACTGTAGGCGCCCCAGCTGTAAGCGGAATCACTGTAGAAGCAGAGATCCTAGACCACGTAAAAGCTGATAAAGTAATCGTTTTCAAAAAGAAAAGAAGAAAAGGTTACAAAGTGAAAAACGGTCACAGACAATCATTAACTCAGATTCAGATCACTGGTATTACAGGATTTGAAGGAGCTAAGAAAGCAGAAAAACCTGCTAAGAAAACGACAAAAAAGGCTGATGCTGAAGCTGCTGAAAGCGCAGAATAATTGTAAAACCAAAAAACCTTAAAATAAAATGGCACATAAGAAAGGAGTTGGTAGTTCCAAAAACGGTAGAGAATCTCACTCTAAAAGATTAGGGGTAAAGATTTTCGGAGGTCAGGAAGCTATTGCTGGTAATATTATTGTTAGACAAAGAGGTACTCAACACCACCCGGGTGCAAACGTGGGAATCGGTAAGGATCACACTTTGTTCGCTTTAGTAGACGGTAAAGTAGTTTTCACTAAGAAAGCAAATAACAGATCTTTCGTATCTGTAGAAGCAAACGCATAATTTAAGCGTTTCATAAAATGACAAACCTCAGCAGCCGCTGAGGTTTTTTTTGTCTTTATCCGGAAAGTTTAATTTTTTTCAGCATCTTTTCATTTTACAGGGAAATATTTTTTATATTTGATAACCACGAAGTTACTAAAATTGCGAAAGCCGAAAAGCATATAGAGTAGGCAACAAATTAAACAAAATCCAATATGAAAAATCTAAGAAAATTAACAAAGAAGCAGCTTAAAACAATAGCTGGCGGAGAAGTTTGCCCGGGGCTTGCATCCTGGTGTTCACAATGGTGTACATGGACCGAATGGCAAAAAGCCCATTGTCTTAATGCTGTAATTGATGCTCCTTGCTCTTGCTAGGTTTCTCAATTTAATTTGAACTTAAATTAATTTTAAATCATTATCATGAACAATTTAAAGAAAATCAAAAGAGAAGATCTTAAAGAGGTTATGGGAGGTGCTGCTCCGGTAAAAGAATGTCTGCCATGCGATATCTATTGCAGTATACCTGAAGGCGAAAGACCACCTTGCAATATCGTTTACATTGTTGCGCATTGCAACGGTTGTAAAAATTACCCTTCAGAATCCTAATAAAACAATCTCCTTTACGAAGGAGATTTTACTTTTTAAAAGCCAACCTGGAATCCTGCTTTGATCCCGAATGTCGAAATATTGGGGCGGTCCAGATAATTCCCCCGCCAGTTGAAGTCTACCCTGAAAATCCTTAAATTTCCAAAACCGATATTTTCGATCCCGAATCCATATTCGTAATAAATGTGGTCGCTAGGGGCAGAGTATTTAAATCCTTCCACATTAATGGCCTTGGAAGCATTGCTCAATGTTCCGTAAGCCCCGCGGATGAAGGCAATTTCTCTCAATTTTAATTTCTTGATAAGTGGAATGAAAGAAAGTATTTTACCGTTAAAATGATGCTCCAGATGAAGCGTCGTATAGGTATCGGCAACAAATTCGTAATAATTCAGCTGGGCAAAGGTATTTTGGGCAAGACTGTACGACTGGTTTCCCGGAATTACGTTCTGTAAGGCCAGAGGCACCGTGTCAAAGTTTTTCCCTGCTTCAAAATTCACGAGCATTTTCCCCCAGCTTCCGATTAAAACAGGTTTATAAAATAGAAACTGCAGCTTATTGTAATTAAAATCTGATCCGAAAAGCCCTTTAACCCCTCTAGTATATTTCAAAACGATCGTCGGGGCCAATGTTCCGTGCTCATAGCGGTCGATTCCGGTTTGGGAGAACTTTGCGCCAGGTCTTGCAATTAAACTTAACGTGAAGTGTGAATCATTCGTTGTTTTTCTTAATGCGCCGTCTTTATAATACATTAAATTGAACCCATCAGGGTTGGCCGACTTGATGCTCTGCATCGTTCCATCCAGCCTGATCTGGAAGTTTTTCCAGGGTTCGATGGAGGTAAAGACATTGGTTTGATTAAGAGAACTTAGGGAAGCGTTTTCACCTCTTGCAAAAATGGTGGATGAGGCAAAGGTCCTGGCCATAATGCCGTCGTCATTGGTCAATTGTACCCCAAGCTGTAAAATGTCTCTCCTGGTTCCGGCACCCACGGTAAACCTGTTTACCCGGTTAAACATAAACCTTGCTTCAGCACCGTATTTTACCTGCTCATCCTTGAAGCCATAAGCCGTATAAAACTGTACCCTCCAAGGGTCGTTTCTTGTAAAATAAGTTCTTGCGCCTAATCTTATCCGATCCCCCTCTACCTCATTTTTACCATAAACAGAGAATATCGGACCGATATCGATGCCTAATTTTTTCACATTATAATAACCTGAACCCAGCGTTTCGTACAACTTAACGATTCTGTTGAACTTAGGTGTCTGCTGGAGTTTATCAAGCATTTCGTAGATTCCCTGTTCGCTTTTCGATAAAGAATCCGGTCTTGCTTTTACCCAGTATGCATCGTCTTTTTCGACAAAGCTGTCCTCGTATTCCGCTTCTGTCCGTTTGAAAACCTTGTCCTCAAGGGGTTTATTGAATTCGTAATCCGAATAATCGACAGAGCGCTTGGCAATGATGCTTTTGGCTGTTTTCTTTTTCGAGAAGGGAGTCATTTCAATTTCCGTAACGAACTTTCGGGGTAAAAAAGTATTCTCATCGGGATTATCGTATTCTAGTTCGGTAGAAATCCCGTTGATGAAATTGACATTGATTTTCTGGGTTGATTTTAAGGTTGCTCCCAGTACGGCATAGCTGTCCGTATCAATATAAAGATATCCCTGGAAGGCCAGAACCTCCGTTCTTTTAGGCTGGTATCTGATTTTAAAGGCTTTTTCCCCGCGAATCGATATGGTGTCAACCAGATTATAATCATACGTGCTAAAACCTGTTTCTCCGACAGGACTTGGAAAGCCGATATCAAAGTAGTTTAAAGTGTTGTCATAAATATTGATATCCCGGTAAAGATTCTTGGCCGTGAGCGTTACAATCTGGTTGTCCTGGAAGCCCGAAGTCTTTTGGGCAACCAGCAGTCTTTTGGTTCTTTTTGAAGGTTTATTTTCTCCGTAATTTTCGTAAACGGCTTCGTTGAGAAATACAGGAAGCCCGATTTTGCCGCTGGCGGTAGAGTCTTTATAGTCAAAGATAAATTCAAGCTTATTGAAGATCTTTTTCTTCATGAAAGCGCTGTCAAGATTATTGGCATCAAACTGGATCTTTTCATACTCCTTGTAAGTATAGGTGTCGAATTTATCCAGACCGTTATTTCTTTTTCTTGCCCATACTTTCTGCATGATCGCATAGGCGGGATTTTCTTTCTTGTTTTTGTATTTGGGCTTTTCGTTGTGGATCACAACCTCCTGGATATTGCTCACCTTTTCCTGGGAAAGCTTCACAAAAATGTTTGTTGCATTTTCCGGAGTTACTTCAACACTTTCCAGTGCATAATTTTTTCTTAAAAATTTTAATTTGTAAATAATGCTGTCGGACTGAACCATGAAATTCCCTGAAGTTGTGGTCAGGGCAGCTTTATCGCTATCGTTGATGAATATGTCAACACCTGTGAGTTCTTTATTGGTCTTAGCGTCTACGATCTTTCCGGATGCCGCATTTTGCGCGCATATAAAATTGGATATCAGGACAAAAATTAAAAGGGGATAATATCGTGGGTTGTTAATTAACATTTGTTGTTCTTCAAGCTATTGCATAAACAAAAAGTATGCAGATTTATTGTAAAAAGGATTCAATTATATTTAAATTTTCAAACATTTAAATCCAAAACTGCAAATGTAGTGAAATAACACGGTTGCCGGAAGGTGTGGTATGAATATTTTGTGAAGTTGTAAGGTGTCCGAAAGTAATGTCTCTGTCAGGCATAAAAAAAGACCTACATTGCTGTAAGTCTTTTCGCTCCTCCTGCTGGGCTCGAACCAGCGACCCTCTGATTAACAGTCAGATGCTCTAACCAACTGAGCTAAGGAGGAATTTCCTATTGTTTTAGTGGTGCAAATATAATATCATTTTCAATACCAAACAAATTTTTATTTTAGAAATAATGATAATTTTCCTTTGTTGAAGGGCTGTAAGAGGCTATTCAGTTATTTTTCAATTAATTAAAAAAAATAAACTTTCGTGAAAGATCGGCGTATTTTAAAATAAAAAAAGACCTACATTTCTGTAAGTCTTTTAGCTCCTCCTGCTGGGCTCGAACCAGCGACCCTCTGATTAACAGTCAGATGCTCTAACCAACTGAGCTAAGGAGGAATGTCCTTTGTTTTAAGTGGTGCAAATATAGGACGAATATTTATACCCTGCAAATATTTTTTTTAAAAATTTTAAATATTACAATTTCCCTGCAAAGATCTTGAAAATATCGCTTCCGAAGATAAGGATCATCAGTCCCAAAAGGAAGATTACGCCAATCATCTGCGCGTTTTCCAAAACTTTTTGCGGAACCGGTTTTCCAACGATAATTTCATACAAAGTGAAGATTACATGGCCACCGTCAAGTCCCGGAATTGGAATTAAATTTAAGAAGGCCAACCATACTGAGAACATTGCGGTAAAGCTCCAGAAGGCAACCCAGTTGATAGAAATGTTACCTTCTGAATCCTTGTCAACAGGCATGTTTTTTACGATAGCAATGGGTCCGCCCACGTTTTTGTAGCCCTGGATTTTGGAGTTAAACATGATTTTAAACTGTTTTACCTGCATGGTAAGCGCTTCAATGGACCTTTCAAAACCTCTCGGTATAGATTCTCCAAAAGAATATTTTTTATCGGTTACCACATTAGCCAAAGCCTTTTGGTCAATAGAAACTCCTAATTTCCCGTTTTTATCGACAGGTGCCGAAACAGTTTCCGGCTTGCCGTTTCTCATCACATCAATCGTTACGGTTTTTCCTTTGTTTTCCAGTAAACCGGCGCTTACTTCATCGAAGAACGGTGTCTGCTTCCCATTTACAGCAATTACCTGATCGCCTTTAGCTAAACCGGAAGCTTTCGCTGTAGGACTTGCCAATGAGTCGATAATCATAGGGAATCGTGGAGCAATGTACAGTTTTGCTTCTTTTTGCTTTAATACATCTGCTACTCCGTCTTTGTTGATGGGGAAAGTGACTTCCTTACCATTTCTAAGGACGGTGACATCATCACCTAAAAGAATATTGATCGATGCGTTTTCCAGTCTTTCAGCGGGCTTGCCATCGATGTTTACAATTTTATCTCCATTTTGGAAGCCCATTTTTTTGCCGGCATCGGTTACCCCGATCCCGTTGGTGAATTTATTAAGGTCTGCATACGTTTCTCCATTGAAAAAAGAAAGACAAGAGTAAATTAACCAGGCTAAGAAGAAATTTACCGTTACCCCTCCCAACATGATGATCAGCCTCTGCCAGGCCGGTTTAGCCCTGAATTCCCAAGGCTGTGCAGGCTGCTTCAGTTGCTCGGTATCCATGCTTTCGTCTACCATTCCGGCGATCTTTACATAACCTCCGAAAGGAAGCCACCCGATCCCGTATTCGGTTTCGCCTATTTTTTTCTTTACTAGAGAAAACCATGGATCGAAGAACAGATAGAATTTTTCAACTTTGGTTTTGAACCATTTTGCGGGTAAGAAGTGCCCAAGTTCATGAAGGATAACCAGGATAGAAATGCTCAATATAAATTGAAACAGTTTGATTGCTATTTCCATTAATGCTTTTGTATGTTAATTTGCAAAGGTAACAATTCTCAAAACTATGCCAAATAAAAAAGCCTCCCGAAACGAGAAGCTTTGTCATATAATATAATGATTTCTTACAGATTAATGGAAACGCCGAGACTGCCATTGTTGCCGACTTCCGCAAAAACGCCGATCCGTTCGGTGAAAAAGTATCTTGCTCCGATGTGGGCGCCCAGTCCGAAATCTCTTCCGACAACACCGATATCCATACCGGGATAGATGTCAAGTTTTTCAGGGAGCTGAAGCACTTCTTTTAAATGGAAATTGAGTCTTCCGAATACGAATATCCGGTTATCGTCATCATTGTTCTTGTAATTGCTGAAATAGGCATTGGCGCCTGCCCCTACCGAGATCAGGCTGTTGAGTCCATAGTCGTAAGTTCCGGTAATTCCGGTTCCGTATCCCCAGGCGCTCAGACCGGCATTGATTTTCTGGTCTCCTTTTCCCGTCCAGGCCTGCGCGTTGGCTGTTGCTCCTGCAAAAACAAGCATCAGCATAAAAACCAATTTCTTCATAAAGTACTCTTTTATGTTATTGTTAAAAAAAATATCTGCAACAAATATATAACCGAAATCATCTGAAAATCGTATTTTTAATGAAGTTTTTAACATAGATTATGAAAATCACAGGACTGAATTTAGATATTATCTGGAAAAATAAACAGGAGAATTTTCGGCAGATTAAAAAAGAACTGGAAAATCAGGAAGCAGATCTTTTTCTCCTGCCTGAAATGTTTTCAACAGGCTTTTGTATGGATGCTTCGGAAGTATCGGACAGGCATAATGAATCTCTGGAGTTTTTAAAACAAATGGCAAAAGAGAAAAATGCGGCGTTCTGCGGAAGTGCTCCCGTAGCGGAAGATGGAAGGTTTTACAACAGGATGTATTTTGTTCATCCCGATTTAACGGTTGATTTTTACGACAAAAGGCATTTGTTTTCCTTTTCCGGTGAGGATAAAGTTTACACGCCGGGAAAAAAAAGGGTAATTGTGAATTATAAAGGGTTCCGGATTCTGCTTCAGGTGTGTTATGACCTGCGTTTTCCTGTTTTTGCGAGAAATAACGATGATTATGATGTTATTTTGTATGTGGCCAACTGGCCTGAGAAAAGAGTGGATGCGTGGGAACATCTCCTGAAAGCCCGGGCCATTGAAAACCTGTCTTTTGTTTTTGGCCTCAACAGGATCGGGACCGATGGAAATAATCTTCTGTACCGGGAAAGTTCCCATTGTTTTTTTGCAGACGGCAAAGAAATTTCCCAAAAAGAAGGAAATATCATTACTGCAGAATTAAATGCGGAAGAATTAAAAGATTTCAGGAGCCATTTTCAGTTTTTGAATGACCGCGATTCTTTTTCAATTGAATTATAAAATTAAGGCTAAGGTTCAGGCTAATATTTTTTACCTCAACCTCAGCCTTAACCTTATTATTAAGCGTATTGTTGCAGAAGCTGTGTCAGGGTGTTTACGTCGTGTACGCCGCTTTCTTTCCACAGCATTTCTCCTTTTTTGAATATGGCTAATGTAGGCACGCCGCGCACACCGTACTGAGCAGCAAGCGCCGGATACTGGTCTACATCTACTTTGATGATTCTTGCGCCGTCACCCACGTTCTCTTTAACGGTATTCAGAACTGAGGACTGCACTTTGCAGGGCTGGCACCATGTAGCGAAAAAATCGATCAATACAGGTCTTTCCGAATCGATAATTTCCTGAAATTTTTGTGACATAGCTTTATTTTTTTTACATAGTTTTTGATTGGCAGACAAAATCTGAAGTAGGAAGCAGTCCTGTTTTTTTGATTCCGTTAAATCCTCCTTCGATTTCAGTGAAATTCCTGATTCCGTGTGAATTGAGGATGCTTGCGGCAATCATGCTTCTGTATCCGCCTGCACAGTGAATGAAAAAGTGCTCGGAATCATCAATAGTATTTACCCAGTCGCTGATGATGTCTAATGGTCTGTTGTAGGCGTTGTCAATATGTTCAGCCGAATATTCTGATATTTTACGGACATCGATCACTTTTGAATTTTCTGTGAACTGTTCTGCGAATTCTGCGGGGGATATTCTTTTGATTGCATCTGTCTCTTTTCCGCTGTTTTTCCATGCTTCGAAGCCTCCTTTCAGATAGCCCAGAACGTTGTCGAATCCCACGCGGCTTAACCTTGTGATCGCCTCTTCTTCGGTACCTTCATCAACAATAAGGAGTAATGGATGCTTTACGTCAACGATTAATGCGCCTACCCACGGAGCGAAATCTCCTTTTAAGCCGATATTTACCGAATTGGGAATAAATCCTTTGTAGAATTCTCCTGGACTTCTCGTGTCCAGGATCAAAGCGCCGGTTTCTTCTGCGTAAGCTTCAAAATCTTCAGCAGCGACGGCGGTAAGACCTTTATTCATCACGACATCCAGGCTTTCATAACCGCCTTTGTTCATGGCGACATTCATTCCGAAATATTTTGGAGGAGCTGTCAGTCCGTCAAGGACTTCTTTTACGAATGATTCTTTATCCGGCTGATTCAGGGCATAATTGGTTCTTTTCTGATTTCCCAGAATATCTACCGTTTCTTTCTGCATATTTTTTCCGCATGCGGAACCGGCTCCATGAGCAGGATAAACCGTAACGCTGTCGTCAAGCGGCATTATTTTAGTCTGCAGGCTTTCGTATAATATTCCGGCAAGATCTTCCTGGCTGAGATTGGTGGCTTTCTGTGCGAGATCCGGTCTCCCCACATCGCCCAAAAATAGAGTGTCACCGGTAAAAATAGCGGTTTCCATGCCGTTTTCGTCGATCAGAAGATACGTTGTGCTTTCCATCGTGTGCCCGGGTGTATGGAGTGCTTTTATTTTTACTTTACCAAGTTCAAAAATCTGATTGTCTTCTGCTATAATGGTGTCGAACTCAGGTTGTGCGGTCGGGCCATAAACGATAGGGGCTCCTGTTTTCTTACTAAGATCAAGGTGTCCTGATACAAAATCTGCGTGGAAATGCGTTTCAAAAATATATTTTAATGTTACATTGTCTTTTTCCAGGCGATCGAGATAAGGTTTCACTTCTCTTAAAGGATCGATGATGGCAGCTTCGTTTTCGGATACAATATAATATGCACCCTGAGCGAGACATCCTGTATATATTTGTTCGACTTTCATTATATGTTTCGTGACTTTTAATATTTTAAGATTACAAAAATCGGTTTTATTTTCTGAAAAAAAGCTAAAATAAAAAATAGGCAATAATAGAACGAATCTATAAAGTTTTATAAAAGCTTGGATGTTATTTTTGAGGTACTAAGTTAGGTATAATTGTTAATAGTTGTAGCTGAAATTATAATCATGGTAAAAGCGGAGGTTTATATGTTTGTAAAAAATTTTATATTTATATTAAAAAAATCAAATGGCAGATAAAATACAATTTATTAATGAGCTGAATTCCAGGTATACACCAAAAGGTGATCATATTATTCTCGGTAAGGCCATGTTAGACGGAGAAGTGGTTCCTGAAGTAAACGTTACCATTCCCCTGAAAACCATTAACCGCCACGGGCTTATTGCCGGTGCTACCGGAACGGGGAAAACCAAAACGCTTCAGGTGTTTGCCGAGCAGCTTTCACACGCCGGGATTCCGTCGCTGGTCCTCGATATTAAAGGTGATTTTTCCGGAATAGCTGAAGCGGGGAAAGAAAATCCTGCCATTCAGGAGCGGTATGCAAAAACGCAGCTGCCTTATAACCCGCAGTCTTTCCCGGTAGAGCTGATGACCATTTCGGGAGAGAGAGGTGTGAAATTAAGGGCGACGGTAACCGAATTCGGGCCGGTTTTGCTCAGCAAAATTTTACAGCTGAACGATACCCAGCAAAGCATCATGGCTATCGTTTTTAAATATTGTGATGACAAAGGTTTGCCATTGATCGATTTAAATGATCTTAAGAAAGTTCTCCAGTACGTCACGGAAAATCCTCAGGGAAAGGCAGAGCTTTCTGCGGATTACGGATCCATTGCTTCATCTTCGCTGGGAGCGATCCTGAGGTCTATCGTTGCCCTTGAGCAGCAGGGGGCATCAAAGTTTTTCGGTGAATTGAGCTTTGATGTTCACGATTTGTTACAGACAAGGGATGGAAAAGGCGTGGTGAATATTTTGAGAGTAGCTGATATCCAGAGCAAGCCGGAATTGTTTTCCACGTTTATGCTTTCCCTGTTTGCCGAAATTTATATGACGTTTCCCGAAGAGGGCGACAGCGGAAAACCCAAACTGGTTTTGTTTATCGATGAGGCACATTTGATTTTTGATGAATCTTCCAAAGCTTTGGTTTCTCAGATTGAAACGATGGTAAAGCTGATCCGCTCCAAAGGCGTCGGGATCTATTTCATTACCCAAATACCGGGAGATGTTCCGGAAGCTGTGCTTTCCCAATTGGGACTGAAGATTCAGCATGCGCTGAGAGGGTTTACGGCTAAGGATAAAAAAGAGATTTCCAAGGCGGTTGAAAATTATCCGACCACAGCATTTTATGAGGCCGCGACGCTGATTCAGAACCTGGGGATCGGTGAGGCTTTTGTGACCGCTCTGGATGAGAAGGGAATTCCCACTCCTTTGGTTCATACTTTTCTTATTTCCCCGGAATCGAGAATGGATGTGCTCAACGATGCCGAAATTTCGGAGCTGACTGGTAAATCTGCTTTAGTGGCTAAATATGAGAAGGTTATAGACAATGAATCTGCGTATGAAATTTTAGTGAAGAGAATGGAGCAAGCGGCAGGAGAGGCACCTTCAAATCAGAAAACAAAACAGGTAAAAGAAGAACCCGGAATGTTTGAGAAAGTATTGCAGAGTAAGGCCGGCCGTACCTTTACCAGTACGCTGATGAGAGAAGGCGCCAAAGCGATATTGGGAATGCTGGGGCTTGGCGGAAGAAAAAGATGATTCAATTTCCAATTTATCAGACATAAATATATTATAGACAGATTCAAACTGAATGTGTTAAGATTGATATAATTTTTCATAATTTAGCAGGATTGCTAAAGGTGAAATTAAGGGCATTACGGCATAGGTTGTGTTATCAGTTAAGACAGGCTGTGCGGGATTTAGTAAGGATTAATCAAAAAAGAAAGTTGTATAAAATTTAATGTATTCAATTATTGATATAGAAAGCAATGGTGCAGGTTACAGGAAAGAATGCATTATTGATATTGCTATTTACAGGTATGATGGGCAGCGAATTACCGACCAGTTCATTTCGCTTGTAAATCCGGAAAGCGATATCACGCCTTTTGTGCAGAAGCTGACAAACATTACCCCAAAAATGGTAAAAACGGCCCCGAAATTTCATGAAATAGCACGAAGAATTGTAGAGATTACGGCCAACACGACTTTGGTGGGACACAACATCGATTTTGATTACAGAATGCTACGCCAGTCTTTCCAGCGGTTAGGCTATGATTTTAAAATCAATACCTTAGATACGATTCCTCTTGCAAAAAAACTGATTCCGGACGAAGTAAGCTATTCTCTGGGGAAGCTGGTGAAATCTCTCGGAATCCCTCTTACCAATCATCACAGGGCTGACGGCGATGCACGCGCGACATTGGAATTATTCAAACTGTTAATCTCAAAAGATACTGAAAATGAGATTATTCAAAAGCAGCACGAAGAGTCCAATGCGAAAACATATATCAATAAGATTAAGCAGCTTACCCAGGATCTTCCAAATGAAAAAGGGTTTGTCTATTTTCAGGACGAAGAAGGAAAAATTATCTATTCGGAACATGTTCAGGATATTAATAAGTTCTCAAAAAAAGTTTTCAATTCCAAATCAAAAAAATGGGAAGTTATTCAGAATGGGGTTGAGCAGATTAATTATGAGCTCACCGGAACCGATCTTATTGCAAAGCTGATCCAGAATTCAAAAGGTATTAAAAAAAGGGAAATACTACCTTTCGGACTGTATTACCGGAACAATAGTTATCTGGTCGAAAAAAATAAGCTGAATAAAAACGAGAAACCGATCCTTAAATTCAGGTCTTTTACCCAAGGGGCAAAAGCTGTTCAGTTTATCGGAAAACTGGAAGAATATGCCGATGTCGAGTATTTTAAAAAGAAAATCGAACTGAAAAAGCGCAATGAGATTTGGCTGGGGCCCGGCAGAAGGCTTGGTGAAAAGCTCTTTCTGATCATCGACAACGGAAAGGTGCTTTCTTATGGTTTTTATGAACTTTTTACCCAGATCCAGACCATGAGCAAAATTTCAAAATTAAAGATTGATCTTCAGTACCAGTCGGGAGATTTGGTCAATGAACTTCAGCTGGCTATTCTTCGGGGCGATTTCGAAACTTTGCCGCTTCCTAAATAATCAACTCTACGGTAAATATGGAAAATCATAATGAAGATTCGTTTTGGAAATTAGGATTGTTCTACTATAATAAGCGGGATAAAAGATTATTTCCGCCTAAACGATATGGTTATGGATGGACGGTGAACTTTGCTAATCCGTTTTCAATAATCGCTTTTTTACTGATAATTACTTTACTCTTATCAATAGCAAAGCTGTTTAAAAGATAGTTAAATAAACTTTTTGAATATAGTTTAACAGTTTTTTATTCTTTAATTTTTAAAATAAAAGAATAATGTTCTATGTATTTGATTTTAAATGATAAAGAAATTCTTACTACCTTTGTATTTTCTTAATAATACAAAAGAAGTTTACTTAATTAATTATGAATTCAAAAGAATTACTGAAGATTGCCAATGAGTTTGGTACACCGGTGTATGTTTACGATGCTGAATCCATTAAGACTCAATACGAAAAACTTACATCTTCTTTTCTTAAACACACAAGGTTCTTCTATGCAGCGAAGGCGTTGACAAACATCAACATCCTGAAGTATGTCAAGAACCTGGGTGCTTCTTTGGATTGCGTGTCAATTAATGAAGTTAAGCTGGGTCTGAAAGCCGGATTCACAAAAGAAAAAATATTGTTTACCCCGAACTGTGTCGATCTTGCCGAAATCGAAGAAGCGATGACGTTCGGAGTACATATTAATATTGATAACATTTCTATTCTTGAACAGTTTGGAAATAAATACGGGAATACGTATCCTATTTTAGTAAGAATCAATCCGCACATTTTTGCGGGAGGAAACTATAAAATTTCTACGGGGCACATCGACAGTAAGTTCGGGATTTCCATTCATCAGGTTCGTCATATCGAAAGGGTGATGAAATCTACCAATCTTAATGTTGAAGGGCTTCACATGCACACCGGAAGCGAGATCAAAGATCCGGATGTATTTCTGCAGGCTTTGGATATTATGCTGGAGCTTTCGGAACATTTCCCGAATCTGAAATATCTTGACATGGGAAGCGGTTTCAAAATTCCTTATCAGGACACCGAAGAAGAAACCGATGTGAAAACGCTCGGTAAAAAAGTAGAAAAAGTAATCTCCGAATTCTCAAAATCTACAGGAAAGAAATTCGAGTTGTGGTTTGAACCGGGAAAATTTCTGGTAGGGAAAAGCGGCTATCTTTTGGTAAAAGCCAACGTCATCAAGCAGACAACCGCTACGGTGTTTGTAGGCGTAAACTCCGGATTCAATCATCTGATCCGTCCGATGTTTTACGATTCTTACCATGTGATCGAAAACCTTTCCAATCCAAAAGGAGCAGAAAGGATTTATACCGTAGTCGGGAATATCTGTGAAACGGACACCTTTGCCTGGGACAGAAAACTGAACGAAGTGAGAGAAGGCGATATCCTGGCATTCCACAATGCAGGAGCATACGGCTTTGAGATGAGTTCTAATTTTAATTCAAGACTTAAGCCTGCTGAAGTGCTCTTCTTAGACGGGAAAGCTCATCTCATCAGAAAAAGAGATGAATTTGAAGACCTGCTCAGAAATCAGATTGAAATCATTTAACAGATATGTCAAACTCCACAGAATATTGTGGAGTTTTTTTATTTAAATGAATCGGTCATATTATTTCGGACGGTGATTATTCTTAAATTTGGTAATGGCATAATCTTTACAGAGATTAATGTTGATCGTATTCCAGCTTATTCACAGATAATAAACATCAAAAAAATATTAATTATGTCCAAAAATATAGCAGAGCAGATTGTAGAAATGCTCGAAAATGCCAATGTGAAAAGAATTTACGCCGTTACCGGTGACAGTCTCAACCACCTGAATATAGCAGTAAAAAAAAGCAGTATCGAATGGATTCATGTACGACATGAAGAAGCGGGAGCCTATGCCGCGGCGGCCGAGGCCGAGCTTGATGGGTTCGCCGTATGTGCCGGAAGCTGCGGGCCGGGTCACGTGCATCTTATTAACGGAGTGTATGAAGCGCATCGCTCGCACGTTCCAATGCTGGTCATTGCTTCCACGATTCCGAGCGAGGAAATGGGAATGGATTATTTCCAGGAAACCAATACCATTAAGCTTTTCGACGACTGTAGTCATTACAACCAGATGATTACGAGACCGGAACAGGTGCAGAGAACGGTGCAGACCGCAATTCAGCATGCAATTTCCAAAAAGGGGGTCGCAGTGATCGGCTTACCCGGAGATGTTTCGGAACTGGAAGCGGAAGAAGCAACGACTTCCAACAAAATCTTTAAAACCAATCCCGTTATACGTCCTTCAGACGATGAATTAAACCAGCTGGCAAGTCTGATTAACGAAAGCAAAAAAGTAACGATCTATTGTGGAATCGGTGCGGAAAATGCAAATGCCGAAGTGGTAGAATTGTCCCAATACTTAAAAGCTCCCGTAGGGTATTCTTTCCGTGGAAAAATGGCTATTCAGCCGAACAATCCGAATGAAGTTGGGCTTACCGGTCTTTTAGGCCTTCCTTCGGCTTACCACGCAATGCATGAAGCAGATTTGCTTCTTCTGCTGGGAACGGATTTTCCGTATGAAAAATTCATGCCTGTGAAGAACAAAATTGTTCAGATTGATGAAAGCCCTGAAAGACTGGGAAGAAGGGCCAAACTGGAATTGGGACTGGCAGGGGACGTAAGGGAAACCATTAAAGCATTATTGCCTTTATTAAAAGAAAAAACAGACGTAAATTTCCTGAAACAGCAACTGGAATTCTATGAAAAAGTAAAAGAAAATCAATTGACCTACGTAAAAGATCCCGGTACGGAAAACGCTATTCAACCGGAGTTTGTAACGTATACTTTGGATAAAATGGCAAACAAAGATGCTGTATTCACGGTAGATACGGGAATGTGCTGTGTCTGGGGTGCCAGGTATATTACGGGTACAGGCGAAAGAAAAATGCTGGGTTCCTTCAATCATGGCTCTATGGCGAATGCAATGCCAATGGCCATCGGAGCTTCCCTGGCATATCCGGGAAGACAGGTGATCGCGATGTGCGGCGACGGAGGACTTTCCATGCTTTTGGGAGATATGGCCACGATATTTCAGTATAAACTTCCCGTAAAGATCATTGTTTTCAACAACAGGTCATTAGGAATGGTAAAGCTCGAAATGGAAGTGGGAGGTATGCCGGACAATGAAACAGACATGGTGAATCCTGATTTTGCCATGATTGCCCACGCCATGGGATATCCTGGCAAAAACGTTCACAAGCCTGAGGAAGTAGAATCTGCCATTAAAGAATGTCTTGATTACAATGGTCCGTATCTCCTGAATATTTTTACCAATCCGAATGCATTGGCCTTACCTCCTAAAATAGAATTTGACCAGGTTCTGGGGATGACCAAATCCATGGCTCAGCTGATGCTCGGCGGAAAAATGGAAGAAGCGCTAGATACTGTGAAGAGTAATTATAAACATATTAAAGATATTTTGTAAATTTTATAATCATAATTTGATTTCAAAAGATGATTATAAAAATGGGAAATCCTGTATTTGGGATCTCCCATTTTATTTTTATTAAATTATTGCTCTGACATTCTGTCACAATATTTTGTATCTTTGCAAATTCAGAAGTTTAAAGTTTAAAAATTTAATGTCGGAACTTTGAACTTTAAATATTAAACCTTAAACAGACTACCGTGCAGGAAAAATATATAGACGAAACAAAACAGGGAGAGGCTTTTGCTATTGCAGAAAAAGATGGGAACTCGAAGAAATTGTTTTTGGAGAGCTATGGATGTCAGATGAATTTTTCTGATTCTGAAATTGTTGCTTCTATTCTTAATGAACAGGGATATAATACCACGCTTAAGGTGGAGGAAGCTGATCTTATCCTGTTAAATACATGTTCAATCCGCGAAAAGGCTGAGCAGACCGTAAGAATGCGTCTTTCTCAATTTAAAAACCTTAAAAAAGAAAAACCCAACATGACGGTGGGGGTTCTCGGGTGCATGGCTGAAAGGCTTAAAACCAAATTCCTTGAAGAAGAGCAGTTGGTCGATCTTGTCGTTGGCCCTGATGCTTACCGGGATTTACCGAATCTTTTAAAGGAAACCGAAGACGGAAGAGATGCCATTAACGTCATCCTTTCAAAAGAAGAAACGTATGCGGATATCAATCCTGTTCGTTTAGGAGGAAATGGAGTAACTGCTTATGTTACAATTACCAGAGGTTGTGATAATATGTGTACTTTCTGCGTAGTTCCTTTTACCAGAGGAAGAGAAAGAAGCCGTGATCCGCATTCCATTTTGGATGAATGCAGAAGCCTGTGGGAAAGTGGCTATAAAGAAATAACACTTCTCGGCCAGAATGTAGATTCCTACCTTTGGTATGGAGGCGGCCCTAAAAAAGATTTTGCTAAAGCATCCGAAATGCAGAAAGCCACGGCTGTGAATTTTGCCCAGCTTCTTGATTTGGTGGCTAAAGCAGTGCCCCAGATGAGAATACGATTTTCAACATCTAATCCTCAGGATATGAGCCTGGATGTGTTCAGGATGATGGCAAAACACGACAATATCTGCAAATATGTTCATTTACCCGTTCAGAGCGGAAGCAATAATATGCTTGAAGTCATGAACAGGCAGCATACCCGCGAGGAATATTTAGAGCTCATTAAAAAAGCTAAAGAAATCGTTCCGGAAGTGGCATTTTCCCAGGATATGATCGTGGGCTTCTGCAACGAAACGGAAGAAGATCACCAGGATACCTTAAGCCTGATGAGAGAAGTGGAATACGATTACGGGTATATGTTTGCGTATTCGGAAAGACCGGGAACTCCGGCTCATAAGAAAATGGAGGACAATATTCCGGCTGATGTTAAACAGAGACGTCTGGCAGAGGTGATTGCCTTACAGGGCGAGCTGTCACGGAACAGGATGAGATCGTATGTAGGAAGAATCCATCAGATTTTAATAGAAGGAACTTCCAAGAAAAACGAAAACCAGTGGAAGGGAAGGAATTCTCAGAATGCCGTTTGTGTCTTCGATAAACTGGAAGACCAGAAAATTGGTGACATTGTGGATGTTTTTGTATTTGACAATACGCAGGGCACGCTTTTAGGGGAAACTGTTTCAAAATAAAATACCGTCGTGGATTTAACGAATGAACAACTTTTAAAAAACATTTCCGCATTGCTTGAAAATGCCAGGAATAAAGTTGCTGTTGATTTAATCGGACAATATATATGTTTAAATCTTTATTGATCGCCGATCTGAAACGCGAAAGGCAGTAGTGAAATGATTGAAATGAAATCCATAAAAGAGAAATTATTTCCTGAATATCTTCAACGGTTAAAAGATGTTTCAGAACGTTTCCATGGATTGAAAGATGCGGAAATATCTACTGAAACATTTAGCTTCTATACCTCTGTGTCTTCTGTTTTTTCAAGTAAAATCGAAGGGGAGGATATTGAATTGGACAGCTTTATCAAACATAAGGGCTTTGGGGTCGAATTCCAGCCGGATTATACGAAAAAAATTGATGATCTGTATGAAGCTTATCAGTTTGCAAAGAATAATGATTTGAATAAAGATAACATACTGGCCGCTCATCGGATTTTAAGCCGGAATATTCTTCAGCCTCATTTACAAGGTGTTTACAGGAAGAATAAAATGTATGTAATTACCGATCACGGGCAGGTAGAATATGTTGCAGCATCACCTTTTGATGTGCAGTATGAAATGGAAAAATTTCATTCGGAATTGACAGTTTTAAAAAGAGAAAAAATGGAGCCCGAACTTGTTTTTTTCTATGCTGCTCTTGTTCATCTGGTTTTTGTAAAAATTCATCCGATGAACGACGGAAACGGAAGATTGGCGAGGCTTCTTGAAAAATGGTTTATTTCGGAAAAGCTGGGCGAAAAGGCTTGGTTCCTGCAAAGTGAAAAAATGTATTACCAGCATCATCAGGCTTATTACAATAATATCAGGAAGCTGGGATGGGAGTTTGAGACCCTGGACTATGAAAAAGCTTTAGACTTTTTGTTAATGTTGCCTCAATCACTGAAAATATAAAAGCAGAAATATTTAACAGATATAATTAATAATGGAAAAATTTCAGAAATACTGTTTTGGCGTTTTGCTGGTTATCATATACAGCAATATCTCCGTACAAGCGGGTAAAGAAATTCTGCAGCATGAAGACTGTAAGGAATTTTATCAGCTATGCAGTCAGATTCTGGAATCCGGAATTGAATCACCTGCTTCTGCCGAGATAGATGATATATCTTCTTACCGGCATAAAGAAAATACGGGACATTTTACAGTAAATATATTTTCAGGTAAAAAGCAGGGCAGTGTTTACAACAATATCCCGGAGGCAGCGTGCCCAAGCATTGAAAAACACAGCCTGCTCCTCAAAAACTTCGAAAAACAAGATAACAAAAACCGCTTTGCCGGAATTTTATATTTTAAAACAAAAGTTTCAAAAGTCAGAAACAAAGATTATTTAAGTGCAATAGGTTAATTATTAAAGAGAAAATCATTAAAAAATTAATCAATATACAGGAAAACTGCGAAAAATAATCTAAAAAAACTTAGTTATGAGTAACGACTTACAAAATATAAAAAACCGTTTCGGAATCATTGGGAATTTCCCGGCCTTAAACCGTGCTTTGGAAAAAGCCATCCAGGTGGCGCCAACAGATATTTCTGTTCTGGTCATCGGAGAAAGTGGTGTCGGGAAAGAATTTATTCCTAAAATTATCCATTCAGAGTCTAAAAGAAAACATCAGCCATATATTGTCGTAAACTGCGGGGCTATTCCGGAAGGAACCATCGATTCAGAACTTTTCGGGCACGAGAAAGGAGCATTTACCGGGGCTACAGCTACCAGAAAAGGATATTTCGAGGTGGCTGACGGCGGAACCATCTTCCTGGATGAGGTGGGAGAATTGCCGTTGCAGACCCAGGTACGTTTATTAAGGGTATTGGAAAGCGGCGAATTTATGAAAGTGGGTTCTTCACAGGTTCAGAAAACGAACGTGAGAATTGTAGCGGCGACCAATGTCAATATGATGAAGGCCATCCAGGATGGGAGATTCCGTGAAGATCTTTATTACCGTCTGAACACCGTACAGATCGATATGCCGCCTTTAAGGGAAAGAAAAGGTGATATTCATTTGTTGTTCAGGAAGTTTGCTATTGATTTTGCCGAAAAATACAGGATGCCTGAGCTGGAACTCGATCCGAGCGGGGTACATTATGTTGAAAACTATACTTTTCCCGGAAATGTGCGACAGCTGAGAAATCTCGTCGAACAAATGACCGTAGTGGAAAGAGACAGGCATGTTACCGTCGAAAAATTAGCAGAATACATTCCGATGGAATCCCATCTTCCGATGGTTGTCAATGCCCCTAATAATCAGAAACAGAACGACTTCGGCAGCGAAAGGGAAATCATGTACAAAATTCTGTTTGACATGAGGAATGATATTAATGATTTAAAATCCTTAACTTCGGAACTGATAAAAAACCGTGGGACTTCTGATCTGAGCAGCCATGAGAAAAATTTAATCAACAGAATTTATACACCTGAAACACAGCAGAATGCAACGCCGAATTCTTTGCTGTATTTTGAAAATAACAACAGCAGTAACCATTCATCAATTCAGAATCCGACCATTATTTCGGAGCCGGAAAACAGCTATGAGGATATTGAAGATATCGAAATAGAAGAACACAGACCGGAATCCCTGTCACTGCAAAACAATGAAAAAGATCTGATCATCAAAGCATTGGAGAAGCATAAAGGAAGAAGGAACAGAGCGGCGGATGAACTGGGAATTTCACAAAGAACATTGTACAGGAAAATAAAACAATATAATTTAGAAGAATAAACTATTAACAATGAATTTTGAGGTAATCACAAACAAAGGCTATACTTTCAATATAGGAAAATATATTGCGGAAGGCTATGACCTTTTTAAAAAAGATGTCGGAGGTTTCATACTGGCTACATTATTGGTCTTTATCATGAGTATCATCCCGTTTTGCGGCGTATTAGCCTTGGGAAACTTTTATAAAATCTGCAGAAAAGCAGATCAGGGAGAAAAAGTGGAGGCCGGAGATATATTTGATTTTACAGATTTTGTGGTATATCTGAAATTTATAGTATTGGTTTTCCTTGTGGTTATCTTTATGATGATTCCAATGCAATTTACATTATTTCCTGTTCTAATTGCGGCCTCTGAAGAGGGTGAAAACATAAATGCCGCACTCCTTGCAGGAGGAATGGGAATCTGGTTTTTTGTGTATATATTGTTGATGATCGCATTTTCAGTATCTCTTTTCTTTGTGCAACCGCTTATTTCTCTTTACAGGGTTCAAAGTGTAAGAGAAGCTTATTCCCTTTCATGGAAACTCGTGAAAAAGAATTTCCTGCTGATCTTTTTATTTACAATCCTTGTAAGTATTATTTCACAATTGGGAGCTCTCGCATGCGGGATCGGACTGCTTTTTACCATCCCTATAGGAATCTGCATAAAATATGCGGCATATAAAGATGTCTTTGAGACACAAACCAAAAAAATTAATTATGAATAAGATAAAAATGATCTTCGGATGTATTATTCTTACGCTGTTTCAGCAATGTTACAGCTTCACTGGCGGATCGTCCCTTACAGATGAAAAAACGATCCAGATCAATGAATTTCCGAATAATGCCCCTTTGGTAAACCCAACGCTGTCTCAGCAATTCTCTACGGATATTCAGAACCGGTTTTTGCAGAGAACAACCTTAAAAGGGACCAAAGAAAATCCTGATATTCTCGTAGAAGGTGAAATTACAGATTATTCCATTACTCCTACGACGATCAGTTCTACGACGGTGCCTACGAATACGGGGGGTACTGTTCAGGAATCTCAGAATAAGCTTACGATCACAGTGAAAGTGCATTACGAAAACAGACTGCACCAGGATTTAAGTTTTGACAGAACCTATTCTGATGAAGCGGTTTTCAACAGCAATTTATCCCAGTCTGATATCGAAGGCTCTCAGGTAAAAATTGCGACCGATAGAATTATTAATAAGATATTTAACGACATTGTAGCGAATTGGTAAAATGAATCATAGAGTTTTAGAATTATTAAAGACCCCGAAAAGCATTCAGTCAGAAGATCTTAATCTTCTGGAAGAGGAAATTAATTCTTTTCCCTATGTACAAAATATCAGAGCATTGTATTTATATGGTGTGCATCTGTATGATAAAGATAATTATCAGAAAGTGCTTTCTACTACGGCAGCTTATACCACAGATAAAAAGATACTTTATCAGCTTATCAATGGCAGAATACAGCAGAAACCGAAAGTTGACGCTCCTGCTGAAGCCATAAAGGAAAAAACAATACCCGCAGAAAATCCGCTTCAGATCTTATTGCGGTCAAAGGTTTCCGTATTTCCGCTTAAAAGACAGGATGAAACTTCTGTTGTGGAAGCAAAGCCTGAAACTGATGAGCAGCCGGCACAGCCTGCCGAAAATAAAGACAGCTTTGGAGTGGCTCCGGAACCCAAACCTGAAGCAAAGGAAGTTTTTGTAAAAGGAGAACGGAACAGAATATTGTTTGAAGGAGAAGAAGATTTTCTTGAAAATGACCATGTAGAAACCATCGATCTTGAATCTACCCTGGAATCAGGTTCTATTATTACGTTCAAACCTGAAAAAGAAGTGCAGCAGGATAACGGGCGGATTGATGCTCAGGAGCATGTTGAAAAGGAGTCTCCGGATACTGATTTTACCCCTGAAACCCTTGTAGAAGAAGAGAAAATCAGTGATAATAACGAAGAGGAAAAAATACGGGATGCTTCCGAACAGAGTTTCCACGAAACGGAATCTTTTCTTCCTAAGGTTAGTTTAGCCAACAATGGAGAAAAAGAAGAGAGTCATGAGGAGCAGACTGAGGAAAGCGAAAGTCATATTAACGGCGAGGCAGAACACAATGCAGAGTTTACTCATGAGACCATCGTGGATGAAGATAAAATCTTGTCATCTGATGAAGAGAAAACGATTACTGATGATGCCGAGCTTAGTTTTCATGGAACGGAATCGTTCCTGCCTGAGATAAAAATAGAGTCTCAAAATAAACAAGAACAGGTATCTGAAATACCGCAGCCGGTTTTCAGCAAGCATGAGGATGAAATGCGACGACTGATTGAAGAGGTTGAAAGAAAAATGAAGGAAAAAGCGGCCTCCGAGAAAGTTATACCACAGGAAGAACCGGAAAATAGCAGTCACGATATCAGCTTTGCAGAAACGCAGAGTTTTGAGGTAAAACCAGCAGACTCGAAAAAAGAAGAGGAAACTGTAGAACCCGCCGAAACTATTGTTGCGGTTGACGCAGTTATTAAAGAAGAAGAACAAGAAGGAAGTAAGATCTCAGATCCTGAAAATACAGAATCCCAGGAGGTAAATTCTGCCTGGAAACCGATGTCATTTGAACCCTTCGTGCCGGATTCTTTACTGAATAAAGCTAAAGAAGTTCAACCTGCTGAAACTGAAGTTCCATTAGAAAAGGCAGAAGAAGTTGAAAAAACAGATAAACCAGAAGAGGGTTCCGAGGCTGAAGAGGTGGTTGAACCAACTGAGGAGGAGACTGCAGAACATGAAGTCGCACATGATGAAGAGAAAGAGGAAACGCAGGAAACAGCACAGGATGAGGAGAAAGAGGAAGTTCCTGTGATGAATGTTTCGTTTTTCGGTTCCGGATGGACTATCGCTCAATCTGAAAAACAGGAAGAAAACTTACAGGACAAAGAACAAAAAGCAGATGCCGAAGTTGAAAATATTGCCGTGCAAAATGGATCCGGTATCCCCGACAGCAATATCCCGGGATTCATCAATACCTGGCAGAGCTGGCTGAAGATTGACCGGTCTGAGGAATCTCCGAAAGATAAGGTTGAGATCAAGAATAAAGTGATTGAAACATTCATTGAAACCAATCCGAAAATCAGTCAGCTGAAAGAGGAAAGTAATTTTGTCGTAAAGGAAAAGGGCGACGATATTTCACATTTAATGACAGAGACCCTTGCCAATTTGTATTTTGAGCAAAAGCTTTATACCAAAGCCATCAAAGCATTCGAGATTTTGATTAAAAAAACACCTGAAAAGAAAGAGTATTATGAAGGTAAGATTCAGGAAATAAAGGATTTCAGAACTAAAGGATAAAAGTAATGAATTGCTGATATTGCCTGTCATAAGCCTTTTAGGCGTTGTTGCAGAAAATTATACAAAGAAAATAAAAAAAGAACGGGCGGGAATTTTCCGCCCGTTTTCTATGAGTAATGATGGATTCTAAATGTTCGATTCAGGGTTTTTTCTGTCCCTGGCAAAGCTTTATGAACTGTGCTTCAACCTCCTGAAACTTTTCCGGCATTTCGGAAGAAACCCAGAACAGCATAGCCATTGTCTTATCTCCGAAAGCTTCTTTAAAAAGGTCTTTATTCAGGCGGTAACATTCGCGGAGAAGTCTTTTCAGGCGATTTCTGTGAACGGCTTTTTTAAAGTATTTTTTCGAAACCGAAACCGCAAATTTTGTACGTTCAACAGGTGTCGCAGGTTTATCTTTGAGGATAATGATTCTCAAATTCCCATTTGTTTTCCATTTGCCCTTTTCGAAAAGCAAGGAAATCTCGGTGTTTTTTTTGAGTTTTTCGGTTTTGGGATATTTGAAATTTGTCATCTACGCATGTAAAGATAAGGCATATTTTATTGAAACGGATGCTGTCCGTTTTAAATAACACTTTCTGAAGGCTGTTACGGTAACGGTAATTAATCTTTTTCTATAAGATAATTAATCACTTCTGCGGCTGCATAAAGCCCGAAGATGGCAGGCATATAGCTGATGGTACCATAAAAAGATCTTTTATAATTGGTTCCGTCCGTCATTTTTAAGCTTTCCTCATCCTGTATATCGTTGGCGAAAACACAACGGACACCTTTATCGATCTTTACTTTTCTCAGCCTTTTTCGGATCTGTCTTGCAAGATGGCAATGTTCGGTTTTACTGATGTCCCGTACCAATACCTTACTGGGATCGGTTTTACCGCCGGCACCCATAGAGCTTACAATTTTTATTCTTCTTCTCTTGGCCGCTATAATTAAGCTTAATTTGGGCGTAACACTGTCGATGCAGTCCAGTACAAAATCAAAGGTGTCGGCATCCAATACTTCCTCCATTCTTTCAGGATTCAGAAATTCATTGATTTTGGTTAAATTCAGCTTAGGATTGATGTCCAGAAGTCTTTCTGCGACCACTTCCACTTTATGCTTTCCTACGGTGGAATGCAGGGCGGGCAGCTGTCTGTTGACATTGGTAATATCTACCGTATCACCATCGACAATCGTCATTTTTCCGACTCCGGCCCTTGCAAGGAATTCCGCGGCAAATGATCCCACACCTCCCAGTCCTACCACCAGAACATGGGCATTATTCAGTTTCTTTAGTCCTTCTTCTTTAATCAGAAGCTCCGTTCTTTCCAGCCAGTATTTATCCATTTTTTATTGTGTCTAAATTTTCTAAAATTTGTCTGTTTACGCTTTCCAAAGAAATTCCTTTAAGCTCCGAAACTTTTACATACAATTCTTCAATATTGAAATCGTCGTTGTCGGTCTCTAAAAAGATTTTATCTAAAGGCGTAATTTTTAAAGTATTTTGCAAAGATAAATTATACAAAAGCGCTTTTCCAAAACTCAGATAAAAATTATTTTTAAGCAGATCTTCTGCAATACTTTCTTTTTTATTAAATCCGTGAATGATCATCGGCTGTTCGGCGTATTTTTTAAAAGAAATGACTTCGTAAAACTTTCTTACACAATGGATGATCACAGGCTTTCTGATGGCATTTGAAATCCTGATCTGTTTCAGGAAAACCTCTTCCTGGATTTTCAGATCAGCCTCAGCGAAGGAATCTAAGCCGCATTCTCCTATAGCCCAGCATTTTTCGGTAATATTCGATTCAAGCCAGTCAAATTGCTTTTGAATATCAGAGATCTCAATTTCCTTCGGATGAATTCCTATTGAATAAACAATCTCTACAGGTAAGCATGGTTGGCTGAGGTTGTAGATCCCAAACGGGATATTTTTTTTATGATGATGAAAATCAAAAAAATCCATTTTCAAAAATACTATTAATTTAGATTTAATGTAAAGTTCTTAAACAAACGTTTATAAATCTGTTAAAAATTTCTTAACTTTACTCAAAGTACACTACATGAAGAAAAAATTTACCGAAAAACAGATCCATATTTTAGACATCGCAGAAGAGCTGATTGCCAAAAAAGGCTATGAGGGAACTTCAGTAAGAGATATTTGTTCCAAAGCCAACATCAATGTGGCGATGATCTCTTACTACTTTGGTTCCAAAGAGAAAATGATGTCTTACCTCTACCAGTACAGGGTATTGAAAACCAGGGAAAATTTTTCCGAATTTGCAGATACCATCAAGGATGGAAGGCCGGAAATGCAGATGAAAGAAATTATTAAATATATTGTCGCCCAGTTATTTAAATATAATTATTTTCATGGTTTTGTCACACAGGAACTCCGGCACACTGAAAACCTAAAGGACGAATTAATGGATTTCTATCAGCTCTTCGTTAAAAAGCTCGATGAAGTCATTAAAAAAGGCGTTACCTCCGGCGTTTTTACCTTTACACCAAAACCCGAAGATATTCTTACAACCATTATAGGATCTACTTTGTTCGTTATCCGGAACCGCAATTTTTACGAATTGTACGTGCCGAGCAAAAGCGAAGAAACCTATGCCAAGGAAGCGGAAAAAAAGGTTAGGATGAATCTTTTAATGAGCGTTTTTGCCATTTTGGGATACGCTGCAGACTAAAATTACGTTAAATATTCATAAAAAAAAATCTATTGACAAAAAAGTTATATTTTTGCAAATTAGTATATCGGCTGTATCATCCGAAAACTGTTGAATTTTTTATATGAAAAAATATATTTTAGGTCTTTTTGCTGTAGCTGTTGTCGCATCATGCGTGAGCAAGCAGGAAAGAGCAATGAAAAGTGCGGATAAAAACCTCATCTTAAAAACCGCTAATGAAAATTTTGCCAAAAAGAAATGGAAAAATGCATTGGCGCTTTATGACAGACTTACCAATTTAGTGGCCGGAACGGATGATTTTCCAAACGTTGCGTTTAATACAGCTTATGCTAACTATTACGATAAAAACTTCAGGTTGGCGGGAAATCAGTTCAAAAACTTTTCGGTGAATTTTCCAAAAGATCCGAGAGCGGAAGAAGCAGCTTATATGGCGGCCCTGTGTTACTATGAAGGTTCCATGGATTATAACCTGGACCAGTCTACCACACAGTCGGCCATTGCGCAGCTTCAGGAATTTTTAAATAATTATCCGAACTCTGAGAGATCTAAAAACATCAACACATTGATCGATGAGTTGTCTTATAAAGTGGAATTCAAAGGATATGAAAATGCCAAGCAGTACTACAAAATGGGTGAGTACAAGGCCGCAAACGTAGCTTTTGAAAATGTATTGGAAGACTTTCCGAGCACGAAACTCCGTCCACAGATCTATGATTATATTTTAAAGTCCCGTTACGAACTGGCCAATAAATCGGTGTATGATCTTAAAGATGAGCGTATTGAAAGCGCACTGGCCTTTACAAGACAGGTTGAAAAAGAAATGCCGAATACGGATCTTGCCAAAACAGCATTGGATATCAGAGAAAAACTGGAAAAAGAAAAGAAAGATTTCGTAGTGGTTAAAAAGCAGACGGAAGCCAAAATCGCAGCATTAACGGAAAGACAGAAAAAACTGGAAGCCCAGAATGCCGAAAAAGCAAAAACAGAGCAGCAGATGAAGGATCAGGTCGATGCGGAGAAGAAAGCAACCCAGATCCGAAGAGACAGTGCCGCAATTAATACCCCTCCGCCGGCAGCTACTTTCAAAATTCAAAGATAATTCGTAAATTTGCGAACTTAAATAAAAATAATAGTCTCAAAATGAGTGTAAAAGATACAAAAGCAGAAGTAAATACCATTACTTACGATAAGGATAAGATTGAAGACAAAGTAGGCTCAATCTACGAAGCGATTGTTATCATGGGAAAAAGAGCAGAGCAGATCAACGCTGAGATCCGTACGGAACTTCACAATAAGCTTGACGAGTTTGCGGTTCACAATTCCACATTGGAAGAAGTTTTCGAAAACAGAGAGCAGATCGAAATTTCAAAGCATTACGAAAAACTTCCGAAACCGACTTCCATTGCTATTGAAGAATGGCTGAACGGAGACGTTTACTTCAGAAAAACGGAAGAGAGAAAATAAGAATCAATGTGTTTTTTATATATAAAGGTCATAAAGGAAATCTTTTCTTTATGACCTTTGTTGTTTAAACAGTTTATGAGAAAAAATAAGTAATTTAGTATCTTTAAAATTATAATTGAATGAGTAGTCTTTCCGGCAAAAAAATTCTCATTGCGGTTTCCGGAGGAATTGCAGCATACAAAATCCATTTTCTCATCAGAGATTTCATTAAAAAAGAAGCAGACGTTCAGGTTATTATGACGCCTGATGCAGAACAGTTTGTAACCAAGCTCAGTCTGTCTACATTATCTAAAAAGCCCGTCTATTCAGATTTCTACGGAGACAACGGAACATGGAACAGCCATGTGGAACTGGCTTTATGGGCCGACGTCATGATTGTCGCTCCCTGCACGGCAAATACCTTGTCAAAAATGGTTCACGGGATGTGTGATAATCTGGTTATAGCCACCTATATGTCTGCCAAATGCCCAGTTTTTATCGCGCCGGCCATGGATCTGGATATGTACGCGCATCCGTCTACCCAAAGAAATCTTGAACAGGCAGAAGGCTTTGGCCATGTAGTTATTCCTGCAGAAAGCGGAGAACTCGCGAGCGGATTAACCGGTCAGGGAAGAATGTCTGAACCTGAAACTATCGCTAAAATCATAGAAGATTTTTTTAATGAAGGACGAAAAAAGACACTCGAAGGAAAAACGGTTTTAATTACTGCCGGGCCGACCTATGAAGCTATTGATCCGGTAAGGTTCATCGGCAATCATTCGTCAGGAAAAATGGGCTTTTCCCTGGCAGAGGAAGCATCAGCAAGAGGCGCAAAAGTTATTTTGATTTCAGGACCTAGCGCTCAGAAAATCAATCATAAAAACGTAGAACTGCATCAGGTTACTTCAGCAAAGGAAATGCTTGACAAAGTCTTTGAATTCTATGACCGTATTGATATCGGAATTGGAAGTGCCGCAGTTGCCGACTATGCACCAAAAGAAGTCGCCAAAGAAAAAATTAAAAAGGACGATGATCATTTAATCATTGAGCTGGTCAAAAATCCCGACATTCTTAAAACCATGGGCGAAAAGAAAAACCATCAGTTTTTGGTGGGATTTGCCCTGGAAACCCAGAATGAAGAGGAAAATGCAAAGGCTAAACTGGAAAAGAAAAATCTTGATATGATTGTTTTAAATTCTCTCCGCAATGAGGGCGCAGGATTTAAAAACGATACCAATAAAATAAAAATTTTTACCCGAACGGAAAAAAGAGAGTTTGATCTGAAGCCGAAAGACGATGTCGCAAAAGATATTTTGGATTTTCTTGAAACTCAACTTTTAAAATAATTTTAATAAATTTCCGTTCTCAATCTTTACTGGAAAAATGAAAAAAATTATCAGCATATTTTTACTTCTGTTTTTATACAATCTCAGCTTGTCGCAGGAACTCCTCGCTGCCGTTCAGGTGAATTCCCAGCAGCTGGGAGGAAGTAACCAGTCCGCGTATAAAGCGCTGGAAAAAAGCCTCCGGGATTTTATCAATAATACCAGCTGGACGGGAAAGAAGCTCCAGAACTACGAAAAAATAAAATGCAATTTTGCCATTGTTATAGATTCCAGGGATGCGAACAGGTTTAGCGGGAAAATCGTTGTTCAGGCGGTACGTCCGGTATTCAACACGACCTATGAATCTCCTCTGCTCAACATTCCGGATAACAGGTTTTCTTTCGATTATGTAGAAAACGAAAACCTGATCTTTAACGAGCGACAGTTTTCTGGGAAAAATTTAATCGACGTCATCAGCTTTTATGTATATGTCATTTTAGGTGTGGATGCCGACAGCTTCCAGTCAATGGCAGGAACCCAGTGGTTTCAGAAGGCCCAGCAGATTGCCCAGAACGGAGAATCCCAGAATACCTACGATGGCTGGAAACAGATCAATGAGCCGCGAAGCCGTTCTATTCTCATTAAAGAGATCCTGAGCCCCAACTGGAGCCAGCTACGCGCAACCATTTATTCTTATCACAGGGCAGGACTGGATAATCTTTTCAACCAGGATCAGACAACCGCCAAAAAAGTGATCTTTGATGCTTTAATGCAGCTGAAGCAATACGAAAATTCCTTTCAGCAGGCTTATTTCTTTAATCTTATCATGGATACGAAAGCTGATGAAATCTTTAATATTTTTAATTCTGGGAACAATGGTGGCATCGCCCTGGGAGATCTGAAAAATGAAATGATCATCCTTTCTCCTAAGAATACGGATTCCCGCTGGAACAAATGGAAACAGTAATCTTCGCTTGAATCCTGAATTCTAAAGTTCTATATTTGCAATAGCTAAAATAATCGCTATTATCAATGCTTTCGAGAATTTACATTAAAAATTTTGCGCTGATTGATACCCTTGAGGTCTCGCTGCACAACGGCTTACAGGTGATCACCGGGGAAACGGGTGCCGGAAAATCCATTATCCTGGGCGCTTTAAGGCTTATTCTTGGCGAGAGGGCAGATGTAAAGTCAATCTCTAAAGCAGAGGAGAAAAGCATCGTGGAAACAGAATTTTCTTTAAATAACCAGTTTAAGAAATTCTTTATCGAAAACGATCTGGATTACGAGCATCAGACCATTATCCGAAGAGAGATCCTGCCTTCGGGAAAATCGCGGGCTTTTATCAATGATGTTCCGGTTACCCTGGATATTCTGAGAGAATTGTCTTCCCAATTGATCGATATTCATTCCCAGTTTGAAACATCCAACCTTTTTACCTCCGAATATCAGTTTAAAATTATCGACGGCCTTTCTGAAAACAGGCAGATCATCAGCGACTATCAACATGAATTTTCTGATTTTCAAAGCTTAAAGATTCAGCTTAAAAAACTACAGACCCAGCTGTCGGAAGCCAACAAGGAAAGTGACTATAAAGCATTTCTTTTGAATGAGCTTGAGGATCTTTACCTGGACAATGTAGATTATGACGACCTTCAGAACCAGCTCTCCATACAGGAAAATGCGGAAATGATTTCCGACAACCTGGCTCAGGTATTATCAAGATTTCACCAGGAAGAAGTCGGGATTTTATCATTCTTTAATGAAGCTAAAAATAAACTCTCAAGAATAGCAGAAGTATCTGCAGGCTTTGCAGAGCTTGACGAAAGACTGGAAACTTCTTTTGTAGAATTAAAAGACATTATTTCCGAGCTTGAAGATGAAGCCGAAAGGATAGAAGTAAACCCGGAGAACCTGGCGTTGCTTTCCGAACTGAATAACAGGATCAATGCCCTGTTTCTGAAGCATAACGTCTCCGATATTACCGGGTTAAAGGAGATCAGGGATAATCTGGCCGGCGAACAGCAGGGGGCTTCAGACCTGGAAGCCCAGATCGCTGACATCACCGCGCATATTTCAAAAAAGGAAAAAATCCTTCAGGAGTTGTCCGTAAAGCTTTCAAAAAACAGGAAAAAAAGCATTCCGGTATTCATAAAAAAAGCAGAGGAATTGCTTAAAAAATTAGGTCTTGAAAAAGCGAGGGTTGATATTGAGCTGCAGGACGCTGCCGAATTCAATTCTTTTGGGAAAGAAAACATCCAGCTGCTGTTTCAGGCCAATTCGGGTTTTCCTTTAAAACCCATTCAGACGGCCATTTCAGGAGGAGAAAGATCAAGGGTCATGCTGGTGGTAAAAAAAATTATCGCTGAAAGTGATGAGCTTCCGACGCTGATTCTGGATGAGATCGATACGGGAGTTTCCGGAAAGGTAGCTGAGGAGATCGGAAACCTCATGCGGGAAATGTCTGCCGATATGCAGCTGATCGTGATCTCACACCTTGCACAGGTGGCCGCCAAAGGAAACAACAACTATAAAGTTCTGAAGCAGGACGTAGCCGGTAGAACGCAATCGACCATCGTTCCGCTTAGTGATAAAGAAAAACTGAACGAGATTGCCCAGCTCCTTTCCGGAAGCAAGATCACCGAAGCCGCACTGGCCCAGGCGAAAGAGCTGATCGGATAAGTTTAGTCACAGTAATAAATCAAGACTTCTGATGTTTCAGAGGTCTTTTTATTTTAAATCAATTATATTCATCTGGTTTTTCGTGCTTTAAAGATGCAGAAATCTATAATTAAATAAAAAATCCCCGTGGGATACAAACAAGCATGTTTGAAACCTCCTGAGGACTCCGTTTGTTTAAAACAGATGTGTTTGTAATCTCCGGAGGTCTTCGGAAGTCTCCCGCAGTTTGTTTAAGACTTCCTGCGGTTGCAGGAACTTACAAAACACTTGTTTTATAGGTTTTTTCAACTGCATTTGGTGCCAAACAGGATGATTTGTCCATTATTGCATTTTATATTCATTGCTTTTTAATAATATTTTAATGCCGTACTCATTTGTCAGGAAATTCTGTAACATTTTTACGGCTATCTTTACTAATACTAAAAAAGTAATTATGTTTTTAAAATTTCTCAGGCTTGAAATTAAGAGTTTTTTTCGCGGGAGTTCTTTAGGGATCAATCTCGCCATGAAGATTCTCAGGTTTATCGGGATCCTCTATTTTATGGCGTGTCTCGTTGGCGGGGCATTCGGTGCCTTTTTCTATATTCAGGAAGAAATGCATCTTGATCCCCTGAAAACGGTATCCCGCTTCCTCATTGCAGGCTGGGCTTTTGATCTTATTTTAAAATATATCTGGCAGGAAATGCCGACACAGAATATAAAGCCGTTTCTTACGCTGAATATTCCGAAGAAAACATTGGTCAACTATATGTTTGCGAAAACATTCTTATCCGCATTCAGCTGGCTCAATTCCCTGTTTTTTGTAACCTTTTCCATAATCGCTATTTTCAACAGATATAGTATCATTCACGTCCTGGGATGGCTTGTAGGTGCCTCTCTGCTGTTTTACATGAATAATTTTATCAACATTCTTTTCAACGACAAAGAAAAGATTGCGGTTGCTATAGGAAGTCTTATCGTGGTGGTCGCGGGACTTGCATACTACGAGATCATTCCGGTTCTGGATTATTCCGAAAGAATATTTTATAATTTCTATGCGCGTCCGTATTTCGCCGTCGTTCCTTTGATGTTATTTATTTCCTTATGGAAGCTGTGCTATAACCACATCAGAAAGGTATTTTATCTTGACGAAGGGCTTGAAGCGAAAAAGACCGTCGGGAAAACCGAAAATATCGAGTTCCTTAATAAATACGGGGCGATCGGAACCTTCATCAACAATGATGTTAAAATGCTGAAAAGAAATAAGGTGACCAAAGGGATCATCTGGGGAAGTCTGATGTTTCTTTTTTACGGAATGCTGATGTTCACGTCGCCAATCTACAAAACTCCGGCCATGACGATGTTTATGGGACTTTTTGTAACCGGAGGATTTCAGTTTCTTTTCGGACAGAGGGTGCCTGCGTTCGACAGCTCTTATTATCCGCTGATGATGACCCTTAATGTGCCATATAAAGAATACCTGAAAGCAAAATGGTGGCTGATGAATATCGTGACCGCCGTATCCATAATCCTGGCACTTTGCTATGCCTATTTCGGGTGGAATATGTATCTTACTTTCTTTGCGGCGGGACTTTATAACATCGGTGTCAACTCACAGTTTACCTTATGGTCGGGCGCTTTCAATAAAATGCAGATCGATCTTAATTCTAAAGAAAAAAGATTCGGGCAGAAAAACAGCTTTAATCTGAAGTCTCTTCTTCTGCTGATTCCTAAAATGTTTCTGCCGATGGTGGTATTCGCGATCGTACAGTATTCATTCGGTATTGAAGCGGCCGTAGTGAGTGTAGCCATTTTAGGGCTGATCGGATTTCTTTTGCGCGAAAAAATCTTCAATATTATCGTTAAACATTATAAGGTAGAAAAATACAGTACCCTGGAAGCATTCAAAAACAAAGACTAAATATGATTACAATACAGAATTTATCAAAAACATACGGAAAAGCAACCGTTTTAAATATAGAACATCTTGAAATTCCTAACGGCGAAACCTTCGGGTTGGTAGGGAATAATGGCGCGGGAAAAACAACATTATTCAGCCTGATGCTGGATCTTATCCAGGCGACCACCGGATTTGTGAGCATCGACGGCATAAAAGTAAACGAATCCGAAGCATGGAAAAACAAAGTTTCTGCATTCGTAGACGATTCTTTCCTGATCGGGTATCTTACACCGGAAGAGTATTTCTATTTCATCGGCGAACTGAGAGGGCAGAATAAAGCTTCCGTGGATGAGTTTCTCAAGCAGTTCCATGACCTTTTTAATGGAGAGATTTTAAATTCAGGAAAATATGTACGCGACCTTTCAAAAGGAAACCAGAAAAAAGTAGGGATTGTAGGCGCTATTCTCGGAAACCCCGAAATCATTATCCTTGATGAGCCTTTTGCCAACCTGGACCCGTCGACACAGATCAAGCTGAAAAATTTAATAAAAGAATTATCAAAGCAGGATGGTGTGACCTTCCTGATCTCGAGCCACGATCTTTCGCATACGACGGAGGTCTGCAACCGAATTGTTGTGGTGAATAAAGGACTGCTGGTAAAAGATATCCAGACAAATCCTGAAACCCTGAAAGAGCTGGAGCAGTATTTTGCAGACCAGATTTCGAAGCCGGCAGAAACGATTACGGTATAACGGTTGATTTAAGTTAAAATAAATACTTAATAACGCTATAAAAACCCCTTTCAAGCTTTGAAAGGGGTTTATTTTTCTCTTTTTATTTTTTCGGGATTCTGTCTCGTGTCAAAAACATCCGCAATTTTAATATGACAATTTTCTTCGTCAATGGAATAAATGATTTTGTAATTAGATTCTACAAGGTAATGATACGTAATAGTACGCTGCTGCAGTAAAAATTCTTTCTGACCTATTTTAGGATTATTCTTCAATTTGTCAGGAGCCAAAAGAATTTTTGTCACGATTTTCAAGGCAACATGATAGCTTTGGGATGTTTGCTGGTAATAATTAAAAATCTCATCAATTTGTTTTTCAGAAAATTCTGACCAGACTACTTCATATTCCATTAATACTTTGAAAGCAGTTCATTTGTTGTTTTAAATTTTTTATTTTTAAAGTCTTCCTCAGACTTAGAAATTCTTTCGTTCAATTCATCCACGGTCAATGGCTGAAATTCATTCTTTGTGTCTGCTGTTTGGGTCTTTGTCATTAGTTTTTCAAACTGAGCGATCGCTTCCTCACTTTGAAGCTTAAGGAAATTTTCTATAAAGTTTAATTTTCTAGTTTGAATATCCATCTTAGAAATATTTGGTAATCAAATGTATAAAAAATATTTTAAATTAAAATTCCCTTCCAGGGTGTGGAAGGGAGAGTATTTTGAGTCTGTAAAAGCCTATAAATGTTATGAACTGTTTATGATATTTACAACGTCGGTTTCCAATCTACTACCGCTCTGATGAACGCTTCTGCGTTTTCCACCGGGATATTCGGTAAAATTCCGTGGCCTAGATTGGCAATATAACGGTCTTTTCCGAAACGGTTGATCATTTCAGTCACCATCTTTTTGATCGTTTCAGGCGTTGAATGCAGTCTTGCAGGATCGAAATTTCCCTGAAGGGTCATCGTATGATTGGTAAGCGTTCTGGCAAATTCCGGCTTTATGGTCCAGTCAACACCCAAAGCGGAAACAGGAGATTGTGCCATATCTTCCAGGGCAAACCAGCATCCTTTTCCAAAAACCACCACGTGTGTAAGCGGGCTTAAGGCTTCAACGATCTGGTTAATATATTTCCATGAGAACTCCTGGTAATCTGCAGGAGAAAGCATTCCTCCCCAGGAATCGAAGACCTGAACAGCGGAAACGCCTTTTTCTACTTTTCTCTTCAGATAAGCAATAGTTGTATCTGTAATTTTCTGCAATAATAAATGAGCGGCTTCAGGCTGTTGGAAACAGAAAGATTTGGCAATGTCAAAAGCTTTACTTCCTTTTCCTTCCACACAGTAGCAAAGAATGGTCCATGGAGATCCTGCAAACCCGATCAATGGAATTTCATTGTCTAATTTCTGTAAAGTAAGTTCAATAGCATCAAAAACGTATCCCAGGGTATCGTTTACATCAGGAACGGCCACATTCTGTACCTGTTCCATTGTTCTGATCGGATTATCCAGCCAAGGCCCTACGGATTCCTTCATTTTAAAATCAATTCCCATGGCCTGCGGAACTACCAGAATGTCCGAGAAAAGAATAGCCGCATCCAGAGGAAATCTTCGGATCGGCTGCACCGTAATCTCAGAGGCAAGCTCAGGGGTCTGGCATCTGGTGAAGAAATCGTATTTGTCGCGAAGCGCGATGAATTCCGGCAAATATCTTCCTGCCTGTCTCATCATCCAAACGGGTGGTCTTTCTACGGTTTCTCCGCGAAGAGCTTTTAAATATAGGTCGTTTTTAATCATAATCTAATAAATAGCACTGTTGCCAGTGAACAATTATACATCAGTCTTTGTTTAAAACCTCTTTCCGTATCAGTTTCAGGACGGATAAAAGATTGTTCCCTTCCGAAGTTAAAACGTTTTCTGAAGTGTATTTTCTGAGCTCGCGGGAAGTGGTTTCACCAATGGAGATCAGTTTCATTCCTTCCAGAGAATTCTGCTTTGCAAAACTACGAACTCCGCTCGGACTAAAAAACACGGCCGCATGATATTTTTCAGGAATCTGCGGATTGATTTCTTCCGTCGTGTAGACCACTACTTTTTTATATTTGATATTCTGTAATGGAAGATCCTGATCCAGAACGCTGATGGCCAGATTCCCGCAGAAATGCAGGAAATTCTCATGCTGGCACTTACCGGTGATGAATTTGGAGAGCGTATCTGCGTTTTTTAATACTTTAAAAGTTCCAAAACCATGTTTTCTTACTTCTTTTTTTGTTTTTTCGCCGACACAGTAGATCTTGTTGTAGTTTTTGGCGGTAAAATCTTCATTGGGAACGAATCCGTTTTTAAAAAACGAATCCACACCGTTTGTGCTAGTGAAGATCAGCGATTTATCTTTCAGCGCGAAGGGTTTTACCGGTAAAAGTTTTGTTCGGATTACCTCAATGCAATCAACCGCAATATCATCTCCCAATTCTTTGGATATCATATTGCGGTCTATATTTTTGGTAAATAAGATTTTCATTTTAGGCGCAAAGCTTAAAGTTGAATAATGGAATTTTTAAATCTGATCTTTAATCTCAGCCATTAACTCCTTGCCTCCGTTCTCCAGGACCAGGTTGGCAAACTTCTTTCCGAAGTTTTCTTCTTCATTGTAAACGAAGTTTTCGTCGGTAGCAATGCAGCTTTTGCCGTCCAATGAGCACAGGGCTGCTTTAAAACGGATCTGATTGTCAAAAATTTCAGCAAAAGCACCGATCGGTGCCGTACAGCCTCCTTCTAACGTATTCAGGAAGTTTCTTTCCATTTCTACACAGATCTGGGTAGGCTTATGATTGATGCTGCTAAGAATTTCATTGATTTCTTTTTTGTCTGAACGGCCTGCAACGGCAATAACACCCTGTGAGGGTGCGGGAATCATGAAAGGGATCATCTCATAATCGATATCCATTTTCATTCTTTTGATTCCGGCTAAAGAAAGAATGGTTGCGTCAAAATCGCCTTCTTCCAGCTTTTTCAGTCTCGTCTGGATGTTACCACGTATGTCTGAAAATTCAGCATTCGGAAAATTTTTAAGCCAGAAGGCCCTTCTCCTTAAACTGCTGGTGGCAAGTTTAAGTTCATGGAATTCTTTATCTTTTGCAGATTCTTTTCTTATTAAAACATCCTGAGGATGATCTCTTTCCAAGTAAGCGACAATCTCAAGGTTTTCCGGAAGATTGGTCGGTACGTCTTTCAGGGAATGTACGGCAATATCGATCTCGTCGTTCAGTAAAGCGATATCAAGGTCTCTGGTGAAAACGCCGGTGATTCCGAGAGCGTAAAGCGGCTGATGAAGGTTTTTGTCGCCCGAAGAGACGATGGGTACAATTTCTGTTAAATAATTGCTGTTCTGAAGGTGCCTCGCAACTTCCCTTGCCTGCCAAAGTGCCAATGCGGAATTCCGGGTTCCGATTCTAATGCTTTTCATTGAATTCGTTGTTTGGTTGTTCAACTAATATTTCGTGCATTAATTTACTAATTTCTTCGGCTTTTAACGGATTATCGATGATATATTTTGCAAAACGGTTGGTGATTTTCTGAATCATCTTGTCGGAAAGTTCCATGTCCGTGATGTTTATATATTTATTTTTTTTGTAAAAATTGTGCATTTCATTGCGTTCCATGTTCTTTAGAACGGCTTTGAAATGATGAATGTTGGGAGCCAGCTTCCTCTTTTTTTCCCACTCCAGGAAGTCTTTCATCAGTTCTTTGATGATCTGTTCAGCTTTTGGGATCTCTTTTTCCCGCTGTTGAATCGTTTCCTGAATCTGCTTGGAAAGTTCATCAACATCAATTAAGGTTACATTTTTATTATCGGTAACGTCTTTATCCACATTATTTGGGATAGAAAGGTCGATTACCAGTGTTTCTTTTCCGTTCGGAAAGTGGGATTTGTTGACGATCGGATGTCTGGCGCCGGTGGCAACAATCAAAATGTCGGTCTGTTTCAGTTCCTGATCGAATTCCGCATAGTCGATATGGGGGATGTGATATTTTTCGGAAATCTTTTCGGCTGTTTCCTGTGTTCTGTTGGCAATTTTAATTTTAGGCTGATAGACGTGTTTTACGAGGTTTTCAACCGTGTTTTGCCCTATTTCACCAACGCCCAAAAGAAGGATATTCTTTTCCGTAAGTCTTTTCTGATTATTTAAAATATAATGTACCGCCGCATAAGAAACCGAAGCTGCCCCATTGGAAATTCCGGTTTCATTTTTGATTCTTTTTGAAATCTGAATGGCCGCATTGATCGCTCTTTCCAGGTAAGGATTGGAATTCTGTCTTTCTTTTCTGAATCGGCTATATGCTTTTTTAATCTGTCCGATAATCTCAAAATCACCGATGATCTGGCTTTCGAGTCCTGCGGCAACTCTGAAAAGGTGAATTAAAGCTTCCTCTTTTGTAAGGATATTGGCAAATTGAAGAAAATCCATAAGGTTTACCCCGATGGTTTTACAGTATTCCTCAGCCACTAAAAGATAATTGGGCGAAGTGGTATAGATTTCGGTTCTGTTACAGGTGGAAACAACAAAGGCATCCCCTAGATCTTCGTTGTGAATGCGGGTGACAAAGTTTTTGATGTTTTCGTCAAAAAATGCAAATTTACCTCTCGTTTCCACATCAGCCTTTTCATAACTGATGGAAAGTACGGCAAAATTAGAGGTCTGATGTATGTTGGAATACTGTAACATAAGCGGGGCAAATTTACGTATTTTTTGATAAAGCGCTTTCTGAAAATGTATATGATAATTATCGTGAAAAACTATTTTGGGATGATTCTAAATAATAAGCCGAAGATGAAGACCTTGTTTTAAATAGGATTGATTGAGTTTTATTGTTAAATAAATGAGCATTCTTTTTTAAACTTAAAATTAATACACAGCCGGGAACTAACAAGTGTTTTGTTATCGCTCTTGTGGTGCGGGTTATCTTAAATCTGGTTTAAATCAAAGTCTGTAAATACTTAAAGTAAAAGTTAATAAGTGATTATAAATTTTAATAAAATTTTAACCAAATAAACTTCTCGTTAAATTTCTTTAGACGTCTTAAATTTATATCTTTGTAACTCTTTAAAAAATCAGAAGTAAAAGTATGAGTTTATTCGATATGTTTACGCAAGAGATTGCGATAGACTTGGGTACCGCCAATACCCTTATCATCCATAATAATAAAATTGTTATAGATCAGCCTTCAATTGTTGCCATTGAACGTTCGACAGGAAGACCGATCGCGGTCGGCGAACAGGCAAAGCATATGCAGGGTAAAACTCACGAGGATATCAAGACCATCCGTCCGTTGAAAGACGGAGTGATTGCCGACTTCCATGCTTCTGAACACATGATCAAGGAATTTATCAAGAAGATTCCCGGAATCAAAGGTAAATTCATTCAGCCGGCACTGAGAATCGTAATCTGTATCCCTTCCGGAATTACGGAAGTGGAGAAAAGAGCGGTACGGGACTCGGCACAGAAAGTAAATGCCAAAGAAGTTCGTCTGATCTATGAACCGATGGCTGCGGCTATAGGCGTTGGTATCGACGTACAGAAGCCGGAAGGAAATATGATCATCGACATAGGTGGAGGTACTACGGAAATTGCTGTTGTAGCTTTGGGTGGTATCGTTTGTGATAAATCCGTGAAAATTGCAGGTGACGTATTCACCAATGATATTGCTTATTACTTAAGAACGCATCATAACCTTTATATTGGTGAAAGAACTGCCGAAAGAATTAAAATCGAAGTAGGTTCCGCCGTTGAAGATCTTGATGTTGATATTGAAGATATTCCGGTACAGGGTAGAGACCTTATCACGGGAAAACCTAAGGAAATCATGGTTGGCTACAAAGAGATCGCAAGAGCTTTAGACAAATCCATCATCAGAATCGAAGATGCTGTTATGGAAACGCTTTCTCTGACACCACCGGAATTGGCTGCCGATATTTACAAAACAGGTATCTATTTAGCAGGTGGAGGTGCTTTGCTGAGAGGTCTTGCAGACAGGCTGCACAAAAAAACAGGACTTCCTGTGTTTGTTGCAGAAGATCCTTTGAGAGCAGTAGTACGTGGTACGGGGATCGCACTTAAGAATATGGATAAATTCAATTTCTTAATAAAATAATTCTAACTTTTTTACGACACATATCTGAATGGGATTTTTGCTGAGATTATTTTCGAAGAATGCACTTTTTGTCTTCTTTATATTTCTGCAAATTATTGCTCTGATTCTGATATTCTCTAAAAATGCCATGCAGCAATCCTGGATCGCGGGACAATCTGCTGCGTTCAACTCATGGGTTTCGGGATATATTGATGAAGGGGTTTCTTATCTTAAACTAAAACAGATCAATGAAGATCTTGTGGCTCAGAATAAGGCTCTGATGGTAGAACTTTACGGAAAACAGGGGGCAAAAAATCCTCAGTTCAGAAAAGTTCACGATACGCTGGGAGGCGGACAGATCTATACTTTTGTGGATGGTGAAATCGTTTTCAACAGCATCAACCGGAGAAATAATTATTTTACGATAAACAGAGGCCGCAGGGATGGTGTATTTCCGCAAATGGGCGTAATGGCTCCTAAAGGGATTGCGGGAATTGTCATTAATTCTACAGACAGTTACGCTTTGGTACAATCGGTGTTGAGTGTAAATAAAATCAGGATCAATGCAGCGTTGAAAAACTCGGGGTATTTCGGGACGCTTACCTGGAACGGCGATAATTCACGGGTAATGCACCTGGCTGATATTCCGAAGTATGTTGCCCTGAAAGTGGGAGACACGGTAGTCACCGACGGAAAATCCGCTATTTTTCCTAAAGGGGTAATGATCGGGACCATCGCAGGTTATTCGGTAGATAACAAAACAGGATTCTGGGACATTTCAGTTGAGCTAAGCGAAAAAATGGGCGCTTTAAGTAAAGTATACGTCGTGAAAAATCTTAAAAAAGCTGAAGTGCAAAAAATTCAGGATACCATGCAATCTGTAATAAAAAAGGAAAATGATTAGCAGGACTTTATTTACCGACATATTGATCATGATTTTTCTGGTTGCCTTACAAATATTTGTATTGAACCGGATTACTCTTTTCGGAAAATATACGCCGGTACTATATCCTGTATTCGTTATGTTTTATCCTTTCTTCAGAAATAAATTCCAGTTTTTGGCTCTAAGTTTTCTGATAGGCCTGTCGGTCGATGCATTCCTATATTCATGGGGAATCAATGCTTTTGCAACAACGCTGATCGCCTATTTCAGAACCTTGATTTTCAGAACTTCTACAGATACTTCCACCGATTTTTTCTCTTTTCAGTCGCTGCAGTGGGCTCAATTTTTGCTGTTCTTATTCACGAGTATCTTTTTACACCAGCTTTTAGTACAATATATAGAATTCTTTAAGCTGAGTAGATTTTTTGAAATATTGTTTAATGTATTGATAACGAGTGTAATTTCGTTTATATTTATAGTTATTTATGCATTAATATTTAAAATCAAACAAAAAGTTTGAACACACGTTATTTAAAAATTTTTTCCGTTATCATTGTTATCGCTGCCATTTTTGTAGCGAGGCTTGCTTATTTACAGCTTTTTACCGACAGATACGCCCTTAATGCGGCCAACACTTCCATAAAAATAGAATACGTTATTCCTCAACGTGGCGTTATTTTCGACAGGAACGGTAAAATTATGGTAGGAAACCAGCCTGCCTATGAAATCTCCTTTACCCAGGCTCTCATGCGGCCTGATTTCGATACTCTGGCGTTTTGCAGTTTAATGAAGATCTCTAAAAATGATTTTATTAAAACCATTGATGCCATTAAGAAGGAAAAGTACTATTCTAAGCTTACTCCAATGACGTTCATGAAGAATCTCAGCAGGGAAGATATTGCCAGGGTTCAGGAAATTATATTTAAATATCCGGCGTTCAGTATTGTTTCAAGGCCTCAGCGTCAGTACGAAGTTTCAACATCCGGAAATCTCTTAGGATACACCAGTGAAGTCAATGAACGTGAAATAAAAAAAGATTCTGCCTATTATCTGCCGGGAGATTTCATCGGTAAGACAGGAATTGAAAAAGCCTACGAAAAAGAGCTCCGCGGGATAAAAGGAATGAAGTATATTCAGAAAGATATTAAATTGCGGAATGTGGGTCCTTATAAAAACGGTTCTCTGGATAAAGATGTGGTGACCGGGAAAGATATTACCCTCACCATAGATTATGATCTTCAGAGAATTGCAGAAGAAATGATGGTCAACAAACACGGCGCGATTGTAGCGATTGATCCCAACAACGGTGAAGTTCTGGTAGCCGCAACGGGCCCGGATATCGATCCTAATCTTTTTACCGGACCTAATAAGTCTAAAAACCTGTATGCATTATCGAAAGATACCATCTATGAAAATAAACCGACCTTCGACAGGGCTTTGCAGGCAGCCTATCCTCCGGGATCTACCTTCAAATTGCTTACTGCCTTAGCGGCCATGCAGATGGGTGTAATGGATGAAAAGACTATTTTTCCATGTGGCGGCGGGTTCTATTATAAAGGAAAAAGAATTAAAGGACATGGTGGTGCAGACCCGTTGATTCCTTCTATTCAGGTTTCCAGCAACTGTTTTTTCACGTATGCATTTATTGCCATCATTAAGAAATACCCGGGAAATCCTTCCAGGGGTGTCGACGAGTGGAAGAAAATCATGAGCAGTTTTGGGGTTGGCGAATTTTTAAATAACGATTTTGCTGTAGGGGCGCGAGGTAGAATTCCATCGGGTGACTTTTACGAAAACAGGTTTAAAGCCATCATGAAAGCCAGCGGCTCCAAGAGAACGGATTTTAAAAACTGGGATGAGATGTCTACCGGTGCCATCTACAACGGAATGGGACAGGGAGATGTATTGGTGACACCGCTTCAGCTTGCCAATTATGTTTCGGCTATCGCTAATAGAGGCTGGTACTATACCCCTCATATTGTGAAAGCAATTGACGGAAAACCGAATCCTGATCCAAGATTTAAAAAGAAGCATCAGACCCTCGTTGATCAAAAATATTTCGGTCCTGTACTCAAAGGTATGGAAGCCGTGGTTCTGAATGGAACGGCACGGGGTCTGAAATCAAGTGATTTTACGCAGCTCGCCAAAACGGGGACTGCACAGGTTCCTCAGGGGAAAGATAATTCAATTTTTGTGTTGATCGCGCCTGCGGATAAACCTAAAATCGTTGTGGCTGCAGTGATGGAGCACGCAGGATTTGGAGCTACGTGGGCAGGACCTGCAGCGACAGTTATTGCTGAAAAATATATCACGGGAGATATCAAACGTGAGCATCTTTACAAAAAAATGGTGACCTCCAGTTTTATGCCTGAATATAAAAGACAGTGGATTGCGGATCTTAAGCGTAAAGGCTTATACAAGCCAAGCGAGGATTCTATAAAGCAGCAAAGAATTCAGGATAGCTTAAAACTGGTAAAAGAGCAGAAGGCTAAAATGCAGAAAAAAATAGACGACGAGAAAAAAAATTCACAAAAAACAAAACCGGTTAAGCAATGAAATGGGCAGAAGGGATAGATAAATTAGGTCTTGGCTTATATTTCCTGCTTTGTGCTTTTGCCATTGCAAATATTTACAGCGTAGATCAGAAATTAGGAGAAAAACAGTTGGTTTTCTTCTGCATTTCAGTGTTCGTCGGTCTCGTTATTTTTATCGGCAGGAGTAAGTTTTTTGAGAATATGTCGGGGATCATCTACATTGGTGGTGTCCTGTTGCTCATTGGTCTTTTTCCTTTCGGAAAAGAAATTCTCGGCCAGAAAAACTGGTACAAGTTCGGAAGTTTTACCATGCAGCCGGTAGAGTTTGCCAAAATTGGTACTGCCCTGATGCTTTCCAACTACGTTTCAGGACCTGAATTTAATTTAAAAAACAGGAAATCACTTTTAACCACGCTGGCTATTGTGGGCATTCCCGCAGTGGTCGTTCTTGCTATCCCGGACGTAGGTTCTATGCTGGTGTTTATTGCCTTTTTTATCGCTTTGTACCGTGAAGGCATGAGCGGGTTGTTATTTGGCATAGGATTTCTTTTTGCAGGTGTTTTTCTGATTTCACTGGCGGTTAATCCGATTTGGGTTGCCCTTGCCATTGTTGTTATTGTGGGAGGATGGATTGCCATGAATTATTACAAAATGTCCTGGAATATTATTTCCATCTCAGGAATTGCAGGCTCTGTGGTACTGCTTTGCGGGCTGGCATTCGGATCTCCTTATATTCTGGAAAAATTGCCGAAGCACCAGCGAGAAAGAATTGAAGTTCTTTACAAAGGAGAGAAGGCTTTCAGGGATACTTCGGGATATAATTTGCTGTATTCGAAAACGGCCATAGGCTCGGGAGGGCTTTGGGGGAAAGGTTACCGTGAAGGTTCCGTTACCCAGGGAAAATTTGTACCGGAGCAGGAGACTGATTATATTTTCTGTACTGTAGGCGAAGAATGGGGATTTGCAGGCAGCGCCCTGTTGATATTATGTTACATGATCTTCATCGGAAGGATCTATTATCTTGCAGAGCAGCAGAAATCAGGATTTAATCGTGTTTTTGGATACTGCTTTGCCTCGATTCTATTAATGCACTTTACCATCAATTTAGGGATGGTTATGGGGCTTTTTCCAACGGTCGGAATACCTTTGCCTTATTTTAGTTACGGCGGCAGTTCTTTGCTGGCCTTTTCAATCATGACCTTTATTTTCTTTAAACTCAATTACTCGGATAAAAACAGTCTAGTATAAAAGATTAATTGTAAGATTATCTTACTTACTTCAGCTTTTATTTACAATGAAAAATCTGCTCAATCTGTAAGGTCGGCGTGAACTTTACCTAAAATCTTTAGTTTTTTATGAAAGAAGCATACATTTTAGATCAGACTTTTGAAAATGTCGGTATTTCCCAGATTCAAAAAGGCGAATATGAAAATTGCACATTTCACCAGTGCAATTTTGAATATGCTGATCTGTCAGGCTTCAGCTTTAATGATTGTGAATTTAAAGAATGCAATCTTAGCATGGCGAAACTTTCATCCACGGCATTTCGTGAAGTTCATTTTAAAGAGTGTAAAATGTTTGGGCTTCAGTTCAGCGAATGTAACGAATTCGGAATGGCATTCAGCTTTGAAGGATGTTTACTGAATAATTCCGTGTTTTATAAAACTACAGTGAAGAAAACGGTTTTTAAGAACTGTATTCTGCATGAAGTGGATTTTTCCGAGTGTAATTTATCGAATGCTGTATTTAAAAAATGCGATTTATCCAGTGCTGTCTTCGACCATACCAACATTGAAAAGGCAGATTTTAGAACATCGGTACATTACGCAATAGATCCTTCCCGAAACAGGCTTAAAAAGGCCAGATTTTCACTTTCTGAAATTTATGGGCTCTTGCATACTTTCGATATTGATATCGATAAAAACAGCTAATCTTATAGTAGCAGAGCTTTGATTGAAAGACTGAAGACAACAAAATACACATAAAAATAAAAAAACCATCAGGATGTGATGGTTTCGTTATTTAAATCAATTATTTAAAATTAAAAACTTGTTCCGTTTGATGCCGGTGTCGTTGCAGCCAGGTTATTAATGGCTTCTCCGTTTTCATTGATGATTCTTTTTCCGAATCTGTACTTTGGACCCCAGTAAGAATCATTAAGTGAAGAAATCATGACCCCTTTTGATGTGGCAGCATGAATGAATTTTACTTCTCCGTTTTCATCTACACTTTCTACAATACCAACGTGAGAAATTCTTCTTCCGTGAGAAAAGAAAATAAGATCTCCTTTCTGAAGGTTTTCTTTTTCTACTCTTTCTCCTTCCTGAGACTGTGACGCGGCTACTCTCGGTAAGCTAAGTCCCGCTGCAGCCCCAAAAACTGAAAGAACAAAAGCTGAACAGTCGATCCCGTTTCTGGTCATTCCTCCATAGCGGTAAGGCGTCCCGATATAAGTCTGCGCTTCTGTTAAAATATTGTCGATGGTTTTATTGTGCATGATTGCTTTGGCAATCTCAGAATTTTTAATAGAATTTTTAGCGTTGGCTAAAGAGGCAGCCTTTTCTGCTAAGAAGGAGTTGATAAGCTGTTGTTTATCCTGCTCCATTTTGTGGGTGTCAATAGAGGCCAGTTTGGCATCTGTTTTGTATTCTTTAGCGTAAGTTGCTGGTTTTGAAACTACGTAGTTGGTAACACACGATTGTAACGATACTGTAGAAACTAAAGCAACAAAATAAAACAAAACTCTTTTCTTCATATATATTTGATTACCGTGTTAAAAGGAATAGTATTTTTCAAAAGCATTACAAAAATATGTATTCCAGCTAAAAGGACTCTGATATGGTTATTGTTGAGTTCTGTTTTTAACACAATTTAACATATTGTTTAAGTATGTTAAAGAAAAATAAACCGCAGCCGCCTGTTTTTGGTGAATCTGCGGTTTTTTTTATTAAGATTCTTTAACAAAGTTATTTTGTATTTCTATCGCAATGGTATGAATTAAATAATAACTCTAATTTTTACAATTAAATTTCTAATCTGTACTTTACATGTAATTCTATTGATTTTCAATCATATCATTAAAATAATAAAATGGTTTTAAGTAAAAAAACGCTCCGATACCATCTTGTACCGGAGCGTTTAACTAATATGGAACTTTACAAATGTTATTTTGTAAATAACATTTCTCTGTATTTGGTCATAGGCCAAAGTTCATCGTCTACCATCATCTCAAGAGCGTCAGATGCCTCTCTGATCACGTCAAATAATGGTTTCACTTTATTGCAGTAGTCTTCCGCCTGTTTTTGGCTTTCAGAAACAGATTTTGCCTCTTCTCTTGCTGCGATAAGATCTTCTACGCCTAATTTAATTTTAGATACATTTTCAGAAATACTGGTGATCAGGCTCATTTGTTCTTTTGCTAAAGACTTGAACTCATTCTCTCCGAAAATATCTTTAAGACCTTTTACGTTTTCAATCAGTCTGTTCTGATAATTTAGAGCAGAAGGAATAATGTGATTTCTTGCAATATCACTTAATACTCTTGCTTCAATATCAATAACCGTTGAATATTTTTCTAATTTGATTTCATTTCTTGCTTCAACTTCTCTGTGCGTGAAAATTCCCATTTCTTCGTAAAGTGCCAGGAATTTCTCGTCCATTTCCTGCTTAAGAGCTTCAGGAGTGGTTTTTAAATTGTTTAAACCTCTCTTTTCTGCTTCTTTAGCCCAGTCGTCAGAATATCCGTCGCCTTCAAACATGATGTTTTTACATTGTTTGATGTATTCTCTTAAGATGTTGAAGATTGCTTCGTCTTTCTTTAAACCTTTTTCAATTAAAGCATCTACTTCTTTTTTGAAATCACGAAGCTGTTTTGCTGCGATCGTGTTCATTACGGTCATCGATTCTGCGCAGTTTGCGGAAGAACCTACCGCTCTGATCTCAAATTTATTTCCGGTAAATGCAAACGGAGAAGTTCTGTTTCTGTCGGTGTTGTCCAACAGGATTTCAGGAATTTTCCCTACAACATTCAGTTTTAAATCTGTTTTTTCATCCGGGGAAAGTTTTCCTTCCTTTACTTTTTCCAGCTCTTCCAATACTCTGAACAGCTGGCTTCCGATGAATACGGAAATAATTGCCGGCGGCGCTTCGTTGGCTCCGAGTCTGTGGTCATTACTTGCCGAAGCGATGCTTGCTCTTAAAAGGTCGGCATATTCGTGAACGGCTTTAATCGTATTAACAAAGAAGGTAAGGAACTGTAAGTTCTTCTTAGGATTTTTTCCAGGGCTTAACAGGTTTTCACCGGTATCGGTCGCCAATGACCAGTTGTTGTGTTTTCCGCTTCCGTTTACGCCTGCAAAAGGTTTTTCGTGGAATAAAATATGGAAATGGTGTCTGTGAGCAATTCTTGCCATAACATCCATTAGTAAAGAGTTGTGGTCTACGGCAACGTTTACTTCTTCAAACATCGGCGCCAGCTCAAACTGATTCGGTGCTACCTCGTTGTGTCTTGTCGTTACAGGAATTCCCAATTTCATACATTCAACTTCAAGCTCTTTCATGAAATTCATGACTCTCGTAGGAATTGAACCGAAATAATGGTCATCCAGCTGCTGTCCTTTGGCAGGAGAATGTCCCAGCAAGGTTTTACCCGTTAAAACAAGGTCCGGACGAGACTGGAACAATGCTGAATCTACCAGGAAATATTCCTGTTCCCAACCCAGTGTCGGCGTTACCTTTGTTACGTTTTTATCGAAATACTGCATCACATTGGTTGCGGCTTCGTCCACAGCGTTCAATGCTCTTAAAAGAGGGGCTTTATAATCTAAAGTTTCTCCGGTATAAGAGATGAAAATGGAAGGAATACATAAAGTCGTTCCCATGATAAATGCCGGTGACGTAGGGTCCCAGGCTGTGTAACCTCTCGCTTCAAAAGTGTTTCTGATACCTCCATTCGGGAAAGAAGACGCATCCGGCTCCTGCTGGATCAATAAATTCCCGCTGAACCTTTCGATTGCTCTTCCTCCTTCGATCGGCGTGAAGAATGAATCGTGCTTCTCTGCAGTGCTTCCTGTAAGGGGCTGGAACCAGTGTGTGTAGTGGGTTACGCCTTTGCTCATCGCCCAGTCTTTCATGGCTACCGCTACCTGGTCTGCAATGTGTCTTTGGATTTTAGTCCCTTTTTTTACCGCATCCATAATGGAATTGAATGCTTCTTTAGTCAGATATTCTCTCATCGTTTCTTCAGAGAAAACATTCTGACAGAATAATTCTGATAATTTCAAAGGAACTTCAACGGAATTATCTCTTCTAAAGTCCTTAAATGGTAAAGTTTCTAACGCTTTGAATCTTAAAGTTGACATATTAGGTTTGATTTTTACGATGCAAATTTACGAAAAAAATGAACAGAAAAAATTTTAACCCTAAAAAATTAAGGGGTATTATGGAAATTAACAAAAAATTAAACGGGAATTTAGTTTTTAAAAGGGGTGTTTTTAAAATTGAATTCAAAAAAGTATTAGTTTTTCGAATTTTTCTATGAAAAAGCTAGAACCTGCTGATATCTGAAGCACAATTTATAAATTTATATCATACGTTTGATGAATTTTTTCATTTATTTTTAATGATCTACCGATATGTTTTCATTAATCTTATTATTAAACAAAAATTAATGAATGTCATTCTGATTTAAACAGAATATAAAGATATCAATTGTGATAATAACAGGCTGTGAATACCTATTTGAAGTTATTATTTGTCTTTATGATCAGGCAAATTTTATATTATGTTAAGCCATTTATTAAAAGACACTTAAAATAATTTAGGCCGATATTTTGTATATTTGTGTGAAATTTATTGTATGACAAATTCCAGAGCAAGAGAAACAACGGAAGCCATTGAAAGATTATATATTTCTATGAGACACCTCTTTTACAGAGGTTTTTTTAAACCTGCCGGTGTTTCGGGAGAAACGATAAGAAGTTTGTTAAAGACCATCAACCCGGAAATTTACGGAAGCATGAATGTGCCGAGTAAACTGGAGCTGAACGGACTGATGTATGTACTCGACAGGCTTCCTGAAGGAATCGAAGAATGTGCCTTTATTCATCTTACCTCGGATGAAGGTTTTGATAAAGGAAGTTTCGAGCCTATTGTTCCCAAAAAGAGAAGAAGAAACTGCTACAGGATCGATGAACACCAGATGAACATCGAAGTCCTTCTGGGCCGTTCGGAAATCTATGATATTCTGACCCATTTAACGTTTTTATTCATCGAGGCTGATAAAATCAGAGACCTGGCATTCACTCAGGACGAAAACTGGAAACCTACGCGGGCTTTTAAGATCATCGAAGAGGTGGTGAAAGGTGAAAAAAAATTCAGCAGAAAGGAAAAAGAAGTGGCACTCATCCATCTTTCATCTTTAATAGGAAGAACTTTTGATGAAACTTTAGATGCCTACAATACTTTCGGTGAAGACAGCAATCCGGACCGCCTGTTTAAAATCATCTATAACCTGGCAAAAGTAAGCCTTGAAGATGCAAAACAGACCAGAGAACGCGAAATTCATTTCAGTGCTATTCTAAAGGAAAGAGTAGGGCATCACTATTTTGGTGAAAAATGGGCCAATAAAGTGAAAGAAGTGCTGTATGAAAATGATCTTCATATGCGACCGCTTCATATTATTTCGGCCAATATGCATTCTGTGAAAAATATGCTTTATGCCAATGAGGCCCTTAAGAAAAAAGACCATAAAGTAGATTATAAGCTATACGGAGATATTTCTGACAAAAAAGAGCTTCGCGACAAAGTTTCCAAATACGCTTTGGACGAAGGCATGATCTACATTAATGATAAGAGTGGCAGCAATATCGACGTGCAGATCATCGATCTCAGCAAAACCAATCTTAAAAACACGCCGTTCCAGGATATTAAATTTGGAGGAGACGATGTGATTATGGTTTTTGATTACGCCTTCGGAGAGCAGGCTTTCGAGGTCATGGATGAGCTGCTGAGGCCTTTCGAACACAAAGGAGAAGTGTATATGATGAAGGTGAAATCGGTATCGATTATGGGGAAAGCCGGAATTCTTGCCGGTGGAAAAGGCGATATCATGATTCCGACCTCTCACATCTTTGAAGGAACGGCCGACAACTATCCTTTTGAAAATGCTCTTAAGCTTGAGGATTTCAGGGATGATGAATTACAGGCTTTCGAAGGGCCGATGATTACCGTATTGGGAACGTCTCTTCAGAACAGAGATATCCTTTCTTATTTTATGAATACTTCCTGGAAAGCCATCGGGCTGGAAATGGAAGGGGCACATTATCAGAAAGCGATCCAGGTAGCGTCTAAAATTAGGCACCATATTACTCCCGATCTTTTTGTAATGTATGCCTACTATGCCTCCGATAATCCTCTGGAAACAGGAAGTACGCTTTCTTCCGGCGGTCTGGGACTGACAGGAGTGAAGCCGACTTACCTGATCACTTTAAGGATCCTCGAAAAAATCTTACAAAGCGGGAAAAAAGAAATTTCTGTTAAAAAATAATTGGAAATCATATTCAAAATTAATCCTTCAGGACTTCAAAGTCCTTGAGGATTTTATTTTTCAGGAGTTTCATAGATTGAATTAGAGATGTGCTAAATTTATTATTAAATATGCACAATCATCTCTGTAAATCAGTGAGATCTTTGATTTCTTTAGATAAACCGACAGAAGTAGAAAAATAATTATCTTTAAAAAAATAAACAAATGAGTACCACTTTACAATTAGCCGGAAGATTCAGGGAAGTTTTGCTGGATGGTTTTTGGATCGCCAATACCAATTTTAAAGATCAGCTATCTGAGGTCAACTGGGAAATGGCCACAAAAAAGATTGGTTCCATGAATACCATCGCCATGCTTACTTTTCATATCGATTATTATATCGCGGGACTGATAAACGTTTTTGAAGGCGGACCTCTCGAAATAAAAGACAAATACAGTTTTGATCTTCCTCCGTTGGAATCCCCCGAGCAGTGGGAACGCCTTAAGCATAAATTATGGAAAGATGCTGAAAGATTTGCCGCCTTGCTTGAACAGATGCCGGATTCTAAGATGAATGAAGGGTTCGTTGATGAAAAATACGGTACCTATTTAAGGAATATCGACGGAATGATCGAGCATTGCTATTATCATTTAGGACAAATTACTTTGATCAGGAAGCTTTTGAGCTAAAACACAAATGACACGAATATTTTCACGAATAGCACGGATTTTATTTGTGGCTAAAATATCTCCCGCAAATCAGGCAGATTGTGCGGATCTTTAACTTAAAAAATCTGCTTAATCTGCAAAATCAGCGAGAGAATTTTATAACTAATGATGTTAATCTCATTTAAACCTTAACAATAACTCTGCATTTGAGTTGTTATTTTCAGGAAGCTTTTGAGCTAAAACACAAATTGCACGAATATTTTCACGAATAGTACGGATTTTATTTGTGCCTAAAATATCTCCCGCAGATTAGGCAGATTGTGCGGATCTTTGACTTAAAAAATCTGCTTAATCTGCAAAATCAGCGAGAGAATTTCATAATTAATGATGCTAATCTCATCCAAACCTCAACAATAACTCCACTTTTGAGTTGTTATTTTCAGGAAGTTTTTGAACTAAAACACAGATTGCACGAATATTTTCACGAATAGTACGGATTTTATTTGTGCCTAAAATATCTCCCGCAGATTAGGCAGATTGTGCGGATCTTTGACTTAAAAAATCTGCTTAATCTGCAAAATCAGCGAGAGAATTTCATAATTAATGATGCTAATCTCATCCAAACCTCAACAATAACTCCACTTTTGAGTTGTTATTTTCAGGAAGCTTTTAAGCTAAAACACAAATTGTACGAATATTTTCACGAATAGCACGGATTTTATTTGTGCCTAAAATATCTCCCGCAGATCAGGCAGATTGTGCGGATCTTTAACTTAAAAAATCTGCTTAATCTGCAAAATCAGCGAGAGAATTTCATAATTGATGATGCTAATCTCATCCAAACCTCAACAATAACTCCACTTGAGTTCTTATTTTAAATACATATCTTTAGGAAAATAAAAAATTTTAAATGAAAAAATCGTTTGCAATCCTGTTTGCGTTTATCATTTCTCAATTTCAGTCACAGCAGGGGCCTTATTATCAGCAAAATGCGAAGTATAAGATGGATATCGATGTAAATGCTGAAAAATTTACCTATGAAGGCAAACAAACCTTAGAGTATACAAACAATTCACCGGACGAATTGAATGTGGTATACTTTCATTTATATTGGAATGCCTTTAAGCCAAATTCCATGATGGATCAGCGCGTGGCGGCCCAGGGGAAAAACGGCGATGGAAGGTTGCAGAAAGACGGAGTTTCAAGGCTCGCATCAATTCCCAAAGACCAGGAAGGAGCACAAAATATCCACTGGATCAGACAAAACGGGAAAAACCTGAAGTTTGAAATTCAGGAAACGGTAATGAAAGTGTACCTGGCCGAACCGATTAAACCCAATTCATCCACAACTTTTACCCTTGAATGGGATGCTGTCATTCCACAGCAGATCAGAAGAAGCGGAAGAAATAATAAGGAAGGCGTCGATATGACGATGACTCAGTGGTATCCTAAAATTGCAGAATACGACTACGACGGATGGGCAACTTTCGACTATATCGGAAGAGAATTTCATGCCCCGTTTGCCGATTTTGATGTTACCATTAAAATAAATAAAGACTACGTTATCGGCGCAGGCGGAATTCTTGAAAATCCAGCAGAAGTTAAAGGGTACGATGCGAATGCGAAAATAAAATCTGATAAAAATAAAGCCACCTGGAAATGGACTGCAAAAAATATCCTGGACTTTGCCTGGGCTGCAGATAAAGATTATATCGTAAAAAGTTTTGATGTTCCGCAAGGGCCAAAAGTGTACCTGGTTTATCTGAACAATGATAAAACCAAAGTGTGGGAAGAGGCCCAGCCTTATCTTGTAAGATATTATCAGTTGATGAATGCCCATTTCGGGAAATACGTTTACCCTACGTACGCCTTTATTCAGGGCGGAGACGGTGGAATGGAATACGGCATGTGTACCATGATCCTCGGAGAAGCCAAAAACATTGAAGGATTGATGGGGTTAATGGCCCATGAAGGCGCCCACTCATGGTATCAGCAGATGCTGGCCACCAACGAACCGATGCGTCCGTGGATGGATGAAGGATTTACAAGCTATGCGGAAGGGTTTGTGATGAACCGGTTGTTTCCTCCGGCAAAAGAGCTTCCGAATCCTTTTGTGAAAACCCTCGACGGGTATAGAAAATTCCTCAAAAAAGGAATCGAAGAACCGGCAGTTTGGCTGGGAGACCACCACGACAACGGTACTTCCTATACGTATGCCTCTTATATAAAGGGAGAGTTGTATCTGGTGCAGCTGGGTTATATTATGGGCGAAGAAAACCTTGCGGAAACCCTGAAGCAATACTATGATCAGTGGGTGCTGAAACATCCTTCCGACAGAGATTTCCTGCATATTGCCCAGAAGGTTTCCGGGATGGATCTGAAGTGGTTTCACCATTACTGGATCAATACCACAAAAACCATTGACTACGGAATAAAAGACGTGAAGTACGGCGAAAAGTCGACCACCATTACTTTGGTGAATAACGGTCAGGTGCCGATGCCGATAGATTTTAGTGTCATCACAAAAGATAACAAGCTGATCAATTATCAGATTCCACTCAACATGACCCGCACCTGGAAAACAAAAGATGCTTACGGCGAATTCAAAACAATGCCGTACTGGCCCTGGACCCAAAAAGAGTATATCCTTACCATACCTTACAATAAATCTCAGCTGACGGTAATGGGAATCGACATTAGTCAGCGACTCGCAGACGTCAATCCGGAAGACAATATTGTTGAGGTTAAATAAACCTTTATCTATAAAATATCCCTGAAGTTTTTTTTCAGGGATTTTTGTTTGAAAATAATAAGATGACCGTCATTAAATCCAAAATCTTTGCATTATAAGGCTAAATTCACAAAAGAATATTTTAGTGTATTGTTGGTTTGATTATACATCATCTGTTTTTAACTGAAAGATATTTTGATTTTTAATTAAAACACGAGTGTTTGTAATCTTTGTAAATGTTATTTGAATTAAAATAATATTGTTTTACCGTAATGTAAGTTGTATTTTAATTAAAACATGAGTGTTTGTAATCTATGTAAATGTTATTTGAATTAAAATAATGTTGTTTTACCTTAATGTAAGTTGCATTTTAATTAAAACATGAGTGTTTGTAATCTATGTAAATGTTATTTGAATTAAAATAATGTTGTTTTACTTTAGTGTAAGTTTCAATTTACTTGTAACAGGCTGTTTGTATTGTTTGTTAACGGCATTTGAATCCGGATGTGGTTGCTTGATCTAAATATATTATACAGCTCGGCAAACGGTTTCAATTCAGAAAAACCTGCTTCAGAAATATAAATCATTTCCGGGAAACACGTTCTTATAGGATATTGGATATTCTTTCATCAAAATGATTCCGGATAAATTCGTTTTCGCTTATATTAAAATCATTAAATTTATCGCCTTAAATAATTAGAGACTCCATTTTACGCTAAATAAATGAATTCAATTGTAATCAATGTAGGAAACAGCAATATCAGATTCGGTCTTTTTCATGATGACAACTGTTATATTTCCTGGGTAATCAATACCAAGCCATACAGAACGCCGGATGAATTGTATGTTCAGATGTCAATGTTGTATCAAACCTATAAAATCGAGCCGAAGGAAATTCATAAAGTGATCATCGGTTCTGTTGTTCCCCCGCTTACCAAAGTGATGAATGCGGCGATTAAAAAGATTCATGATCTCGATCCCGTGATTGTTGACCGGACGACACCCTCCGGAGTTGTGGCAAAATCTAAGCAGATGGGAACGGACATTTATGCCAATCTCGTAGCAGCACACCATCTGTATCCCGACCGGAAAAAAATTGTGCTGGATTTCGGAACGGCCCTTACGGCAAGTTGTGTTGCGGAAAACGGGGAAACTTTAGGGGTCATTATTGCTCCAGGGATTATAACGGCTCTGAATTCGCTGATCGCACAGACCGCCCAGCTTCCAAGTATCGAATTGGTGAAGCCGAAAACCGTACTGGGGCTCGATACCGTTACCTGTATGCAGAGCGGGATGGTCTACGGGTTTTTAGGAATGGTAGAAGGTTTTATCGACAGAATCAATGACGAAGTGCAAGACCAATGCTTTGTGGTAGCTACCGGAGGCGTTTCTCATGTATACAAACCGCTGACCGACAAAATTCATGTGATGGACAGGCTCCACACGCTAAAAGGACTGTATTTTTTAGGAAAAGATTTATAGGCAAAGGTTTAGGTAGAAACTGAAGTCAATGTTTAAGTAATATTTTAAGTGTAATTATCTTAACCTCAGCCTCAACGTCCACGATCATCTCTTTGATTTAAAGAATTCTTTCACAATGGAAGCGCATTCATTTTCTAAAACTCCTGTTATGATTTCTGTTTTGGGGTGAAGGGTGAGGTGTTTGTTGATAAAGCCGCGCTGTTCGTCTCTGGCACCGATAACGACCTTTGAGATCTGCGCCCAGGACAGGGCTCCCGAGCACATGACGCAGGGTTCCAGGGTTACATAGAGCGTACAGTTTTTCAGGTATTTCCCGCCAAGGAAATTTGCGGCAGAAGTGATGGCCTGCATTTCTGCATGCGCGGTGACATCGTTCAGGGTTTCGGTAAGGTTGTGGGCCCGTGCAATGATGCGGTTGTTGGACGCCACGACACAGCCGATCGGAACTTCATCCTTTTCCAGGGCGATTTCGGCTTCGCTGAGCGCCATTTTCATAAAGTATTCGTCGGTAAACATTTTAATCAAAATTTAAATTAAAAGGAAGCCGAAATCTGTATCTTGTCGGATATCCGTCTATCCTCGCAGGTTCCCATTTGTACTCTGTAAGATATACTGCAAGTTCTGCCTGTCTGTTGAAATCACCATTCGTTCCTTCGGCCTTTACATCAACAATGCTTCCGTCTTTTTCGATAATCATGGTTACCACAGTCCTTATTTTACCTTTAGCATTAATATTTCCTGCACAGAATTTGTCGACGATTTCCTGTTTGAAACCGTTGATTCCTGTAGGATAGCTTGGTGAAATTTCTCCTTTCTCATCAAGTGGCTGAATAGTTTTAGGATCAAAATGAATAACAGGCGGATTCAATTTTATATTGGAAAGTTCGGCTAAATATTCGTCATTTCTTTTAAGCTCTAAAGAATTTAACTCCTTTTCCTTCTGTGACTGAAGTTCTTTAGTTTGTTTCTTCGAAAGCTTTGCAGTCGCCATGCTTTCGTATTTGGCAATAATACTTTCAAATTCCGGAGCATATTTTTCTTTGATAAGTTTTAAACCTTCTCTTTGCTGCGCGCTGATAAAACTGAATAGTAAGATAGAGAGAATAGAAAAGTATTTCTTCATAAAAAATTATTCAAGATTCATCGTTAAAGGGAGCCGGAACCGGTATCGTATGGGAGTGCCGTTCACGATGGCCGGTGAAAATTTTTGCGGAACCGAGTACAGGGCAATTTCGGCCTGCCGGTTAAAGGTGAAATTATCTCCCCGGGCTTCAACATTCGTGATGGTGCCGTCTTTTTCAACAATAAAGGCGATATCTGCTTTAACGATTTTCACTTCAGAATATACACCCTCGAGATAAAACAGGTCGGCAACCTCTTTCCGGAGTTCATTGATTCCCCCTGGATAATCTGCCACTTTATCGGGGCCTGAAATCGGCGTAGCTGCATTTTCACCGGATGGCGTTTTAGGAGTTATGTTAATCCGGGAAAGATCCTCCAGGTTTTTAGTCTTTAAGAGAACCGCCGTGAGGGCTACATTTTCGATACTGTCCATTTTCTGCATAAACAGCAGATAATCATTCTTCACGGAAGCCTTTCGGAAATTGTCTGTTTCGGCATCAAATTTCTTTTTAAACTCGGTACCGAGCATAGCGCGATGCTGGTTGTAGTATTGTTTAACGAGCCTGAAATCTTCGGTCTGCTGCGAACAGCAAAGAAAGGAAATTAAACAAAGCAGATATGAAAACAGGAATTTCACGTGATATATTTATGTAAATGTAGTCAAAAATCCTTTATCTGTTTCAGTCTTTCATATAGCGGCTTAAAGACTCCTGCAAATGGTTACGGATTTCATCAACTAAAATCTTCGGTTCTAAAACCTGTACTTCTTTCCCATAAGACAAAATCTCCTGCATAAAATCGTAAGTGGGGTGTAGGAAGAATTCAAAAAATATTTCTTCCGGTGTTTCTTTTGTTTCTTTCTGAGACTGGTGAAGCGGAAAACTTTTAATATATTCTCCCTGATGCCTGCTGCATTTCAGAACAATTTTCTGAGGGTTTTGTGCAGTGAGGTTCATCACGCCGAAGGCATTTTTAAAATGTTCCCTGAAGTTATACTTATAATTTTCCCTGAATTGCCTGTCGCTTACATCAAGGTAATTGATCCTGTCGAGGCCGAAGGATTTCAGGGCTTTGTCTTTGGTATCGATGGCAATAAGGTACCACCGGTCTTTGGATTCTTTCAAAGCTAAAGGGTGAACTTTCCGCGAGGTCATCAGCTTATTTTTATAATTGTAATGCTCAAAAGAAACGATTCTTTTGTTTCTGATGGCAAAAAACAAATCGTAGAAATGTTCGACTCCGGTGGGTTTCCGGCTTTCAAAAAAGATAAAATCTGAGAAGTCGGGGTGCAGGTTGAGGGCATTGCTCACCTGGAAAGATTCCAGCAATTTCTGGTTGTATTCGTCGACTTCCATAATGGGTCGGCTTTCGATATAATACCGGTTGTCTCCCTTTTTTTTGTTGTGGATCGACAGGTTGAAAAGGTCGGAAATCTCCCGGATGTCTCTTTGCAAAGTACGGATCGAATAGCTTTTAATATCCGCGTCCTGAAATTCAAAAGAGTTGAGCAGATATTCCTCGAGCTGTCCGTAGGTAGCCGGAGAACTTTCTAATCTTTTGATGATTAACGCATATCTTGTCAGGTAAAAGTCTTTTTTCATTATTAAAAGTTTCTGACACAAATATATGGGCTTCATGCGACAAAAGGTGTCGTGTTTTATTTTTGTGGATAAGTTTTAAAGAGTGATCGGTTAAATTAGAATTTTGTATTGGCATTTAAAAGTCAGTTTTCCGGCTCATTTCAAAATATACTGAAGGAAGTTTTTAAAAGAAATATCCCTTTTCATAAAGTTAAAGCAGCCATTGTAGACTGCTTTATTATTTTAACTCATAAATGTCTTACAAAATTATAGTTATCAGCAATAAAGTCGTGGCTATTACAGCTATATCTACATTGTAAACTATTCTATCGAAAGATACATTGGTTTATTTTCTGCCAAACATTCTTCTGCAATAGTTACGATTTTGTAGAAATCCTGAATATTTCTGCTTTTCGGACTTATGAGACTAAGATTCATATCATACGATTTACCTTTCCATTCCAAAGTCCAACTTTTATATCTCCTTCCTTCTACAGGTTCTATTAAAGGTAAGGTGTTGTCTATCTGTTTTTCAAAAACAGCCATTATCTGCTCTGTTTGCTCTTTATTTAATGGGAAATCTTTAAAAGTTTCGTCTACTTTATTACCTAAAACCGTTCTTAATAAATCCTCGTAAAAAGGGACTATGGTGCTTGTACTGGAAGCAATTGCAAATTTTTCATAACTATCATTTTTGTAATAATCTAAAGGACTTTTATCGCTTTCCGTTACATTAGATATTATTATACTACTCATACTTTATTCTTTAATAAATTTTACAACGACTCTAGTTTTCAATACATTCACTGATGGATCTTTTATAACAGCCTTTTTAAATCCTTTAGCTTTTGCCCATTTCCCTGAAAAAGTTTCGTAAGCAGCTTCTTCGTAGGACATTCCATTATCTACAGCTTCCCAGAAAGCTTTTAGGTTTACCGATTGTCCTCCATAAGGATTATACACTCCATCTGTTTTCCAGAAACCGATCATTCCATCTGCTTCACCTATTTCTTTATTTTTCTTCATAAATTCATAAGTGTCATCCAATATCACTTTACCTATTTCTGCAAATTTATCAGTAACTTCTTTACTGATATTAATATCCCCGTAAATAATTTTTTCTCCTGAATTAATTGGTAATTGATGTAAAGCGGCTTCTTCTGGTGACATAATCTGTAAATACCCCGAGTGTTCCCCATTTATAAAATAATCAATGTAAATTTCTTTACCTTCTTTAGTTACTTTACGAGCAGTTTTTAAAATTGCTTCGCCAAATTTATCTACTAATGTTAGCTCTACTTCCGCCGCCTGATCACCTAATCTTTCTATATGCCAAACCTGTTGCAGGCAATTCTTAAATTCAGTCATTTTAAAAAATTAAAGCAGCCATTGCTGGCTGCTTGCTGTTCTAACTCATAAATACTTTCCAATCTTTCATCAGATCAATAAGCTCCTGTAATGGCATTGTTAAATCTTGATAAGAAGTAGAATTATAGTTATCTGCGATGAAGTAAGCTGTATCCTTGCTACATTTAAAATCTCCGCACATATAGCCTATTTGCATAAACATAAGATTACCATTCGCTTCTAACCAAGTTTTACTTTCATTTCTTACTCCTTCCAAAATATCTATGATCTCTTGAATGTTATTTGGAAAACGAAACTGGCCAATAAAAAGGCCTAATAACATATATTTTTCATCTGTAACTCCTTCATGTTTACCTAATTTTGGGTCATTTATAAATTTTATTTTATCCATTTTTTTTAATGTTTAAAGATTATGTACGCCGTTCTAATTTCTCTATTATTTTCATTAATATAAAATTCAATTTCAATACCTTCTTTACTTATTCCTTGATATTTATTTCCCATTATCTGTTTTGCATTTTCACTCGCTTCTTGCACTACTTTCTTTATTTTATTGATGTCCCATTTGCTAGGAAAAAAGGTGTGAGTATCTTTCTTTAGAACCCATTTTCCCATTTCTTGTATCCAATACTCTATTTTCGCTAAGCGAACTGTTTCTCCTGTTGGTAATACTTTAGTACCAAGATTTTCTGCAATTCTTACCAGTTTATTATTCAGCTTATTTAGAATATGAAAACCTCCTACCGTAGGACTATAATTAAATCCCCTTTCTGCTGCTTTTCCTCCTCGACTGGCCAGATATTCATATTCTTCTACAAGATTTTCAGCTTTATATTTCTTTATCCGGATGTGCCCGTCTTCTACATGTTCTTCAAATCGTCTTCCTATGATAAAAATGCCTTCCAGTAAATCATCAAGATATTTCACAGCAGCTTCTTCACCCATTTCCTTTAGTTTTTTAGCAAGAGCTTCCACCTGTTTTTTGCTTCCTGTAAAAACCGTAAACCCTTTATATTCAAGTCTGGTTATAAAGTTTCCATAAATACCTGCATTGAATGTTGTTTGCTGGAAAGTAGTTTTAGGTTTCAGTCCAAGATTTCCTAAAGTCTCTGCAATTTCCCTGCTGAAGCCCAATCCTAAAAATTCTTTGGCTTTGGAAAGTTTATATCTTGCTTTTAAAAACCGCTTTTCTAAAGTTTTCCAAACGGTCTTTAAGAAGTCTCAAAAATTTTTGATTTCTATTGTAAAAGAAAAAAACAGCCCGAAGACTGCTAAAAATTAATTTTCTATAATTTTTTTTATATCCTCTAAGATACTTCCTTGATATTCTTCTATGGAATTATAATTCGTATCACAGATTATCATTATTTCTTTTGCTTCTTCAAAAGTTATTTGAGGAAAATCCTTTCTCATTTTCTTCATCGATTCTAAAGGAGACAACGTTTTTTTATATTCTAAATAGATTTCAAAAACGTTTTTTCCATTTTTTTTAATTTGCTGATAATAATTTCTATCTTTCATAACTTTAATTATTTAATTTCAAATTCTTTAAAATAAACTTCCATTTTTTCACCAGGATTTCCTCCAAGTACTTCAGGAACTTCCATTAATTTTTTATCAAATTGTTGGTTCTTAATAAATTTTAATACATCATTGTTAATAACTGTTGAACCACCTAGTTCAGCACGTGTAAGATTTAGACTTTTAGCAATATTAAATACCTTAGTCCTATATTGCATAAAAGTAACTAAAGCCTTTCCTGATCGATCTGTAGTATAAAATATATGGCACCGTAATAAATTTCCCACCTTAATTATGTATCCTGATACATATCCTGAAGTTCTTGATACAAACTCAAATGATACATATTCTCCCAATAAAAATTTGGAAACAGCTACTTCTGAAACACCAATATCTCTAAGAGTAATCTTTTGCAATAAATTGTCCAAATATTTTATTGCAGCTTCTTCCCCCATTTCCTTTAACTCTTTAGCAAGAACGTCCACTTGTTTTTTACTTCCAGTAAAAACCGTAAACCCTTTATATTCCAATCGTGTTATAAAGTTTCCATACGGAACATTTATTGGGGCTGCGGTCGATTGAAAACCAAGCTTAGGTTTCAGTCCAAGATTTCCTAAAGTCTCTGCTGTCTCCCTGCTAAAGCCCAATCCTAAAAATTCTTTGGCTTTGGAAAGTTTATATCTTGCTTTTAAAAACCATTTTTGAAGCTCGTTCCAAACCTGCTGCAGGAATTTTTTCAACCCATTGCCTCCTTTTGAGAAAAGTTCCAGTAAAGCGGACAGTGCCCTGTATGCCTGATCCTTCCCATACTTTGCCGCGGCAGAGATAGCTGCTCCGACTTCTTTGTTTACCGCTTCAACGATTTCCGCAATTTTGCCTAATTTAGCAACTTTCAGAACCTGGGTAAAAGGTATAAAAAAACTGGCAATAAAAGCAATCCCGCTTCCTCCAATATAAGAAATCCTTACCCAATCATAATCTTCTTTATTGTGGGTTTTGCAAAAATCCAGCACCCTGTCATACATCTCCGAGGCTGCGGTTCCCAAATTATCCCAAAAATCTCCTCCAAATAAAAAGTCATAGATATTATCCAGGATTTCCATAGCACCCTGAAAGTCCAGGATTGTGTTAAATGGCGCTTCCAGGATACTTCCTATTAACTTAAAGAGCGAAGATATAAAATCTACTAATCCATTCCACAATCCGCAACGGTAAGCAATCCACATTTGCATTTTTCCTGCCAGGAAGTTACCCAATTCGTTATCTGCGGAACTATAAACCGCTTCTACCTCTCGTGTAATGAAATTGTTATAATCTCTGATAAATGTTTTTATTGCGTTCGAATATTTTTTAATGTATTCTTCAAGGATATGAGGCGTAATGTCATGGAGATCCAATCCTTTTTTATCTACAAAAAGCTTATCGATATCATTGAGAAAGTCATCTGTAATGATGATCGTTTTGAGAATATTATCTTTGTCAAAAAAATAATCTTCACTTTGGGTATCCCAAAAGTCATCTGCTATTCTAAGATAATCCAAACCGTTCCCTATATTATTACAAACCCATCCTAGTGCCTTTGATGTAGAAAAGAAATAGAGAAGTCCCTGTTTAAGAGTTGTTAAAATATTCTCCAGGTTTACATTGGTCTTTTCAATATTTCCTTTTTCAAGAAGCTCTTTTATTATATCTGTACCAAGGGCTGTATTGCTTGATAGAGAGTTCATTACTGAGGAATTAAAGAATCTTTCGTCCGGTTCTCCGTCTTTATTGTAGAATTGTTTTTTTACAAACGGAGAAACTTTAGCATAAAGTTTTTTGGAAGAGAAGAAATCTTCATCACCTTCAATAAAAAAATAAATATCATTTTCTCCTAATTTTGACGCATTGTATGCCTCACGAACTTTATTCCCATCGTCGGAGAAGAAAAAATAAACGGTAAACATCAGTTTTTCATCAGGGTCCCATATTCCATTAAGATTTTTATCAAAAAAGAAATCTAAAGAGGTGTACAAATAACGATCTTTAGTTGTCTTTTTCAAATCGTTTATAACAGTAAGATCTCCTTTTTGTTCTGTCTGCGCATCTATGAAATAACAATTTTTGATAGATTGTGCTGTTTTACTGTTGTTTGGAGGCTGTATCTGTAGCAATGGACTCACATTGCTCATCCCCCTCACGGTTTCTCCGAGTTGAATAGGTTGTGACATTGTGCTTTGGGTATTAAGGAAATCCTGGAAGCTTTTATTGTTTTGCTCCATCACTGAAGAGAAATCCAGGATGTTTCCGTTCTGCCAGTCTGCCAGAAGTTCTTGCTGTGAGGCGCCGTCAAAATCCTGTATTTCATTTAAATAATCCTGAAAATTCATTAGGTTTCATTTTTGTGTTAAACAATCTTTTCCTGTTCCCCTTCCATGGTGGGAAGGGGATTTATAGTTTCAGGAAAAGTTCAGATTTTAAATTACTGAAGGGCTTCTTTCAGTGCCGATAAAGGGAGCTGGGCCACAACTTCTTTTGGATCATCGTTTGTGGTGAGCTGAAGAAATCCTTTATTCAGTTCGATATTGTCTACAAATTTGTCCTGGCCTGAATTCAGCTGAGATTCAACAATAGAAAATTCGGTTTCTGTCACAACATCGGAAGGAACTTCAAACTCGGCAGGATTTTCCTTGGTGAACGGTAAAGCCGTAGCCGTCACCAGGCCAGCCGAATCTTTCTGGAGAATATTAAGCGAAGTCGGCAAAGTTGTAACCCATGCTTTTCCCTGTTTTACCCCTAACGGTTCGCGCATTTCATCAACAATGCTCATGTACATCGGATCTCCGATAACCGGCACTTCGCCACCATTCCAGATTCTTCCGGTTGTTAAGAAGAACTGAACAGCATCTTCAAATCCGGGATTTACGGTCACAATCACTCTCGCCATACCCGCCTGCAGAAAACTTCTGAATAGAGGATCTGCGCTTTCAGACAAATACATATTCTGCCATTCTTCACGGTTTGCCCAATAATACGGATAGAAAGTGTACTGCATGATGGTCCACTCGAAAGCCTGTTCCATAAATTTGGCTAAAGCAGTGTACTGATCCAGGTTGTTATCTAAAATGATACTGAAATCCTGCATGGCTTTAGCGCCATTGGTAAGCTTTTTACCCAATGCTGAATAATCCTGGAGCAAGAAAGCGATACAGTTGTGTTTAAGAATAACCCTTTCCATATCACGATAGAAGTTGGATAGTTTTTCCTTATTGGCTTCTTCCTGTTCTTTTGCCTCTGCGGCCAGTTCTTTTTTCTTCTCTTCAAATTCAGTATAAGCCTCCTGATAAGCTTTGATGATGGCATCAAAGTTTTCCTGTTTCCATGCATTCATATAGGCATCGGAAAGTTTACAGGTAATTTCAAAATTGAAATTTACGGAGTCAATATTCGAACCCTGATACACGAAATCATAGTTGCCTGTGACATTTTGCGGAGAAAATTCTGCAACAGCATCGATGGAAGTGCTTCCGTTAGAAAAATAAGCCATGCCCCCGCTAAAGTTGCTGGTCGATAAACCACTTCCTCCTCCTCTGTTTCTTTCAAAGCCATACCACATTTTTACGTGACTTGCCTGGTAATTGGCGGGAATATCAATCGTTAAATGCTTATAGCCACCATCACCATTGAGCTTTATCCATTGCAGCCCTGTGGTAAATTTTTTGGTCGAATCGATGAGTTCCGTCAGTTTTACATTATAAATACTGGCCCAATGCTGTATTTGAACCACAGTAGCTGATTTAGAATCGGCCATCGTCCAGGGCGCATCGGCTCTTCTTGGATCAACAGGCGCCGTTAATGTTTCTGTTACGGTAGCTGCGGTGGCCAGGCGGTGTAATTTTGCCGGTTCGGGGATCATGAATTCGAACATCGTACGCTTACCATAGTTGTAGATCTGGTTTTTCATTTTCTTATCTACCCATCGGTAGACGCCGATCACATGCTTGTCGCCGTTCCTGTTGTCAAATCCGTGCGCATTATTTTCTTCAAACTCTTCAATGATCTTTTCTACTCTTTCTTCTGCTACTTTGGCTAAAATTCTCTCGGTAGCCTTCTCAGTGATTTCCTGGGATTTTGCAATGGCCTGTCGGGTACTGTTTTCTTTGGCATTATGCGAGGCAAAGCTGCCTCCGACCTGGTAAGAATTTCCGCCATAATTAAAATGAGCCTCTGCATTGATGTCCTGCTGAATGATATTGGCTACTTCAGACTGCATATCATTTCTTGTGGTAGAGGTCGTATCGTTTAAATTTTCCCTTTCTGTCGATTTCGAAGTCGTCGTCTGAATTTCACTTCTCCGTAATTTTCTGGTTGATTTTTGCTTAAATTCTTTGGCCATAATGTTCTCAATATGAGTCACCTCACCGGGAACATAAGCGTGGGTGGTTTGTACCACCTTAAGATAATCGGCAATTCCTAATCTTTTGACTCCAAAATGCTTTGGAAAAAATACGCCTGGCTGCGCTGTTGTCTCTCCGCCGGTGTTTTATGATTCTTCAGAATATAAAATTCCGGTATAAGGCTGATTGATCGTTAGGTCTGTGTATTCCAGGGTTGCCTTCTTGCCATTGTTAAAGAAAATCTGGATGACTAATGACCGGATCGTTTTTCCAAATTTATCCGTCAATAACGGAGGAAGTGTGACTTTGTTGTCTAGAATGCCAATGCCCGAATAAGCTTCCTCAAATCTTCCAAAATCCGTACTGGCAAAAACTTTTAGAGATCCTAAGCTCCATGAACTGCTTTCTGCCTGGTAATAGAAGGTAAGGCAGGCTGGCGTTCTTGAACTGACGGGGCTATAGCTTGCATTTAAATAATAAGATCTTGGAACGGTCTCGGAAAGACTGCTTCTTGAGCTGCTTACCGGTACCAGAATATTCCCCAGGTTAAGATATTTCTGTTCCTGAAGAGGCGACTTCTGAAGCAATTGCTGAGTCGCAGCAGACAGCTCCTGGTCAATTTTTTCGAAAACTTCTGCATACGTATCGTAGAAATCACTCATTTTAACGGTAATTTCCCCAAGCTTTAATTTTCTGTTTGCGGAAACAGTAATATTTAAGAAATCATATCCGTCAAAGGGAATTTTTCCGCTTTCAGGTTCGGCGAAAATGCTTACAAATAATTTGAGATCATCTAAAGAAAGCTTGGCAACAAAATCTTCGAAATTAAGCTCGTCCTTAAAAACAAATCCAAACGGAGGAATTGTTAAAGGCTGCAGGCTTAAATAGAGTTTGTCAATTTCCGCCTGGGTCATTCCTTCCGTAATCTGGGCTTTGATGCGCTCAACCTGCACATTATAGGCGTCGATCTCCTTTTTATATTTATCTTTATAAGCCAACTGTGCGGTTTCATACGCTTTGTTCTTAGCTTTTATATATTCTGCCTGAATTTTTTCCAGCTTGGGTTTTAGTCCGGAAAGCCTTTCTTTATACAAATTCAGTTTTGAAACATCTGATATTTTATCACCTTCGGCTCTTAACTGGCTTTGAACCGATACCGGAAGTTCGGTATTCGTTATAGGATCTCTTTTTGAAGGTGCGGTGCCTTCGTATCCGTCTCCGAAAAATTTCATGGGCAACACGACACGTGCTTCCAGAGCCTTTGCCAGAAGGTTTTCCCCATTTAGCTTTACCAGATCCAGCGTGGGAGGCAGCGTACTCACGTATCCGTAATGAAGAGCTCTCAAAATATGAATGATTGCTTCTTTTACATAAAAATTATTTTCGGTAACCGTTTGAAAGATAAGGTTGTCCCATAATTCGGCCATTTTAGCCTGAATGGCTGTGCTGGTATATAAAGTTTTCGCTTTAGTTTGTTCTGCTTCCAGAAGAATTTCTTTTCTGGAGATTTTTCGCCCAATTTTTAAGGCGTCTGCAAAAACACCCTGTTCGATGTTCAGTTCCGATTCATATCCTTTGGTAGAAAAGCTTTTTGCCGCTCTTTCCAGGGATTGGAATTTAGCCAGTGCAGAATCAGCAGGATTTACCAGCTTATCAAAAAAGCTCGTCAGAGTGGAAGGTCTTAAGATAAACCCGAGATTTTCTTTTTTTGTTTCGGTTAATTGTGGATTTCGTAAGCTTACGAATCTGAAAAGTGTCTGTGAAGTATTGTTTTTACTACTTTCTATTGCCATTTGTATTAATTTTTTAATTGTTAAACAGTTTTTAAATAAGGATTTAAATGAAAATAATTACGCTAGAAGGCGTATGCGTTCTATTTTTTTTACAGCTGATTCTTTTTACATGCATTTTGTTTTTTAGGGTTAATAATTTAGTTGAACAGTTTGTGCAAGGCTCCTGCTTAGATTCCGGGTTTAATTTTATTCATATATTAGTTTTTAATGTAATTTCAGGCATTTTTCTGGCTGTTCATCATGGGGAATGACGAATGATCGTATGCTGGAAAGGAAGGGCTAAAAAGGGATATGTGCTTTACAAATCCTTATCAAGAATGTCGTTTTTGAAATCTTCTCTGAAGAAATTTTCAATATCGTTCAGGCAGTTTTCGTAATCGATTTCCGTGTTTTCGATGTCGCTCCAGTCGATGGTGTAGAGGTCTTCATCGAAAGCAATATCTGAGCTGTGATTTGGAGTTTCCATGTTATATTGATTTAGACTCGGGTTATCATTTAGTTTAAATAAAATCAGATTAAATCTGGGCAGGTATTGAAGCTTTCATGGTTATTAGTTTCTGATTCAAAGATATAAACGGGTGGCGACAGAACTTGACGTGATAAAAAAAATAACTCAAAAAATGAGTTATTTAGGTAAAGTCGCTTAAATCTATTTCGTCGCCCATGAGCATGAAAATATCCATTTCAGAGAGCAGTGATTTGAGCTTTACGGCGCCGATTTTCAGGTCATTATCAGATAAAATATAAATCCAGATTTTTCTGATAAAATCTTCAAACGGCTGGCTTTGATTATAAATCTGCGTATGGGTCTGAGCGGTAATTACAAGGAGCTGCTTTACAATTTCCCGGCATTCGTTCATCTTTTTCTCATAAGGTGTCAGTACGCTGAGGACGGTATTCTGAACATCGTACAAGATTCCGGCGGCAGTTTTTATCTGGTTTCTTTTAATGTTTGTGCCTCTTCCTTCTACCATTCTTGCCGCAATAATTTTACTTCTGAATCCTGCCAGTTCGGCCACTTCACTAATATTGTATGTTGAAAAGATATTCTCCGAAGCTTTTAACCAAAGCATGATTTTATCAATGAAGTAAGGATCTTTTTTTTCCAGAGAAGAAACGATTGCTGGAAACTCCAGCAGCTTTTCTTTCAGCTGGCTGACCAAAATAAACTGTGATTTTCTCATTATTCAGGAATTAAAGTTTCAACAATATTTCCGTTAATGTCTTCATAACGCGACCATTCCATCCCGGATTCACTTATGCTCATCTTGGCATAGATGAGGTACTTGGGATCAATATTCATGAGTTTGCTGGCTTCTACGATAACCTCATTTTCTTCTACTTTTTCGATGATTTTTCTGGCTTCAAAAAGCGTGCGGTCCCTGAGGCTGTTCTGGAGTGTATCAGATTTTACCTGATCCCATTTGAAATTCGGAAGATCCAGACAAAACTCCGTAATATACTGAGGAACGATATCAAATCTTTTTTCCTGTTCTACTGTAAGAGTCGTCGTATTTTCTTTCTTTATTTCGTTGATAGTGTCATCATAATATACTTCCATTTCGAGGAGAAAAGTCCTGAGTTTCTGGTCGCTTGAAGTATCGCCGGCATTGTAGCTCGTTTTCATCACTTTGGTAATCTCATCATAAGCGAAATCTCTCAGCTTGAGAATGGGTAAAACACCTCCCTGGGCAAAAGGAATAGTAAGGTCTACCGTTCCTATTTTCATTCTAGGGATAGAAAAATTTTTCAGCATTTCATCCTGAGCATATTCTCTGGCAATCTGTAAAGTCTGCAGATCGGCCATTTTTCGGGAGGAAGCAATTTCTGAAACAATTCCTCCCAGGTATTCATTTAATTTTGGCATGATAAGTTTTTTTTTAGGTTAATTAAGATGGTAGAAAAGGATGGCCGCAAGCGCAGCCATCCGAAAAAAATTAATTGTTGACTGCGGAAATGCTGTCTTCAAGCATATCCATCACTCTTGCAAGTCCGGCCGGCAATTCGTCATTTACCGCTCTTACATGAACCCCTAAAGTATAGGTTCTTTCGGTGGTTGATGTGCTCGATGACGTTTTTTTGTACGATGCAGAGGCATTGAACTTCACTTTCCAGAATTTTGCACTTAAACTGGCAGAACCGCTGAATTCGCTTGAAACATTCTGAGTTTCCACAGAGTTTAATTTAGCGTTAAAATCAATGGTCAGCTCATCAATTCTAAGAGCGGGAACGGTAAGCATTGAAAGAAAAGGAACCTTCAGGTTAACTTCCGCCTCCTTAAAAGGGCTGCTGTTTGGTCCGGAAGTGAGCGTTGAATCATAATCCGGGTTAGGAATTGATTTTTTGTAATTAAAATCTACGTACTTCAGCAAGTCGGGCTGTCCACTCGCTCCGGGAGTAAACCCAACTTCTTTAATAAAGTTCACCTGTGAGATGGATGCGTCATGTTGCGCTTTTACTGCAGCCTGCAGCGGACCGCCAATGTAAACGCTGAAATCTAAACTGTTTAATTCTTGTACTAAATTTGTTGCCATAATTAATGGGTTTTTAAAGGTTGATAATTGATTATATAGCAGTGCTAGCAAACTGATATTCATGGGTAATACCTATCCTGTTCAGCACGAAGCTGAATACAAAGATTAACGGATAGGGTTGAGGTTATTATAGCCCGGAGAATCCGGCTATTGAATTTTCTAAATCAAAAACTACAGCGCTGTAGAATATTTTTCATGATATTTGGTTTTTTGGTTATTGTTTTTAGTTTCTGGCTCAAAGATATAATCACATAACGACAGAACTTGACGTGAAAAAAAATTTTTCTTTAAAATAAAATTATAAGGTTTTTAGCTTATTTAAGCTTGGTATAAGTGGAAAAGCTTATATTTTGTTTTTTATCAGTTTCTGAACAATCTGGTTCAGGGTATCTCTGTTGTCATCAATATAAGACAGTCCTGCCTGTATGAGATTTTCAATATTCGATCTTCTCACATTATCCATCGCAGGAGAAGCATTTTTCAGCGAAGGATTGAGGCGGTAATAATTCTTCTGGTTTCTCTGTCCCAAAGTCTGAAACATTTGCCCCAGCTGGTAATCTACCGTTTCTGCATTGGCCGACATTAAAATATCAATAATCGGGTTTACCCAGTTTATTTTTCCGGCTTGCTCCAGCTTTTTAAAAGAATAGGATCTTGCCTCAATTCCGGTACCTATGGAAATAATAATCATATCGTTCACCGTGGGATGATTGGTTTTCTGATGGTTTTTCAGAACTTCCGCAAATGGGATTTTCCTGGCTTCCGCATAAGCGCAGAGTGACGGATTGTTGGCAAACATGCCACCGTCGATCAGGCTGAAAACCTGTCCGTACATCGATTTGATCTGAACCGGTGAAAAATACGTAGGGGCCGCCGAAGTCGCTCTGCACACATCTTTTACGTAAAAATTGTCTGTGCTCAGATCTGCTTTCCATGAGTTGAAGAGTTTGGCTCTTCTGTTCTCTATATCGTAACTGGTGATTAAGCAGGGTTTTATCAGTTCTTTTAATTCTAAATTTCCAAAAAAGTCATTCAGGTTTTTTTCAAGTGCTTCCTGGGATATTTTTTTGTTGATCAGCCCAAAAGGATTGATCAGTCTTTCCCAAAAAGACACCTGAAATATGTCGCCACCTTTTTCAGCATATAATTCCAGCCCTTTTTGGATAGAATATTTTGCTTTCCGGTGTTCATCGGGACATAGAATGATGGATGCAATCAGGCCTCCTGTACTGCTTCCTGCCACAAAATCAAAATAATCGCCCAGCTTGGCGCCCGGCTTGTCATGAATCTGCAGCTGCTCTTCTATGTAGCGTAGAATAATGCAGGTAATGATTCCTCTTATTCCACCCCCGTCCAAAGAAAGAATGGTTGTTTTTTTCATTTGATTTTACTTTTTTTCGGAGAATTCCTGACGCCTTTAGACAACTAAAACCAACAGATTCCCGAAGAAAGGCTGTTGGTTTTAATTTTTATCAATGTCGTTTTTGGTTCTCTAAAGCAAAAGTAGGTAGGGGAAACGACAGAACTTGTCGCATTAAAATAATTTTTCAAATAAAAGAGAATTAAAGCATGACATAATCATCTTTATCCCTTTTCATTTTGATGAGTGTCCTCCAGCTTGTTTTGATAACGCCTTTCGCGGTAGGGAGAGACTTTTTCTCAAAATGAGGTAGATCTTTAAAGGTTTTCCAGTTGCCGCCCCAGTCCCAGCCATGTCTGGCGAAAATCTTTACGCATTCGTACCAGTCGGCTACCTTATCGTTGTCCCAGTCCTTTGCCGTATCCCAGCTGGCGGTTTTTCCATCGATCATCAGGCAGATATCAACGGCCAGCCCGTAATTGTGGATGCTTTGCCCGGCTTTGGCATTGGTGACTTTTTTTCCTGACGTAATTCTTCCGATGGCATAGAGCTTTTCCTGTTCTTCAAAACTCCTTAGACCCTGGGTGATTCTTACTTTTGCCCTTCCGGTTAAGGCTTCATCGCATTCCTTAATAATTTGCTTCACTTCCTCTCTTACCGAAGGGTGAAGCTTTTCAATTCTTTGTAAAGTTACTTTGTCCATATGCTCAATGTGTTGATGTTCCGGAAGCAAAGGTATAAGGTCGGTGCGTCAAAACTCGACGTGTAATAATTTATTCATCTTAATATACTTGATTTTAATGCTAAGAATATGAAAATGAGAAATATAAAATAAGATATTTGTCAGGATATACCGATTTAAAGCAAGCAATTACCGGGAAATTTTATCATTCAGCTTTTTAATATCACTTCTTAATTCTAAGAACATATCTTTTAAATTATAGTTTTCAATATGGTCCGGCTCAAAATCTTCCGGGAAAATTCCGGAAGCATACTGCCAGATTTCCACAATTTCCCCCAAAGGAATATCATATGGAGTATAAAAAGAGTTGTCCGCCGCCACGGTGATTGATTTTTTATTTTTAGCCTTGAATCTTTTATAGGAAATACCGTCATTCAGCGTGACAAAAACATAGCTCTTATTGGGTTTTAAATCTTCAATGTTCTCAACATACTTTCCGATGATGTAGGAACCGTCTTTAAACGGTGGCATTGAATCCCCTTTTGCGGGAAAAGCCCTGTATTTCCCATTAACTAAAAAAGGCAGGGAAATTCGCTGTAAGCTTTCAATATACTCGGGATCGCTGTAGCCGGACAGATAGCCCATCGATGCTTTCTGCGGAACAATTTCAATACTGTTGTTGCCCAATTGATCCACCACTACCGGAAGAACAATACGGTTATCCGGAAGCCTTAATATTTCTTCCAGCGGATACTTTCGGATATCCACCGAGACCAGAAGGTCGATGCTGACGTTAAAAAATTTTGAAATCTTCACCAATACTTCAATCGGAGGTTCCGAACGGCCGTCTTCGTAAGAAACATACCGCGATCGGGTAATGATTAATGTATCCGCCAGATCCTGCTGGGTGATCCCTTTCTTACCTCTCAAAAATCTGATGTTATCTGAAAAAACTGACATTGTTATAATTTGTAACAACAAATATACAAATTTTGTTTAAAAACGTAACTAATTTTGTCAGGTGGACCGAGCGATTGTACATATGGACCTGGATGCATTTTTTGTATCCTGTGAGAGACTCAGTAACTCTCAGCTTGACGGTATTCCCCTTATTATCGGAGGCGGCGACCGTGGAGTAGTCGCATCGTGTTCCTATGAAGCCCGGAAATTCGGGGTGCGTTCTGCAATGCCAATCCGCATGGCGCTGAGGCTCTGCCCGGATGCGAAAATCATCAAAGGCGACTATGAGCTGTACTCGAATTTATCCCACACCGTAACGGATATTATTCAGGAAAGGGTTCCGGTTCTGGAAAAGGCGAGCATCGACGAATTTTACCTGGACCTTTCCGGGATGGATAAATTTTTCGGATGCTATCAGTGGACCCAGGAAATCGTAGCGGCTGTAAAAAAAGAAACAGGGCTTCCGATAAGCTTTGCTTTGTCTGCCAATAAAACCGTTTCCAAGATCGGGACGGGAGAAGCCAAACCTGCCGGAAAAATGGAAATCCGGGAAACGGAGATCCGACCATTTTTAAATCCTCTTTCCATCAGGAAGATCCCGATGGTGGGTGATAAAACTTTTCAGCTGCTCTCCCGGGTAGGAATCCGTACCATTCAGACGCTGTCTGAAATGCCCGTCCTGATGCTTCAGCAAATGATCGGGAGCAACGGCAAAGAATTGTGGAAAAAAGCCAACGGCATCGACGAAAACCCGGTAATTCCGTATTCCGAACGTAAATCCATTTCTACGGAAGACACGTTTTCAACAGATACGATGGATGTTCCGGAATTAAAAAGAATCCTTACCCGAATGTCGGAAAAGCTGGCTTATCAGCTGAGAAAGGAAAAATGGCTCACCTCGACCGTAGTCGTGAAGATCCGCTATGCCAATTTCGATACCGAAACCAAACAGAGCCGGGTAGCCTATACTTCGGCAGACCACACTTTATCAAGAGTTGCCCTGGAACTTTTCAACCGATTATATACCCGCAGGATGCGGATCCGGCTGATCGGCCTCCGCTTTACCGACCTGGTCCACGGAAACCACCAGATGAACCTCTTTGAAGATACCGAAGAACAGATGAATTTATACCAGACCATGGATTACCTTAAAAACCGTTTCGGAGCGGATGCTGTCGGCAGGGCTTCGGGCTTCGATTTAGAAAATAAAACAACCCTTTAATCTTTTTGTTATGTACCTCAATTGCCATTCCTTCCACAGCCTTCGTTACGGCACTTTGTCCGTAGAAGAACTTGTACAGAAAGCCAAAGCCCTGGAAATTAAAACCTTGGTGCTTACCGACATCAATACCGTTACCGCCATTTACGATTTTAAAAAACAATGTGACAAGGCAGGAATAAAACCTGTTGCCGGAATGGAGATCAGGAAAGATAACCGGCTGCTGTATATCGCCATTGCCCGCGAATTTTCCGGAATCGGGGAAGTGAACCGGATGATCACGGCTTATAATTGTGACAACGCAGAACTTTCGGAAAGAGCTCCCAGGTTTGAAAACGTATCGGTGGTCTACCCGCTGCAGAATATTCCGAAAGAACTTAAAGACAACGAATATATCGGCATTCGCGAAGAAGAGCTGAACTTCCTGGTGCGTCCTGAACTGAAAAAGCTTGTGGACCGGATGGTAATTCTTCAGCCCGTAACTTTCACCTCTCGGAAAGAATACAATCTCCACATGATCCTTCGGGCGATTGATAACAATACTTTATTGTCTAAACTCTCCGAACACGACATTTGCCGCAAATCTGAATATTTTAAATCTGAAAGAGAAGTAACCGAAGACTTCCAGTTTTATCCTGAAATTATTGAAAATACCCAAAAGCTCCTTGACGCCTGCAGCTTTGAATTTGATTTTAAAAAAGTGAGGAACAGGCAATATTATACACGGTCCAAAGCTTCCGATCTGAAGATGCTGACAAAACTGGCCTATCTGGGGCTGAAAAAAAGATACGGAGCCGATCATGCGGAAGCCAGACAAAGAGTAGAAAGGGAATTGTATGTAATAAACGAACGTAATTTCTGCTCCTATTTCCTGATTACCTGGGATATTGTCCGGTACAGCAACCGAATAGGGCTTATGCATGTAGGAAGGGGAAGCGGTGCGAATTCCATTGTAAGTTATTGTTTAGGCATTACCGATATCTGCCCGCTTGAGCTTGATCTCTATTTTGAGCGCTTCCTGAACCTGAACAGGGATTCACCGCCGGATTTCGATATCGACTGGAGCTGGCAGAACCGGGATACGATTCTCGAATATATTTTTAAAAGATATGGCAAAGAGCATGTCGCCTTTTGCGGGACCAATGTTCAGTTTAAATATAAATCGATTTTCCGGGAAGTCGGTAAGGTTTTCGGGCTTCCGAAAGAAGAACTCGACAGCCTGGCCAATGATCCTGTTGAAAAGCATGACCAGAATTCCATTGTAAAACATGTTCACCGGTATGGTGCTTTAATGGAGAAATTTCCGAACCAGCGGAGCATGCACGCCTGCGGAATCCTGATCTCCGAAGAGCCGATCACCAATTTTACCGCACTGGAAATGCCTCCCAAAGGTTTTCCGATTGCGCAGTTCGATATGGATACGGCGGAAGACATGAAGCTTGAAAAACTGGACATCCTTTCCCAGCGTGGATTGGGTACGATTAATGATACGGTAGCCCTCATTAAGAAAACCCGGGGCATTGATATTGATATCCGCGATACAAGCATTTCTAAAGATGAACCCAAATGCAATGAATACTTAGCCATAGGAAAAACCATCGGCTGTTTTTATATTGAATCTCCGGCGATGCGCGGACTGCTGAGAAGATTAAAATGCGATAATTACAGGATCCTGGTTGCTGCGTCTTCCATCATCCGGCCCGGCGTAGCCCAAAGCGGAATGATGCGGGAATATATTTTCAGGCATAACCATCCTGATCAGTTTGAATACTTCCATCCGGTATTTGAAGAGAACCTGAAAGAGACCTACGGAATCATGGTCTATCAGGAAGACGTTATTAAGATTGCCCAATATTTCGGAGGGGTTTCCCTGGCAGATGCCGATACGCTCCGCAGGGCGATGAGCGGAAAAGGACGATCGATTGAGAAGCTGCAGGAAGTAAAGGCTAATTTTTTTGATAAATGCTTGAAAAAGGGACATTCCGAAGCGCTTACGGCAGAAGCGTTCCGGCAAATCCAATCTTTTGCCGGCTATTCCTTCTGTAAGGCGCATTCGGCTTCCTATGCGGTGGAAAGCTATCAGAGCCTGTACCTGAAAGTCTATTATCCTTTGGAATTCATGGTTTCGGTGATCAATAACCAGGGCGGGTTTTACCACACCGAAGTGTATATCCATGAAGCGAAAATGTCCGGCGGGAATATCCAGCTTCCCTGTATAAATTCAAGTGACATCCAGACTACACTGAAAGCAAATGATATTTATCTCGGATTTGGCCTGCTGGAGGGGCTTGAGACAAAAATAGTCCATAAAATTACAGAAGAACGGGAAAGAAACGGAGATTATGCTTCTTTAGAAGATTTCATCAGACGTATTCCTGCCGGGGTGGAAACCGTGCAAACCTTGATTTTCATCGGAGCCTTCCGGTTTACCGGTAAGCAAAAGAATGAGCTGCTGTTGGAAGCCCGGATGCTGCTGGCTAATTTCAAACCTGAAAACCGTGGAATGATGCTGATTGAAGAGCCTATGCAGCCATTCCGGCTCCCGGAACTGAAAAGGGAACGTTTTGAAGATGCTTTTGATGAAATAGAGATCATCGGTTTCCCGGTTTCGTGCACGCCGTTCGATCTGCTGCAGACCAGATACCGGGGTTCGGTATTGGTAAAGGATCTGCCGCTGTACCATAAACGTCAGGTAAAAATGCTGGCTTACCTGATTTCCAGAAAGCATGTCCCTACGAAAAAAGGAGCGATGTATTTCGGGACATGGATTGATGCGAACGGAGAATATTTTGATACGGCCCATTTCCCCGACAGCCTGAAAGAATATGATTTCCAGGGCGGGGGCTGCTACCTGCTGCTCGGAACGGTGGAAATTGACTATCATTTCCCGACCGTTACCGTCCACAAAATGGCGAAAATGCAGATGATTGCCGACCCGCGGTATTCTTCTGACCAGGAAAAAAATTACCAGGTACATCACAAGCTCCGGGAAGATGTCAGCATGACCTCGCGTAAGCCTTATCCACAGGCGCATGAAATCGGGTTGCCGAGACATCGGATCAATAGCGGGATGAGGTGAAAGAATTTGAATTTGTACGGATATTTAACGTATAAATATTTTATTTTACGGAATATTCCCGTACATTTGTAAAAATATTTAACAATGGGTACAGTAAGTAAAGAACATGCACGTTTTGATGCAAGACTTTCTAAAGAACAAAAGCAATTCTTTGAAAAGGCTGCTTATTTGGGCGGCTTTAGAAGCTTAACAGACTTCGTTATCCTTACAGTACAGGAAAAAGCAAAGGAAATCGTTAAAGAAAAAGAACAGATAATAGCGTCCGAAAGAGACAGCCAGATCTTTTTTGATGCCATTACGAAGCCACAGAAGCCTTCTGAAACCTTAAAAAATGCTTTAGAGGATTATAATTCCTTTGTATCAGATTCAAAGAAATGATTGAGCTTTTAGACAAGAAACATAAGCGCGAAGATTTTGATTGCGGAAAAGAGCTTTTAACTCATTATTTAAAGTTCCAGGCAGGGCAGGATATCAAAAGAAAGTTATCTGCCTGTTTTGTACTGTCTGATAATGAATCATCCGTTAAAGGCTACTATACCCTGTCAAATAATAGTATTCCCTTAAACAGCTTTCCGGGACATATTCAAAAGAAACTTCCCAAATCATATACTTCTATCCCGACGACTTTACTTGGAAGATTAGCGATTGATAAAAAATATCAGGGTCAGAGAATAGGGAAAATACTGCTGATTGATGCTTTGAAGAGGAGTTATGAAATATCACAGAAAATAGGTTTTTTTGCAGTTGTTGTAGATCCCATAGATGAAGACGCTGAAAATTTCTATAAAAAATATGATTTCATAAAACTTCCTGACAGCAAGAAAATGTTTATAGCCATCAAGACATTGCAAGAACTATTTGGATGAAATCATTTATTCCCGCTAAAAAACTTCACCGTTTCATTCACTAAAAACTTCACCTGATCCGGCCTTCCCCGGTCGGTTTTCGGGAGGTTGTTGTAGCTTCCGGTTCTTACGATCACCATCTTGTGCTCCGGAACCATGATGATATACTGGCCCTGCAGACCAAGGAAATAATAATGTTTAATCGGGTTGTCGTTGTTGATCCAGAAGCCCATTCCGTAAATTTCTTCGGAATTTTTAGTCGGGGTTTTCATTAAGTCCATGAAATCAGGGTTCAGAATCTGTTTGCCGTTAACTTTCCCATTATCCAGAAACAACTGTCCCAGCTTGGCAAAATCCCGGGCATTGGAATGGATGCAGCAATAGGTTTTTTCCATACCGCTTTCATCAGTACTCCATGTAGCGTTTTGTTCCATGCCCATCGGGATCCAGAATTTTTCGGAAAGGTAGCTCGCCAGCGACTGTCCGACTGCTTTTTTTACGGCAAATCCTAAAAGCTGGGTGGAACCGCTCTGGTATTCAAACCGTTCGCCCGGACGGGATTTGAATTTCCTGGAGAAAGTTGCTTTGATCAGGCTTCTTCCGTAATAGGCTCTGGCATTGGGCAGAAACGGGTTTTTATAATCTTCGTCCCAGTCTAGGCCGGATTCCATTTGGGCTAAATGTTTTAGGGTTAAATGCTCTCCAAACCCTTTATTTTTAAACTCTTCAAAATAATCCGAAAACAGATCGTCTATGCTGCTGATCTTTCCTTCTTCCAGAGCTTTTCCCAGCAGCATCACCGTTACGGCTTTCGCCATGGAAAAAGAATTGGTGGTAGACAGGGCATGATAGCCTTTCCAGTATTGTTCGTGGAGTAATTTTCCGTCTTTAACCACAATAAAAGATGCCGTGTCCGAATGGATGAGATCGTCGGTTATATTTTTGGGAAGCTCTTTCTTATTATATTCCGGAGACTCCTCCCAAAGCACCGGAGATTCCGTAGCGATGAGGTTGGCGGAGAAAAATTTACCGTCGTCGATATTGGCGCTCATCTTTCCCCTTAGATAGGTTTTTGAAATTCCGTTGAAAAGATAGCCGTAGCCTAAAATATAAAAAATGGCCAGGGCAATGATGATGAACGCAGCAAGATAAATAAGAGTGGTCATAATAATCGGTCTGCAACAAATTTAAAATAAATTTGAAAACATGAAACGAAATGATTTACTTTTGTGGTTATTGATCTGAAAAACGATGAAAAAACTGATTGCCATACTGCTTTTATATTGCTGCAGTATAGTTTCCGGACAGGTATACAAACCCATAGATACTGCTGATTATGCACAACGTAAAGCCTTCCTTGCCGGCTTTTCCCAAAATACAGAAAATCTCGGAAAAAAAAGCAGATCCGATTATCCCGGGAATAAGGGAAGCGAATTATCTAAAATTTATAAAGAATTCGGAAAAGAATTTGAAAAAAAAGTAAAGGAAAAGGACTTCATTTTCAATTCCGTCTTTGATGCCAAGGTAAAAAGCCTGATCGAACGCCTGCGGAAAAACAATTCTCAGATCCCGCAGCAGCTGAAGATTCTTATTGCGAAAGACAATACGCCGAATGCCTATTGTTTTGCAGACGGTACTTTTGTGATCAATATGGGGCTTTTCAACTGGCTGAATAATGATGATCAGCTGGCCGCCGTTATTTCCCATGAACTGGGGCACAAAATAGCAGAGCATACCCTGAAAATTTTCCTGGGCCTAATCGATCAGAATAAAATGGACAGGATGGTGGTTCAGGACATAAAATCAAATAAAGAAAATCGGAATGAAAGAGCCTTTGATATTCTTAAAAACAGGATCTACAGAAAAGGTGCTGCAAACAGAAAACAGGAAATGCAGGCGGATTCTTTAGGCTATGTTATTTTCAGGAACAGTGATTTCAGGAAAAATGAATTTGTAAATGCGTTAAAAAGATTGGAAGATTTCGATACCATTTCACCAAGAGAACTGAAGGTAGAAACATACATAAAATATTTTAACCTTCCGAACCAGGAGTTTAAGGACAAATGGCTGGACAAAGAAGATTTTTCCCTCTACAATTATAATCATTTTAAAGAAAAGCTAAATAAGGATTCCTTAAAGTCGCATCCTGAAATGACTTTAAGAATAGATCATCTAAAAAAACTTTTTCCTGACCTGAGGTCTGATTTTGCCGATGAAAAGCCTTCTGAATCTTATGCTATACTTGAAAAGATAGCAAGAATGGAAACCCTGCCGAATTTTTATCATTCCGAAGATTATGGAGTGGGCATCTATGCAAGTTTGCAGTTTTTACAGGATGGGGAAGAGGAGAAGTATTATAAAAGCTGGCTCGGGAAATGTTTTGCCAAAATTTACGAAGCACGTAAAAATTATAACCTCAACCGGTACCTTGACCGGGTAGATCCCAAAAACCAGAGCGAAAGCTACCAGCAGTTCCTGAATTTCATGTGGAACCTGAGCTTGGATGAAATTAAGAATGTAGCCGATTATTATCAAAAAACAGAATCCTGACCATCGGTCAGGATTCTGTTTTTTTTGTTTAATAATTTAATCGCTCAAGACGTACCTTGTTGAATTTTTCCTTTTCATTATATTCACGCAATAGAATATAACCTTCTTTTGCAATATAAGGTTTTACCAGATAATCATCCTTTTGTGAGATAGGGATCACCTCCTGCTTAAATTCTCCTTTTATCAGCGTATTAATGAACAGTTTCCATGATTTCTGTTTGGTTTCTTTGTCTTTCTGGTAATCCCTGAAAAAGAATACTACATCATTTCCGTCATTGATATATTGTGAAAAAAGATAGTCTCCGGTACTAAGAGACTTTTCTTTAGCAAAAATCCGGACTCCTTTTATTTTAAAGTCCTTATCCGTGAAAATGTAAACGAGGTCCGTTGTTTTCGCCATCCCGGTATTGAAGTCAGCTTTTTGTTTTTCCAGAAGAAGTCCGATACTTCCGTCTTTGAGAAAAAATACGTCGCGTGGCTGCAGGTGGTAGCTTTTTTCTACATAACCCAACCGGTCTAGTTGTGGGATGTGGGTCGAAAGGTCGGTAATATAATTGATCTTTTTAGTGTCAACATCAAGTGTATTTTTATCAATGATCATCCGTGCGTATCCTGTGCCCAGCTTATCCTCAAAATTTCTTCCGAGGATCACAATCTTGTCATCAAAGGTTTTGTCACCATCCAGAACCCTTGTCATAGAAGAAAGCCTGCTGATATTTTCCAGGGTATCGTCAGAAAGGCCGGTAAGTGGCTTGTTGCTGATTTCTTTTCCTGTTCTCATATCCAGAACAAGAAGGGAAAACGTTTTTTTGTCATCATCCACTTTCTTTAAAATTCCGTACATGCGGTCATCATCTTTTTCCAGGAGGGTAAGTGAAGAAAAACTTTTTTTGGTTCCGTTTTCGTTATAGCGATACCTCCAGACCTCTTTTTTGTTTTCATCAAATTTGATGAGACTGTTTTTATTGATGTATTTTCCGTAGTCGTTGTATTCTACAGCGAGATAGCCGCCTTCCTTAATTTCGCTTACTACCGAAATATAGTTGTAGCCTTTCTCCTTTTTCTCGGTACGGCTTTCTTTTCTTTCTTCCTTGAAGGTTTTAGGTTGGGTGATCTCTTTAAAGGTTCCGTCTTCAAGATAATCGTAGTATACTTTGGGGTTTACCGTATTGGTTTTGGGATCGACGACCATAGAAACCGGTGCTGCAGCATCTTTCGCGAAGACCTGAGAATAATTAAAATCCGAAGGTCTGAGAATGATCTGTCCTTTAAAATCGATATATCCGAAATAATCAGCTACCAGAAGCGGTGCCTCAAATTCATTATTGGCAACGGGATTAAGGTTTTTATCCAGCAGAACATACTCGAATTTTTGTTTTCGGTCCTGTGTTTTCCCATAATTGTAAATAGAAACATATCCGTAAAGATTGTCTTTGGTATCAAAAAGGGCATTCATTCCTACATTATCTCCTGAAGCCAGAGCGGCAAGATCCTGGGTCTGGGCATAAGAAACGGCCTGGATAAGGCCAAACATCAATAGTGCTATTTTTTTCATGGTCAAAAAAATTGAATTCCAAAAATAATGATTTCGGCAATAGGTTTTCAGAAAAAAATTAAAGCCCCGATTTCTCAGGGCTTCTGTCTATATTTTTGAAAGCAAGTTTCTGAAACTTGTCTTTTCGTCGATAATCCTTCTCAGTTCCGAAACCGGTACTCTTTCCTGTTTCATCGTATCTCTGTCCCTGATCGTTACCGTATGATCCGTTAAAGAATCGTGGTCGATGGTGATACAATATGGGGTACCGATCGCATCCTGTCTTCTGTAACGTTTTCCGATCGCGTCTTTTTCCTCGTAGAACAAATTGAAATCGTATTTTAAATCATTAAAGATCTGCTCGGCATATTCAGCTAAACCGTCTTTTTTCATTAGCGGAAGAATAGCTGCTTTAATCGGTGCCAATGCCGGAGGTAAAGAAAGAACCGTTCTTTCCGAACCGTCTTCCAATACTTCGTCTTTTAAACAGTGAGAGAAAATAGAAAGGAATAACCGGTCCAGACCTACGGAAGTTTCTACCACATACGGAACATAGTTTTCGTTTCTTTCCGGATCGAAGAACTGAAGCTTTCTTCCTGAAAATTCTTCGTGCGCTTTTAAGTCGAAATCTGTTCTGGAGTGAATTCCTTCCAGCTCCTTGAACCCGAACGGGAAATTAAATTCAATATCTGCCGCAGCATTGGCGTAATGCGCCAGTTTCTCATGATCGTGGAAACGGTAATTGTCATCGCCCAGTCCCAACGCCAAATGCCAGTTCAGACGTTTTTGCTTCCATTGCTCGTAGAACTCCAGCTCGGTGCCCGGTGCTACGAAAAACTGCATTTCCATCTGCTCGAATTCACGCATTCTGAAGATAAACTGTCTCGCTACGATCTCATTTCGGAATGCTTTTCCGATCTGGGCAATCCCGAAAGGAAGCTTATGACGGGAGGTTTTCTGTACATTTAAGAAATTAACGAAAATACCCTGCGCCGTTTCAGGTCTCAAATAAAGATCCATTGCAGAATCTGCGGAAGCCCCTAGTTTGGTTCCGAACATCAGGTTGAACTGTCTTACCTCTGTCCAGTTTTTGGAACCGGTATCAGGATCGGCAATTTCCAGCTCTTCGATCAGTGCTTTTACATCGGCAAGGTCTTCATTTTCCAGAGATTTCGCCAGCCTGGAAAGAATAGCCTCCCTTTTGGCTCTGTATTCCAGTATTTTTGGGTTTGTAGCGACAAACTGATCTTTATCAAATGACTCACCGAATCTTTTGGCCGCCTTTTCGATTTCTTTGTTTTCTTTGTCTTCAATTTTAGCACAATAATCTTCTACCAGAACGTCTGCTCTGAAACGTTTTTTGGAATCCTTATTGTCAATCAGCGGATCGTTGAAAGCGTCTACGTGGCCCGATGCCTTCCAGGTAGTAGGGTGCATCAGGATGGCCGAATCAATACCTACAATATTTTCGTTCAGCTGAACCATCGCTTTCCACCAATACTGTTTGATATTATTTTTGAGTTCGGCACCGTTCTGTCCATAATCATACACAGCGGATAACCCGTCGTAGATCTCACTCGATGGGAAAATAAAACCATATTCTTTAGCGTGAGAAATCACTTTCTTGAAAACATCTTCTTGCTTTGCCATAATTTTTTAACGTCTGAAGTGCAAAAGTAGTGAAAAAGAGGGAAGTTAAAAGACCGGAGCGGGAAGTTTTTGCAGGACAGGTGGATAAGGAGCCGGGAACCTGCTTTCCGCTGTATCTTTTTTTGCCGGCCTCCGCATTTCCCCAGCGGCAAAAAAGGATGCCGCTGCAATCAGGGCTAAGGATAAAGGACCGCATAAACCTAACGGGTTTCCAAAATCCGTTAGGCTTTTCCAAGCATAAGCCTGCTTATCGAAATAGGAGCTGGTTGTGGCACTACTCCTTAAAGTTATTTTCAAGTCTTTCCAAAGCGGTGATTACCGCTGATATTTTTTCTTTCTGTTTCCTGATCTGTCTCGGCCTGATGATAAACCAGCTGATCATACACCATAGAAAGGTTGCTCCGTAGACCGTTACAATACCCAGCCATGACATCTTTAAGGCAAATTCATAAAAGTAAAAAGCAAAGCCCGCAGAAAGGATGAGATAATAAAAGCTTAGTCCCGTGGTCTGCATATAGATCTGCTGCTTTTCCGTCTGCTTCATCGCCGTGAGATATTCCTGATTGGTAGCGGCAGTACTCACTTTCTTTAAAATATTAACATTTTGGCCCACCAGGTAGCTGTAAGAAGAAACACCGATGAGCAGAAGGATAAGCCCGAATTTTGTTGTAAAAAAAGAAAAATTCGCAAATATCCAGATGACGCCTACGGTAAGGGCTGATACGGATAATAGGGCGATCAGTCCGATGTCTTTCATGAGCTGTTTTTTTCGGTATTTTTCAGCTTTAGCTTTTATTTCCTCCACATTGGGAACCTCTGTGTTTTTTCTGCTCCAGATTTCCTGGAAATTATAATTCGTTGGCATGTTTTGTAAATTTTTCGGTGAGTTTTTCTTTGATCCTGTGTATTTTAACCCTTACATTGGCCGGGGAAATCCCTACGACATCCGCAATGTCTTTCTGTTTCATCTCCTCAAGTTCGAGGGAAATGATAATCCGCTCCAGTTCGGGCAGCTCGGAGATACATTGGTACAGGAAATCCGTCATTTTCTCCTGTTCCTCCTTGTGGTCTTTTTCAGAAACATCGGTGATCTGATAGGGAAGCTCGTTTTTAGGCATTCTTTTTTCTACGTGAACCTGGCGAAGGCAGATATTCGTTGCGATCCTGTAGATCCATGTTCCGATGCTGGCTTCCTGTCGAAAACCCGGCAGTTGCTGAAAAACAGCGATAAAAGTTTCCTGACACAGATCTTTGGCCATGTCTTCATTATTCACATACCCCATGCAGAGCCGGAAGATCTTCTTCCAGTAGGTATGGTAAATTTCATCGAAGTTTATAGTGTGCATTGATCCTTTTAGAATTTAGAGAACATTCAGCCCAAAATGTTACAGAAACCTCCCGTGAAGATAGAAAATCTTTTGTTACGCATGCAATTGCTTCCGGATAACACAGAAATCTCTACTTTTGCCGGATGTTAGAAATTCTTTACCGCGACGAACATCTTATTGCCATCAACAAACCCAGCGGATTATTGGTTCACAAATCCTTTTACGCCGGCGAAGCGGATACGTATGCCATTCAGGAGCTGAAAAAGCAGATCGGGCAGAAAGTATATCCGGTACACCGTTTAGACCGGAAAACTTCAGGTGTCCTTTTGTTTACTTTGGATAAAGAAACGTTGAGGGCCATGAGTGAGCAGTTTGCCACCCGGGAAGTCGAAAAGAAATACATCGCCATTCTTCGGGGCTGGACGAAAGAAGAAGAAACCATCGATTACGATCTAATTAACGAAAATGAGGTGAAGCAGAACGCCTTGACATACTACCGGCGCTTGCAGACTTCGGAAATCGATCTGCCGTTTTTGAAACATCAGACTTCCAGATATTGCCTGGTGGAGGCTATTCCGGAAACAGGAAGGTTTCATCAGTTGAGAAAACATTTTAAACATATTCTGCACCCGATTCTAGGTTGCCGTAAGCACGGGTGTAACAAGCAGAACAAATTGCTGCTGCAGACATTCAACATGACCAGAATGACGCTTCATGCCTATCAGCTCACTTTTAATCATCCGGTTTCTAACGAAAGAATTACGCTGAGTGCGACGATTGATGAGGAATTCAAAAACGTAGGAGACATTCTGAACCTGGATTTGAGTGCTTATGTAAAGGATGATGAAAGTTCAGTTTGTCAGGAAATTAGCTGATTTTTTAACGCAAAGATGATTATTCAGTCCGCTCACTTTAGTCGGCAAAGGCAAATAAATTTGCTGCGCGAAGCTTACGCGGACGCTTCGTCAATCAGCTTGGTGATCCACTCTTTGCTGCCTTTAAAGTATTTATCATAAAAATAAAACTTTGCGTCGAAGAAATATTCCACTGATTTTGCAGATAGCGCAGATTTTTAACGCAAAGATGAACTATTCAGTCCGCTCACTTTAGTAGGCAAAGGCAAATAAATTTGCAGCGCGAAGCTTATACGGACGCTTCATCAATCAACTTGCTGATTCGTTCTTTGCTGCCTTGAAATAATATATTCCGAAAAGAAATCCTTTGCGATAAAAACAACTATCCTGAACAATTTAGTCCAGACCTTTGCTCTTCTGTCCATAAACTCACAATTTCCAACTAAAATCAATATCTTTGTATTCCAAAAAAAGGCATGTACAAAAACCTGATCCGCCCGATCCTTTTCAAATTCGATCCTGAAGAAGTGCATTATTTTACTTTTTCAATGCTTAAAAATTTCTCCTTTTTAGCCAAGCTTTTCCTACCGAAGCCGATTGTCGACAAAAGACTGGAAAGGGAAGTTTTCGGATTAAAATTTAAAAATCCCGTAGGGCTGGCCGCCGGTTTTGATAAAAATGCCGTGCTTTTCGAAGAACTTTCAGACCTCGGTTTCGGATTCATCGAAATCGGGACCCTGACGCCGAAAGGACAGTCCGGAAATGACAAGAAAAGACTGTTCCGTCTCATGGAAGACTCGGCGATCATCAACCGAATGGGCTTCAATAATGACGGCGTAGACGCTGCGGTGGAAAGACTCAAGAAAAATAAAAATGTTCTGATCGGCGGGAACATCGGGAAAAATAAAGTTACGCCCAATGAAGAAGCCGTAAACGATTATAAAATCTGCTTTGAAAAACTTTTCCCTTACGTAGATTATTTCGTGGTGAATGTAAGTTCGCCCAATACACCAAACCTGCGTGAGCTTCAGGATAAAGAACCTCTAACGCAGCTGCTGGGAACTTTACAGCAGATGAATACCCAAAAAGTTAATCCGAAGCCGATCCTGCTTAAAATTGCCCCGGATCTGTCGGACGATCAGCTTTTGGACATTATCGATATCGTCAACGATACAAAAATTGCGGGTGTTATCGCCACCAATACGACCCTTTCAAGAGAAGGATTGAAATCCGAAAATAAATCGGAAGCCGGCGGACTTTCCGGAAAACCGCTGACGAAAAGATCCACGGAAGTCATCCGTTTCCTCTCCGAAAAAAGCAACAGGGCTTTTCCGATCATCGGCGTAGGCGGAATCCATACGGCGAAGGATGCGATCGAAAAGCTGGATGCAGGGGCAAGCCTGGTTCAGCTGTACACCGGTTTCATCTACGAAGGCCCGGAACTGATCAATGAAATCAATAAAGAGCTTTTGAAGAGAGCAAGCCGCTTACCGAGATAAATCAGGTAATGGGAAGTATTTAAAAATAAAATGAAAGGGGTCTGACAAGAGGTCACTGAAAAACCCTCCATATTATAATAGTACGATTTGTTTTGGATGGAAATAAAGAGCTTATTGCGGATTTTTAAATCTTGTAATAGGCTAATAAAATCGGTCTTCGTCTTTTCTAAAAATTTGGGTAATGGAGGGGTTCAGTTTAGCGATGATTTGATATTTTGTTGCTTGACATTTTCAGAGTTTCGTTTCCACTGCAAGCTGAGTTGCCAATGATGGTATCTACTTACATCTCATTATCCTCGATCATTTGCAATAGTTTTGGTAATTCAGGGCCAGTTACCGATGGTCACGCTCCATTTATTATATTTTAAAATTATCTCATAAGAATCTCCTCCAATTGGTTTAAACCTGTTTTAAAACCTTCTTCAAATCCCATTTCCAGCAATTGATTCATGGCCTGCTCAGATGCAAAATGAATATTTACCGTTATTTTCGTTCCTTCTTCTACTCCTGTGAACCCGAACAGCCATTTTGCCTCCGGAAAATCAGGATTTACATTTCCGTTTTCATCACAAAATGTGTCTGTCCCGTCGAAGCTTCGATGTTCTGTTATTTCACCATAATTCACTTTGGCATAATGCCTTTCTCCTTCAGGGCCAACCATTGAATACAGCCAGCTCCCTCCATTTTTAAACTCCTGGGTTTTTGTTTCACATTTCCATGGTTTTGGTGCCCACCACTGATCAAGCAATTCGGATTTTGTAAAATGATCCCATACCGCGGAGACCTCTGCTTTATAAATTTTCATCACGTAGACCGTTGCCGAGTCTGCGTCTTTGTTAAAAATAATTTCAGATTTCATATTAATTTTTATTTATACAAATCTACTTTTTTATTTGTTGCAGCATATTGTCTCATAATAGTAATTTAAAAATTTATAAATAAATGTTAAAAAACAGGTTTTTAAGAAAAATTAAACAATTTTATGGCTCGTTTTTTGTTTATGAAGTCATAAAATATTTAATTTTAACATTCTATTTTTTAAATTATCATAATGAATAATAAATTCATCCCAATAATATCGGTGTTTATGACGATCTCACTGATTGTCTTCGTGACGCTCCAGTTTTATTGGTTGAAACGTTATTACGGCGCCCTGGATCAGGATTTTTCCTCTAAAGTATATTCCGCTTTAGAAAACACCTCCAAAATCATCGGTGAAGCCGAAGTAGACAAATACCTTAATGTTGAAAATAAAGACTTCAGAAATACCATTCTTGCGAACAACAATCAGCCGTCACTCACCACGATCCAGCAGGTAGAAGATTCCGGAAAGCAACGGCAAATCGTTTATTCAAAAAGCATCATTGAAAAAAATCAGCTTCCGATTTCTCCAAAAGGGGACTCTCTGAATCTTACGACCTTATATTCTGACGAAGCTGCCTACAAAATAAAAAGAGATACCACCAATCGTGAACTGCTGACCTCTGAAATCAACCGGGATATTGAAAATGGCGATTATGCGATGAAAGAGTTTGTGAAAGTCAACGGAAACAATCTCCCGATCACCAAGAGAGTGGATGAAAAGGTCCTGGATTCTGTCATTACGAAAGAATTGAGAATACGGGGAATTTCGGCAACCTTCGGCTACGGAATTACTGATAAAAACAATAAGCTTACCTCCGTCGTCAACAGCCTCTATAAAGACAAAAAAGACAACAATACTTACAGCTATCCGCTCTTTACAGATTCCAAAGAAAGAACGCTGTATACCCTGGCTCTGGTTTTCCCTAAAAAAGAGTACTCCCTTGCCATGAACAACTGGCCCATGCTTCTAGGGACATTCCTGTCATTGCTTACCATTCTGGGAATTTACATCATATCCATTAATTATATGATGAGGCAGAAAAAGCTTGCGGAAGTAAAAACCGATTTCATCAACAATATGTCCCATGAGTTTAAAACTCCACTGGCGACGATTTCCGTGGCTACCGATTCTCTGGCCAATGATAAAATAGCGACAAATCCTGATAAAGTAAAGTATTATTCTGAACTCATCAAGCAGGAAAACCTCAGAATGAAAAAACAGGTTGAAAATGTACTCAACATGTCGAAGCTTGAGCGGAATGAGGTAAATTTATTCTTAAAAGAAACCAATGTAAGAGAGCTCATTAAAAGGACGGTCGAATCCTTCAACCTGATCGTACAACAGAGAAACGGAACCCTTACACAGGAATTCAATGCTACGGAGTATAATTTCAAAATTGATGAATTTCATATTTCCAACATGCTGGTAAACCTGCTGGACAATGCCAACAAATATTCTCCGGAAGCTCCAGAAATTACTATAAAAACAAGAAATGAGGGACATTGGTACGTCATCGAAATTTCTGACAAAGGCATGGGAATGGAAACCCAGAATAAAACAAAAATTTTCGAAAAATTCTTCAGGGAAGAAACCGGAAACATTCATAATGTAAAAGGCCAGGGATTAGGGCTTTCTTACGTAAAGAAAATTGTAGAGCTTCATAAAGGACAGGTATTGGTAGATTCCCACAAAGGAAACGGAAGTACCTTTACCATAAAACTGCCGATGAGCTGATAAATTTAAAACCAAATAAACAAAATATAGGAAGACAAGAGTGACATGTTCATTCTTATTATTAAATTTTAATTCTAAATTATTAAAATTATGAGCAACAGAATATTATTAGTAGAAGACGATCAGAGTTTCGGAGCGGTATTAAAAGATTATTTAAGCATCAATAATTTCGAAGTTACTCTGGCCACCGATGGCGAACAAGGATTAAAGGAATTTACGGAAAACGAATTCGACATCTGTATCTTTGATGTCATGATGCCTAAGAAAGACGGTTTTTCATTGGCAGAAGACGTTAAAAAAATTGACAAAAATACACCCATTATCTTTCTGACAGCCAGAAACATGAGAGAAGACATCCTGAAAGGATACCAGCTGGGAGCAGATGATTATATTACAAAGCCTTTCGATACGGAGTTGCTTCTCTATAAAATAAAGGCTATTCTTCAGAGAAGTTCTACCCTGGAAAATGAGGAGCAGGAGCAGTTCAAAATCAGTAATATCTTCTTCGATTCTATGCTGAGACAGCTGAGAGTGGGTGACAACGAATACAAGCTTTCTCCTAAAGAAAATGAGCTTCTGAAGCTTCTCTGTATTCACAGAAACGACTTTATGCCGAGAGATCTTGCTTTAAGAAAAATCTGGAAAAAAGAAAACTACTTCACCGCAAGAAGTATGGACGTATATATTGCAAAGCTTCGTAAGCTTCTGAAAGATGACGAAGGCTTGGAAATCATCAATGTTCACGGAGAAGGATTCAGACTTTTGGTTAAAAATTAATACAAAATATCATTCTTACCTGCAAAATTAGCAAAGCAATTAAAAATGTTTTGCTAATTTTGTTTTATATGAAGAATACAATTTTTTGCTTATTAGCTCTTTCACTGCTTACCGTTTCATGTAAAAAAGACGAAAGAGCAACCTATATAAAGGAGGAAGCGGCTGTTGGCCAACAAACACCTGTGGCCAACCAGGCACCGAAACCATCACTTTTGGATCAGGCAGGCATCCAGAATGTACAAAACAATCAGGCTCCGGTTGCCACTGCCACTGCTCCGGGAATGAATCCTCCGCATGGACAGCCCGGTCATCGATGCGATATTCCGGTAGGCCAGCCTCTGAACAGCAAACCTGCTCCCGCAGCGCAAAATTCAGCTTCAGCACAAAATAATACCCAGACGATACAGATCGATCCCAACGCCTTACAGCCCGGAAAATTCACTGTAGACAACAACGGAAAAACAAAGAATATAACAACAGCTAAAGGAATGAACCCTCCGCATGGAGAGCCCGGCCATCGATGTGACATTCCGGTAGGCCAGCCGTTAAACAGCAAGCCTGCTCCCGCGGCACAACCGACACAGGTTATTGCCCAAAATACTCCGGCTCCGAATCCTACACCAGCTCCTACAGGACCAAAGCCTGCTTTAAATCCGGCACATGGCGAACCATGGCATAATTGCGGTGTAAAAGTTGGTGAGCCTTTGCCATAATTTTCGTACTTTTGTGGTAATGAAATTAGTTCAGATCATAACGATTATTTTCTGTTTGGGGATTTTTCTGATTCCCAAAGATAATTTTTATGGTCAGAAGATGGAGGAAACCTGTTGTAAAAAAAGCTCAGGAAGTGATTGCTGTAAGAAGCAGCATCAGGAACATTCGAAAGAAAACCACAACAAAAAGCAAAAAAATTCTTCATGCAATGACGACTGCTGTTCGTATTGCGCTATATGCTACAGTTTTATAGAAACCCCTCTTTCCAGAAGTCTTAAACTGGATATTTCGTTCTACAAAACCAATAAAAATTTACACTTTCAATATTCGGATCCTTACATTTCAGGACGTTTAAAGGAAATCTGGCAACCGCCGAAAATAGGTTAATTTACAAAATGTAACAATTATCAGTTTAGCAGTTTATCAACGATTGTCATATGATTACATCGCTATACTGCTACATTTAATTTATTAATCTAATTTTTAAACAACATGAAATCATATATTTCCAGGATTATTCTTGGTATATTCTTATTATTTACACCCTTTATATGGGCTCAGAATTTATCTCAAAATCAGTTTAAAGTAAAAGGAAACTGCAATTTGTGTAAAGAACGGATTGAAACCACTGCAAAAAAAGCAGGCGCAAAAGAAGCGACATATTCTGTTGATTCACAGACTTTAACATTAGAGACCAAAGATGGCGTTTCTACAGATAACATTCTCAGAGAAGTTGCCCAGGCAGGACATGACAATGAAAAATTTAAAGCCTCAGAAGCTGATTACAATGCTCTGCCTGCATGTTGCCATTATGAAAGAGATCAGCTGGCTACCGATCAGGAACATCATGCTCATTCAAAAAAGGAAAACGAGTTTTATGTGAAGGGAAACTGTGAATCCTGTAAAGCCAGAATCGAAAAGGCCGCAAAAGATGCAGGCGCAGACTTTGCAGAATGGGATGCTGAACGACAAACCGTGATACTGAATTTTAATCCTCAGAAAACCTCATCGGACAAAATTTTAAAGAAAATTGCCGATGCAGGACATGACAACGAGAAGTATAAATCCAGCGACAGCACCTATAAAAATCTTCCTTCCTGCTGTTTGTACGACAGGGATATTCCTTTTGGGGAAACAAATCCTAAAGTTCACGCAGAAGAAAATGAAATTCAGGAACATACAGGACACGTGCCATCCAATACGGCGGACCACAGTGAAAAAACCATAGAAGGCGTAACACTGACCGGAGGGAAAGCCTCCACTTCACTTAATAAAAAAGAAGCCGGATTGATGTTCAATATTGACCGGAAAGAATTGCTGAAAGCAGCCTGCTGCAATTTATCCGAAAGCTTTGAAACGAATGCAACGGTAGATGTTTCCTTCAGCAACGCCGTTACGGGAACCAAACAACTCAAAATGCTGGGTTTAGACCAGAAATACACGAGCCTCACCAAAGAATTACTTCCTGAAGTAAGAGGCCTGGCTTCAGCGTACGGACTGAGTTTTATTCCCGGACGATGGATTGAAAGCATCCAGCTTACCAAAGGCGGAAGTACGGTGACAAACGGCTATGAAAGCATTACAGGACAGATCAATACTGAATTGTTAAAAAATGCTGAAAAACCTGAAACTTCCCTGAATCTTTTTGCAGACTTCAATGGAAGAACAGAAGCCAATATCACCAGCGTTTCTAAAATCGATAACAAATGGTCGCAGACTTTCCTTCTTCACGGCAACGGAACTTTTGGAGATACCGACATGAATAAAGACGGTTTCCTGGACAGGCCGAAAGGAACCCAGCTGAACGCAGCCTACCTGCTGAATTATAACGACCTTGAAAAATCAGGATTTGGGTCGCATTTCGGGATCAATTTTATTAAAGATGAAAGAACTGCCGGCCAGATCGGTTTTGATAAAAAAAGTTCGCAGAATCAGCAATCTCTGTACGGAGTAGGAATAGACATTTCGCGATTTCAGGTATGGAACAAAACCGGATATGTTTTCAAAGGAAAACCTTATCAGAGCCTTGGCTGGATGAACCAGTATACGTTTCATCAGCAGGACAGTTTCTTCGGTCTCAGAAATTACTCCGGAAAGCAGCAAACGTATTATTCAAATTTAATATTTGAGAGCATTCTAGGAAATACAAATCATAAATATAAAGCCGGAGCGAGTTTCATGTATGACGGTTACGACGAAAATTATTTAACCGAAAACTTTAAAAGAAACGAAATTGTTCCGGGAGCTTTTGCAGAATATACTTTAACAGGCTTAAAATACACTTTAGTCGCAGGTGCAAGAGTTGACTTTCATAATCTGGCAGGTACCCAGTTTACGCCGAGATTAAATTTTAAATATGACATTACCCCTAAGACCATTCTTAGGCTTTCTGCAGGAAGAGGTTTTAGAACAGCCAATGTTTTTGCCGAAAGTCAGCAGTATTTTGCTTCCAACAGGAATATTCAGATTCTTCAGAATGGAGGAAATATTTACGGATTAAGACCGGAAATCGCCTGGAATTACGGAGCAAGTCTGCAACAGGAGTTCAAACTCTTCGGAAGAAAATCTACTATTGTCGCTGATTTTTTCAGAACGGATTTTCAGGATCAGGTAATGGTAGACCTGGACCGCTCGCCTCAGCAACTTACTTTCTATAATCTTGAAGGAAAATCTTTTGCCAACTCCTTCCAGACCCAATGGGACATCACACCTTTTAAAAATTTTGACGTTAGGCTGGCTTATAAATATTATGATGTACAGACCGACTACCTGGGCGGAAGACGACCGGTTCCTTTCATGGCCAGGCATCGTGGTTTTGTAAACCTGGCGTATGCTACCAATAAAAACAATAAAGGTGGCTTCTGGAGCTTCGACACCACCCTGAATATGGTCGGAAAGCAGAGAATTCCGGATACTTCTGCAAACCCTGAAGAGTTTCAGATGCCTTCATATTCGCCGTCTTATGCTGTTTTGAATGCACAGGTTTCCAGAAATTTCAACAGTAAGATCAGGGCATATCTTGGTGGTGAGAATTTAACATCGTATTACCAGAAAAATGCTATTATCGATGTAAAGAATCCTTTTGGAAATTATTTTGATGGAGGAATGGTTTATGACCCGGTTATGAAAGCCAATTTTTATGTCGGATTTGATGTAACGTTCTGATCTGAAATTTAATTTACTTATAAAAATTAAGCATGGCTTCGGAAATGAAGCCATGCTTTTTCCATATTGACTTTACCAAAATAAAAAACAGCAAACAATTAGTTTGCATATTTTGGAAACTTTTCATACCTTTATTTTATGAAGATTGTAGAAATTTCAACAGGCGAAAATTATCCGATAGAAGTTTTACCGCTGGAAAAATCCGACTACAAATCATTAACGAAGACAAGATATTTTTTTAATTGGAAAGAAGAAAAAGATCAGTACATCTACAAACTGGTTATTAAAGGTGATAATGATATTCTGGGACTTATTTCGTTCGAAATCATTCCTGAAGAATGGAGGATACATATCAGGCTGCTTACCGTTTCAGAAGAGAACAAGGGAAAAGGCAAGAAGTTTGACAGAATTGCAGGAAATCTGATTTGTTTTGTTTCTAAGATTGCCGTATCGGAATTTGCAGAAATGGCCTGTATTTCCCTTAAACCCAAGACTGAAATTTACAAACATTACATGGATAAATATAAAATGAACATTACAGGCGCGACCCTTAGCCTCGAAGTACCGGAAATATTAAATTTAATTAAAGAATATGAAAGCGACTCTCAAAGAAAATAGTAATGAAAATGCTGAATTTGGTGTCGATTCAAGATATCAAAACAACAAAGAACGGGAATCTGATTCCGTTGCCTTAATGGAAGCCCGTTTGAAAAGGATGAAAAATTTGTCTAAAGAACAAATTACGCAGGCCAGGCTTGCACAGTTGAAATTAAGAATGGAAAACTATATCAAGGCAGAAACTGATGATGCGCGGGATAGTTTTACCGGATTTCTGGAAGCATATATTGATACCCTGTATTCCAGAAGAACCGAATTTGCAAATGATGTTAATATATCTGATGTTTTATTGAGTCAGATTATTAACCGCCATCGTGAAGCCAGTAAAGATTTTATGCTGAAACTGATGATCCATTCTGAAAAAATATTTAGCAGCATATCTGATTTTAAAAAAGAAATATGGTATCAAATCTATTTTCAGGAAAAGATACGTGATATGATGGCGACCCAAAAAGATTGGCGTCCTGAAATCGAAAAACAGGTAAAACTGAAAGAATTAAATTAATGCAACATCATAAATATTCAGCATGGTTTCCCAAATCCTATTTTCCGGAACCATGCTTTTTCGTATATTTATCATAAACTAAAATCAATGCCGCAACCTCTTATTTTTGAAGACCAGTATAAAAAACTCGGTATTGAAAGTATTTCTGAAAGTCATCCCGAAGCTTTCAACGAAAATAAGTTCCGTTTCGACATTAAAATACTATACATTCCTGCCGGGTATGAAATTTCGGTAGACTTTAATACTTTTAAAACGGCAAGACCTTGCCTTTTTTTCCTGACCAATCAGCATTTAAAAATTACAAAAGCAAAAGGAACAGCAACACTGGTTTATTACAACCGGGATTTTTACTGCATTCAGATCCATGACAAAGAAGTTGCCTGCGACGGGCTGCTTTTTCACAATGTTTTTGAGATTCCTTACATTGAATTGGATAAAAGCAGTGATTCCGTGGTTAAATATTTATTTCAAAGCATTAAAGAAGAACTCGAAGCAAAAGATTCTTCCGCTGAAGAAATGATCCGCACCTATGTAAAACAGATCATCATCCGGGCGACCAGAATATGGAAAACACAGAATCTGCATCGTGATGAAATAAAGATCACCAACAGCGAAATTGATCTTTTCAGGGATTTCAGCAGGCATCTTGAGATTCATTTCAGAGAAAAGCATAATGTTTCAGATTACGCCGACTTTCTTCATCTGGCTCCTAAAACTTTAACACATAAATTTAAAAGCCTGCAGCTTGAATCTCCCAATCAGATGATCATCAGCAGGATTCTGCTAGAAGCCAAAAGACTGCTGATCTATACCGATAAAACCGTTAAAGAAATAGCCTATGATTTAGGATATGAAGACCCGGCTTATTTCAACCGTCTTTTTACCCACAAGACAGGAAGCACCCCAGCGGGATTTAAGAAAAATTATATGACGGGAAAAAAGTACAGCATTTAAGTGATTTTATGTATTTATTTGGAATAATATCTGATATATCTTTGTAACATCAAAATAAAATATTAACAAAAAAATTAAAGTATTATGAGACGTAACGCAACAGCCGTCTGGAACGGGAACATTAAAGAAGGAAAGGGACATTTAACAACACAAAGCACCACGCTGAACGAAACCCAATATTCATTCAACAGCCGTTTTGCAGACGGAGTAGGAACCAATCCTGAAGAATTACTTGCCGCTGCACACGCAGGATGTTTTACCATGAAATTGAGCGCAGAGCTTTCACAGGCAGGATTCACTCCTGAAGAGTTGAAGACCACTTCTGTTATTACCCTTGATCCCAGTGTAGGAAAAATTACAAAATCAGAGCTGACCTTAACGGCGAAAGTTCCAGGAATTTCAGAAGAAGAGTTTCAGAAGTATGCTAAAATTGCAGAGGAAGGTTGCCCGGTAAGTGCCGCATTTAACTTTGAAATCACATTGAACGCTACTTTGGAAAGCTAAGAATTTTTGGCTATAATATTTTATTACAGCAGATTATCAACTATCTCCTTAATAAAATCGACGACAAAATTATTGATAAAACGGGCCTTAAGTCCGTTTTTCTTATTTAAAGCGCTTTCAGGCTAAACCCATCTCAAGAAGCATTAAAATAAATAAAGAATAAAATATACCGATTGGTATTTTATGTATATTTGCAGTATTATTTAAACGGAAAATGTCAAAAGCAGAAAAGACGAAGCAATTCATCATTGAGAAAACAGCCTCTTTATTTAATACAAAAGGGTATATCTCAACGACCGTATCAGACATTACAGGTGCGACAGGCCTCACAAAAGGCAGCATCTACGGGAATTTTGAGAATAAAGATGCGGTTGCCCTTGAAGTTTATAAATACAATTCTCATTTACTGAAAAAAAGCATGTCGCGGTCTTTCAGCGAAGAATTCCCTTCAACCAAAGATAAACTGCAGGCCTTTGTCGCATTTTACAGGAAAAACTGGGAGGTGGTCTTTTCAAATGGCGGCTGCCCTCTGATGAATGCAGCCACGGAAGCCGATGACACTTTCCCGGATCTGAAGAAACAAGTTACTCAATCTTTTAAAGAATGGATCCTCAAAATCTCAGAAGTCATTACACAAGGACAAAAAAACGGAGAATTGAATGAAAATGCTGATGCTGAAGAATACGCTTCCCTGTTCGTCATGATGATTGAAGGCGGAATTTTATTGTCGAAGACTACCGGGGAACCGAAATTTTTAAATCAGGCATTAGGCAGAATTCTTGCCATTATTGATAAAGAACTGAACATCCATACATCATAAAATTTACAACATGGAAACAAAAAAAGTGGCCATCGTAGGATACAACAGGATCCCATTTGCCAGGATAAACACTGCTTATTCCGAAAAAAGCAACCAGGACCTGCTTACTTCCGCTCTCGACGGCCTTATCAACCAGTACCACCTCCAAGGCAAGCTTTTGGGTGAAGTTGCCGGAGGCGCCGTCATTAAACACATTTCCGAGAGTAATCTCATCAGGGAATGCGTGATGGAAACATCCCTGGATCCTGCAACGCCTGCCTGCGATCTTCAGCAAGCCTGTGACACAGGTATTGAAGCAGCCATTTACATCGGGAATAAAATTGCACTGGGACAAATAGAAAGCGGTATTGCCTGCGGTGTGGAAGCCATGAGCAACATCCCTTTCGAAACCTCTCTGAATCTTAGGAAAGCTTTGCTGAAAGCCAATAAAGAAAAGTCGGCCTTTGGAAAAATAAAGCAGTTATTAAATCCAAAACTGAAAGACTGGATGCCGATCCCCTACAAAGGTCAGGAACCCAAAACAGGACTTGTTATGGGTGGGCATACTGAAATCACGGCAAAATATTATAAAATCTCCCGAGAGGAGCAGGATGAACTGGCGTTTAAGAGTCATCAGAATATGGCAAAAGCCTATGATGAAGGGTTTTTCGATGATATGATAACGCCGGCTTTTGGTCTTGAGAAAGATAATAATCTCCGCCGCGATACAAGTTTAGAAAAATTAGCATCATTAAAACCTGCTTTCGACAAACAAAACGGGACACTTACGGCCGGAAATTCGACCCCTTTTACTGATGGCGCCTCTGCAGTGCTGCTGGCCAGTGAAGATTGGGCAAAGGAAAATAATTTACCCATACTGGCTTACATCACCTTTTCGGAAGTTGCCGGCATCGAATATGTCGAAAATAAACAGAACCTGTTGCTGGCACCTGTTTTTGCAGCCGACAGAATGCTGAAAAAAGCCGGTATGCACCTGGAAGATTTTGATTATTATGAAATACATGAAGCCTTTGCCGCGCAGGTTTTGGCCACCCTTAAAATCTGGGAAAATGATGATTTAGCTAAAAAATTCGGGTTGGAAAAAGCATTGGGAAAAATAGACAGGGACAAATTAAATGTAAAAGGAGGAAGTCTTGCTGCCGCTCACCCTTTCGCAGCTACAGGCGGAAGAATCATTGCAACATTGGCAAAACTCCTTAACGAAAAAGGAAGCGGAAAAGGATTTATTTCCATATGTGCCGCCCGCGGACAAGGCGTAACAATGATCTTAGAAAAATAGTAAAATGGACAGACTGGAACAATTAAAGAGATTCATCGGGAAGGAATTTACATCGTCGCCATCGCCTTTCATGCAGTGGCTGAATCCTATTGTGCTTTCAGCAGAAGAAGGCCGTCTTGAATTCCAATATACCGTACGCCACGAATGGCTGAATCCGGCCGGAAGCCTCCATGGTGGAATTACCGCGGCTATTATCGACGATATCATTGGAGCCACCATGTTTTCTTTGAATGAAAAATCTTTTATCACGACCATCAATAATGTTATCGATTATTTTTCTACTGCCGCAGAAAATGATATTATTGTAGCAGAAACCAAAATCATAAAGAGAGGCAAACAGTTTGTAAATGCCCAGTGTGAAATCTGGAATGCGGATAAAACACGCATCGTTGCAAGAGGAACCTCCAATTTATTTAAAATCAATAATTAAAATCATCGCCTTATCTTAAAACAAACGATGATACAACAAAAAAGATAAATACTACCTATGAAAAGAGTGGTCATTACAGGTCTCGGCGCAGTAACACCTTTGGGAAACAATGTCGGAGAATTCTGGGAAAACAGCATTAATGGAATAAGCGGAGCCAATAAAATTACCCATTTCGATTCGGAAAAATTCAAAGTGCATTTTGCCTGCGAAGTGAAAAATTTTGAGCCCAAAACTCATTTGACGCACAATGAAATAAAAAGAAGTGATCTTTTTTCACAATACGCCATGTATTCTGCAGCAGAAGCACTGAAAGATTCAGGACTCGAACTGGAAAATATGGATCCTTTTGATACCGGCGTGATCTGGGGAACCGGTCAGGGCGGAATGTGGACTTTCGAAAGCGAAGTGATGGAGTTCACGAAAGGAGACGGAACACCGAGGTTTAACCCTTTCTTTGTTCCTAAATTTATTGCCAATATGGCTTCGGGGATGATCTCCATGAAATTCGGACTCCAGGGAATCAATTATACGACCATTTCAGCATGTGCTACGGGAAATACTGCTTTGATGGATGCTTTCAATTATATCAGGCTCGGAAAAGCAAAAGTCATTGTAAGCGGAGGATCTGAAGCTGCCATTACGCCCGCATCAATAGGAGGATTCTCGATCATGAAAGCCATGTCTACAAGAAATGACGATTTTGCTACTGCAAGCCGGCCGTATGATGCAGACAGAGACGGATTTGTCATGGGAGAAGGTGCCGGAGCCCTGATTCTGGAGGAGTATGAACACGCCAGGGCAAGAGGGGCGAAAATTTATGCGGAGCTGGCAGGTGCAGCCATGACGGCAGACGCCTATCACATGACCGCGCCACATCCGGACGGGATCGGCGCCATAAAAGCGATGCAGCTCGCGCTTAAGGAAGCAGGGGCAAATGTAGAAGATATTGACTACATCAATCCCCACGCTACTTCAACACCGATGGGCGACCTGGTGGAGCTTAACGGAATCAATAAATTGTTTAAAGGAAATAAAAAGCTGGACATCAGTGCTACGAAATCCATGACAGGGCATCTGCTTGGAGCGGCCGGAGCTGCTGAAGCCATACTTTCAATCAAGGCAGTTGAAACAGGGATTATCCCGCCAACGATTAATCTTCACAGAATTGATGAAAACATTCCTAAAGATCTCAACATCGTGTTTGGTGAGGCCAAAGAAAAGAGCATCAACTTTGCATTAAGCAATGCTTTCGGTTTCGGAGGACATAATGCGACGCTGGTTTTCAAGAAGTTTTCTTAGTTGCCGATCATCTTAATAATTTCAAATTTTATTCCCTGTAATTTTTAAAAGCAGGGATTTTTTATGTATTGAAGTTTTTTGTAAGTTAGCCTCAATTAAACATATTCTTTTTATGAAAAAGCTGTTATCTGTTTTTCTGTTTATTTCTAATTTAATCTATTCTCAAAAGAATTTTGAAATCAGCCTTACCTCAGATTCTTACCTTAATGACAGTTTAATGCTTGGTGCGCCGTTGATGAAAAAGGCTTTTGGAAATCTTTATAGTTTTACATTACAACCGAACGTGAATATTATTAATTTCGGGGAAAACATCGGTGCAGACTATTCAATGTATCTCTTGAAAATTCAAAAAGAAAATCATATTAATGGCTATATTGAATATCCGCAACCTGTTGCTTTTATTTATTTTGATAAGAAAAAACAATCCGGTTACTGGACAAAAACTTTTTTCCTGGAAAAAGGAAAATATAAGATCCATTTGCCTGAAAGTATAAACAACACAGAAATCATTGTAGAAACGCCAACCAATAAGGATTACAAGATCTTACAGAAATCATTGGAAGAAGTGTATGTAAAATCTGACAATTTTAATAAAGCAGACAGCCTTATTAATCTTGACAAAAAGCAGCTGCTTCTTGCACAATACATCAAAAAGAATCCTAATTCCTATGCGGCGTTGTGGGAAATTGTCAATGATTATATGCTTTACAATTATCATCCCGATTATCTGAAGAATATGAATTTATTTTCAGAAAAATTCAAGCAAAATAAACTCTTCAGAAATATTAAAATCCGTCTGGAAGCTGAAAAGTCGACCGGTATTGGAAATAAAATTCCTGAAATTAATTTTGACGGCCGGAATAAACTGACTTCAGAAGATTTTAAAAAATATAAACTTACGTTTATTGACTACTGGTCAACAAGCTGTGCTCCCTGTATAAAAGGAATGCCTGAAATTGTAAAATTATATAACGAACTAAAGGATAAAAATGTAAATTTCATCACCATTACCGATGAAAGAACGCCGGAACGAATGGAACAGGCCAAGAATATCCTGAAAAAAAACAACGCCACGTGGCTCAACTTTTTTGACATTAATAAAGATTTTCAGAAAAAAGTGAATGCAACTTCATATCCAATGCATTTTATAGTCGACAAAAATGGTAAAATAATCGCGAGAATCAGCGGCAATCTTGAGGAAGCAAAAAATAAAATGAATGAATATCTTGATTAATTTTAAATGAAAAAAGCAATCAGAAAATGACTGCTTTTATAATCAATTAAAAAATAATTCTACTTAGGGTCCGGAATAAAAAAACTCTCACCATTATCGGCAACCGGCATGTAAAGTCTTTCCCATTTTTCTCCTTCTTCCAGCTCCCAGCTATGTCCTTTTCCTTCCACATCTTCAGCTAAAAGAATAATTCCGGGCTGTATGACAAATGTTGATCCGTCGCTCACTTTAAATCTGATCTTTCCTTGCAGGGTAACGACAAATTGTTTCCTTGGAGCAGGATGTTCAGATTTTTCCCATTCTTCCGTTGTATTGCTGAACCGGAAAGAGGTCGTCACAATATCTTTCAGAACAGGAATTCTTCCCGTTTCGAAAGTACAACTTCCGTCGGGATTGTTCAGTAATCTTACGGCAACAATAAAGCCTGGATCTTCGTTCATTTTAAACGGATGTTTTTAACCATTCCGATTTAGACAAATAATTCTGATCGGGGTAGTAAATAAAAAGAAGATTTCTCCCTTTTATGGTATTAATGATCGGCTGGGTAAGGTCTCTCGGTACGGCAGGGCATCCCCAGCTTCGTCCGATTCTTTTATGCATAGCGGCAAATTCGTCACTTACATAATCTGCGCCGTGCATCACAATGGCCCTTCTGTAAGCAGCATCATTAAATCCTTTATCCATTCCCAGTAATTTCAGGGAATATCCGTTGTCCCCGTTGTACGTCGCATCCGTAATATAAAAACCTAAACTGCTCTGAAGCGAGCTTTCGGTATTTGAAAAATTCGTTGCAAACTCTTCTCCGGTGTTTTTACCGTGTGCTACCAGTGAATTGAACAGTACTTTTCTCTCGTTCATATCAATTACCCAGAGTCTTTTCGTATTCGAAGACATGGAAAAATCGCATACCGTAAGCAGATGCGAATCCTGATTAAGCAAACCAGCTTTCTTCAAATTCTCAAAACCAGTTAAGGCTTTGAAGAAAACTTCTTCGTTAAGCTCATGTCCTTGTTCAAATGCGATAGACTTGTATAACTCTTCTGAGGATGATACTGTTTTTTCTGTGGCTGTTTCAGGTTTTGTAACCGTTACTTTTTCACTCTTTTTTGTACTGATTTCGTTCTTGGCTGCCCCTTTTTCCGGCGACAGGTAGAATGAAGTCGTTACCATGTAAACAATACTTAATAAGCTATAAAATCCTTTCATTCAAATATTATGTTAATCCAATTGAGTCAGCAAATGTATAAAAACATAGATATCTGAAAGAATAACTCCACAAGTTTAACTCAAATTTAAGAAACTTTAACTTCCTGATTTTGTGAATAAAAACAACTTAAAACGGCGTATCAGGCACGAATTCCAGGCTTACTGAATTCATGCAGTACCTTAGCCCGGTAGGTTTTGGTCCGTCATCAAAAACATGCCCAAGATGAGAATCGCACCTTTTGCACAGGACTTCTACCCTATCCATCCCATAAGCCAAATCTCTTTTATAATAAACGCCATCTTTATCCGCTTCAAAGAAACTCGGCCAGCCGCAGCTGCTTGAAAATTTGGAATCGGAACGGAACAGATGGTTCCCACAAACGGCACAGTAATATTCTCCCAATTCGTCGAACTCATTGTATTTCCCGGTAAAAGCCCTTTCGGTAGCCGCTTCTCTTGCAACAGCATAAAGATCAGGAGAAAGTATTTTTTTCCATTCATCATTAGAAATATTCAATGGCGTCTTGTCTGTTCTGGAGTAGTATGGATTGTTTTTTGCTTCGTTTTCCATGAAATTTATTTTAAATGAATCACGTCAAACACAAGGATTGAGATCTTTTGAAATAAAAGTATTAAATTTCATAAATCTTATGTTGACTGTGAATTTTATAACATCATAACCAAATGTACAAAATTTGAGCGTATGAATGATGAGGCCAAAAGAAAACAGCTGAGAAAGTATAAAGCATTTGCCACGGGGTTGTTCCTTCTGATGGCGGTCATTTTTATAGGAACAACGCTTCTTCAGAAAACGGTAGACTCCCATTGGGTAGGCTACGTCCGCGCATTTTCAGAAGCGGCCATGGTGGGTGCTCTGGCAGACTGGTTTGCCGTCACCGCACTGTTTCGCCACCCGCTGGGATTGCCTATTCCGCATACCAACCTGATTGAAAACAGCAAGCAACGACTTGGTGACAATCTGGGAAGTTTTGTGGTGGATAATTTCCTGTCTCCCGGAAACATCCGGCCTTACATCCAGAAGCTGAAAATTTCAGGTTTCGTCGGCGAATGGCTGGGGAAAGAGAAAAGCCAGCAAATCCTGATTAAAAATCTATCGGATATTGTTCTTGATATTTTAAATAAACTTGATGATGCTGCAGTGAGCCAGTTCATCAGCAAAAAGGTTCAGGAAATGACCGACGATATTAAGCTTAACAAAATTGTAGGAAACGGAATCAGCTATATTATCGAGAAAAATGACCATCAGAGAATCGTGACCAACCTCTCATCACAGATCAAAAACTACATCCTGGAGAACGATGAAATGATTAAAGAACGCGTAAAAAAGGGAAGTTATACTTTTATTCCTTCTTTTGTAGACAATAAAATTGCGGATAAGATCGCTACGGGATTATCAGATTTTTTCCGGGAAATTGAGGAAGATCTAAGGCACGAGATCAGAGGGTTGATTACTCAAAAAATCCATGAGTTTTCTATTGATCTTAAAGAAGATCCGAAATGGGAAGAAGAATTTAAAAATATTAAAAATGATCTTTTAAAAGGTGATAAGCTGAAAGAATATTTCAATGACATCTGGATTTCTATTAAAAATACGCTGAAAAACGAATTACATGAAGAGGATTCTTCCTTAAAAAATTATCTTTCAAAAAATTTAAATGAATTTTCGGAAAATCTAAAAACTGATGAAAGCCTGCAGAAAAAAATTGACGATTGGGTGCGGGTGACGGCTTACAAATATATCCTTAAAAATACCCATCAGTTCGGAAACCTCATCAGCTCCACCGTTGGAAACTGGCAGGGAAAAGAGCTTAGTGAAAAACTGGAGCTTGAGGTAGGGAAAGACCTTCAGTTCATCCGGGTAAACGGAACATTGGTTGGCGGCTTGGTAGGACTGATCATTTATACCATTGCTCATTTTTTTCTTTAAATAAATCGACCATGAAAAAAACATTTGCCTTTCTGCTTGTCCTGAACATTTCATTTTTCTTTGCCCAAAAAGTGGAACTTAAAAAAGTAACCGATTCATTTCAGGTTTTCAGAGGTGAAATTGACGGAATTCCTGTTACCTTACAACTTAATTACGACAATATTATTGATTGCCATCAGTACCAGCATTTTTTAGACGGCTGGTATTACTATGATAAATACAAAAAGAAAATTCCGCTGACGGGGGTTTATAATCTTGGAGATCTTTATCTTTTCAATTTCGGGAATGAGCAGAAAAGGGCGGCAAAACTTTTTAAAGACACCATGACACGCGATCTTATTGAAAAATCCGACAGCATTGCCAAAAAGCTAAACGCAAAAGAAATCATCAGCATTTCAGGTCAGGATACGGACAAAGAAGCAACAGGAACTTTCTCGATGGCCAATAAAAGCCTGCCGATCAGGCTAAACACCAGAGATACCAGAATTTACCGCTTCAATGATTATATTACTGTTCCGGGTGCCAAAAGGATAGATACCTATGACTTCATCAATAAAGCCGGTGGCAACCAGTTAATCTCCTACACTTCCGGAACATCAGGAAACCGAGTTCTGCTCTATTATGAAGAACCCTCCAATTTCAATTATTGTGGAAGATGCGGGGCCAGCGAAGGTGAAAAAGGATATCGTGTACTGTATTTCACCAATGACTGGAATTTTAAAAATTATGAAGACTATCCGACTGAAAGCTGCCTGGATAACATTTACGACAGCACTTCTGTGAGGCTTAAAGATTCAAAGACATTGAAGATAAGCGTCAAGCCATCAGATTCTGCGGCATACACTCTACTCGTTGACATCAAAAACGCTAAAGTTACCCTGTCAAAATAAAAAAGGAGTCATTTTCAGACGAGTTCATTGAAAAACTAAATTTCAGTAAATATTCCTATTTTCATTCTAAATAAATCGGACTATTGTAAGATGGATGGTTTTTCTTAGTGATCCGGCCATCATCACGCTCCACTTTTTTTATTTAAAAGTCTGAAAAATCAAATTTTCAGATCAGTTCCTCATCCTGGAAATACTGAATGATCGCCTTCTTCATCAGGAGCTGTTGCTCATTGGGTTTCAGCTCAGGGAGTTCTTCCAGTTGTTCAAAATGCGGATAACCATCATCGTCGTAATGCGAAAATTTATAATATCCGAAAGGTTCCAGCAGCCGGCATACGGCGATGTGAATGAGATTTACCTTATCATCTTTTGTGTATTTCTGCTGTCCGCTGCCCAGTTCCTGAAGCCCTATCAGGAAAAGATAGGTTTCAATCGGCGCATTTTTTTCCGTGTCAAAATTTTCAATGAAAAATTGTTCTACTTTCTGCCAGTATTCCGTTTCGTTCATAAATACAATTGTCTTTTGTGCCTTTTGTGGTTAAATTATAACTACCTTTTGATCTTGCTCTTTCAATGGATCAGAACCTTATCAATAATCATTTATCTTTTATCGATCTTCAGAAGAAATGCATATTCCAGCGCGTCTTCTTTTAACGACTCAAATCTTCCGCTTGCTCCGCCGTGGCCTGCGCTCATGTCTGTTTTGAAAACCAGAAGATTGTTATCCGTTTTCAATTCCCTTAATTTGGCAGTCCATTTTGCGGGCTCCCAATACTGAACCTGGGAATCGTGCAAGCCGGTGGTAATCAGTATATTCGGGTAATTTTTCGCTTCCACATTGTCGTAGGGCGAATATTCTTTCATATAATGGTAATACTCCTCATCGTTCGGATTTCCCCATTCGTCGTATTCTCCGGTGGTTAACGGGATGGTTTCGTCCAGCATGGTCGTTACCACGTCTACAAAAGGAACCTGTGCAACAATACCATTAAACAGAGTCGGTTCGTAATTCATCACGGCGCCTACCAGTAGTCCTCCCGCACTTCCGCCCATAGCGTAAAGGTGTTTTGAGGAAGTGTAATTTTCTTTAATTAAAAATTTTCCGGCATCGATAAAATCAAAGAATGTATTTTTCTTAAACAGCATTTTTCCTTCTTCATACCATTCCCGTCCGAGGTATTCGCCACCTCTGATGTGCGCAATGGCATAAACAAAGCCTCTGTCCAGGATGGATAGTCTTACATTTGAAAAACTGGCATCTACCGTATGTCCGTAGCTTCCGTAACCGTACAAAAGCAATGGTGTGTCAGCAGATTTTTTGGCGTCTTTACGATATACGAGGGAAATAGGAATTTTTGTTTTCCCATCCCGGGAATCAGCCCAGATTCTCTCCGAAATATAGTTTTCCGCGAAAAATTTTCCGCCCAATACTTCCTGCTGTTTCAGGAGTACGGTGGTTTTCTCCTTCATATTATACTCATAGGTCGAACTTGGCTGTGTTAAAGAAGTATATCCATAACGCAGAACTTCCGTGTCGAACTCGAGATTAACACCGATATAGGCGGTATAGGTAGGATCCGAAAACGGCAGGTAATGTGACTCCTGTGTTTTTTCGTCAATGATTTTAATCTGCAGCAATCCCTGTTCTCTTTCTTCCAGAACCAGATAGTTTTTGAAGATCTCGAAACCTTCCAGCAAAACTTCCGGCCGGTGCGGAATGACATCTACCCAGTTTTCCATACCACAGTTGTCGATTTTTGTCTTTACAATTTTAAAATTGAAAGCATCGTCCGCATTGGTAATGATGTAAAACTCGTCTTCATAATGTTCCACGGAATATTCCAGGTCGTCTATTCTCGGCTGAATGATCGTCCAGTCCACAAAAACATTATCTGATGGAATAAACCGGTGCTCGTCGGAAATAGTACTCGAGCTTGCAATGAAAATGTATTCGAGAGATTTCGTTTTAAACACATTAACGTCGAAAGTGTCATCCGTTTCATGGAAAATCAGGACATCTTCTGAAGCATCTGTTCCAAGTTTGTGTCTGTACACCTGGAAGGCCCTTAAATTTTCATCTTTTCTGATGTAAAAAACATGTTCGTTGTCATTTGCCCATACTGCTTTTCCGGTAGTGTTTTCAATTTTATCGGGGAGAATTTCTCCTGTTGTAAGATTTTTAAAATTGATGGTGTAGATTCTGCGGCTCACATTGTCCGACGAAAAAGAGGCCAGTTCATTATTCGGTGCAACGGCAACGCTTCCGACTTCAAAATAATCCTGTCCTTCTGCCAGAATATTAACATCGAGAATGATTTCTTCATCGTTGTCCAAACTCAGTTTTTTTCTACAGAAAATAGGATATTCTTTTCCTTCCTCATAACGTACGATGTACCAGTAACCGTTAAAAAAATAGGGTAAAGATTCGTCATCCTTTTTATAGCGGGCCTTCATTTCCTCAAAAAGTTCTTCCTGCAGCTGTTCTGTATCTTTCATTATGAAATCTGCATAAGCATTCTCTTCTTCAAGATATTTTATAACCTCCGGATTTTCCCTTTCATTGAGCCAGAAATAAGGGTCAATTCTTTTATCACCGTGTGTTTCAAGTATTTTTTCTATTTTTTTTGCCTTTGGAGCTTCCATTCAATATTAATTCTTGTTCAAATTTAGTTAAAAAAAAACCATCTTTCCTTTATGAAAAGACGGTTGATTTATATTTTATCGTAAAAACTTACTTATGAAGTGCTTTAATATACTTTTCCAGTGCCATTGTCATAGACGGAGTTTCCTTTGTAGGCGCCATAAGATCAACTTTTAATCCGGCTTCTTCTGCCGCTGCAAGTGTCGTGGTTCCGAAAACGCCGATTTTTGTCTCTTCCTGTTTAAAGTCCGGGAAATTCTGCTGTAAAGATTTTATTCCCTGCGGGCTGAAGAAGATCAGCATGTCATAATCTTTTACATTAATATCCGTGAGATCACTGCAAACCGTTCTGTACATGATGGCTCTTTTCCAGTCTACATTGGAGGCTTCCATTGTTTTCACGATATCCGGGCTCAAGACGTCCGATGAAGGCAGTAAATATTTTTCTGTCGGGAATTTTTTGAATAAAGGAAGAAGGTCCGAGAAATTCTTTTCACCGAAGCTGATCTTTCTTTTTCTGTACACGATATGCTTCTGAAGATAATTGGCGATCGCTTCCGACTGGCAGATGTATCTCATCGTGTCAGGAACCGCAAAACGCAGCTCTTCCGCTAATCTGAAGTAATGATCAATCGCATTTTTACTCGTGAAAATAATTCCGGTATATTGCGTAAGATCGATCTTCTGTGTTCTCAGTTCTTTATTGTCAACTCCCTCGACATGGATGAAAGGGCGGAAATCTATTTTTATCTTTTCCTTCTTTGCGATATCCAGGTACGGAGACGACTCACTTGGCGCTGGTTGAGAAACCAATATAGACTTTATTCTCATCATTGACAGATATTAAAAAAATAATACTTTCCAAAGCAACAAAAGAGGTGCGATTTGGAGGGTGCAAATATACAAAAATTTATAATACCATTTTTCAGGTAAGATGTTGTTCTTGTGAAATAAATAGAAAAAAACCTTGAAAATGAATACAAAAGAGAAAAAACCGACATAATACAAAAAGATTTTATTTCTGTCGACCGGGAAATAATAGTGGGTTACACATAAAATGATTAACAAAAAAGAAAGGATAAAGTAAAATTTTGTGGCCGTGAAATAAAAAACAGTCCATTTTTTTCCATCTCCTGTACTTTGGAAAAAGAGAAACCCTAATCCCGACTTTATCATGTAAAAAAGAACCACGGAAATTAGACAAAATCCAAATTTATTCAGCTGGTATCCCAGAATATGAAGATCGGCAATGTATTTCGGCACTGTGGGAATGTACTGTGAGATGAGAACGGATAGCGTAAGAGCCGTCACGCAAGAGGTAATCACCCAGCTCGGGAGATTATTACTGGCGTCAAAGTATTTCTGAACCAGAAAATCTCTCAGATTCGCCTCTCTCTCAATGATGTTCATCATAAAAAGGTATAAAAAGATACACCCCAATAATATAAAGATTACCCAATCGTTGTTTTCAGGCGTCCTTATGTGATTTATAAAATGTTGTGATAACGGCAAGCGACTATTTTTTGCAAAATTATAGATTATTTTGTATAAAATAAAAAGGTTAAATAAACTATCTTTGCAAACTGAAATGAAAAAACTCGTCATCATTCCCACGTATAACGAAAAGGAAAATATTGAAAATATTATTTCCGCGGTTTTTGCATTGGAGGATGACTTTCATATTTTGGTTGTGGACGACTCTTCTCCCGATGGAACAGCGGAGCTGGTAATGGATCTTCAAAGAAAAAATCCGCATTTCCTGCATCTGTCTGTCAGAAGAGTAAAAGACGGTCTGGGAAAGGCTTACATTCACGGATTTAAATGGGCTATCGAAAATAATTATGATTATATTTTTGAAATGGATGCCGATTTTTCGCACAACCCGAATGATTTGCCGAAACTTTATGAAGCTTGTCTAAAAGCTGATATGGCCATCGGTTCAAGATACTCGAAAGGTGTAAATGTGGTCAACTGGCCTATGGGAAGAGTGTTGCTTTCTTATTTCGCTTCGAAATATGTAAGGTTTGTCCTTGGACTGCCAATTCATGATACAACGGCAGGTTTTGTCTGCTTTTCCAGAAAAGTGCTGGAAGAAATCGGTCTGGATAATGTGAAGCTGAAAGGGTACGGATTTCAGATCGAAATGAAATTCAGAGCCTTTAAAAAAGGATTCAAAATTGTGGAAGTACCGATCATTTTTACCAACAGGATCCTGGGGGAAAGCAAAATGAATGGCGGAATTATTCATGAAGCGGTTTTTGGCGTTTTAAATTTAAAATGGAAATCTATCATTAACAGATTATGAAAAAATTGGTATTCATTTTTGTCCTGATGAGCATGCTTTCCTGTGGCGACGCTATTGATAAGCCTAAAAATCTTATTCCGGAGGATAAAATGGCCGAGATTATGGCTGATCTTTCTATTAATGATCAGGCGACTGTCATGTACCCGAATTCAAACCTTGAAGAAGGAACGAGGTATGTCCTGAAAACCCATGGTATAAAATCCGATGACTATGTTCAGAGTTTCAAGTATTATATCGTGAAAGAAAAGATGAGCGCCATTACGGAAGATGCTCAGAAAATACTTTTAAAGAAAGATCCGAAAGCGGAGAAATATGTAAAGGATAAAAAAAATAATACAGGGAATCCTCAAAATCCCCCTGTTTTATCGAGATAATAGAGATGCAAAAATTTTTTAATATAGAAAAAACTTCTGAAGGAAAGGCCAGGGCAGGAGAGCTTACCACAGATCATGGTAAGATCCAGACGCCCATCTTTATGCCTGTAGGAACGGTGGCAAGTGTAAAAACCGTTCATCAGAGGGAATTAAAAGAAGATATCAAAGCCCAGATTATTCTGGGAAATACCTACCACCTCTACCTTCGCCCGGGGATGGAAACCATGCAGGAAGCAGGTGGATTGCATAAATTCATGAACTGGGATCTTCCTATTCTTACGGATTCGGGAGGCTTTCAGGTCTTTTCGCTTTCAGGAACAAGAAAAATGTCCGAGGAAGGTGTAAAATTCAAATCTCACATAGACGGCAGCGTTCATCTGTTTACGCCTGAAAAATCAATGGAAATCCAGCGTCAGATCGGAGCCGATATTTTTATGGCTTTTGACGAATGTGTGGCGTACCCTTGCGATTACAATCAGGTAAAATCTTCCATGGAAATGACCCATCGCTGGCTAAAGAGATGTATGGATTGGAATGAAAATAATCCTGAGCTATACGGCCACAAACAAACATTTTTTCCGATTGTACAAGGGTCTACCTATTCTGATTTAAGAAAAATTTCTGCAGAAGTAATTGCCGAAGCAGGAGCGGAAGGAAATGCGATCGGAGGGCTTTCTGTCGGAGAGCCGGAAGAAGAAATGTACCGGATCACCGATGAGGTAACCGATATTTTGCCTAAAGAAAAACCACGATACCTGATGGGCGTAGGAACACCATGGAATATTTTGGAATCTATCGGTCTGGGAATAGATATGATGGATTGTGTAATGCCGACCAGAAATGCCAGAAATGCTATGCTGTTTACCTGGAAAGGGGTCATGAACATGAAAAATGAAAAGTGGAAAAAAGACTTTTCTCCGCTGGATGAGTTTGGAACAAGTTTCGTAGATAGGGAGTATTCAAAAGCTTATGTAAGGCATTTATTTGTTTCTAAAGAATATCTTGCCAAACAAATCGCTTCAATTCATAACTTAGCATTTTATCTGGATCTTGTGAAAGTTGCACGGGAGCATATCATGGCAGGAGACTTTTACCAATGGAAAAATTCTGTAGTGCCGGTTTTAAGACAAAGACTTTAAAACAGGTTTAAAGGTTAAAAAAATAAGAAACGCATTAAAAAAAATAGAATAATGCTGAAAATTATAGACCGATATATTATTAAAAAATACCTTGGAACGTTCAGTTTCATGCTGATATTGTTGTCTATAGTGGTACTGGTAATCGATGTTCAGCAGAAAATTCCCAGAATTGAAAATGCGACAGCCATTGATCCTAAACTTAATGTCACGTATTTTCTTGTCCATTTCTATCCCTTCTGGATCGTCAATCTGGTGATGACTTTTTTATCCATCCTGGTTTTTATCTCCGTGATTTATTTCACTTCCCGGATGGCAAATAATACGGAAATTGTAGCTATTATCAGTAGTGGAGCCAGCTTTCACCGGTTTGCGAGGCCTTATTTGGTGACCTCTCTTTTTATTGCTGTAATCTCTTTGGGGATCAACCATTTTGTCCTGCCTTGGGCGAATATTCAGAAAAACCAGCTGGAAGCTTATACTTACAATGCCGCCAATAAAGAAAAGGTATTGGGAACAGCTCCTGTCTCTGCACAGCTCAGCAAAACGGAATATATTTTTATTAATTCATGGAACAAAAGAGAAAAAAGAGGTTCCGGTTTTGTTTATCAGAAGTTTGATAAAAACAGGAAAATGATCTACGAGCTTAAAGCTTCAGATGCTTTCTGGGATAAGGATAAAAAACTTTTTGTCCTGAATTCTTACACCGAAAAAACAATTAATAAAGATGATACCGAAAAGTTGGCGAACGGTTTTGATCTTAAGAAAAGCTTTGGTCATGATCCTGATGAGCTTTTCCCCAACGAACTGTTAGGGCAGAACAAAACAACGCCCGAACTTCTGAAATTCATCAAAAGAGAAACCGAAAAAGGAAACAGTAACCTCAACGCGCATTTGAATGAGCTTTATCAGCGTACTTCAATGCCTGTTTCCATCGTGATTCTTACGTTTCTGGCGCTTTCCCTTTCTTCACAGAAAAAACGGGGAGGATTAGGGATCAATTTAGCTTTAGGAATCTCACTGGCATTTGTCTTTGTATTCTCATTCGAAGCTTTGAAAGTCGTTTCAGAAAATAAAAGCATGTCTCCGGCATTGGCGATGTGGTTTCCGAATCTCGTATTTTCACCGCTTGCCTTATTTTTATATCTGAAAAGAGCCAATCAGTAAAGCAGCTTTATTTCTTTGTGATAAAAAGATTTTAAGCCGTCGTTTTCAAGTTCAATCAGGATTTCTCCATTCCTGTCAGCATTTTTAATGATGCCATTTTGTCGCTTTCCATCCAGCTCAAAGACGGAAACCTGATTCTTCCTGAATAAAAGGTTGTTAAAATCATTCAGGATTTCCTGGTCTGATGGTATTCCCTTTAATCTTTCCACCATAAAATCATGGAGGGCAGAAGTGAAGTCGTTAAGGTCAAAATACTTGCCGGTCTGCGATAGAAGAGATCCTGCGTTTGATATCTCATCAAATTTTTCCTGCAGAATATTAAATCCTGCCCCGATGATGAAATAATTATTTTGATTAATTTTTTTTTTTTCGATCAGAATTCCGACTATTTTTTTATTTTTAAGGATAATATCGTTGGGCCACTTTATTTTTACGGTGTTTCCAGTCAAATTGGCAAGGAAATCACTGATGATGATTGCGGTATAATAATTGAACAGGAAATCTGACAATGAAAAATTTTCCGTTTTCACCGCAAGGGTATAAGCTAAATTTTTTTCAGCAGTTGACGACCACGTATTTCCATACTGACCCCTGCCTCCGGTTTGATTAAATGTATGAAGTGCTACAAAATCAGAATTTTCATAAAGTAAAAACTTTGAAATTTCGTCATTAGTAGAAGAGCATTCTTTTATGTAGAACAGATGACTCATTTAAGAAAACTTTAAGACTTTAAGGGGCTAAAAGTAAGGCTAAAGTGAAAGAAAAACAATAAATTTGCAGATTATAGTATTTTTTAATGAACAAAACAGTAGAAAAACAAGCGCTAATAGATAAAATTGTAGAAGCTATTCAGGATGTAAAAGGAGAAGATATCATGATCTTTGATCTTTCTAATATTGAAAATTCAGTAGCGGAAACTTTTGTAATTTGTAGTGGAAACTCAAATACGCAGGTTTCTGCGTTGGCAGGAAGTGTAGAGAAAAAAGTAAGAAACGATCTTAAAGACAGGCCTTGGCATGTAGAAGGTACCGAGAATGCAATGTGGGTTTTGGTAGACTACGTTTCTGTGGTGGTGCATATTTTCCAGAAACAGACCCGTGAATATTACGATATAGAGGAACTCTGGGGAGATGCTGTCATTACCAGAATCGAAAATTAATATTAAATTTTAAAAAGTATAAATGAACAATAAAGGATTTAACTGGTTTTTTCCGATTGCGATCATAGCTCTTTTGTTATTCTTTATTCCCAATTTTTTAGGGGATAACAATGCAAAATCTATTGATGAGGATGGTTTCTTTAAAGAGATGCAGGCAGGGAAAATCCAGCGGGTTTTAATCGATAAACAGGCCCAGAAGGCTGACGTGTTTTTAACACAGGCTGCTAAGACAGCTACCGTAAAAAAAGATGATAAGGCTAACCCTTTTTCTGCCCTTTCCATGGCTCCCAAAGCAGACTATACGCTTAAATACGGAGACCTGAGACTATTTCTCGAGAAATTTGATGCCCTTAAACAGCAAAATCCACAGATTACAACATCTAAAGACTACGCAGAAGGGGAAAGCCCGCTCATGAGCATTCTTATTCAGGCATTGATCTGGATTGCAATTCTGGGATTATTTTATTTCCTTCTTTTCAGAAAAATGGGAAGCGGAGGCGGTCCCGGAGGACAGATTTTCTCAATCGGAAAGTCTAAAGCCAAACTTTTCGACGAAAAGGAAAGAATCCAGGTGACATTCAAAGATGTTGCCGGTTTGGAAGGTGCAAAAGAAGAGGTGCAGGAAGTTGTTGATTTCCTTAAAAACTCTGAAAAATATACGAAACTTGGAGGTAAAATCCCTAAAGGTGTCCTTTTGGTAGGACCTCCGGGAACCGGTAAAACGTTACTGGCGAAAGCTGTAGCAGGTGAAGCTAAGGTGCCTTTCTTCTCATTGTCAGGTTCGGATTTCGTAGAGATGTTCGTGGGAGTGGGAGCTTCAAGGGTGAGAGACCTTTTTGCCCAGGCCAAAGCCAAATCTCCGGCAATTATCTTCATTGATGAGATCGACGCCATAGGACGCGCAAGAGGGAAAAATAATTTCTCCGGAGGAAACGACGAAAGAGAAAATACCCTGAACCAGCTTCTTACAGAGATGGATGGTTTCGGAACCGATACCAACGTGATCGTGATGGCGGCAACCAACAGAGCGGATATCCTGGATAAAGCTTTAATGAGAGCCGGACGTTTTGACCGTTCCATCTTTGTAGATCTTCCGGAATTGCACGAAAGAAGACAGATTTTTGATGTGCATTTAAAGAAAATCAAGCTTGATGATAATGTAGACCGCGAGTTTCTGGCAAAACAGACGCCTGGCTTCAGCGGGGCGGATATTGCGAATGTTTGTAACGAAGCGGCCCTTATCGCGGCAAGAAACAATCATACTTCCGTAACAAAGCAGGATTTCCTTGATGCGGTAGACCGTATTATCGGAGGTCTTGAAAAGAAAAATAAGGCCATTAAACCTTCTGAAAAGAAAAGAGTAGCATACCACGAAGCAGGACATGCAACGATCTCCTGGCTGGTAGAGCATGCATCGCCTCTTTTAAAGGTAACCATTGTTCCGAGAGGTCGTTCTTTAGGAGCTGCATGGTATCTTCCGGAAGAGAGACAGCTAACCACCACTGAGCAAATGCTGGATGAAATGTGTGCCACACTAGGAGGTAGAGCTGCGGAACAGGTGATCTTCAATAACATTTCCACAGGAGCACTTTCTGACCTTGAAAGCGTGACGAAAAGAGCTCAGGCAATGGTTACCATCTACGGATTAAGCCCTAATATCGGTAATATCTCTTATTATGACAGCTCAGGCCAGTCCGAATATAGCTTTGGTAAGCCATATTCTGAAGAAACAGCCAAAAAAATCGATATCGAAATCAAAGGAATTATCGAGACTCAGTATGACAGAGCTGTTCAGATTCTTACCGAAAATAAGGATAAACTGGACGCGCTTGCCAACAAGCTTCTGGAAAAGGAAGTAATCTTCAGAGAAGATCTTGAAGAAGTATTCGGTAAAAGAGCATGGGATCCGGAATTAACGGAAAAGCCGGTTACCAATACCATTCCGACGGCAAAAGAGCCGAGTGAAGAAATCATTATTAAAGATAAAGAAGAAGAAAGTGATATTCAGGCACCTGAAAGTCCGACACAACTCTGATTATCTTTAAAATAACATAACCAAAACCTGACAGTCCCCGATTTGTCAGGTTTTTTCATATTTATCGGCACGTTTTTAGATTTCTATGTGATTAATTTTATATTTTTGTATAAGTGACTAAAAAATAAATAAGTTGAGTTTATTCAAGAGGATTGTAAGCAAACTTACCAACCAGCCTGAAGAAGAAGAAAAACCAAGTCTGGAAAAGCTAGGGGATTCGCTTAAAAATGCGGATCTTGACTACAAATTTGCCCAATTGTTTACTCATTCAGGAGGATTTTTCAATTACTGTGCAGATGAAGGGGAAGCTTTGCAGACTTTACATCAAATTATTAAAATAGAAGGAATACACAACGTTTTCTGCTGGGACAAAGATCTCCAGAATTTTTTGAATGTTGTGAAAACACCTTATACTCCGGAGTTGCAGGGTGATAACGACGCCAGTTTCATCACTTGTGAGTATCTTATCGCTTATGACGGGAGAATCATGCTTTCTCACAATAATATTCTTCATTATCATTCTTCCAGGCTGCCGAATAAAATCATCGTCATGGCCAATGTGTCACAGATCGTGAACAACCTTAATGATGCCATGGGAAAGATTAAAAGAAACGGAAACATCAAAAACCTTACTTCCATCAGCGGAGCACAGTCGAAACTGGATACTTCTTCCAACAGCAATACGAAACTGTTTTTACTGTTGCTTGAAGATTAAGAATCACTTTATAAATTTTAAATCTTGGACAAAAATCTCATTCAAAGAACCTTATCCGGAATTGTTTACGTAGCAGTTATTATTCTTTGTACGACACCGCTAGGCGCAAAACTGATCAACAGCATGGTGCCTGATCTTATAAAGCAGGAATATCTGTATTACGGGCTGATCACTCTTCTTCTCGGAGTCGGTTCCTGGGAATGTTTCAAGATCATGAAATTCGGAAACGGCTATGAACGATGGGCTGTTTTTCCGCTCATCATTTTTATCTTTTATATTTTCTCCAAACGGTATTTCCACTTCGATTTCTTTTTTGATTTCAGGATAAGTGAGATTCTGGCTTTGCTGCTAATAGTCATTGCTATAGTCACTCTTTTCAAATATCCGAATGAATTATATTATGACAGCGGAAAGCTGATCTTTACCGTGATCTATGTTGCATTGCCGTTCAGTTTTGCCTTGGGACTTCCGAAGTTTTCAAGATTTGATGACCGGTTTTCTCTCGAAGTTCTTTTCCTTTTTATTCTGATCTGGAGCAGCGATACTTTTGCTTATCTCACCGGAAAGTTTTTCGGAAAACATAAAATGGCGCCTAAGATTTCGCCTAAAAAAACCTGGGAAGGCTATATTGGAGGAGTAGTGCTTACGCTGATATTATCATATTTTATTGAACAATACCAGCCTGATCTTCGTGGGAACTGGATGGTCGTAGGATTTCTCGTAGCCGCCTTTGCGCCTGTGGGAGATTTGGTGGAAAGTCAGCTGAAAAGAAATTTCGGTGTCAAAGACAGTGGAAACATCATTCCGGGGCATGGCGGAGTATTAGATCGGCTGGATAGCTTTTTAATTTGCGTTCCTGTCGTATATTTGTACTTTATTTTAGAAAAATTTATTTAATCTCATGAAATTACACAGAGAATCAAAAGGAACAATCACCGTTGCCTCCTTATTATTCGTCATTTTAAGTGCGCTGGCCATTTATTTCCTGGAAATGTGGTCGCTGGTGATCATTCTGCCTTTGCTGGTCGTTTACAGTCTTGTATTCTGGTTTTTCAGGGTGCCAAACCGTGATATTCTGGAACACAGGGAGAATGTTATTGCTCCGGTAGACGGCAAAGTAGTCATGATCAAAGAAGTGGAGGAAGATGAATTTATCAAAGGAAAAGCGATTCAGGTTTCTATCTTCATGTCTCCCCTGAATGTTCATATCTGCAGATATCCCGTTTCAGGACAGGTGATTTACAAAAAATACCATCCCGGGAAATACCTTGTAGCGTGGCATGAGAAGTCTTCTACGGAGAATGAAAGAACTACCGTAGCCATAGAAAGTTTAACCAATCACAAGGTTGTCTTCCGTCAGATTGCGGGATATGTGGCCAGGAGAATTGTTTTTTACTGCAATGAAGGGGATGACGCCAAAGCAGGACATGAATTCGGATTTATTAAATTCGGCTCCAGGATGGATGTCTTTCTTCCGCTGGATACGGAAATCATTTGTAAGATCGGCGATATCACCAAAGGTGGACTGGATGTTATCGCGAAAATGAAAGACTAAACACTGTTTAAAAATATAATAAGACCGTTTCTCACAGAAGCGGTCTTTTATTTTAAAGTAACGTCCATTGTTAAAAACGCACCCGAATGTTAATATTTTAATTATTTTAATACTTATTTAATACTTCGTGGTACATATATGGTAAGTAAAGTTGTATTTTTGATGAAATTAATTTCAATTTTCATGAAAAAAGCTTTACTTTTTGCACTCGCCTTCACGGCTTTCTGTAGAACTGCCGCCCAAACGACAGTCAATGTATTCTCACAAATTGTATTTTATGATGGATATGCAGCCAATGTTTCTCAACCCGTACCGGCCAATACCATCAGACTAGCCAACTTCAGGTATACTAAAAAATTAACGGATGCCGAGCTGAATACCTTTCAGAATAAAATCCAGATGAACGTAAAGATCGGTGCCCTTTGCGATAATTACGACAGAATCGGAGGAGTGCATCTTGCCCTGGTTCCGAAAGGGCAGGCATCCTATACATTAAGTGATGCCACTGTAAAAAGAATAGAGGTAGGGAGGTATATCACGCCTTTCATGGATAAAAATCTTTCTCCTACGGAAGTTCCTTATTCGTACCAGGTCGATAATCTTTATTCCGTTTTCAGCAACATGGTTTTAAGGGATGCTTATGATATCTGGGTAGAGCTGGATGTATTCGGTGTGCCTTATGCCGCAAATAATGAGATCGACGGATGTGACGGAAGAAATGATGTATTCGCCGGAACACTTGACTTCGTGACTTATAACGATCCTTCAGTCACTACAACGTATAATAACCTTCTTCCGCTTTTGGATTCTAATGAATTAAACAATTACAATAATACGGATCAGGCGGGCCAAACCGTAAGACTGGTTAATTTTAATCTTACCCAAAGCGCCATCGATGCTAAGTTTTTCATCGTTTCCACGCCTCACGGAGCAAATACCAACGGAGAAGAATATGTAAGAAGACAGAACTTTATATATTTAGATAATAATCAGGTTCTGACTTTCACTCCTGGGGGAACTTCTTGTGAGCCTTTCAGAAACTATAACACACAGGCGAATGGGATTTACGGAAGCTCACCGAGACCCGCTTCATGGTGGACTTCATGGAATAACTGGTGCCCGGGTGATGCTGTTCCGATAAGAAGCTTTACGGCTGGTACTTTGGCAGCCGGAAACCACACCATTAAGTATCAGGTTCCAAGTGCTGTTTTTTACGGACAGGACGGTAGAATTGTTCTTTCGATGTACATGCAGAGCACCAGCCAGCAATTGTCGGTGAAAGATGTTTCAACGGTTGATGTGTCTGTTTTCCCTAATCCGACAACCGATTTTGTGAATATCCGTTCCGATAAGAAAACCAAAAGTATTTCGGTGTATTCTGCAGAAGGAAGAAAACTGAACGAGGTAAAAGATTCAAAAGTAGACCTCACCTCATATCCTGCCGGCGTCTATATGCTGGATATCGTTCTTGAAGGAGGAATTCAGTTTAAACATAAGATAATAAAGAAATAAGTAATAGCTAAAGAGGAGTATAATTGATGTTCCTCCTGTCTTAATAATGCTGATAAAAACGTCGGGACCTTTTGTCTAAAACGTCGAGTCTTTTTTGGGAAAACGTCGGGACGTTTTGTAGCACTTATAAAAAAGAGATAGTTATGATGGTATTCTTCTTTAGTTAAACAAATATCTTTTTGGCGATCAAGAATCCGACTTAATAGCTTATTTTAATTCTATAGGATTGTAAACGTCTATCTTCTTTATCTTGCCTTTATGAACAGGATTAGCAAGTAGGCTATTGTGATAATCTATTTTTTTTTGGTAATATTTTTGTCTGTCAATATCAATAAACTTTGAATTATAGTAGACGTTGTTTTCTGCCTTTTTAAAACTTAATAATAAGAAATGGAAATATTTTTTACTATCATATAACTCTAATATTAAACCGGGTAATTTTGAAAATTTGTAAGGGCCATCCTGAAACGGAATTTCATCGGTGAACCAGGCGGTATATTGTCGCCCTCTGAATTTTACAATAGCTTTTGTTGCGTTATATCCGGTTATTTTCTTCCTTTCATTTGTTATTTGCCAATTTAAATCATTAAAATTATCAGTATAACCAATATTGGAAGTCCCTATTCTATCCGTAAAAATAATTTTATTTTCGTCGTACTTTTTGTAGATTGAGATCGTTGATTTCGGAATTTTTATTTTATTTAAATCAATATAAGAAATATCTCCGGTAATTGTTTTTTGTTGAGTCATTGAATCTATAGACTTTTTATACAAGTTTTGGTAAAGGGACTCATCATTGTTAATATATAAAGCCATTTTCTGTTCTATACTATCCTTCTTTAAGGAGTCAGGAACTGAAATAAAATTATATATTGCCTCGTATTTGAATTCTTTCAATTGTAAAGCTTGTGCCTTTACAGATACAACTAAAAAAACTAAAAGTAAGTTGATGTAATGTTTCATATTTCTTTTATATCAACCTACCTCATTGAGGTAGGTTGTAAATTTATTTACTTATTAAATTCAGACGTTTTCTCTGTCAATAAGCATTCTTATCACTTCATCTCTAGCCTCGCTTTGAGAATTTGCATAAACATTAAAAACTTCACCATCACTTGTTATAAATGTATACCATTGACAATGCATCTTTACAAAAGTCAATTTCTTTGAACTTTCTAAATTATTTGTTTGTTTGGTCTCTTTTGCTAACGCTGTTATAGAAACTAAGGTTAAGATAAAAAAAAATTTTTTCATGATTTAATATATTTTATGATCCTAATATTTATAAATATTGTCATTACCAATATTTATTTTATTCATAAGAATAGGCGGGATTAGGATATTTCTAGCCCATCTCAGGTTTTAGTCATTTCGACCAATCTTTTCATTTTCTTATAATCAATCAAATTGTTGTAATAATGATTATCCAAGATTTTTATGAGACAATCAAAAGTATAAAATTTATATTTAAATGACAAATAAATAAATATTTAATAATTAAATTATGTTTTTTTAATATATTAAGTATAATTATTGTATTTTTTTTATTTATTAGATAAATGCATTATGTTTGGTATATAATAAAAAAAGCATCCTTTTGTTGAGGATGCTTTTATAGTATGTGAATATGAATTAAACGAAATTAATTAATGTGTTAGTCGAAGTTCTGAAGCTCCACCAGCTTATGGTATACGCCCTTCTTAGCGATCAGCTCGTGGTGGGTGCCTTGTTCCACGATATTTCCTTTTTCCATCACAACGATCCAGTCGGCTTTCTGAATGGTTGAAAGACGGTGGGCGATGACCAGAGAAGTTCTGTTTTCCATCATTTTTTCCAGGGCATCCTGTACAAATCTTTCAGATTCGGTATCGAGGGCAGAGGTTGCCTCATCAAGAATCATGATCGGTGGATTTTTCAGTACGGCTCTGGCAATGGAAACTCTCTGTTTCTGCCCTCCGGACAGTTTTCCTCCGTCGTCCCCGATATTGGAGTCATAGCCTTCCGGAAGCTGCGAGATAAACGAATCTGCATTGGCGATTTTTGCGGCGGCAACCACTTCCTCGCGGGTAGCATCTGGTTTACCCATCAGGATGTTATTATATACCGTATCGTTGAATAAAACGGATTCCTGGGTGACCATTCCCAATAGCTTGCGGTATTCTTTTAATTTTAAATTTTTAATATTCTGTCCGTCGATCAGGATTTCCCCCTCGGAAACATCATAAAATCTCGCCAAAAGGTTTGCGATGGTTGTCTTTCCGCTTCCACTTTGCCCTACCAGGGCTACGGTTTTTCCTTTAGGAATAATGAGCGAAAAGTTTTTAAGGATGGTGTGGTCTTTATCGTAGTAAAAACCAATGTCATTGAATTCTATTGCATTATTAAGGGTCGAAATGCTTACAGGGTTCGGAATTTCATCAATCTTTACATCGGCCTCCAGGATTTCCAGTACTCTTTCGAGAGAAGCTTCTCCCTTCTGAACATTTGATATGGATTGGGATAACGTTTTTACAGGAGGTAAAATCTGGAAGAAAATCCCTAAGAAAACAAGAAAATCAGCAGGGGAAATACTTTGGTCCACGATGATCTGTTTTCCTCCGTACCAGGCAATAATTAAAAAAGTAACGGAACCTAAAAATTCGCTCATCGGTGATGCGAGTTCTTTTTTTCTTCCCAATCTTATAGAGCTGTTAATCCATCTTTGCATTGACTGCATAAAGCGGCTGTCCATTATTTTCTCGGCACTGAAAATCTTGATGACTTTCGTAGATTTCAGGGTTTCATCGACTACGGAGAATATATTTCCCATTTCGTTTTGGGCCTCATGAGAATCTTTCTTCAGGCTTTTCCCAATTAACGCAATCATGGTGCCCATTACCGGTAACACCAAAAGAGAGAACAGAGTCATTTCCGTACTTAAGAAAAACAAGGTTACCAATGTGCTGATCAACATGAAAGGCGCATTGATTAATTCTACCAGGCTGCCCAGGATATTTCCTTCTACTTCACCCACGTCATTCGACATACGCGACATGAGATCTCCCTTTCTGCTCTCCGTGAAAAATGATACGGGTAGCGAGAGGATCTTTCTGTACATCGCACCACGAAGATCTTTGGTAACGCCTACACGATAATTGATCAGTAAAAAAGACCCGAGATATCTGAAAAGGTTCCTCAGCAGAAACATAAAAGCTGTTATGACACAAAGCCAGGCCAATACGGTAAGAGCACCATATTGTGTGACGAGACTTTGAACATAATAATTGGCATATTCTTTTGCATAAGAGAAAAAATCCAGGATTTCTCCTGAATATACCGGTGGTGTACTGTATTTTTTGGCTTCGATCGTTCCGAAAAGCATTCCCAAAACCGGCAGAATGGTCCCTAAGGAAGCAATCTGAAATACCGAATACATGAGATTGAAAAATAAACTTCCGTAGATGTATTTTTGATGAGGTCTTGCGAACTTAAGTATTTTAATGTATTGATTCATTCAATGAAAAAATTGGATAGCAAAATTACGTAATTAAAATGATAAGACGTTTTTAAAGGTCTTTTACTTTATTTAATATGTTCTGTTTGGCAGGCTTTTGTTACAATTCAGCCACCGGAAATAAAAAGCCACCGGATTTCCGATGGCTGTAGGTGATTAAAATTTTACAGTGTCATTGTATTTCGGATTGAAATTGGAAGGAGATAATTTCTCGAGTGTTTTCCCAAAATTATTAATGATCTGTGTAAGGTTGTCAAAATCTACAATGTGTACATCATCGCTTTCATGGTGATAATGTGTCGCTTTTGTCATGTCAACGGTTGAAAAAGAATGGGCAATGATCTTCTTCTTCACAAAACTTACGTTATCGGAGCGGTAAAAAAGCTGTTGGGCGGCGTACGGATCGGGATTGATCTTAAGGCCGTTGACTGCATTCTTATTAAAAAGCTCATCAAGATCTGAAAACTGGTCGCCGGTCATGAACAGTGCATTTTTCCCGAAAGCCGATTCTGTTGCCACCATTTCAAAATTAAACAGTGCCGTCATGTTATTGTAAATTTTATCAAGGTTTTTATCCGTTGAGATAGCTCTTGACCCCAGCATTCCTTTTTCCTCTCCGTTGAACGCCATAAATACCATTGAAAAATCCGGTTTCTTATTTTTGAAATAATCAGCGATTCCTACCAGGGTCGTGATTCCGCTTGCGTCGTCGTCGGCCCCATTGTAGATACTGTCTTTCGGGTTGTTGCTGGTCCCGATGTGATCAAAATGTCCTGAAAAGCCTAAGAATTTTTCGGTTTTTCCTTTTTTGATACCACAGACATTGTAGACTGTTTTTCCTCCATATTCAAAAGGGACAAGATAAGAATTGCCGGTGCAGTATTCCAGGTTGTTTTCTTTAAAAAGTTTGGCAATATAATTTGCGGCATTTTCATTTTCCTGGCTGCCGATTTCACGTCCTTTCATTTCATCGGAGGCCAGAGTAGAAAGTACGGTCTCAATTCTTCCTTTCTGAACTTCCTGTGCAAAAGTAAGAACGGAGAATATGGAAAAGACCGGGTAGGTAAGTTTTTTCATGTCATAAAATTTATACACAATCTGTCGCAGCTTACAGGGAAATGTTGCATTGAATGTTTTTTAATTTCCTCAATAACGTTTTAAAACAAAAAATATTTAGGCATAAAAATAAAAAACAGCTCCCAAATAGAAGCTGTTCTCACTCAAAAAATCGTTGTAAGGTTATCGAAGTCTGTCGACAGATTTTACGAGCCGCTCATCTTTTTTGATGTATATGTTTGCAATAAACAGACATACAATCGCAATCAATGGAAGTATTGGCTCAATACCCTTCTCAGGAAACTGAATTCCTCCGGATAAGTTTAGCAACCAGTACGTCAATACACCAACCAACAAAACGTTTATAATGATGCTGATGTTATTCAGCAAAATTTGTCTTTTTCTGTTTTTGTAGCTGAATACACTTAATAATCCCGTAAGAACGAGCACTACGCAGGCGGCATTCAGCAGAGGAAATTCTCCGAAAACGACGACATCCTGTCCCGCAATGAACAGAAAGACAGCGGCTAAAACTGCCAGAAAAGTCCATATGGTCTGTATTCTTTGTATCATTACAATTAAATTCCAGGCAAAAGTAACATAAATTTTGCACAATTCAAAAATAAGTGTAGATTTGCATTATACAAATGTACCTGAAAACAAAAGTCACCGGACTTACTTTTCTTACTCACAATTAATTACATTTTTTACATTAAATATGTTTAACATTGAAACGTTAAGGTCAAAATCCGTAACGGAGCTGACTAAAATCTTAAAGGATTTGGGCGTTAAAGTTGCAAGAAACAGCACTGAAAATGACAAAATCTTTGCAATTCTTGACTTTCAGGCTTCGAATCCCAAAGTGGCGAAAGAATATTTCAACACCACCGAAACCAGTATAAATGCTGAAGAAAAAGCCGAGGAAAAACCAGCCAAAGCACCTGTCAGAAAAGCGGCTCCGAAAAGAACGGCAGCTAAGCCTAAAACAGAAGCTAAAGCCCAGCAAAAACCAGAAGCTGAAGAAAAAATAGAAACAGAAGAAAAACCTTCTGAAGAACCTCAACCGGAGGAGACAAAAGCCGAACCGGCAGCCACAGCAGAAGAAAATTCAACATCTGCGGCAAAGAAAAAAAGAAAAAGGGTTCCGACAACAAATGCAGCAACTACAGAAGCTCAGCCGGAAACTCCCGAAATTAATAAAAACACAGAATCCCAGGAATCTTCTCCAGCAGAAGAAAGGCCAAATACCCCTCAGAATCAGGCCAGACCTCAAAGAGGACAACACAATAATCCGAACAGTAACGGAAATCAAAATAAAAACAATCACCAGAACCAGAACCAAAACCAGAATCAGAATAAGCAGCAACAGCAGCATTCTGAAAGAAACGAAGAGCATCACGAACAGAAAAAAGAGTTCAGCTTCGACGGAATGGTAAGTATTGAAGGGGTTCTGGAGATTTTACCGGATAATTACGGTTTCCTGCGTTCATCCGATTTCAGCTATATTTCTTCTCCAGATGACGTGTACGTTTCTACCGCTCAGATCAGAAATTTCAGCCTGAAAACAGGTGATACCGTAAAAGGTATTGTGCGGCTGCCTAAAGAAGGGGAGAAGTATTTTTCTCTGTTAAGGCCTACTGAAGTTAACGGACGTGATCTGGCATTCATTAAAGACCGTGTGGCTTTTGAATATTTAACACCGCTTTTCCCGCAGGAAAAATTTAATCTTGCAGGAAAGGGATCTACTATTTCCACAAGGGTAGTTGATCTTTTTGCGCCGATCGGGAAAGGGCAGAGAGCTATGATCGTCGCCCAGCCTAAAACGGGTAAAACCATGTTGCTGAAAGATATTGCCAATTCTATAGCGGCAAATCATCCTGAAGTTTATATGATGGTGCTTCTTATCGACGAACGTCCTGAAGAAGTTACCGATATGGAAAGAAGTGTAAATGCAGAAGTTATTGCTTCTACTTTTGATGAAGCGGCTGAAAAACACGTGAAAGTTGCCAATCTTGTTTTGGCAAAAGCTCAGAGAATGGTAGAGTGCGGGCATGATGTTGTGATTCTTTTAGATTCTATTACGAGACTCGCCAGAGCTTACAATACCGTAACTCCCGCATCAGGAAAAGTACTTTCAGGAGGGGTGGATGCCAATGCACTTCACAAACCGAAAAGATTCTTCGGAGCAGCGAGAAAAATTGAAGGCGGAGGTTCGCTAACGATAATTGCTACGGCATTAATCGATACAGGTTCTAAAATGGACGAGGTGATTTTTGAAGAATTTAAAGGAACGGGAAATATGGAGCTTCAGCTGGACAGAAAAATTGCCAACAGAAGAATTTATCCTGCTATTGATCTTGTTTCTTCAAGCACTCGTAGAGACGACTTGCTTCTTGACGAGGTGACTTCACAGAGAATGTGGATTCTGAGAAAGTATCTCTCTGAAATGAATCCTGTAGAAGCGATGGAATTTGTTGATAAAAACATCAAAGGAACTCTTAATAATGAAGAATTCCTGATGTCGATGAATAAATAATAATTAATTTATTTTGTTAAAAAAAAGCGCGGGCCAATCGGTTCGTGCTTTTGTTTTTTTTGATCGTTTTATATATCAAATTTTCTTCATCTCTTTTCCAACTTCCCGATACAGCAATTTAATTCATTCTAAATCAATATATCAATGTTAAAGATTTATTAAAGTAATCCATGTTTTTTGAATATGGTCTTATTTATGGTTAAATTTGGGTTAATAACATTAAAAAATAAAAATATGTCATTTGAATTACCAAAACTAGGATATGCGTACGATGCATTAGAGCCTACGATTGATGCTAAAACCATGGAAATTCACCATACAAAGCACCATCAGGCCTATATCGACAACCTGAATAATGCCATCAAAGGAACTGAGCTTGAAGGAAAAACCATCGAAGAGGTATGTCAGACAGGAACGGATAAACCGGCTGTAAGAAATAATGGAGGAGGACATTTTAATCATACTTTATTCTGGGAAATCCTTACTCCTGGAGGAAGTAAAGAGCCTGTAGGAAACGTGAAGTCTGCAATCGAAGCTTACGGAGGTTTTGAAAAATTCAAAACGGATTTTTCTGATGCCGCAAAAACAAGATTTGGTTCGGGCTGGGCCTGGCTGGTGAAAAATAGCGATGGTTCCGTAGCGGTAACCTCTACGCCAAATCAGGATAATCCTTTAATGCCCGTGGCGGATGTAAAAGGAACTCCTGTGTTAGGTCTTGATGTATGGGAACATGCTTATTACCTGAACTACCAGAACAGAAGACCTGATTATGTGGCTGCATTCTTTGATGTGGTAAACTGGGATAAGGTAGAGGAATTATTCAACAAATAATTCAAACTATTCATAAAAATGGAAAAGGTTCAGAATTGCTCTGAACCTTTTTTAATGACGTGTAGCGTCACTTCCTGAAAGCCCGTTCATCCTCAAACCATATTTCCAGTTTACATAGGCAAAAACCTGATACAGTTTATATTCAAATTTTAACCCGTATTTTTCTTTGGGATCATAGTCGATGGAAGATTCTATGACATTTCTATACTTTCCGGTGTTGTAATAGGAATTCCATTCTGAAACTAACAGAATGTTTCTGCTTTTCAAATACGATTCCGAATATTGGCTGATCGGTCTTGCGATGGTATTCAGAAAATAATCGAATTGAGTGTCAATGACTGTAAGGTCCCATTCACCGTCTTCGTTTTTTGAAGGCTTCATCTCTGATTTCTCTTTATCATTTTTAAGATCAGACTGCGCTGCACAGCTGAATGATAAAAAAAATGCGATGAGTAGTAATGTTAAGTTTTTCATACAGATAAAGATAGACAAAAGCACTCAAAATGAACACTTAATGTTATGGCTCTTTCTGAAGTATGACAAACGCCGGGAAATGATCACTGTAGCCGCCTGTAAACTGGTCGCCGTTCCACGATCTGAAAGGATAACCTTTGAAGTTTCCTTCTTTACTGATAAGATACAGCGGCGCAAAAATTTCTGTTTTGTACACAGAATATTCTTTGGTAACCTCACTTGATATCAAGTTTTTAGAAACAATAATCTGGTCGAATAAATTAGGAGCGTCCTGATAGGCTAAGGAAGCTATCCCTTTTTTATACATAGAATACATTAAATTGAGATAAGGCGTAGTTTCACTTAAATCTTGCGGACTTGGCTGAGCTTTAAGGTAATTTTTTAAGCTTGAACTTACCGGGTCATCATTGAAATCGCCCATTGCAAAAAGTTTTGTTGAAGGATCTGCTGTACTTACGCTGTCCATCTGCTGTTTAAGTAAAGCTGCAGCAGCATTCCTTTTTTGAAGAGATACTGCCTCACCGCCTCTTCTGGAAGGCCAGTGATTCATGAAGAATGCAACTTTTTCATTGTCAAGGAAACCTGTAACCACTAAAATATCCCGGGTATATTCCCTTTTCCCATTTTCACCGAAAATTTTAAGCTCTTTCTTAAGAGAATGGGTCGGGGTGAATCTCCTTTTCTGATAAATAAGTGCTACATCAATTCCCCTGTAATCGTAAGAGTTGTAATGAATAATACCGTAATCATACTTCTTTAGAGTCGGTTCTTTGATGAGGTCTTCAATAACCTGTCTGTTTTCTACCTCAATCAATCCTACGATGGCAGGTGCTGTTTGGGTGTATTGGGCGCCCATTTCGGAGATGACTTTTGCTTCGTTGGCAAGTTTCGTTTTATAAACTCTGGTGTTGTAATTTTTTGCGCTTTCCGGAGTGAATTCTTCAGAACCTGTTTGATACCGCACTGTTTTTTTACCAATCAATGCTGCGTCACTCCAGACACCATCGTATTTTTCTGCTTCTAAAAATGTAACGGAGTCCAGGGGAATGCTTCTGTGGAACGCAGGGTTTTTAATATCTTTCATCCCGTCGATATAATCTGCTGAACGTAGGGTGTCCCAAAGGTTTTCGAGATTTAAAAAACCGACGGTCACAACTTTTCTCAGTTTTCCCCGCTGTTGAGAAGAGATCGCAATTGAATATAGAATAGCAAATGCCATCAAAAATCGCCTCATTATTTTAGATTTTTCACTCATAATTGTTTAATCTTTAAACTTGCCAATTTGTAATTTAATTATTTTGAATTATTATTAAATTATAATAACATATATTAGTTTTATTCGTGTTTATTTGTTTTATTTGTTGTAAAATTAATAAAAAATATTTGCATTTTAGGATTATAATATAATTTTATATACATTTGTCATTCTAAACTTTTAAGCTTGAAAACACGAAGAAAAAATATTCAATAAATAAATTACTCATGATGAAAAAACTATCATTAGTCTCTTTATTTACTTTACTTCCAGCTTCCTATTATTTTGCGCAGACTACAGTTTCTGCATATATCAGAGATGATGACGGAAAGCCTGTTGAAAGGGCGGAAGTAGATCTTAAAGGGAATAACAATGATGTAACGGCGGACAAAACAGGATATTTCCAGTTTGCAGATCTGATGCCGGGGCATTATCAAATTGTAATCACCAAACCGAATTACGAGACAAAAGTGATGGAGTTCGATGTGATGGACAATGAAAAGAAAAAAGATCTGGGAATTATTACGCTGTATTCCACGCTCACCAATGCCGATCAGGGTTTAGTAATAATTGAAACCGACGGTGATGATGAAACCAGCCATCAGATCTCTACAGTTGGCTTGCTTCAGACTTCACAGGATGTCTTTAACCGGATCTCTGCGTTTGATCTGGGATTCTATTGGTTCCGGCCAAGAGGCATTGATGGAAGAACTTCCGAAAACATACTGAATGGAGTCTCTATGGTAAAAGCAGACAATGGAATCGTTGATTTTTCCAATTGGGGAGGGCTCAACGAAATTGTTAGGTATCCCGAAATTTTTACCAATCATTCTCCTTCCGAATATGCGTTCGGCGGCTCCGGTGGAGTTGTTTATAAAAATACAAAAGCCAGCGAATATAGGAAGGGTTTTCAGGCTGCATATTCTGTTACCAACAGAAATTATCGTCAAAGAATATCTTTACGGTATACTTCGGGGATGAATAAAAAAGGCTGGGCATTTACCGGGATGATCGCCAAAAGATGGGCTGAAGAAGGAATCCAGGAGGGAACGTTTTATGACGCATACGGAACTTACCTGGGAATTGAAAAGAAAATCAATGACCGTCATACGATTACTTTTAACGCTTTTGCATCACCTTACAGAAGATCAGTCTCCAGTCCGAATACGCAGGAAATATATGACTACAGAGGAGTGCATTACAATTCTTACTGGGGCTGGCAAAATGGAGAGAAAAGAAGCGAAAGGGTAAAGAAAGGCTTTCAGCCGATTCTCCAGTTGCAGGATTTCCTGAAAATCAATGATAAGTCAAATTTATGGACCTCCGTTTCGTACCAATTTGGAAAAGATAAAAGTTCCAGGCTCGATTGGCAGACAGTGCAAAATCCCTCTCCGACCTACTATAAAAAGTTACCAGGTTATTACCTTAACAGTATAATTTACGGACAGTACCATAACAATACACCCTCTGCTGACTACGAAAAATTATTCGAAGGATATATGGCAGCCCATGAAAACTGGATAAACAATAACCAGGAAGTGACCCAGATCAACTGGAACTCGTTCTATGCAGCAAACCAGGTAAATGATGTCGTTGACCAGGCAGAAATATCAGTAAGGTTCGGACTTACGGGAAGAAGAGCAAAATATTTTTTAGTCAATGATGTCAGTGATGATAAAATATTAAATGCCGCAACACATTATACTTACAATTTTAGTGACAGAACAAAATTTTTATTAAACGTTTCCTATCAGAATTTTAAATCGGAATATTACAGAGAGGTTAATGATCTTCTGGGTGCTGATTATGCGTTGAATGTTGATCCATACGCGGATTCCAACAAAGCAGGATCTTCAGGTTTTTACAACATGAATGATGCACAACTGGCGAAACATGTGGGAGATAAAATTACTTACGATTATATTCTTAGAAGAAAGGATGTAAAAATAAATCCCGGGCTGAAATTTTCTACAGGATTATTCGATGTGTTTTTCAGTGGCCTTTTAGGCTATTCTGTAACAAGCAGAGAAGGTTTATTTAAAAACTATCTTTATCAGAATAACTCTTCCGGAGAAAGTGAGGATTATAAATATTTGAATTACGGCATAAAAGGACAGATGATTTACAGGCTCAATGGAAGAAATTTTTTTGTCTATAACGGAGCTTACTTTTCTCAGGCTCCTTTCGCAGAAGATATCTTTATTAATCCCAGAGTAAACAATTATACAGTTCCGAATATTCAAAATGCGATTATCAGTGCCCATGATATTAGCTATGTAATCTCTGCACCTTTTGTGAAAATGAGAGCAACGGGATATATGGTGAGTACGCAAAACGATACCAGTGTTCAGCGGTTCTTCGCTGATGGATTGGCACTTAACGTTTCCGAAGCCGAAACAGAAAATAAAACAGCCAGCGCATTCGTTACCCAGACGATGTCTAATGTAAACAAAAGAAGTATGGGCGCTGAACTAGGGATAGATGTTAAAGTCTTTCCGACCCTTTCACTACAAGGCGTTGCAAGCTGGGGAGAATACAAATATACCAACAATCCGAATGTCTATATTTCTTCAGATGTAATGGCAGCTCCTTATGCCAGCTTGGGAACCGCGTACATAAAGGATTTCAAAGTTGGAGGAACCGCGCAAAAGGCTTTCTCTGCAGGATTCAGGTACAGTTCACCAAAATATTGGTGGATAGGCGCCAGCTGGAATTATCTTGATGATAACAATCTCGATCCTTCGGCGATCCTCAGGACAGACGAATTTATTCAAAACAACAACAGCAGTACCCCTTTTGTAAATCTGGATGATCCGAAAATAGAACGATATATGCAGCAGGTAAAGCTTCCTTCATCATTCTTCATCAATGCAAATGTTGGAAAGTCCTGGCTTGTACGCAAATACTATGTTCTGATTTCCGGATCAGTGAATAATATACTGGATAACAGAAAATATATTACCGGCGGTTTCGAGCAAATCAGAAGTGCTAACGGCAATGTAGATTTTGAAAACGACTACAACAGCAGATATCCCAATTTTGCACCAAAATACTGGTATACACAGGGACGGTCTTATTTTGTAAACTTTCAGGTAAGATTTTAAAAGAGTAATCACCAAGAATATAAACAAATGAGTATAAAAAAAATTTTAAAAATAAGCTTAGGCATAACTGTTTTGGCAACGGTAACACTTTCCTGTATCCATGATGATAAATGGGAAGCTTCTGAAATGGTATGTAATAATAAATTTAATGCGCCCACGATGACGATGGCAGACTTTGTAGCATTGTCTCCGGCTTCCGGGGTATACACTGTTCCTGCACAGGACGCAACGCATCCTGAAGTAATTTTTGACGGATATGTCATTTCTTCTGATTCCAACGGAAATTTCTATAAAACACTTGTTTTCCAGGATAAGCCGCAGAACCCGACGGTTGGGTTGGTGGTCGGGATCAATAAATCCCTGAACTATGCCGATTTTCCTGTCGGATCGCACATCAGAATCCGCGCAAACGGAATGGTAATCGGGAAATCAAACGATGTCATCACTTTAGGCGTGAAAGATCCTGATTATGCCATCGGGAGAATTCCTGAATCGATCATCAGCAGATACATCGCAGGTGTTTGTGATGGAACCGGTCTTGAAATGGCAAATATTGTTCCTCAGGAGCTCACTTTGGCTCAGATCAAAAATCCTAAATACATAAACACTTTAGCGATCGTTAAAAACGTACAATTTGTAAAAAGCGAGATCGGTTTACCTCTCATGAATAAAGATGCATCAGGAACTTTCGTAGACACCAACAGAACTTTGGTTGATGCAGCAGGAAATACAGGGAACTTAAGAACAGACGGTTTCTTTAAGCCTACCTCTTATACGATTCCCGATAAAAATGGTGATATCACTTTTGTGGTGAGTAAATACGGAACGGGGGCATCACCTTACCAGAATGTCATAAGAGGGATCAGCGATATTAATTTTACCAGGGCCCGTTTCGCAGAAGGGATTATCGGAGGTACTGCCATTGCTTATTCAGGATCATTTACAGAAAATTTTGACAGCTATCCTGCCAATAGTTCTTCACCCTATTTTAATAATTTTCCTAAGTATTTAAACTACGCTTCTACCGGATCAAGATACTGGGAAGTAAGATCATTCAGTAGTAATAAATACATTCAGCTGTCGGGAAACGGAGGTGCTTCAGGTACTGCCTACAATACATACTTCATGATTCCGGTAGATTTTACCGCTGCCGGTTCGCTGTCATTCAAAATAAATGTGGGATATTATAACGGAGCCGCCCTTAAAGTGTACACCACAACAAATTATACTCCGGGAGCAGATATCTCTTCTGCTGCACTTAACGAGATCACATCCAATTTTACACTTCCGACCGTTCCTGCAAGTGGTTATGGAACTTTCGTTTCTTCCGGTACGTACAGTTTTCCAAATGATCTTACGGGTAACGGATTTATTATATTTAAATATCAGGGAAACAGTTCGGGAACTACGACCACTATTCAGCTGGATGATATTACGGTTCAATAATAAATTTTATGGTTAAATCTCTGAAGCTGTCTGAAAGGCAGCTTTTTTAGTGACTGTTAAAATAAAAACCACCGCATCTGCAGTGGCTGTTATTCATTTAAATTAAAAAGAAACTTCATTTACTTCTTTTCCCCGCTGGAAATTCATTGTTCGTTGTTTTCCTTTGTACGCAATATTAACGAGGTTAATCTGTTTTGGAAAAGCGCTCAGAAGTATTGTATTTTTAATCTTTAAGGTACTGATATCCGAAACGCTTCCCGTCTCAAAATAGACCCATACTGTTTCTCCGCTTACCTGACTTCCTGTGAAAGTGATCGTTCTTGGAGAGCCATTGATATACACATCAAAATTGTTATTTACATATTTTTTTACTTCTGCTTCAAAAGCTGCCGTATTAGGGTTTATTTTAATAGCGTCGGAAATATGATTGGTATTCATTTTTGTGGTAAACTTCAATGTCTTACTGCCTTCGATATAATCCACTTTAGTCATTGAAGAGAAAAAGTCTACATACACGAAACTCATTAACACAAAAAATGTTAATAGTCCTGATATATAAAAATAATTTTTCATCTTAAATAATATATTTACAATCATGATTGTTTATTAAAGTTGACAAATTATATGCCAATTAAAAGTTCACATTTACAGAATACTTGTCATAAAATGCCTTAATATGCGCTACTGCCTCATCAGCCGTATCTACCACACGGTAAAGATCCAGATCTTCTTCGTGAATCATTCCTTCTCTAAGCAAAGTTTCTTTAAACCAGTCCAGCAGTCCGCTCCAGAATTCCGTGCCAACTAAAACAATCGGGAATTTTCCTATTTTATTGGTCTGAATTAATGTCAAGGCTTCCGTAAGCTCATCCAGCGTTCCGAAACCGCCCGGCATCACAATGAATCCCTGAGAATATTTCACGAACATCACTTTTCGTACAAAGAAATAGTCGAAGTTCATGGAGTATGATTTATTAATGTAAGGATTGAAGTGCTGTTCAAAAGGGAGATCAATATTCAGACCGATAGACTTGCCCTGCGCATTGAAAGCGCCTTTGTTTCCTGCCTCCATAATTCCTGGGCCGCCACCGGTAATGATCCCGAAACCGATTTTCGTAATCTTTTCAGCAATATCAACAGCCATTTCATAATATTTGCTCTCCGGTTTCAGTCTGGCAGATCCGAAAATAGAAACACACGGACCTATTTTGGCAAGCTTTTCATAGCCGTCCACAAATTCCGCCATCACTTTAAAAACCATCCAGCTGTCTTTGGTGACGGTTTCGTCCCAGGTCTTTTGTCGAAGACTATTCTGGAGCTTTGTCTCATTAATATCCAGTTCAGGATTTACCAAACTTTCATCTCTGGTCCCTTCAATTCCCATTGTAAATCATTTAAAATATTTTTCGGCTTCTGCTATAGACTGTGGTTTTCCCACATCAATAAGAATACTGTCATGCACAAATCCGTGGATCTGTTCCGTCTGCATCAGGTCAAGGTATTCTTCCATAACGGAGAATTTGCCTTTTCTTTTTATTTTCTCAAAAATAAGAGGATTGATACAGTGAATGCCACTGAAAGCTAAAGCTTTAAATCCTTTATTGAATTCAGCGAGCCTCTGCTCGCCGGTCTGCACATTAAGCCAGCCTCTTAAAATCATCTCATCGTTGAAAAGCAGTTTTCTTGAACTTTCCCTGTCCGAAACGGCTAATGTAGCAAAATCTTTTATCTTTTTATGGTATTCTACAAATTCTGTGACGTTCATATCGGTCAGAATATCGGCGTTCATGATCAGAAAATCTTCACCATGATCGAGAAGTTTTCTAGCAAAAATTAAGCCGCCACCCGTTTCCAGCAGTTCATTCGTCTCGTCTGATATTTCTATCTTACAGCCGAAATAGTCGTTTTGCTTTAAAAAATCAACGATTTGATTTCCAAAATGATGAATGTTGATGACAAAGTCACTGATCCCGAAACCTTTTAAATAGTTAATGTTTCTTTCCAAAAGCGGAATGCCATTCACTTTGGCCAAAGCCTTCGGATGATGATCGGTAAATGGTTTCAGGCGCGTTCCTTTTCCGGCTGCAAAAATTAAAGCTTTCATAGTCTATAATTGATAAGTGATGAATGATGATTGATAATTGTCAAAGCGTTTAATAATCATTTATAAATTATCGCTTATCATTTATGAATTAAGCTGGTGCTGTTCGTCGTGGTGAAGGCTGAGTTCTACCTGGTCACCATATTTTTCTTCAATGAAGTGCGCTATTTTTATGGCAGAATATACCGACCGGTGCTGTCCGCCCGTACATCCGAAATTGATCTGAAGGTTTTCAAAGCCACGTTCCAGGTAATTATCAATATTTATCGAGATCAGGCTTTTAACGAGCTCAAGAAATCTGGGCATTTCCGTTTTGGTTTCAAGATATTCCTGAACGCCTTTATCATTTCCGGTCTGGATTTTATATTCTTCAATTCTTCCGGGATTAAGAATTCCGCGGCAGTCGAAGGTGAAACCTCCGCCGTTTCCGGTCGTATCTTTAGGAATTCCTCCTTTTTTGTACGAAAAACTGTGTATGTCGATGTGTAGCATTTCTTTTTAATTTATTTTATTTAAACCATTAACTTCTTTGCAAAATCTTAATGGTTCAAAATATCCTCAATTTTCAATTTTGTATTCTCTCTATTCAATTGTTCAATCACGGTTTTGAGCTCAGGATAGTCTTTCATTCCTTCCCAGGTTTGGGCAAATTCTGCAATATTGATGATCCCTTTTTCGAGGCTGGCAATGAAATGGGACTTTCTCTGGATCAGGCCTCTGAATCCGTATGCGCCCAGCACCTGAAGAAACCGCATCATTTGCAGAGGTTCCACCGAGGATCTTAGTTGAGCCTTTTTCTCTTCATCATCAAACAGGCTGATGTAATATTCCAGCATTTCATCTTTAAAATCTTGTGTGAAATTGGCTTTAGCCTGAAATAAAAAAGAGATCACATCATACATCAAAGGGCCTTCCATCGCCGACTGATAATCGATAAATGAGACCTTATTTTGTCCGTTTACCATAATATTCCTGGCCTGAAAATCGCGGATCATGAGACCTTTCGGCTCCAGGTTTTCAATTTGTGCCGCAATCTTTTTAAATTCTTTCAGCAAAGTGGCCTTGTGGTATTCCAGTTCGAGAACGTCAGCAATGAAGTTTTTAAAGTAATACAGGTCATGAATCACGGGAAGCTCATCATAACGCTCGTATTCAAAGGTTTTTTTATAATCGATCTTGCTGAGGGTAAGCCTCTGGAGTCGGTAAAGCTTCTCTAACGTCTGTTGTACCAGCTTTTTCACATTTTCCGAAAGACCTTCCCGGGAAATAATATCAGACAGCGTGTGTTCGCCCAGGAATTCCTGAACATACATCTTGCGGTCTTCCGAAATATGATAGATTTTTGGGGTGTTGAGGTGCGCTTCTGAGAAAATCCGGGAGTAGTATAAAAAAACTTCATTTTCCCTGATGTTTTCATTGCAGGTAACGATGTATTTTTCGTCGCCCGCGGCGGCCAGGAAATTCACCCTCGCAGAACCGCTTTGAGCCAGTGTGATAAACTCAGAAGATTTTTTTCCTGTAGTGTTTTCAAAAAATCGTTTAGCGTTTTCAAGATTCATATACGAAACAAATATAGTAAATTACAGCCTAATTTCTATCTTTGTATCATGTTAAAGGATTTTAAACCGGCACTGAACATTTTGTTTCGCTTCATCACGGTGTATGTGGTGTTGCTTTTTGCCTATCAGTTTTATTTGAATTATTTTGCACAGCTAGGGTTAGATCCGTTTTCCTGTTCTGTGGCGGAGCAGGTAAAGTTCCTCCAGAACCATACAGGCTATCCAACGCAGCTGTATAATGATGTTAAAGGAGAGCAGGTGTATTTTTATGTGAACAATCATTATCCTTCGAGAATGGTAGAAGGATGTAATGCGGTTTCAATCATGATCCTTTTTGTGTCTTTTGTCTTTGCCTTTTATAAAGGAAGGAAGACATTTGCCTTTGTCGCCGCCGGACTTATAATATTGCACATGATGAATGTTCTGCGGATTGTGGGATTGAATATTGTGCTCACCGATTACAGGCAGTATGGGAAAATGGTTCACGACTATATTTTTCCGGCTGTTATTTATGGTACTGTCGTGCTTCTGTGGCTGGTATGGATTAAATTTTTTGCTTTAAAATATGAAGATCATTAATTGGCTTTTTGTTTTCGCCGGGATAGCCGGACTGATCGCTGTAAGGGCATTGGAAGAAAAGATCTTTTATGATCCTTTTCTCGCTTATTTCCATGAAGCCGATAAGAACATTCCTTTCCCTCATTTCGAATGGGGACCTGTGATCGTGAGCTATCTTTTCCGTTTCGGGCTGAATCTTTTTTTCGCATGTGTGATTCTCTTTTTCTGGTTTAAAAATAAAAAATGGGCTATTCACGGCGCCGTGATGATCGGTATCGTCTTCGTCATTACTTTCCCGATCTATTTATACTGTATTTATACTCGATTTGAGACGGGATACCTGTTTTCGTTTTATATGAGAAGGTTTGTCATACAGCCATTGATCCTTTTACTCATTATCCCGATGTTTTATTACCGGCGGTATACTTCTGAGAATGATATTTAGATGTTTAAAACCTGTTCGTATACGTTTAACATATATAATCATATGTCTTAAACGTATAATGATTCTTATAAGACGTAGACAAATATACTTAAAGCGTAGATCTATATATTTAAGACGTATTTTTATATGTATAATACGTCGCCGGATACATGTAAGATGTATGGCGAGCGGTACTCAACGTTAACAGACCTGTCTTTAACCTTAATCTTTAAAATAAAATACATTTTATGATGAACAGAACCTATCTTCGTAAAAGCAGTAACCCTCACCCTCACATAGGGCAATTGGTAAAAAAGGTGATACAGGATAAAAAGCTCAGTCAGGCCGAGGTCGCAAGACGGATGTCCGTGAGTCCTAATTCCCTGACCAATTATCTCAGGCAGCCTTCGCTCCAGTTCGGGATCCTCTGGAATCTCGGGATCGCTCTGGAATACGATTTTCTTACCAAGCTTACCGATTATTATCCGCCCGGATTGCTTTTAAACAAAAATTCCAAGGTGATTGCAGAACTGGATGAAAAAACAAAGCAGATTGCCGACCTCCAAAAAGAAATCGGCATCTATAAAAGGGCTCTGGGGGTTAAAGAATAAAACCCCTCAAGGGAATTCAATTATATAAATTATTCTTCCGCAGTATGCTTGTCGACACAGGTTACATTTTCCGGTGTCCAGGTTACTCTTTTTACAAAGTCTCTCTCGCGGACCGGGCAGTCGGCGATCTGGCAGATAGAGCAGGAGATGGGCTTGCAGTCGTCCATATGAAAATTGAACTCTACACTTCTCTTGGTGTTTCGGGCGAGAAGAATGATCATCTTTTCCATTTCGTTATGGGCGTCCCGAAGGCTGTAATACCAGGGAAGGGTAATGTGGGCATCAATATGGAGATTGGCGCCAAACTGCTGGATCTTCATGTTGTGTACATCGATCCATTCGGTGCGGCGGTTGTTTTCCAGTACTTTAATGATCTGGTTCAGGAGATCGGGGTCCTGTTCATCCATAATGCCGCTTAATGATTTTCTGATGATCTTATACCCGATAATGATGATATAGAATCCGAAGAAAAGCGCCACCACGGAATCCAGCCAGTAGATTTTGGTAAAATAAACGATGATTAAACTGATGACAACCCCCAGGGTGGTAATGGTATCCGACTGAAGGTGTTTCCCTGAAGAAATCAGGACGTGTGAATTCTCATGCTTCCCTTTTTTAATGGAAATATAGCCTAAGAGATAATTGACAATGGCTGTGGCTGCAATAATGGCAATCCCCCAGTCGAGCTTCTGTAATATCTTGCCTGTTATAAGGCTGTTGATGCCTTCGTAGATGATCATAACACCGGCAATGGCGATCAGGGCACCTTCTATTCCGGAAGTGACGAACTCTACTTTTCCATGCCCGTACGGATGGTCTTCATCTTTCGGCTTAGCGGCAAGGTAGAGTGAATACAGCCCCATAAAAGCACTGATGACATTCACGATACTCTCCATGGCATCTGAAAATACGGCATCTGAACCGGTAAGCTTCCAGGCGATGATCTTCCCGATAAAGAGTATCACTCCAAAAACGGCAATAAGCTTCTGGAAGGCTAATTTATCTTTCGTATTATTTTTCTGAACGTTCATAGGTTTGATAAAAAAAAGAATCTCAATTCTGAGACTCTTTTGTATTTTGTTAGCTTATACTAAGTTGTTGGCTGCAAGATATTCTGCGATCTGCACTGCGTTGGTGGCGGCTCCCTTTCGCAGGTTGTCTGCCACAATCCAGAGATTCAGGGTCTTGGGCTGCGAGAGGTCCCGCCGTATTCTTCCGACGAAAACTTCGTCTTTACCTTCGGAATAGAGCGGCATCGGGTATTCGTTGTTTTTTACATTATCCATAACAACAACGCCCGGAGTTTCGGATAAGATTTTTCTTACTTCATCCAGATCGAATTCGTTTTCAAACTCGATATTCACACTTTCCGAATGGCCTCCCTGAACCGGCACTCTTACCGCTGTTGCCGTAAGGTTGAACGTGTCGTCCCCTAAAATTTTCTTAGGTTCTTTCATCAGTTTAATCTCTTCTTTGGTGTAATCGTAGTCTGCAAAAACATCGCAGTGAGGAAGAGCATTCTTAAAGATCTGGTATGGGTATACTTTGGCAATGGTCTCATCACCGCTGATCTCAGAGTTCAGCTGATCTACGGCCGCTTTACCGGTACCGGTTACCGACTGATAGGTAGAAACGATTACTCTTTTCAGGTCATATTTTTTATTTAAAGGTCCTAAAACCATGACCAGCTGGATGGTAGAGCAGTTCGGGTTGGCAATGATCTTGTCTTCTTTTGTCAGTACCTCGGCATTGATTTCCGGAACGACAAGCTTTTTATCGGGATCCATTCTCCATGCGGAGGAATTGTCGATCACGGTAGTACCGGCTTCTGCAAACAGGGGCGCAAACTCCAGTGAGGTGGCTCCTCCGGCTGAGAAGATGGCGATATCAGGTTTGGCAGCTATAGCGTCTTTCATGCTTATGATGGTAAATTCTTCCTGTTTATACTTCACCTTCTTACCAACAGATTTTTCGGATGCTACCGGGATTAATTCTGTGACAGGGAAGTTTCTCTCCTCGAGAACTTTAAGCATAACTTGTCCAACCATTCCTGTTGAACCTACTACAGCTACTTTCATTGATTTAATTAAAAATTGTTTATGTTAATATATTTATGCCCCGAAGACTCTGGCCCACGGGAACGCGAATGCAAATAAACCTACGGCGATCAGTCCCATGATCACTACTCCCAGAGAGAGCGTAGGGTTGGTTTTTACTTTTTTGTTTACAACGGTCATTAAAATAGCCGCGATCAGCATAGAAAACGGATGTTCTACATATTGGAAACGAAGATCTGCATTTTTCATTATTTCACCCATATTCAGGCCTTTTGTAAAGTTGATGATCAGCATGGTGATTCCCAACAGGAACTGTACATGGAAAAAGATCATCGTGAAAAGTGTTGTTTTTTTGAGGAAATTATTCACTTTTCCACTGTAACCGAACATGGTTGCTAAAAGAGCAATAACGAATAATGTTACTAAAAGGATTTCCAGATATCCGAATCCTTTGTGTGCATTAAGCAAAATGTTGTAAAAGTCCATAGTCTATTTTTTCTTTTTTCTAATGGCAAAGATAACAAAAATCCCGGCGAAAAGCCGGGATTGGTATTTATAAAATCTAATGTTTTATTAGTTAGATCTTAGAATCTGTAAGAAAGTGAAGCTGCCCAAGTTCTTCCGAATCCGAAATAAACGTTGTTGCTAACATCTAGACCTTTGTAGAAATTATTAGAGTTTGCATTGTAAGCATCTAGCAATGCTTGTGCCTGCGCATCTGTATTTGAACCAGTTTTGAAATCTGAGAAAGTTTTCTTCACTGATGATCTTAAATCTGAAATATATGTAGTGTCGAATAAGTTATAAATATTCGCTGTAACTATTAGTCTGCTACCATTTTTCAAATTAAATGTATAAGAAGCTCCAATATCAGTCAGATTATAAGAAGGTGCTTTTAAAGATCCTTTTTCTGCTCTCGCAGCAGGTATAATTCCATCATTAATGATATAGCTATTATTAATACTAAATGTTCCGTACAAATTATCATAATATCTCCATGTCCCGAAAATATCAAGATTTTTAACAGGCTTAACTGTCGCTCCTATTGCAGCAGTTGTTTGTGCAGCATCCCCAACTTTTAATCCATCCAAAGCGAGAACAACTTCATCTTTTCCGTTTGTTGTAACTGGATCACCATTTACGTCAGCTATCCTTCCTGTTGGGTTGTTTTTGTATTTCCAGTTGCCTAAAGAGAACATTCCGTTGAACTCTAACCAGTTTAAAGGTTTGTAGAACGTTTCTAATTCAACACCCATGTGAACTTCTCTTACACCTGTCAAACTTGCAGTACCATTTGTGGCGGTAGTTCCGTCAGCATTAGGGTAGGTAATACCTGTAACACGAACGAATCTGTCTTTCCAATCTGTATAATATGCATTTACATTTGCTCTTAGTTTTCCGCTTTTGAATCCATAACCAACTTCAGCAGAAGAAACTTTTTCGTTTCTTAGATCTTTGTTTTCAATCTGTTGATACAAAGAACCAAATGTTTTTGTTGGCAAATTATAAGGGAAAATAGCATTTTGATTTGGCTGTTTAGAGTAGATACCAACATTTACGAAAACATTATGTTGTTCGTTGATATTATAATTCACACCAGCTTTTGCGTTATATCCGAATCTGAATTTTTGCTCTGTCTTTTGGTTTACCACTTGTCCTTGTTGTGTAGTAGATATACCGGTAGGAACGGCAGATATTCCATCCCAAACCCATTTATCAATTCTTTGGTTGCTCTGCTCAGATGCAGAACCCTGTACGAAAGCCGAAATTTTATCATTCGTATATTCTAACTGTCCAAAAACACCACCCCAAAGAACTTTACCATCATAATTTCTGTATACAATCTGTGACTTGTCTTTCACAGCAGCTGCAAAAGGGTTCGCTGAAGGTTCTGCAGCATATGATTGTGTCACCGTGTAGTATGGGTATTGATTGTAGTTTCCTGCTTCGCGGTATTCTCTGTTTCCTAAGAAATCAGTAACAAGACCTGGGTGATATCCATAATAGTATCTTGCATCCAAACCTACTGAGAAATTCCAGTTCTCATTAACTTTATGTTGGAAATTAGATAAAATTCCGTACCAGTCATGGGAATTTACACTAGCTCTCCTAGTAATACCGTTTGAACTTGTACCAACAAATGGTGTCTTATTATTTGCTCCAAAATCAGCAACTGTCTGTCCAGTATTCCAAGCGTAAATATCATCAAAACGAATCAATCCATCTGCTGATTTTGGTAAAGCATTAATACCTTTTCCATTAATAGAACCTAAAATTCCGGTTCCGCCACCTCTACCCCAAGAAGCATATCCTACTGTAGATAATTTTGATTTTTCAGAAATATTCCAATCCCAGTTGATGGATGCAACCGGCTTACTATAATAATTTACAGATTGTGAAAATTGCTGACCGTTTAAATATCCCCAGTTTGAATTGTATTTTCTATTTGGCTTATCAGATAAGACTCCATCTAATATACCATCGCCCATATCTAAATCTGTTTTGATGGTGTTATTGAAAGTTTGATTATGCCATTGTGGAGCCCCTGTAAAGGTAAATTGGAAATCGTGTTTTTTATTTGGTTGATAACCTAAAGCAAAATAATAGTTGTACGCTTCAAAATCAGATCCATCTATGTACATTGCTCCAGCTGTTCTTGACATTAAAAATGATGTCGACCAGCCTTTTGCGGATTTTCCTGTATTATAAGAAAATAAAGTTTTAAGATAACCATCATTACCAACGCCTAGAGTTACATTACCTTCTCTCTTTTTATCCGCAGCTCTTGTAATAATATTAATTGTACCTCCAACAGAAGCAATTGCTAATTTTGAAGCTCCTAAACCTCTTTGTATTTGCATGGCAGAAGTTACATCAGAAAGCCCTGCCCAGTTAGACCAATAAACAGTACCTCCTTCCATATCGTTAACGGGTACTCCATTAATCATTACAGCCGTATTGTTAGTGTCAAAACCTCTAACGTTCAAGCGGCCATCTCCAAAACCGCCGCCTCCTTTTGTAGCATAAACAGATGGAGTTGTCGATAAGATCTCCGGAAATTCCTGATTTCCTAATCTCTGTACAATCTGAGCTTCTTTGATTGTTGAAACTGCTACAGGAGTTTTTCTCTCTTTCGCGATATCAGCAACACCTGTAAGTACAACCTGTTCAATATCTTTGGACCTTGTATCAGTAACAGTATCCTGAACTTGTTGAGCGTAATAGACACTAGCTGTAGATAGCGTAATTATCGCAGTTAGCATCGATTTGTTGATTAATTTCATAATCGTTAGTAATAGTTAGATTTAAATTTTCTGCAAAATTGGTAAAATAAAATTTAACTAATATTAACTATATGTTAATTTTTACTCGATCTTAATAAGTATTATATTTCTGATTTACAATGTGTTGAATAATAATCGACATTTCATATGAAAAAAATCACATTATTGAATTTTTAACAAAAAGCCTTTGTTTTTATTAAAAATTCAACGTTATTTGAGGGCTTTGAGGCTTAGATCCATATTTTCTGCTGAATGGGTGAGGGCTCCGGCAGAGATGTAGGTTACGCCTGTAGAAGCTATTTCTTTAAGCTGTTCACGGGTTATTCCACCGGATGCTTCGGTTTCGCAGGAGCCGTTGATCAGCTTTACAGCTTCTTTCATTGTAGCTACATCCATATTGTCAAGCATGATCCGGTCTACTTTTGCTTTAATAGCTTCCTGTACTTCCTCGAGGTTTCTGGTTTCTACTTCGATCTTCAGCTTCTTTTTATTCTTTTTAATGTAATCCTTTGCCATTTTTACGGCATTGGTAATGCTTCCGTTGTAATCGATGTGGTTGTCTTTCAGCATAATCATATCATAAAGACCATACCGGTGATTGGTTCCACCGCCGATGGCTACTGCCCATTTTTCACAAATCCTGAAATTTGGGGTTGTTTTTCTGGTGTCCAGAAGTTTGGTTTTTGTACCGACCAGCCGCGAATCCCAATCGTGGGTAAGGGTTGCAATTCCGCTCATGCGCTGCATGCAATTCAGGACGAGCCTTTCGGTGGAAAGAATAGACCTTGCACTTCCTGTTACGATAAAGGCAATGTCGCCAATTTTTACGGCATCACCGTCTTTTACAAAAGTCTCAACTTTAAGGTTTTTGTCATAAGTTTTGAAAATAATCTTCGCCAATTCAACCCCGGCAATGATACAGTCTTGCTTTACCAGAAGCTTTGCGCTCTGTTCAAGATCTTTCGGAATGGTGGACAGCGTAGAGTGATCGCCATCCTGTATATCTTCTTCCAGAGCATTTTTGATGAATTGCTTTAAAGCTTTATCGGTGACGTATACGGGTCTTTTCATATTGTGTAGTGCTTTTAGACTAAATCTTTATTATAAAATGCTCCTTTATTCTCTTTCATTTCCATTGATTGGGTAATGATGAGGTGAGCAACGGTTGTTAAATTCCTAAGTTCCGAAAGTTGCGGAGAAAGAATAGAGTAGTGGTAAATTTCATTCACGGCAGCCGCGATTTCCTGATGTTTCTGAAGCGCCATATTCAGGCGGCGGTTGCTTCTCACGATGCCTACCAGGTCGCTCATCATCTCCTGTAGCTGTTTTCTGAGGTAAGAAACGATCACCATTTCATCCATGATTTTCATTCCTTCTTCATTCCATTCCGGAACGGCTTTCAGGTCATCAAAGTTGAAATTGTTTTCTTTTAATAGCTCAACGGTTTTCATGGCAGCGTTATGACCGAATACCAGGCCTTCAAGCAGTGAATTGGAGGCGAGTCTGTTGGCTCCGTGAAGTCCCGAGTTGGTACATTCTCCTACTCCGAAAAGATTTCTGATGGAAGACTGTCCGTCTTTATCGACTTCAATACCACCCATCAGGTAATGGCATGCCGGAACCACGGGAATCAGTTGTGTAAAAGGATCGATTCCTTCATCTTTACATTTTTTGTAGATATTCGGGAAATGCTCGAGGAATTTCTCGTGATTCATTTCACGGCAGTCGAGTCCTACGTATTCATCACCGGTAATCTTCATTTCGGCATCGATGGCGCGGGCGACGATATCCCTCGAGGCAAGTTCTTCGCGCTCATCATATTTATGCATAAATTTTTCACCTCTCTTGGTTCTTAATTTTGCACCGTCTCCGCGCACGGCCTCCGAGATCAGGAACAGCATGCCGTCGATCTTGCTGTACAGTGCCGTAGGGTGAAACTGGTAATACTGCATGTTCGACACCTTGCCTTTGGCCCTGGCTACAAAAGCGATTCCGTCTCCTGTGGCAATGGTGGGATTGGTGGTGTTTTTATAAACATGTCCGGCTCCTCCTGTGGCAACGAGTGTTATTTTAGAAGTGATCTTCTTTATTTTTTTAGATTTTTCATCCAGAATATAGGCGCCGTAACAATGGATGTCTCCTTCGTTAAGCTCTTTTCCTGGAACGTGGTGCTGCGTGATGATGTCGATGACATAATGGTGGTCGAGAATCTCAATGTTTTCACTTTTATTGGCTGTTTCCAGCAAAGCTCTTTCGATTTCGAAACCTGTAATATCTTTGTGATGTACAATCCTGTTTTCGGTATGGCCGCCTTCTCTTCCCAATGCGAATTCGCCGTTCTTCATATCGAAATTGGCACCCCATTCCACGATTTCATTGAATCTTGCGGGTGCTTCGGTGACGACCATTTTCACGACATCGCGTTTGTTTTCACCGTCTCCGGCACGCATGGTGTCTTCAATATGTTTGTCGAAATTGTCATTTTTAGAATCCGTAACGACTGCAAGGCCACCTTGTGCATATTTGGTGTTGCTTTCATCCTCATCAGATTTTGTTACGATTATTATTTTGGCATCAGGGAGCTGCTCAGAAACTTTTATGGCATAGGAGAGTCCCGAAATTCCGGAACCGATTACCAGTACATCCGCTTTTATCATATCCTTAGTTTAAGACAATTGTCTAAATAATTAAATAAATTTAAACAATTTTTCGTTTGGTTTTCTTACTTTTTTCATGTGCTGGAAATGATCTTCCTGCGATCGGTAACCTAATGCGAGGGTGACGGTTACTTTTTCGGTCTCCGGATTTATGTCTAAAATTTCTTCGATAAGATCCTGCCGGAAGCCTTCCATGGGACAAGTGTCTACGTTTTCCATCGCTGCGGCATACATAAGATTGGCCAGGACGATGTAAGACTGTTTTTCTGCCCAGTTGAAAATTTCATCATGTGTTTTTTGATTAATATGCTGACTGATGCTGTTTCTGAAGGGATCAAGCTTCTCCATGGGAGTTTCTCTCACATCCGAAATGTGACGGAAATAGCCGTTGATGTAGCTTTCATCCAATATTTTTTTTGAAATGATAACGACCAGGTGTGAGCATGTGGAAATCTGGGACGGATTGTAAAACGCCGGAATCAGTTTTTCCCGCATTTCTTTGCTTTCTGCCACAATGATTTTGTAAGGCTGAAGACCCAGAGAGCTTGCCGATAATTTTCCGGACTCCAGGATATTTTGCAATGTTTCCGGAGGGATGATTTCGGTGTTAAATTTTTTCACAGAATATCTTCTGCTTAAAGCTTCCAAATAATTCATATCACAAATTTAAGAATTGAATGTGAATTAATCCGGTTTAGCAATTTATTTTTAAATTAAAGTCTGTTTTGCCTCAAATACATCGTCTTAATGAAGATCGGCAAAAGGATTTATAAGTTCGGAGAGTAAATTTTCAACTCTAATAAACCGGATCGGGCCTGTGGCTTTAACCGGTTGCACCCAATGGCAATGACCGGACAGTACGGATGTTATGATCCGGATCACAGCATTAAATAAATACAGGACTGTTTAAAATGTTTGGTTAAAATAGCCGGCGGGAGGTCGTGGAGATTTTAAAATACGTACTTTTGATATTAAATTTTATCTTCAACATGAATATAAAGATCCTTTGTTTCTTCTGTTTATTCTTCTTCGGTGCTGCAAAATCTCAGGAGGTTTCCGGTAAAAAGATTGTGAGCGATACCCTGGCTTATGCCAAAAGGTTTGAAACCAATAAAGAGAAATATCTCGGAAAACCATTTTCCCTTTTGTTAAAAGATATGGTCCAGATGCAGCCTAAAACATCAAAATCTGAATTTAAGGAAGATCGTAATGATCCGCTGCCCAGCACATCTTTTACCTTTTCAGATAAAGAGCCGGGCTCCGCAAAAGAAGTGACGATGATTCTGAAGTGGAAACCTGACGATTCACCGACCACTCCCCTGGAATTCTCGGAGCAGGAACATAATTATCGTTTTACCCCTTCCGAAAAGAACTTTCTTGAAAATAGGATCATAACGGGTATCAATGTCTACAGAAAATAGCTCCTCAACATACGTCTTAAGTTTTGGTTATTTACCGTTAAACGCAGACATTGTATTATTAATTCCTGCAAAGACAAACGAAAGACTGGCTTTTGAAAATTTTTCAATTCTTTCGGGAAGGGCTGCATTTTCTTCCTCGTTCCAGGTTCCGAGCACATAATCTACCTGCCTGCCTTCCGAGAAATCTGCCGAAATTCCGAATCGCAGCCGGGCATAGTTTTGTGTCTGGAGAACTTCATTGATATTTTTCAGTCCGTTGTGGCCGGCGTCAGACCCTTTACCTTTCATTCTCAGTGTCCCGAATGGCAGTACCAGGTCATCCGTAATGATCAGCACGTTTTCCAAAGGAATGTTTTCTTTCTGCATCCAATATCGTACGGCGTTTCCGGAGAGATTCATGTAAGTGTCCGGTTTCAATACCAACACTCTTCTGCCTTTATATTTACCATCTGCCATCCATCCGAAATTAGTGGTCTGAAAGGGTGCTTCCAGCGTTTCCGCGATTTTATCAGCTACTTTAAATCCTATATTATGTCGTGTGTTTTCGTATTCGGCACCTTTGTTTCCGAGGCCTACGATTAAATATTTCATTCGGGAAATTTTCTGCAAAATTAAGGTATTCAAACAAAAAACTCAACCTTGGAAAAGATTGAGTTTAATATTTATTTTAAAGATTATTCTTATAAAGGCTTATAAATGTAGTTGATGCCATATCCTTTTTTCATATACGTCTGGGCATCGTAGTTGTAATTGGTAGAGGTTATGTTTATTACGGGAACAACCGGGATAAGATCGGTGATCGATTTTCTTGCGGGGCTGTTCGGTGATAATATCCAGCTGTCTATATCATTCTGTTCGGTGGATAAGATTCTTGAAATCTTATATTCTACAGGAAGCAGCGTAAAAGGATTGATCTGAGAATCATAATTTGTGAATTCATACGCATACTTTGTATTGACTGTCCCATGTACGCCTCCCGACATTGGGCCATAGCTTCTTACTACTTTCGATACATTGTCTCCGGCGTATTCATAGGTAGTTTCCGAAAAATTCGTATAGGCGAATTGGGTGCCGGGAGCTTCGTCTCCGGTTTCCATGACAATTTTATTAAGCTTTGCTGTTGTAGAGCTGTATGTCAGTTTGTAAAGTGTTTTAGACTTTCTAAGGAGTACCCATGGTCCCGGAGGAACGGTAGGAGGGGTGCCCGGAGTTCTGTTGTATACCGAGCGGTTTTCAGAAACAGATTCCAGCCTTCCAGTGCTTCCGTACATGAATTGCTGCTCGTAGGAAGTACTGTCCAGATCAAGAGTACCGTTATTATCCGAATCAAGAAAACCCTTAAAGGTAACCCTGCTGATTTTATTACCACTGTACTGTACGTCGGCAACAGAAGCTTTTCTCATCGTCACCTGTGACATTTGAAGGCCATTGTAATAATATGTTGCCAGTGTATCAGTGTCTGTAATTTCTCTGTACAGTGCTCTGGCACCGTTCAGTCCGCTGGTTTCATTGATGTCAAGAAGCGGATTTCCGTCTTCATCTGCCAGGTCTTTACATGAGTGAATGGCAGATATACCAGCTAAAAGCAAAATAAAATAAAAAAGTCTTTTCATTCCAAAGTGGGATTATTTATTTTTCCACAAATATAATTTTTTTTTGAATAAAAATCATATTTTAATTCATTTTCCGATAAAACTATTAACCATAAATTGTACTTATAGCGGTTTATATACATATTTTATCATTTGGCTCTGATCGGAAACCGGATAACTTTGAGAATCATACAGGTATCCTTTCGGTATACTGATTGGCGGGGCGGCAGGATTCTGTGCCGTGATTTTTCCAACGTTGTTGAATGACAGTGAATTAAAATTAATCGGGAACAGTGTACCCGTAATCATAAAATATTCTTTTGGTAAGGTGGTATATGGATTTATCTTTGCATCATAATTGTCGTACGTATAAGACACCAGGCTGGAAGTCGAAGGATCGGGGTTTGCTCCGTTCATCAGCATGGTGGTGTAATCTAATCTTGCGACATTTCCTGCTGAGAATGTAAACTTGCTTTCAATGTAATGGGTGTAGTCAGCACTGCCTCCCATTTTTTTCTTTTCAACAATTCTGTATAGCTGTCCGTTCGCATCATAATAAACCGTGCAGTCAGTGTGGTTGCTGAATGCCATTAAGGTCTGGTCCATCGTAAATCCTGATAATTTGCCGGCGGTGTAAGAAAGGGTGTATGTATTGTCTACAACATGGGGCGTAACATTGTCCTGATACTTGATGGTAGCGATTTTATTTCCGGAATACGTTATCGTAGCAGTAAGCGTATTGGTGCTTCCTACATCCCTGATAAATGCCTGAGAGAGAACTCCCGCATTGGTAATGTATTCTTCCATGGCTGTATTTCCGCTTGTGATCTTACTTAAAATTCTTGGTCCTGTGATGGTAGCTGCTCCTCCCGAACTGCCATTATTCTGATTAGGCGGATCCTCCGTGGTATTGTCGCACGAAATGGTAAAACCCAGCGCTATTGCGGCAAGGGATGAAAAAAGATACTTTTTGATCATACGTTATTAATTTAGTTCCAAATATAAAAGATTTTCTTTGAAGGTGGAAAAGACTTATTGATAAGACTGAAGTACAGACGTAGTAAGTATAGACTGTGACATATCTGTGTTGAGGGATGTGGTGTTCACCGGAACTCCTACTCCCAGTTTTCCTGAATTTAAATTTCTTTTGGTACAGGCTGCTTTTACCGAATAATTATTTTTGGGAGGAACGTTTGCTAATGTTGCATTCAGATTAAAAATCTTATAAGATCCTTCCGCGCCCAAGATGACATCTGTTCTTACGGCCTTTAGTTTATTATCAACAAAAATCCCGCAGGCAAAGCTGATGGAAGAATTTCCGTTCTGAGTTTTCTGCGCGACGGTCTGAAAGGTGAAGACAATTTTATTAACCGGATTACTTACCGAAAAAGTATCTTGTGTTCCTTGTAATACAGCCCATACATTGGTGTCGAGGGTCAGGTTTTCTTCGTATGGGCTTGTAGAGCCGTTTGGTGAAATGAATTGTGCACCATTCTGGTCCGATCGCGTATTAACGAAAAACATTGACATGCTTCCCTGGCCGTCGGCAATTTTTATTTCTTTCCAGTCGTTTACCTGAAGTGATGAATTATGGTGAAAAATGGTTCCGGCTACACCCGGGTCTCCTTTCACATCATTTGTGCCGCCTACCCTTAGTGAGCTTCTGAGGTTAAGGTCTCCGTTAATGTCTAAAGTTCCCACGGGATTTGCGATTTTAATGCCTATCTGTGCCTCTGATGTTATAAAAAATGTCGTTAAAATGATAGTAAATATTTTTTTCATATTTAATTGATGATGGTGTTAAACACTTGAGGAACTTCGTAAACATCAACTCTGAGTGAAGACTGCGAGATGAAGCTGTCGATGTTTGTCGCCACATTAATGCCTATTCCAAGTGTGGAAGTCGTGTTGTAAGATTTAAGCCTTGCGCAAGCAACACTGATGGTATGGCTCCCCTTTGCAAGGTTGTCGATCATACCGATCTGGTTATGGGTAATAAATGGATAAGACGCTGAGCTTGCCTTAATATTGCCCAGTCTCATATTGGCCAACTTATCATCGATAAAAATCCCGCAACCGTAATCTATTGAGGAATCGGTGTTTCCAACTGGCAGGAAATCAGCATGAACTACTGTTTCGAACTGAAAATATACTTTACTATGTTGACTATACGCTTCAAATTGTTGTGACAACGACGGAATTTTTTTAAATAAATTCATCGAGCTGAAGTTGGCATTTTTTACAAAAGAGGAAGATATAGTCGATCCATTCGTGGAGTGCTCGGCTGAGGTGAATTTAACACCGACCCTGTCTGAGAAAGAATTGTTATAAATGAGGAAAAACTTATTCTGCTCATAATCAGGAATGCGGAGGCTTTTCCAGATGGGAGGATAGCCTTCACCCTGAGACACCAGAACCTGGTCGTTGGTTCCTTCAGTAATTGTCTGATTCGATGTATTTAAAACCGATAATTTTCCCCGTAGGTTCATATCGCCATTGACGTCAAGGACTGCTTTAGGAGACTCTGTCTTTATTCCTATTTGTGCGGAAATTAAATATCCTGTGACAACGGCTGTCAATAGAATTATTTTTTTCATTCGTTGTTTGTCTTTTTTGTTTAATAGGTAATAAACTCAATGATATCCATCTTGAATTCAGATTCTAAAATAAACGGATTCGAGGGATTCGATGGGCTGGAAGGATCAGCAGGTGGTATGTTTCGGCCGATCGCAAACTTGCTGTTCTCGTTGGTTGGATTGATCTTTCGGCAGGCGACACTGATCTCGTGAAGTCCGGCGGGAACATTCTGTTCGGTATAATTCAGGGTGAAAATATAATCCTGTAGTCCATTCTTTTCAGTATTGTTGTTGGTTGATATTTTGTCGGGACGCACAGCGACAAGTTTTTCGTTCCTGAAAACGCCGCAGGTAAAGGTAACGCTTTGGATGACAGATGAATTGGGAGCCTGCATTTCAACCCCGGTCTGGAACTGATAAGTAATTCTGTTGTTACTGTTTTTTATTTCAATAGAACTGCTTAAAGCTTCCAGTTTTATCCATTTTCCGGTAACCGTATTATTGATGTCATCTCCTGTATTACTTTTATATACCCCATCTCCGTTATTTGGAAAATTGGTTATCCCGGCCTGGTCTGAAAACAGGTACGAATTGGTCAGCTTGTATTGCCCGGTTTCTACAAGGGGCACATTCAGGGATTTCCATGTGGGAGGCTGTCCTTCTCCCTGAGAAACCAGCACCTGGCCGTTCAGTCCGGGGTTACCCACTGTGGAAGAAGTGCCGCCTAACCGAAGTTCCTTCCTTAAAGTTGTTGTTCCGTTGATATCCAGAACAGCATTGGGTGACGCTGTTTTAATACCTACCTGTGCATTAATGTATAATATAGGTATCATGATCATTAGTAAATTATAAATATTTTTTTTCATAATAAGCGATTGCAAATTTAAATAAAAATTGCAAAAAAAATATAATCTTTGCCTGAAACCGGCAGTTGAATGCCGGTAATCAGGTCAAAAAAATTAGAATTATTTTTAAAAAATTTACGTCAATCAACCTTAAGCATCGATTTTAAAAGGAAGTTTACCTCGTCTACATTATTCACTTTATCTTTTCTCATCATCAGCTGGTTTCCTTCTTTCCCCATTTTCTCTTTCAGTTGGGCTTGTGCCGGGTTTTGAGTGAGATAGTTGATGATATGTCTGAATTTACTGGTCTGATAAAATTTATCCTGAGGGTTGCCTGGGAAATATCCCAGAAACACACCGTTTTTCATGACTATTTTCTCGAAACCGATCTCTGCGGCAAGCCATTTTAGACTCACACTCTTCAGGAGATTGACGGCTTCTTCAGGAAGATTCCCGAAACGGTCTTTTAATTCAGATTCAAACTGTCCGAGGCTCTTTTCATTGTCGATCTCGGCCAGTTTCTGGTACAGCAATAACCTTTCTTCGGTGTTGGAAATATAGAAATCCGGCAGCATGAGTTCCAGGTCGGTATCTATATTGATGTCTTTTGTTGTTTTAAAGAGTTTGTTTCTTTCTTCTTCATTTTCAAACAGGTTTTCAAATTCCTGGTCGTCTTTCAGTTCTTCCAGGGCTTCCTGCATTAATTTCTGATAGGTTTCAAACCCCATCTCATTAATAAAACCACTTTGTTCGGCGCCCAGCAAATCTCCGGCTCCACGTATTTCCAGGTCTTTCATGGCAATCTGGAATCCGCTTCCCAAATCAGAGAACTGCTCGATGGCTTCAAGCCGTTTTCTGGCATCGGATGTCATCATATCGTACGGCGGTGTGATGAGATAGCAGAATGCCTTCCTGTTGCTTCTTCCGACCCGTCCTCTCATCTGGTGAAGGTCTGCCATTCCGAAACGTTGCGCGTCATTGATGAAAATAGTATTGGCGTTCGGAACATCTACACCACTTTCAACAATGGTTGTGGAAACCAGTACGTCATATTTGCCCTCCATGAAATCCAATACATTTTTCTCGAGCTCTTTTCCTTCCATCTGTCCATGGCCTGTGATCACTCTTGCATCGGGAACCAGACGCTGTATTAAGCCTGCAATTTCTTTAAGGTTTTCTATTCTGTTGTTGATGAAATAGACCTGGCCGTCACGCTGCAGCTCATAAGAAACGGCATCCCGGATAATTTCTTCATTAAAGCCTACCACTTGCGTGTCTACAGGCTGCCTGTTCGGGGGCGGTGTTTTAATCACGGATAAATCCCTTGCGGCCATTAAAGAAAACTGCAGTGTTCGTGGAATAGGAGTCGCGGTCAGGGTAAGCGTATCCACATTGCTTTTTAGTGTTTTTAATTTATCCTTTACGGAAACTCCGAATTTATGTTCTTCGTCAATAATCAGCAGTCCCAGGTCCTTGAACTTGACTGAAGAGCCGGCCAGCTGATGGGTTCCGATTACGATGTCTACTTTTCCGTTTTTAAGCGCTTCGATGGTTTCGGATTTTTGTTTCGCTGTTCTGAAACGGTTTATGTACGACACATTTACCGGAAAATCTTTAAGCCTTTCTTTAAAACTTCGGTAATGCTGGAAAGCCAGGATGGTCGTAGGAACGAGCACGGCAACCTGTTTACCGTCTGTTGCCGCTTTAAATGCCGCACGAATGGCAACTTCGGTTTTACCGAAACCTACGTCTCCGCAAACCAGCCTGTCCATTACCGTATCGGCTTCCATGTCTTTTTTTACATCGATCGTGGCTTTTTCCTGGTCCGGAGTGTCCTCATAGATAAAGCTCGCTTCAAGTTCGTTCTGCAAATAAGAATCGGGGCTGTAGGCGAATCCTTTAGCGGTTTTCCTCTGGGCATAAAGTCTGATCAGGTCAAAAGCAATCTGCTTTACTTTTGCTTTGGTTTTTTGTTTTAAAGACTTCCAGGTTGGCGAGCCGAGTTTGCTCAAAACCACTTCACGTCCTTCCGGGCCGTTGTATTTTGAGATTTTATGAAGAGAGTGAATGCTTACATACAGCAGGTCTCCGTTTTTATAGGTAAGTTTAAAGCATTCCTGAATTTTCCCGTCATTATTTACTTTCACCAACCCCATAAATTTACCAATACCATGATCAATGTGGGCTATATAGTCACCTATTTTAAGAGACATCAGATCCTTCAGGGTAAGCTGTTCTGATTTGGCAAATGTATTTTTGGCTTTATACCGCTGATAACGGTCGAAAATCTGGTGATCGGTATAGACAAGAAGTTTATGGTCGTGATCCACAAACCCTTCGTGGATCTCAGATTTAAAACTTTTAAAGGGAAGTTCATGTTCGAGTTCCTCAAAAATAGACTCAAGCCGTTCTTTCTGCTTTTCTCCGGAAAAAGAAATCCACGTGTCAAAACCGCTGCTCTGCTTTTCTTCCAGATCTTCGATTAATAATTCGAAATTTTTGTGAAATGATGGCTGCGGGATCTGGTCTATTTTTATTTCCTTAAGCTCGATAAGCCCTTCAATCGGAACACTCCCGAAATCAATGGTTTTGAATTTTTTATAATCAAATAAAAACTCCTGATCAGAAATGAATAGTTCCTGAGGTGTCCTGTGGGCAATATCTTTACTAAGGGTTTCATATTTTTCCAGGGCTTTTTCGTAGAAGGCTTTAAGCTTCTGCATCCCGATGATCCCGTTTTTAGAAACCACAAGGCTTTCCTTAGGTAAAAGCTGCAACAGGGAAACCCGGCTTCCGGTTACGGTAAAATTCATATTCGAAACCAGCTGAAAGTCTTTTACCTTATCGATAGAAAGCTGGCTCTCGATATCAAATGTCTTAATGCTTTCTATTTCATTTCCGAAGAACGTAATACGGTAGGGTTTTTCATTGGAAAAGGAAAATACATCTACAATCCCTCCCCGTACCGAAAATTCCCCGGGCTCCGAAACGAAATCGGTCTGCTGAAAATTATAGTGGTTCAGCAATTCGTCCACAAAATCAAAATCAAGCTGGTCTCCCACTCTGATATGATGTGATATTGCTTTGAAATCTTCTTTTTTAAGCACTTTTTCCGACAAAGCTCCTGCATAAGCTACAATAACTTTTGGGGATTTTACCGAATTGATTTTATTAATAGCTTCAGTCCTTAACACCAAATTTGCATTCTGTGTTTTTTCCACCTGGTAAGGTTCAAGGTGTGTTGCCGGAAAATATAGTACTTTATCCTTCCCGAGAAGATCTTCCATTTCGGTACTGGCATACAGGGCATCTTCTTTATCATCAATAATATAAAGTAAATGCTTGTTGCTGGTAAGAAAAAGCTCTGCTGCGAAGATAGATACTGCTGATCCCGCGCTCCCTTTTACGGAAAGATGCTGGTTTTGGTCCAGCTGACTGAAAATTTCTTTTCCGAATTCTTTCTGAAGCAAATCCGGAAGAAGCTTTTCGCTGATGGTTTTTAACTGCATAAATAAATTCTGTATAAACGGCAAAAGCGATTTCGGGAGTTTTCCGAAACCGTTTGATCTATACAAAGATACAACATATTAATCTTTTAGAAGAAATGTGCTTTTGCATGATATTCTTAAAAAGCCTTTTAAATCATAAAATTCATTAAAATCATCCCTAAAAAGTTAAAAAATATTTCACTTTTTTGAATGGCACATTGTTTGAAAAGTGAATACTACCAAAAATTAAAAGAAATAATTATTATGAAAAAAGCAATCAGAATTTTAGGAATGTTCATGCTCATGTTCTTTGTAGTCACGACCATTACATCTTGCAGCGACGACGACGATCCGGCAAACAACGACTTCTTCGCCGGAACTTACAAAGGTAGCATCGGCTACACCGACGGAGATCAAAACACCAACATCGACAACGGGAGTGTATTTGTAACCAAAATTGCCAGCGGGACCAAATACAACTTCGCTTTTTCCAACGGAATTCCCGATCTGAACGGGGTTGAGTTCAACCAACAGGGAGATAACACACTTGTAATGGTGGGGTCTACCGCAACATCTTACATCAGAATCGACAATAATGAATTAAAAATATTATATATAAAGGATGGTAAATCATGGAGAGCTAACTGCACGAGATAACCAACTTTTCATACATGATGTTAGAACCTGCTTTCTTCAATAAGGAAAGCAGGTTTTTTAATGATTGTATATTACGATTTAATGTTTTTTTAAGCTGTGATAAACTTTAGTTAAGTTTCTGAAATACAAATTTTAAGTGACATTTTTACCTACCTTTGACTCAACAAAACAGCAAAAAACAAATTCTATGAAAAACTTATTATCTGCATTGTCCATCGTCTTGGGACTTGGCTTTGCAACAGCCCAGCAAACCGCTCCGGCGAATGCCAATACCGCTCCGCAGACTGTAAAAGCTACGAAAACAGCAAAACCGGCCGCTGCAAAAGCTAAAAGTGATGCCGCACCTGTAAATACAAAAATGAAAAAAGACGGTACGCCAGACAAAAGATATAAAGAAAACAAGAAGCTGAAAAAAGATGGTACCCCAGACAAGAGGTACAAAGTAAACAAGTAAACTCAACAATAGTTGTTATTTTCATAATCAAATTTCGAGAACCGGTGGATACTCATCCCGCCGGTTTTTTTATTATATGGTAGGAAAGATTCCTCAGTTATTTTATAAATTTGAAGCATGTTAAACTTCCTAAAGAAAAATATCGCTTTGCTGTGGGCCAGAAAGCATGTGCGTGAAGCTGAAGAATTCAAAAAAAATGCTGCGGAAAACCAGGAAAAATTATTGTTTTCCCTGATAGACACCGCTAAAAAAACTCTTTTTGGGAGGGAGCATGATTTTGAAAATATAACCTCCGTTTCCGATTTTCAGCAGAAAGTAAGAATTTCAGATTATGAAGATCTGAAGCCATATATCGAACGGGTAAAAAAAGGACAGGCTAATATTCTGTGGACGGATATCCCCGAATATTTTGCCAAAACTTCGGGAACAACTTCCGGTTCAAAATATATTCCCATCTCTAAGGAAGGAATGCCATATCAGGTAAAAGGCGCGCAGAGTGCTCTTTTTCATTATATCGCTCAAAAAAACAATGCCGATTTTGTAAACGGTAAAATGATCTTTTTACAGGGAAGCCCAGAGCTTGAGGAAGTTTTCGGAATAAAAACAGGCCGTCTTTCAGGCATTGTGGCGCATCACATTCCGAAATATCTGCAAAAAAACAGGCTGCCAAGCTGGGAAACCAATGTAATGGAAGACTGGGAAGCCAAGGTCGACAAGATCGTAGAAGAAACCGAAGCGGAAAACATGACGCTTATTTCCGGGATTCCACCGTGGCTGATCATGTATTTTGAAAAACTGTCTGAAAAACATGGAAAGAAAATAAAGCAGATATTCCCAAAGCTTCAGCTGATTGTCACCGGCGGAGTTAATTATGAACCCTACCGCGATAAAATGGAGGAGCTTCTGGGAGGTAAAGTGGATATTGTACAGACATTTCCTGCGTCTGAAGGTTTTTTTGCTTTCCAGGATGATTATACCAAAGAAGGTTTGCTGCTTTTAACGAATCATGGGATATTCTATGAATTTGTCCCGCTGGAAGAATATGGTAAGCCTGATGCAAAGAGACTGACTTTAAAAGAGATTGAACTTCACAAGGATTATGCTTTGATTTTAACGACCAATTCGGGACTTTGGGCGTATTCTATCGGAGATGTCGTGAGATTCATTGATAAAAACCCGCACCGGATTCTGGTGAGCGGAAGAACAAAACATTATACCTCTGCTTTCGGCGAGCATGTCATTGCTTATGAAGTAGAAGAAGCTTTAAAGGCGACCCTGGAAAAATATCCTGCACAGATCACGGAATTCCATCTTGCTCCTTATGTAAGTCCTAACGAGGGGCTTCCATATCATGAATGGTTCATTGAATTTGAAAAAGAACCTGAAGATCTGGAATTATTTAAAAATGAACTCGATATCCAGTTGAGAAAGCGCAATTCTTATTATGATGATCTTATTTCAGGAAATATTCTTCAAAAGCTGCAGATTGCCAATCTGAGAAAAAATGCTTTTCAGGAATATGCCAAATCGCAAGGGAAACTTGGCGGACAGAATAAAATACCGAGACTCGCAAATGACAGAAAAATTGCAGAATTATTGGAAATTTATAAACTTTAGGCATATTTTTTTAATTCCGGAAACATATATTCGAAAAAAATTATAAATTTGGAAAACTAAAAAATAATAATGAAAGCATCTGTACTTTTAAAATCATCTTTATTAACGTCGTTATTTGTAATTTCATCTTGTGCCACCACAAAATATAGTATGGATACTGCGAAAAATGATTATTCTAATCTGGAAGCAGGAAGAATGTATACGGTAATGATGAGGGATGGCTCCAAAAGCCAGAAAATGTTATTCCGTAACGTAGAAGGAGATAATATCATCGGAACTGCCGGCAAAAAAGACAGTACAGTTGTAACCATTCCTAAATCCAATGTTGCTGCGGTAAGAGACAGCAGAAAGGCTAAAATCAATACGGCAGGTGTCGTAATCGGTGCTGCGGGAGTAGCCGCTTTGGTCATAAGCGCGTCAAGGGCAGACTAAAATAGATTCTGTCTTTTGATAGCCATAAATTTTTCATTTAAAAAAATACCATATAAGTAGCCTTGAATTGATATTTGAGGCTATTTTTGTGAGATGATTTCGTTTACCCCGTTACAGACATTACAAAATGTCGAATTCAGAAACCTTCTTACGGGAAGATTTTTTATTGTCCTCGCTTTCAGAATGCTGGCCACTTTGTTGGGGTGGTGGGTGTATCAGCTCACAAAAGATCCTTTTTCCATTGGTCTCATCGGACTTTCGGAAGTGATTCCTGCAGTAAGCTGTGCCCTATATGCCGGGCATGTGATCGACATGAATGAAAAGAAAAGATTGTTACTGATCTGCAATTATGCGTACATCTTTTTAATCGGGTTATTGCTGATTCCCGCTTTTTTTAACGTGGAAATGCATTTTACGGGACATCAGATCACTTATTTTATCTATGGAGTGATCTTTTTTACAGGAATTGCCCGGGCATTCATCGGCCCGATTGTTCCTTCCATGATTCCTAAAATTGTAAAAAAAGACAATCTTCCTAATGCCGTCACTTTAAACCAGGCAACGTTTCTTATTTCCTCGGTTTGCGGGCACGCGGCGGGTGGATTTCTTATTGGCTATTTTGGCGTAAGATGGACTTTGGTTGTCATTATTTCACTGATCTTTTTAGCGTCGTTATTCTTTTTTCAATTAAATAAACAGCATTCCGAATACAAAAAAGAGGAAATTAACGTTATAGAAAGTATGCGGGAGGGGATTTCTTACATCTTTAAGACGAAAGAAATTCTCGGAGCTCTTTGTCTTGATATGTTTGCCGTGCTTTTCGGAGGTGCTGTAGCAATGATCCCTGTGTATGCGACAGATATCCTGAAAGTTGGCGCGGAAGGCTTCGGGCTTCTGAATGCAGCCTCAGATATAGGATCTATGTGCATTATTACGATTTTATCAGTCATTCCATTGAGAAAGAATCAGGGTAAAATACTGCTGGCTGTGGTTACAGGGTTCGGCCTTTGTATCATAGGCTTCGGATTGTCGCGGTTGTATTGGCTGTCTTTCATGTTTTTAATGATCAGTGGCATGCTGGACGGAATTTCTGTTGTCATCAGGGGGACGATTGTTCAATTGAAGACGCCTGACAATATCAGAGGGCGGGTATTGAGTGTCAATTCGATATTTATTATGTCGAGTAATGAAATGGGACAGTTCGAGAGCGGATTATCAGCAAAGTTGCTTGGTGTAGTACGTTCCGTGATCTTTGGAGGAGCAATGACCGTACTTATTGCTTTGGTGGTAGGAAGTACAAATCCGAAATTAAGAAAAATGCAATATTAGGACAATAAATATTCATTTATTAAATTAATTTCAAAAACTTTAGTTTAAAATTAATAATTTTTTATATTTGTAATATAAAAATCCCTTACATGAAAAAAACTCTACTTATTTGTTTTTGTGTAGTAGGCTTTTGCTTACAAGCGCAAAGCTTTAGTGAAAAAGACTTCAAACAAAGTGTTTCGCAGGTAAACAGTGCGAAGACAGAAAGTGATTATGAAAGCGCTTTTCAGAAATTTTCCAAATTTACTTCTACAAAACCAACGGAAAAATGGGAAGCGTTTTACTACGCAGCAGTCGCTACATATATGAAAGCAGAGCTGCAACTTAAAAAGAATCCTTCTTTGGATGTATCAGGTTTAAACAGCTTAGCAAGAAAATATGCTGATGCTGCACATACTCAGCAGGATAGCAGTGAAGTAAACCTGTTGTTGGGTCTTATCAGTCTTCAGAAGCTTCAGATGAAAGGAGCTAAGGAAGATAAGAAAGAGCTTGATGCTATTAATCAGGCGGTTACAAAAGCTGAAGCGACAGCTCCGGACAATCCAAGATTGGCAATTTTAAATGCCAAACTTGCAGAAAGATCAAATGATCAGGCAAAGGCAAAATTATTCTACGAAAAAGCTTCTGCTGGATTTCAGAAGTCAGAAGGTACTGCCTCAGTGAATTGGGGGGTAGCGCTAATTGCAGGAAACAAGTAATTTAAGAATTTTTAATTTTAAACGATTCCTATGAGAAATTATCTACTTCTTTTTTTACTTTTTGTGAGCTGCAGCGTTTTCGGACAATCACCCGGCCCGCAGGACTGTATTTATGCGATTCCGATCTGTAGCAATGCCAACATTTCCCTTACACCGGGAGGAACTGGAATTTATGATGAATCTGAGAGTTCTACAGGATCATGCCTGTCCGGGGAAAGCAACTCTATCTGGCTGACCTTCAGTATTCAGACTGCAGGAACACTTACTTTTGTTATTTCACCTGCATCTAATACGACAGATTATGATTTTGCACTCTACGGTCCTAATCACAACTGTGCAAATCTAAACGTTCCTCCGTTAAGATGTTCTTTTGCGAATACCGCTTCAGGTGTTCTTACAGGTTTAAATATGACATCGACAGACACTTCCGAAAATGCAGGAGGTGACGGTTTTGTTAAATATATTAATGTTCTTCCGGGAGAGGTATATCACCTGCTTTTAAATAACTTCTCTCCGACTGTTGCTCCTTTTTCATTAACATTTGGAGGAACTGCAACATTGCTTACACCATTTGATAATGGTTCCGCGCAAATACACCAGCCGTTTCCATTTGTAGAGCCAGGCCCGAATCATGACGGAAAAATCGATGTCTGCGGAAATCCTTTCACTTTTGATTTCTCGACGTTGAGTACACAAATATTAAATGGTAATCCCAACTTTATCGTAAAGTATTTCAGGACCGGAACAGATGCTACTGATGATATCAATGCAATAACAACACCGATTCCTGTTAATCCAACGACGACCTACACGTATTCAATTGCTTATATAGATCCTACAAGTCCGACGAGTTTCCTGAACCAGTGTAGAGAATACGGGACGATCAACTTTACCGACAGGTCTTTCCCGCTCAATCCTGCAACGCTTACATCTTGTAGTAACAATAATTCCGGAACGGCACTGTATGATCTTACTTCTGCCGCCATCGGCAATACAACTGGTCTCACATTGAAATATTATCCGTCACTGAATGATGCCAACTTGGAAACTAATGAAATTACAGAGCCTTATGCCTATACATCTGCTGCAGGATCTGCCTTTGTAAGAGCAACCAATTCCTACGGATGTATTAAAATTGTTCAGATTACCCTGAATTTCTATCCGATTGTAACGGTAAATGATGCTGTATTAAGATCTTGTTTTATTGAAGGAAGTCCTGCTATGGCCACGTTCAATCTTACCACAGCAGCAGTGACCAGCATGACGGGAATGACGAAAGAATATTACCCTTCCGTTGCTGATGCCGTGAATGGAACAAATATCATCTCGAATTTCCAGACCTATGTTGCTCCTACCGGAGTTGTGTATGTGAAGGTAATTAATTCAAACGGATGTTATGCCGTTGCCAAAGTAGACCTGATAGTTCTTCCTCCTGTTTATTCTAATGTTTTGGAAGATAAAATAATCTGCATGGAAGATACTACGACTTTAGATGCAGGCCCAGGATTTAACGGATATAAGTGGAGCACCGGTGCCACAACTTCTTCAATCAGTAATGTTACCGTAGGGACCTATTGGGTGGAACTGAAGACAGGAAATTGTATTACCAGACAAACCGTAAAAGTGTATGCTTCCGAGCAGCCTGTAATTTCCAGTGTTGACATTACCAACAATACGATTGCTGTGAATGTAGTCGGAGGAGCGGCTCCTTACAAATATTCTATTGACGGGATCAACTGGCAGGATTCGAACGAATTCAAAAATGTAGCCAGAGGTGATAATACCATATACGTAAAAGACGGATACGATTGTGACCCGATTGTCATAACTGTCGTTGTTCCTAATCTCGTCAATGTCATTACTCCTAATGGAGATGGCGTAAATGATATGATCGACTATTCTGCTTTAGCCAGCAAGCAAAACCTGGTGCTAAGCATCTTCGACAGATATGGAGTGAAAGTAGGTCAGGCAGATAAGTATAACGGATATAAATGGGACGGAACCGCAGGAGGTAAAAAAGTGCCTACCGGAACCTACTGGTATACCGTTACATGGAACGAAAACGACAAAAGAAATACACCATTCAAATTCTCAGGATGGGTGATGGTAAAAAACAGAGATTAAACTAATAAATAGTGAAGTAAAACCGCTTATTCAGGCGGTTTTATTCACGTAAACAATAAATACTTAAATCATTTCTAATGAAGAAATTACTACTACTGACTGTTTTGTTTTTCTCACAAATGATCTTTTCGCAGTCGGATTGTATTTCAGCAATCCCGGTTTGCGGCAATTCAGATATTTCTTATAATCCCGCTACTTCAGGGCTTGTTCAGGAGGCTACTTCTGCCAGCTGCCTGGACAACGAACACTATTCTGTATGGTATAAATTTACAGCCGCCACGACAGGAACGATCGAATTCACCATTAATCCGAATACAGTTCCGGGCGTTACCCATTACGACTATGACTTTGCGGTTTATGGTCCCAATATCGATTGTGCGACCTGGGACTTCGGGAATGCCATTAAATGTAACTTTTCAGGGACAAGCGGCCCGACAGGATTGAGCTCTACCATCACCGGAGGACAATGGGAGACTCCATTGAACGTTATTGCAGGAGAAACATATTATCTTCTTGTAGATAACTTCATTCCGAGTAATCCTTATGGGTTTTCTTTGACCTGGGGAGGAACAGCTTCTTTGACTTCAGTGTTCAACGATCCTGCTTTAACGCCGAATCCGTTCATCACACCAGGTACACCGGCAGCCAACCCTGCAAATCCAAATGAAATTTTAAAGTGCTCCCTGCCTACCATGTTTGATTTCAGTACTTTATCAGCAGGAATCATTAATAATAATCCAAACTTTTCGGTATCGTATCATTTAACCAGTAATGATGCCATTACAGGAACTGCTCCTATCACAACGCCTACCATGGTCAATGCCACGAGCATCTATTACTACCGATTGAAATACACGGATCCTACCAACCCGAACAATGCCCTGAATGGCTGCTTCCAGGTCGGCAGATTTAAATTCAGATCAGGTAATATTGTTGTACAAAATGCAACAATTACGACTTGTAACTACGACAATACCGGAATCGGTTATTTTGATTTAAATTCGGCAAACGTTTTCACAGGAACCAATATTACAAAGAAATATTATCCTTCAATGGCCGATCTGAATGCGGGAACCAATGAAATTCTGAGTGCTTCTTCATATGCATCTACCGCACCGAAAAAGGTTTATGTAAAAGTGATTACTTCAGAAGGTTGTGTAGGAACTTCAGAAATTACATTGCAGTTTTTACCTGCGCTTCCTGTCGTTCCGATAACCATTAAAGCTTGTAATAACAATAATGCAGGAACAGGACTTTTTGATTTAACGGCAGCGAATGTTTATCCGACATCAACGAACGTTACCAAGAAGTATTTCCCTACGCTTGCCGATATGAATGCGGGGACAAACGAAATAACAAACCCTTCCGCTTACACATCTGTAGCACCAAGATCCATCTATGTAAGAGTAAGAAATCCGCAGGGCTGTACAGGGTACAATCAGATCACCTTACAGTTTAATCCGGTGGTGGTTGTGAATGATGCTTCCCTGGAAGAATGTTATATTGATACCAATGTTACCACTGCGGCGTTTGATTTAACGAAAGCCAACGTAACCTCTCAGACTGGCATTACGAAAAACTACTATAGAACCGAAGCCGATGCACTGGCCGGAACAAATGAAATATTAACCGCAAATACCTATATTTCAGTTACCGGTGTTGCGTATGTAAAAGTAACCAATAGTACGGACTGTTTTGCGATTGCAAAAATCAACCTTAAAGTGTTGCCTCCGGTACAATCCAGCGTTCTTAAAGATAAAATTATCTGTATAGAAGATAAAACAACTTTAGATGCGGGACCTGGCTTCGATGCCTATGAATGGAGCACGGGAGCTACCACTCAGTCTATTTCCAACGTGGGAGCCGGAGCTTACTGGGTTAAATTAAAAACCGGAAAATGCTGGACTTTACAGCTTGTAAAAGTGAATGCTTCCGTACAGCCGGTAATTACCAATATTGACATCAATAATGACTCATTTACCATAACCGTTAACGGAGGGAAAGGGCCTTACCAATATTCCCTTGACGGAATCAACTGGCAGGATTCAAACGTATTCACGGGACTTCCGAGAGGAGAAAATAAAGTATACGTAAAAGATTCTTACGACTGTAATCCGATCAGCGTTCAGGTAACGGTTCCAAACCTTATCAATGCTATTACGCCGAACGGGGACAACAAAAATGATTATATCGATTATTCTGCTCTGGCTTACAAGAAAAACGTAGTCTTTACGGTATACGACAGGTACGGAAATATGATGTACCGTGCAGATAAGATCAGAAACTATACCTGGGACGGTACTTCCAACGGTAAAAAAATCATAACGGGTACGTACTGGTATACGATCACATGGACCGAAAACGATAAAAACAATACCGAAACCAAATACAGCGGTTGGGTACTGGTAAAAAACATCGACTAATTAATTATTTAATTTAAATATCTGAATCACCTCATTAATGGGGTGATTTTTTTATACACATCGACACAAAACCTCTTCACGATTGGGTTTAAAGAATATGGTGTTCATAAATTGTTGAATACTATTTTTTAATTGCTTATCAAAAAAACTATCTTTGCAGAACTATGGCGCAGAAAGAAACATTATCTTCATTGACGAACGGAAACTTTGCAAAAGAACTCTCTATTGCAGACGGTAAAATGCCACCCAATGCACTCGACTTCGAAAGACTGGTTATAGGAACTTTTTTGATCGACAAAAAAGGGCTTGACCATTCTATTGACCTACTGACACCGGAGGTTTTTTATGATCCCAGACATCAGGTGATCTTTTCTGCCATTTTAAAGCTTTATGAAGGCAACCAGCCCGTAGATTTAATGACCATTATTCAGGAACTGAAAAAAGAAGGCAAACTGAACCTGGCAGGGGGAGACAGCTATATCATTGATCTGACAATGGGCGTAAGTTCATCAGCACATATCGAATATCACGTTCGTGTTATTCTTGAAAAATATATCCTGAGAAGCCTAATCAATGTTTCGGCGAACGTTATTGACGCTTCATATAAAGAATCAACCGATGTTTTTGAACTTCTGGATAAAGCTGAGCAGTCATTTTTCGAGATCACCAACGGGACGATCAAAAAGGGATTTGATACCGCCAATTCATTGGTGAAACAGGCGATCGATACGATTAAATCCCTGAAAGATAAAGAGGGACTTTCCGGAGTGCCTTCAGGATTCCGGGATGTCGACAAGGAAACAGGAGGATGGCAAAATTCCGACCTTATCATCATCGCGGCACGTCCGGCGATGGGGAAAACGGCATTCCTTCTTTCGATGGCAAGAAATATTGCAGTAGGACACAAAATTCCAATGGCATTATTCTCCCTCGAGATGGCTTCCGTACAGCTGATCACAAGGATGATTGCTTCCGAAACAAGAATTTCTTCAGAAAAATTAAGAAAAGGAACCCTCGACGATGAAGAATGGCAAAGGCTTTTCTCCAACGTGTCCGAACTGGAAAATGCCCCTTTATATATCGATGAAACCCCTTCGCTTTCCATATTCGACTTCCGGGCAAAATGCCGGCGACTGGTAATGCAGCACGGCGTAAGGCTCATCATGGTCGATTACCTTCAGCTGATGACGGCCGGCGGTGGCGGAAAAGGAACCGGAAACCGTGAACAGGAGATCTCCATGATTTCACGTTCCCTGAAAGCTATTGCAAAGGAACTTAACGTGCCGGTAATTGCCCTTTCACAGCTTTCAAGAAGTGTGGAGACGCGTCCGGGTAAGCGACCTCAGCTTTCCGACCTCAGGGAATCGGGAGCGATCGAGCAGGATGCGGATATCGTGTCTTTCATTTTCCGTCCGGAATATTATAAAATTACCGTTTGGGATAATGATGAAGAAGGCCAGGAAACCTCAACGGAAAACCAGGCAGAGCTTATTATCGCCAAGCACAGAAATGGGGCTACGGCCGATGTGCGACTGTCTTTCCTGAAGCATTTTGCTAAATTCGGTGATATCGAAGCAGCATTTGATGGCGGAATGGGAGGCGGATACCCATCTAATTTCGGATCCGGTGAACCGAGTGGCTTTGATAAAATTAAAACAACCATTCAGCCGGGAGCGGCATTTGACCTTCCGAATAATTCCCAGGTATCAGGATCTTCCATGAATGATTTTGATGATGATGACGATTTCCCATTTTAAAAATAAAGGCTGAGATTTACATGAAAACTTTACTCTGAATCTTAGCCTCAACCTTAACCCTAATGAAAATAGAAATATACACCGACGGAGCTTGCAGCGGAAACCCCGGAAAAGGCGGATATGGAATTCTCATGCGGGTACCCGAAAAAAATTATCAGAAAACATTCTCAAAAGGGTTCAGAAAGACCACCAACAACAGGATGGAGCTTCTGGCAGTGATTACAGCCCTGGAAAAACTGAAATCTCCGGAGAATGATATTCATATTTATACCGACAGCAAATATGTAGCTGATGCGATCAACCAGAACTGGCTGGCCGGATGGATCAAAAGAGGCTGGAAAAATGTAAAGAATCCGGATCTTTGGAAAAGATTTGTGGTACTGTACAATTTGCATAAGCCCAAAATGCATTGGATCAAAGGCCATGCGGGACATTTTGAGAACGAACTTTGTGATAAACTCGCCGTAACTGCCGCTGCTTCAGCTGATTTGGAAGTAGATGCCTATTTTGAAAACCAGGATAACAATACATTGTTTTAATTTGTATTTAACCTAAATATTGCCGTGAACTTTTCAGTAATTCATGTTTTAACTTATCATTTGTTACTGAATCACCATCATTTTCAGTAAAATTAATATTAAATATATATTTATTGATTAGGAATTAATATCTTTGACACGTCTAATTTAAGTGTCTAATAAATGAGTAAAAAATTCTACCTCCTTTTTTTTCTGTATGTATTGCTGTGCTTTCCACAACATCTTTTTTCCCAGACTTATCAGCTTACAGGAAACCCTGTAAGCACTACAGGATGGACGATGGTTGCCCCCACAGTGGTAAATACAGACTTTGTACAGCTAACCCCCGACACCAATAATCAGTCCGGATCGATACGACTGAACGATCCTATCAACCTTAAATACTGTGATAAATGGAGAGTGGAATTCGATTTCAGGATGGATTCCAACCAGACCGCAAACGGTGATGGTATCGCTTTCTGGTATCTGGCCAACCCACCGGTGGCGAGTGTACTGGGTTCAGGACTTGGAGTGTCCCAGAATGCTGTGGGATTTATCGTAGGACTCGACACCTATAACAACACTACGACGGCGGTAATGAGCAAAGTGCATGTGGCATACGGACAGGTCGCCAATACGACGGATAACAATAATGTAGAATTTTTCAATGTGGCCGGAAGTTCATTCCATTCCCCTGATATGAATACCACGCTTCCTTTCCAGGGAACAACGTTTAAGCATGTGGAGGTAACGGCAGAGGTAGATCCTGCTGCTCCGGCGAACTGGATCGTGAAAATTACCATAGACGGAAATGTGATCTGCAACCAGTCTTTTGCTCCTTCAGGAACGGCAGCCGCCATGACCGTGGGGTATTTCGGGTTCTCGGCTTCTACAGGAGGAAACAGATCAAGACATTCCATCAAAAACGTAAAAGTATATATTGATAAAGTAGCGATCAACCAGGCAACGGTAACAGATACGTTTTGCCCAAATCCTTCCACGGGACAGGGAACCGTAAATTTAACGAACTACCAAAGCCAGTTTGTGAGCAATCCTGCCAACTATACATTCTCATACAGCGTTTCAGGAACACCGGTTTCCAATCCTAATAATTTCCAGTTCAGTGCCAATACCACGGTTTCGGTGCTGATTAAAGATAATTCAGGTATACTGTGTGACAACCCGGATGGTAAAATACAGCTTAACCTTTCGCCATTTACGGCAACACCGGCAACACTTACCGCATGTAACAACAATAATGTGGGAACTGCCACCTTTAATCTAAGTTTAGCCAACGTTAATGAGCCTGCAGGTTCAACAAAGAAATATTATAGAACGATGGCCAACCTCAATGACGGTGTCAATGAAATTACAAACTTTACCAATTTCGTTTCTGCTGCAGGGGTGGTGTATGTAAAAGTTACGACCCCGCTGGGATGTGTGGGGTCTGCCCCAATTACGCTGGCCTTTTTCCCGCCGATCGTATCCAACGATGCGACGATAGAATCGTGCTTTATACCGAATGCTCCCAATACGGCGTCATTCGACCTTACGCAGGCTAATGTAACTTCGGCAACTGGCGTTACGAAAAAGTATTATAAAACTGAGGCCGACGCACTTGCCGGAACCAACGAAATCGTGCCTGCCAACAATTATATTTCTACATCATCTACCGTTTATGTAAGAATAACCAATCTTGCAGGGTGCTATGTAATCGTTAAGATCAACTTAAAAGTTCTGGCTCCTGTTTATTCTTCAGTGTTGGCAGACAAAACAATTTGTATTGATGATAAAACAACTCTGGATGCAGGTGCCGGATTCGATACCTACTTATGGAGCACCGGAGAAAACACCCAGTCGATTCAGGATGTAACGCCTGGTCTGTATTGGGTTCAGTTGAAGTCAGGAAGATGTACCACGATGCAAATGGTAAGGGTAAACCCTGCGCCTCAGCCTGTTATTTCCACTATTGATATTACCAACAATACGATCACGGTGAATGTAAAAGGTGGAAAAGGACCGTATAAATATTCTCTTGACGGGGTCAACTGGCAGGATTCCAATGTGTTCAAAGGGCTCGCGAGAGGCGAAGTGGTGGTGTATGTAAAAGATGCCTACGACTGTACGCCGATCCATGTACAGATCACGGTTCCAAATCTTATCAATGCCATCACGCCGAACGGAGACAATGTAAATGATGTGATTGATTATTCAGCATTGGCGTATAAGAAAAACCTCGTTTTCACAATCTTCGACCGATATGGAAATAAGATGTATGAAGCAGACAAACTGAGAAATTACAAATGGGACGGAACTGCCGGTGGTAAAAAAGTGATCACAGGAACATACTGGTACACCATCACCTGGAACGAAAACGACAAGAATAATACTCAGACAACTTACAACGGATGGGTATTGGTAAAGAACAGAGAATAATTTACATAAAAGATCACTCCGGTTTGCGGGTGATCTTTTTTTAACCCTCTACAGTGTTACTCATTACCAAAAATACAAATGACCAAGTAAACGTATCAATTAATAACAAATCGCTCCATGAAAAACAATGCGTTTTATTATCTTTCACTGATTTTCATTCTTTTATCCTGCAAATTTTCTGCACAAACTTACCAGCTTACCGGAAACCCTGTGAATACTACCGGGTGGGACCTTGTTTCCAATGCTAGTGTAAGCGGTGATTTCGTACAGCTTACCCAGGATATTACCAGCCAGTTTGGAGTGGTAAAACTCTCAACGCCTATCAATCTTAAATATTGCGACACATGGAAAGTGGAATTCGATTTCAGGATCGACGGAAACGGGACAGCTGCCTATGGCCGCGGGGACGGATTTACCTTCTGGTATCTGGCCAACCCTCCGACTTCCTTCTCAAGCGGAGGCGGACTTGGGATCCCGTCAAATGCCAACGGGCTTATGGTCGGTTTTGATATTTTTAATAATACCACCGAAGGGCAGATGAGTAAGGTTCACGTTCTGTACGGAACCAACAACCTTCCGGCCGGAAATAATAATATTGAATACAACAATACACCGGGAAGTACCTTCCATACACCCGACCTGAATCCCACACAGCCGTTCGTAGGGGCCACCTACAGGCATGTGATCGTAAACGGAACCATAGATCCTTTAAATCCGAACATCTGGAATATTAAAATCCAGCTGGATGGGGTGGTTCTGGTAGACCAGCCTTTTACCGCATCAGGAGGAGCGGTGGGAATGACAACCGGCTATTTCGGGTTTTCTGCAGCAACCGGAGGGGCCAGTGCACGGCACTCCATTAAAAATGCAAAAATTTATATAGATAAAGTTCCCATCCTTACCAATACGGTTACGCCTTTCGTGTGCGTCAATCCGTCTACCGGAAACGGAACGGTGGATTTAACTTCATTTCAGAACCAGTTTGTAAGCAACCCTGCAAACTATACTTTTACTTATTTTGGGCCTGGAGGAACACCTATTTCCAATCCTTCCAACTATCAGTATGGTACAGGCACCAGCACCATTACCGTTGTGGTGAAAGATCCTTCTTCCACATTGTGTGACAATGGTGACGGAAAGATCGTTCTGAACCCAAGTCCTTTTGCCGCAAATGATGTAACGCTTACCGGGTGTAACAATAACAATGCGGGCGGTGCTGTATTCGATCTTACTTCGGCGGCACTGTCGTCAGTTCCCGGAAGTACGGCCGTCTTTTACAATACAATGTCTGATCTTAATAATCAGGTTAATCCTATTGCTAATCCTTCGGCTTACCTTTCGCCTGCCGCTACGCTTTATGCCCAGGTAACCACCCCGCAGGGATGTACGGATGTCGCGCAGGTAACGCTGGCTTTATTCCCGGTGGTGCAGGTTCAGGAGGCTACCTTAAGGACCTGTGCGATTGATACCAATCCTTCGACCGGAATGTTCAACCTTACCACGGCACCGGTAACCACACAAACCGGCACCGTAAAAAAATATTATCCTTCCCTGGCAGATGCACAGAACGGCACCAACGAGATTTTAACCTTTAATTCTTACATCTCTCCAAACGGAGTTGTTTATATAAAAGTTACAGATACAAACGGATGTTACGCCATTGCAAAGGTAAATCTTGTCGTTATTCCTCAGGTGTTCTCAACTACCCTGGAAGACAAGACCATCTGTATGGAAGACACCACCATTCTTAATGCAGGCCCGGGCTTTACATCTTACGAATGGAGTACGGGCGCAACATCCCAAACCATTACGGCAGGAGTAGGCCTCTATTGGGTGAAACTGAAAACAGGGAACTGTGTGGTTACCCAGACCGTCAAAGTATTCGCTTCGGAACAGCCCGTGATTACAAATGTTGATATTTCAAATACAACCGTTACCGTATATGTAAACGGAGGTACTGCTCCTTACAAATACTCCACCGACGGAATCAACTGGCAGGATTCTAATGAGTTTAAAAATATGCCGAGAGGGGACAGCCAGATTTTTGTAAAGGACGCCTATGACTGTGAACCGATCGTGATTACGATTGTCGTGCCGAATATCATCAACGTCATTACCCCTAATGGTGACGGAATCAATGATGTGGTAGACTATTCAGCACTTGCCGGAAAACAGAACTTAATATTCAATGTCTACGACCGCTACGGCACTAAAATTCACCAGGCTGATAAATTGAACCGATACCGATGGGACGGAACCTCAGGAGGCAGAAAAGTTCCTACGGGAAGTTACTGGTACTCCGTGTCATGGAACGAAAACGACAAGAAGAATACCCCTGTGAAATATTCAGGATGGATTCTTGTGAAGAACAGGGATTAATAAAATAACACATACATGAAGATCACTTCATCTTTTGGAGTGATCTTTTTTGTAAACCAAACATACGAAGGATACACATTATCTACTCATCAGCATGATAGAGAAGGGTGACGCCGGAAATGATCTGATTATTTAATTACATTTACAATCCATAAACTAATACTTTTAATATATGAAGAAAAACTACTTTTTATTATTTTTCATTTTTGTACTGGTATTCTGCAACAGAGCTTATTCACAAACCTATCAGCTTACGGGAAATCCTGTAAATACGACAGGATGGACGATGGTCGGTCCCACCGTAGCTCCTTCAGATTTTGTACAATTGACGCCCGACACCAACAATCAGTCCGGATCGATACGGCTGAATGATCCCATCAACCTTAAATACTGTGATAAATGGAGGGTTGAATTTGATTTCAGGATGGATTCCAACCAGACCGCAAACGGTGATGGTATTGCTTTCTGGTATCTGGCCAACCCACCGGTGGCGAGTGTACTGGGTTCAGGACTTGGGGTTTCCCAGAATGCCGTGGGATTTATCGTAGGTCTCGATACCTATAACAATACCACTACTGCCGTTATGAGCAGAGTGCATGTGGCGTACGGCCAGGTCGCCAATACGACGGATAGCAACAATGTGGAATTTTTCAATGTGGCCGGAAGCTCTTTCCATTCCCCGGATATGAATACCACGCTTCCTTTCCAGGGAACAACGTATAAACATGTTGAGGTAACGGCAGAGGTAGATCCTGCTGCTCCGGCGAACTGGATCGTGAAAATTACCATAGACGGAAATGTGATCTGCAACCAGTCTTTTGCCCCTTCAGGAACGGCAGCCGCCATGACCGTGGGGTATTTTGGGTTCTCTGCTTCTACAGGAGGAAACAGATCGAGGCACTCTATTAAGAATGTAAAGGTCTATGTAGACAAAATTCCTTTACTACAGACTGCGATTACCAAGAATATCTGCCCGGATCTCACAGGAATGGCTAATATTGACCTGACCGCCCTGAATTCTCAGCTTACGGCGACACCGGGCAATTACAACTTTACGTATTATATTACGGGAAGCGGAACACCGATAGCCAATCCGGCGAATTTCCAGTACAGTGCAGACACCAATATTTCGGTAGTTATTAAAGATCCTTCTTCGGTACTGTGTGATAATAATGATGCGACCATCGCGTTAAAGGTGGCCCCTACGGTTACAGCAACCGATGCGTTACTGAGAACCTGTGCTATGGATACCAGTCCTTCCACAGGACATTTCGATCTTACCTCGGCACCGGTAATCGGTTCTTCCGGTGGGATCACGAAAAAATATTACCCGTCTTTAACGGATGCCCAAAATCAAACAAACGAAATCTCAACCTCAAATGCCGGCAACTATATCGCTCCGAACGGGGTCGTCTTCATCAGGGTGAGCAATTCATTCGGATGCTTTGATATTGCTAAAGTAACACTGGAAGTTATTCCTCCGGTATTCTCAACCACTCTGGATGACAAGATCATCTGTATGGAAGATACGACAGTTCTTGATGCGGGGGCGGGGTTCACTTCCTACGAGTGGAGTACCGGCGCCAATACCAGAACGATTTCTAATGTTGGAGTCGGAACTTATTGGGTGAAACTTAAAACCGGAACCTGCGTCGTGACCCAGACTGTGAAAGTATATGCCTCCGAACAGCCGGTGATTTCCAGTGTTGATATTTCCAACAACGTGATTTCCGTTTTTGCGATCGGGGGAACCGCGCCTTATAAATATTCCACAGACGGAATCAACTGGCAGGATTCTAACGAGTTTAAGAATGTACCGAGAGGCGATGTGAAAATTTATGTGAAAGATACCTATGACTGTGAGCCTATCGACATTACCGTCGTAGTTCCGAATATCATCAATGTGATCACGCCTAATGGTGACGGGGTAAATGACGGAATCGATTATTCGGCGCTGGCAGGAAAGCAGAATCTTGTGTTCAATGTATTTGACCGTTATGGAGCGATGATCCATAAAGCGGATAAGACAAACCGGTACCGGTGGGACGGAACCATGGGCGGAAGAAAAGTGCCTACAGGAAGCTACTGGTATTCCGTTTCCTGGAATGAAAATGACAAGAAGAATACCCCTGTAAAATATTCAGGATGGGTATTGGTTAAAAACAGGGATTAACCTGATCATTCATAAAATTTTAAAGAGCGGCTGTATCATACAGCTGCTTTTTTTTGGTATGAAATGGGATAGAGCTGAAACGGCTGTCCATCTCTATTTCCGAGAGACGCTTTCGTCGCCCGACGAAGGCACCTCTCATCGGGCGTGATAAGGAGGTTATGTCGGGCGTGATAAGGTGTTCTCATCGACCGATGAGAACACCTCTCGGTCCTATGCTCTCGAAGGGCGGCACTACCAACCCAATGGTCTGCCCGTAAGGACCTGAACACGGATCTTTCCATCCCCATGTTACCGGCGAGATCTGGACTTCTACGGAAATCGAAGATTGGAAGGAGTCAACCAAAGGGGATGGTTTAAGAAGCCTTTTATAGATCAGCCTTAAAAAGAATTCGGTGAAGAGACTGTAATAGCTTGTTTCTTTATCCGTCAGCACATTATTTTGCTGCTTTCTTATATAAAATAAACACATCTTTAGGGCATAAAAAAAGTAGTCTTAGTTTGACTACTTTTATTTGACAAATGTAAATATTTTATGATTATACCCCAACAATAATCATTTGTTTTTTAATATGTTAAATGGCAAATCTTGTCAAAAAACGGTCGTTTTTAAGCATTTTGACCAAATTCCCGATACCATAAACCCTACTGATTCTTAGACGTTTGAGCACATATGTAGTCAAACTAAGACCACTTTTCATAAATGATGAAAAAACAAACGATTAGCCCTCCACAGCTCCCTCCATTCCTGCATTTCTGCGTAAAAGCGTTATGCTTTATCCTGTTCAATAATAAATCTTTTTTAAAGATTACGGCAAGCCACTTCAGCCGTCCTCCGCCTGGTTTTAAACACAAATGGCACGAATGATTTTGCACGAATAGCACTAATACCTTTAGCATAGCAAATCCGGAAGCGAATCAACTCAATCTCTGCAAGCTCTTATAAGCGAAGCGGCTTTGTGAAACTTAAAGTGTCATGCATTAAAAAACCTTCGTGCACTTCGTGTTCAACAACTAAAGTCATCAAACATTAACAACTTTATAATACATAAACAATGAAAAACATTATTACAGTGGCTGTTCTGTTCATCAGCCTTAATTTGTTCGCTCAGGTGGGGATTAATAATACGACCCCGAAAGCGATCCTCGATATCAGTCCTAAAACCACCGACGGCAGCAAACCGGAGGGACTTATTATTCCACAATTGGACGGAAATACACTCAAAGCAGCAGCGTATGGAACGGCCCAAAAAGGAGTGATTGTGTATGCTAAGTCAGCAGCAAATCCCACCGATACCAAAACCGTAAATGTTACCGCGGAAGGGTATTACTATTTTGATGGAAGCGTATGGCAGAAAATGACCGGGGCAGCAGCCGGCGATACCACCAATGATGCCTGGATCAACGACACTACCAATGGTCTGGTAAAATTAGGAACCAAAGCAGACGGGACAGCCAGAGCCGCAGGAGCCGACTTCGTGGCGAAAGACAATGGACAGGTGGGAATAGGAACGAGCAGCCCGGATGCCAGTGCAGCTTTAGAAGTGGCTTCTGCCAACAAAGGTTTGCTGATTCCTAGAGTTGCTTTGACGGGCATAACGGATCAGACTACTATTAATTCACCTGCTACAGGATTAATCGCCTATAACACTTCTACAAATATTAATGGGCCCGGGCTTGTATTTAACAGAGGTACATCTGCCAATCCTAAATGGTCTTCTGTTCAGGTGTACTCTAATGATACAGGAGCTCTATCGAGAAAGTTGGTATACCAATCATATCCTGATGCAACTAAAACGATGTCTGTTGGTAGCTTAGAATTCAGAGCAATATATTCAGGGGATATATATTACTTTCAAATAAGGATGTTAACTCCTCCTAGCGGAACCGCTACTTATAATTGTGAAAGGATTGCATGGTTTGTTTATAATTCTGCAAGTACTACAACTGTTACAAGTACTGGATTATCATTTACGAGCTCAAATTATAACACATGGCAAACTTATACATCAGGCAACATATCTTCTTTAAATGGTTTACCTGTAGGTTTTCTCACATATATTAGTAGCGCAAATGATATTTTTTTTTATAGGGTTAATAATCATTCTAAGTTTGGCTCAAATAGTTTTACATCTTTTGTTGTTGAAGGATTTTAAGGACTCAGGCTACCAGACCTTTCATATTAATAATAACCCTAAACCCTCAAGGTTTCAAAGCCTGTGAGCATTTATACCACAATTAATACTATAAACAATAAAAATAATAAAATAATGTCCAACGTATTACACAAAATCAAAGCGTATCTGTACGATAACGTTTTAACGAAAGACAATCCCAATGACTTCACGGCGCGCACGGCGAGTGAGCGCAGCCTCAATGTCCAGCAGATCTGCCAGGCAGCGGTATCCCGTGGCGGGGCAGACATCTCGGCTTCGTCTATGGAGCACGCCACCGAGCTGTTTCTTAAGGAAATGGCGTACCAGCTTTGTGACGGCTTTTCTGTAAACACCGGGTACTTCACGGCAAGCACCGCGATCCGTGGTGTATTTGACAGCCCTTCAGAGACTTTTAACAAAGACAAGCACAGCATTATCTTCCAGTTCAATCAGGGCGAGAAGCTGAGGGCAGAGATCTCTAATATTGAGGTGAATATCTTAGGGGTAGCAGAATCTTCTGCGGTTATTCTACAGGTCACTGACGTAAAGAGTGGTTCGGTCAACGACCTGCTCACCCCGGCAGAAACCTGAAAATTGCGGGCAGCAAGATTAAGGTAACAGGCGAAGACCCTTCGGTGGGTGTATTCTTCGTCAACGCCGCTTCACAGGAAACAACTAAAGTAGAAGCCAGTGATATCGTGACCAATAATCCTTCGGAGCTTATCGTCGTGATTCCTGAATTAGCAGCAGGAACTTATAGAATAGAGATCATAACGCAATATGCAGGCAGTATTATTCTAAAGGAACCTCGCGTCGCAACCTTTGAGAGAGAATTAGCCGTAGAATAACAAGCGGATTGCATCAGTGCATGCAAGAGGTTTGCAAGGAGGCGTGTAAGGATCTTGCAAGGAGGCTTGCAAGAGGTTTGCAAGGGAGCAGGCAACCGGCTTGTTCTAACAAACCTATCCTAATACTGAAATTATATTATACTGTATTGAGGTTTAGATTAGCACAAAAATATTCCATCCTGGAGATGGTTTTTTCATCAACTGTGTTGACTCCGGTCCGGGAACTTTCCCGGCCGGAGTTTTTTTGTGGCTGAGTGTAAGGACTGGTGGCTTCGAGAGCCTCAGCCACCACTCAACAGAGACCACCATTTTCCTGGTAACAGTAACTATAAAGTCCACCGTAAGAAGACAGTAGGAAAATTCCCCTCCTCTGGAGGGGCGACAAAAATTCAAAGAATTTTTGGTGGGGTGGTTTGAGAAAGATTGCGGGATTGCTGCTTCCAGTGCCCGGTGGCTGAGCGGAGTCGAAGCCACCGGGAGACGAAGCTTAAGGACTGGTGGCTTCACGTATGGCCGCGTCATAAACCCCGTCGCAAATTCCTGTGGAATTTCCGCCACCCCTCCGCAGCATGGGAATTGGAAGCAGTCGGTTTTAGATAACAAATACCTACGTTACAACCGGTGGCTGAGCGGAGTCGAAGCCACCAGTGAATGGGTGGGTTTAGCAGGATTCCGGGGTGCTTGATAAGAAAAAGGCCATCAATGACGATGGCCTTATGATGTACTTTTAAAAATTTAATTTCCAATCTATCTAACTTAACATATTTTTCTGAATAACCCTTATGATTGGGATCATGCTTATAACCAGCTTACCGCTCCGGTTTCCACATCATAATTGGCCCCTACGATTTTGATTTTCCCTTCCTGCTCAAGCTTTCTGAGGGTTGTGCTTTGCTTACGGATATCTTCGATGGCACTTTTTACATTCTGGTGGTTCAGCCTTTCTAAAAGTGAGTTGTTTTTTGACGAGCGCTCTTCGCCTTCCTCCATCACTTCTTTGATAATCGGATCGAAATGGTTGATCAGGTGGTTCAGGTTATCCATTCCCAGTCCTTCGATTTGTGCCGCGTCCAGGCCTCCCTTTAGTGCGCCGCACTTTGTATGTCCCAATACGACGACCAGTTTGGAGCCCGCCACATTACATCCGAACTCCATCGATCCCAGAATATCCTGGTTCACAAAATTCCCGGCGATCCTGATGCTGAAAATGTCCCCAAGACCCTGGTCAAAAATAAGCTCTGCGGAGGTACGGCTGTCGATGCAGCTTAAAACCACTGCAAACGGCCATTGCCCTTCACGGGTAGCATTAACCTGCTCCAGGAGGTCTCTGTTGGCTTTCAGGTTGTTTACAAATCTCTGGTTTCCCTCCTTTAGAAATTCTAATGCTTTTTCAGGAGTAATGGTAGACTGAGTTTCGTGAGTATGTGCTTTCATATAATCTGTTTATATTTTTAAAGTTAAAAAAATTATTAAACAATGCGCTTTACATTGCTCTTTTATGGGTTACGACAATGTGAGAATCTTCGTCTCTCTCATAGTCTTTGTATGATGTTCTGAAACCCAGAAGCTCTACATGGATATCTTCTTCTTTGGCCCTGATATTGGCGAAATCCTGTATCATTTCCAACACATCGGTCGCTATATACGATGTTCCTCTGGCATCAATGATGACGGTAGAGTTGGGTTTGATATTTTTCAATGTTTTCTTGATGGCCGCTTTGTTGAGGAATGAAACTTCCTCAGCCAGTTTGATCGTGATTCCGTCTGCATCATCCAGTTTTTCCCTGCTCAGATAATAAGCTCTCTTCATATTTCCCTGCAGAATATAGAAAACAGAGATGGCAAGTCCTATTCCTACGCCTTTCAGCAGATCGGTCGCTACCACGGCAATCACCGTAGCGACAAAAGGGATAAACTGGAATTTACCCAAATGCCAGAAGTGCTTGAAGGTCGCAGGCTTGGCCAGCTTGTATCCCACTAAGATCAATACTGCGGCCAAAGTCGCTAAAGGAATAAGATTTAAGATGACCGGAATCGATAAAACACAAATTAACAGAAGAACGCCATGGATGATGGCTGATATTTTCGAAGTAGCGCCCGCATTGGCATTGGCAGAGCTTCTTACCACCACGGAAGTCATGGGAAGGCCGCCGATAAATGAGCTGACCAGATTTCCGATTCCCTGGGCTTTAAGCTCAAGATTGGTATCTGTAATTCTTCTCTGCTGATCGAGCCTGTCGGAGGCTTCAATACAAAGAAGCGTCTCAATGGAGGCCACGATAGCAATAGTAGCACCGGCTATCCATACCTTCGGATTGGTAAATCCTGTAACATCCGGAAAGGTGATCAGGTTTTTAAAGTCATCCAGAGACTGCGGAACCGGTAGAGATACCAGGTGCTGGGTCTGAATCGCCAGTGAGCTCCCTGTCATTTTAAAGATCTCATTGAGGACAATTCCTGCTACTACGGCAACCAAGGCGCCCGGAAGCATTTTAATCCTCCTTAAAGCATAGACTTTATCCCAGATAATCAATATGGCTACGGAAACCAGGGTCACGATAATGGCTCCCGGATGAACAGCGCCAAATAATTCCGAGAAATATCCGAAGTTCAGCCCGTTGTCAAAAATAGACTGGTGTCCTTCGTAGTCTTTATCGAATCCCAGAGCGTGCGGAATCTGCTTTAAAATAATGATGATCCCGATGGCGGCAAGCATTCCCTCAATAACATTATTGGGAAAGTAGTTGGAAATACTTCCTGCCCTTATAAAACCTAAGACCAACTGGATAACTCCGGCAATGATCCCTGCACAAAGAAAAATATTGAATGCACCCAGGTCTGTGATCGCCGTAAGAACGATGGCCGTTAAACCTGCGGCCGGTCCCGATACCGAAATGTTTGAGTTACTGATAGAGCCGATCACGAGACCTCCCACAATACCGGCAATAATTCCGGATAAGGGCGGAGCTCCCGATGCCAGCGCAATTCCTAAACAAAGAGGAAGCGCTACTAAAAATACAACGAGTCCTGAAGGGAAATTCTCCTTTATTCCTCCTATTAATGATGTTTTTTTCATGATGTCAAACTGCTGTGAATACACCTGATTTATGTATGCTTCAATAAATCAGCTGCTTAAGATTGGAAATTTAATTTAAAATAGTACATGGGTATCCGATATCAAAAATGATATGAATAGGCATTAAAAAATCTGACTATAATAATTAAGCTTCCGGAGGCGGAGAAAATATGGTTAATAAAGGCGACAGATGAAAGGAATCATCTACCGGCACAAAAGATCGTGCTTCCAGGGACGTTTCGAAAAATTGAAGGTAATCGAATACATCCAGTGGTTTTGGAAGGGTCTTTTCGTAAACAATGAAAGAGGAAGGATGAGAATGCGGTTCTTCTTCGCTGATCACGACATTCGTTCCCTGAAGATCCCAGCCGAAAACCGAGGCAATACCCGGTAAAGCCGTAAAATTAAGGAAAAACAATAATGTAATAATACTCCAAAGTTTCATTTCACACTTTTTTTAGAAAAACTATTTGGTCTTTCTGCTCATCACCCAGTCGGAACCTGTTAGGTTATAGATCTTCTGGATGTCTTTGAGGATCTTCTCAAAATCAATCTCCAGATCAATAATCTTACCGGTTCTGAGGTCAAATACCCACCCGTGAACGACAGGATACTCCTCCAGGATGTATCTTTCCTGCACACAGGCCATTTTGGTAACGTTAATACATTGCTCCTGAACATTCAGCTCTACAAGCCTGTCATAACGTTTATCCTCGTCTTCGATAGAATCGAGCTCGCTTTGATGAAGCCTGTAAACATCGCGGATGTTTCTCAGCCAGGGATTCAGCAATCCGAGATCTTCCGGGGTCATGGCTGCTTTTACGCCGCCGCAGTTGTAATGTCCGCAGATGATAATATGCTTTACTTTCAGATGTTCTACAGCGTATTGAATGACGGCTGTGGAACTCATATCCAAAGTATTGATGATATTGGCAATATTTCTGTGAACGAATACTTCACCGGGCTTGGCTCCCATCAGTTCTTCCGCGGTGGCCCTGCTGTCTGAACATCCGATGTATAAATAATCGGGGTTCTGGGTCTTGGCCAGATCATGAAAGAAATCCGGGTTGTCTGCCAGCTTGGATTCTACCCATTTTCTGTTGTTTTCAAAAATAACTTCGTACGATTGTGACATAATTTAACTATTTATAATTATTTATTTCGTGTAAATTATTTTTAAAATCAATAGACTAAATCAATAACACTGCAAAAATATAATATTTGATGAAAAAGCAAATACTTTTAACAAAGTTTAATATTAAAATATGCTTAAAATCATGCTTGCTATCAATTTTGAATAATTTCAGCGGTGAATATATAATCTTAATCCTGTCAACAATGGATGATTCATTACAACACGTTGTTAAAATTACGAACAATTCGCAAAAAATCAATATTAAATTATCAAACCTTATGATTAATATATCCTTCCGTAGCATTTTCCGATGGATAAATCGTTCCGGGATTTCCCACCACCACCGAATGTGATGGAACATCGAAATTGATATAAGCATTCGGAGCAATCAAAACATTATCGCCTATGGTGATCCCTCCTACAATGACGGCGTTGGTACCGATCCACACTTCATCACCGATGACCGGAAAGCCTGCATTTCTGCCCCGGTTTTGCTGCCCGATGGTGACACCCTGCGCAATATTGCAGTTCTTGCCGATCTTCGCTTTCGGATTGATGACCAATGCGCCCCAATGCCCGATATAAAAACCTTCTCCGATTTTTGTTTCGGGGTAGATCTGGTAGCCGTATTTAATCTGGTAATGTCTTAAAACCAATCTCCAAAATATACGGATCAATGGGGTTTTACTGTATTTCTGTGCTTTCCTTAAAATGTAGATAAAATGCAGGTTCGGATTAATACATTTTGTTATGATCTGTGCGCCGGATAGCCATTTTCCGCTTTCACGGTAAAAATCTTTTTGAATAAGTGAATACGACATCGTATTTGATTTAAAGATGATCAATGATTTCCTGAAGGTGCTGTACGGATTTTTCCAGCACAAACGGAAGCTGAGTACTCTGGATCGCCGATTTGTACTTTTCCGAAAGATATTTTTCTGTTATGAGTTTTTTCATTCCATCGTAAATTCCCTCTTCTGAATTGGGAGTTATAATCCCCAGCTTTCCATCCTGCAGAAGATCTTTTATACCTGAAATATCGGTGGCGCAAACAGGTTTTTCCAATAGGAGCGCTTCCGCAATAATCGTAGGAAAGCCTTCATGACGTGAAGACATGATATAAAAATCCGATTGCCGGAGATATGGATAAGGATTACTCCGGTAGCCCAGCATCTTTACGCTTTGTGCGATGTTTAATTTATCAATCAAACTTTTCATATTTTCAAAATCGTAACCATCCCCGATAATGACGAGATGATGATGAAATCCGTCTTCCCATAGTTTCCTGTGAACATACAGAAGTCTGTCATATCCTTTTTGTGGATAGACGGTCCCCACCGAGATAAAAAGCGGAAGCCCGGAATTATTAAAAGGCATATCCTCAATAAAAGCATTCGCCTTTTGTAAGGTGTCATTCCGGTCTATCGGATTGTAGATTTTAACCACAGATTGTCTCTCTTTTTCACTATCAGCCAGCTTTAGTATTTCTTCTTCCAGCTTATTGGAAATGACCATGATCTTATTAAACCTGAAGAATTGACGGATGATATCCGGCGTATATTCTTTTAAACTAAAAATGTCGTTTTGTATCCAGATGATTTTTTTTGAATGTTTCCGAGGGCTTGAAAGAATCTCTTTATATATTCCGTGAATGGCTCCCAGCTCAACGTCGTATTGCTTTCCTTTTAAAATGATCCTGTAGAGCAGTGAGGGAAATAGCAGGAATATCTTCTGGTAGAGAACCCGCACCACTTTTACAGGAATATCCTGAATTCTGTTGGTGGTGATCATTTCTCCTCTGATGAGATAATACACATTGACCCACGTTGGAACTTCATCAATATACTGCCCGGAATACAGATTGAGTAAAAGATCAATCTCATACTTGTCCGCAGGAATATTTTTTAAAAAGTTGATCAGCGCTTTTTCTGCCCCGCCATGACGCAGAGAGCCAATACGGATCAGGATTTTTTTCTTGTTCATCAATTTGTTTTAAGTATTGTTATTTATTTTTGTCAGCCAGATCTTCAATGATTTTTTCTACAGCCTCAAAAATTTCTTTACTGTCGAATTTACGTTCAATATCGATCAGGTTTTTTTGAATGTTTCCGATCAGATCTTTATTGGTAAGAAACTCCTTAATGCCCTGATAAAGGCCTTCCTGAGAATATTCCGTCAGGAATCCTGTTGTTCCGTGCTCAATCATTTCGGGGATACCGCCTACCGCTGTTGCTACAATCGGTTTCCGGAGGATAAGTGTTTCAGCAATGATCAGCGGCCAGCCTTCACTTTCTGAAGACATGATGTAGAAATCTGCATTTTTTACATAAGGATAAGGGTTCATAAGGGTGCCGAGAAGCTTAAATGAACTTTCTACTCCCAGCTCTTCAATCCTCCTGGAAAGTATTTCGTGGTCTTCCCCGTTACCGATTACGTGGATATGATGCATGTAGCCGTCTGCTAAAAGTCGATGATGAGCTTCAAGAAGTGTTCTGTATCCTTTTCTGATATCAAGTCTGCCCACTGAAACAAATGTGGGAACCTTTTTAAATTGAGGCAGGAAAGCCTGTGCTTTTTCCTTAATTTCTTCAATAGGAATGGCGTTGAGTATCACTTTTCCGGGAGGAAATTGTACGTTGGGATATTTCTCGTCTAAAATATCTTTACACTGCTGCGAGCCATAGATGATATAATCAAACTGCTGCATGCTTTGAAAAATATTTTCACGGTAAGGATCGAACGAGGGAAGGGTAAGATCAGAATGCAGCCAGGCAATTTTTTTTGAGTTTTTATTGCTTGAATGAAGTACGGTTTCGTAAACCGCATAGGTTGTTGCAATTTCAACGTCAAACAGGTCTTTGAGGATGCGGTCAGCTATGGAAGGATCTTTTTTAGCCCTGTTAAGCTTCAGTCTTCTTATGGCCAACTGTATCTTCCGGACCAGGGGATTTTTTGACAGATCTTCTCTGCCTTCTGTGAGATATACTTTTCGTACATGCGGCGGAAATTCGTTCCGCAACTCACCCTGGTTCATATTGAGGCATATCGTAAGCTCAAATTTTTCTCTGCTGAGGTTGTTGAGCATACTCAAAACGACTTTTTCCACACCTCCCATTTCCATGGAGCGATGCCTGAACAGGACTTTTATTTTATCTTTTTTAATCATTCATCAAAAAATTTGCTGGATAAAAATGACCATCTTTCTTTTTAGTTTTGAAAGAAAGCTCCTCTGATAATCAATAAATTGGTAGATTTCATCGGCATTTCTGAATTCGTCCGGGACAGGTTTTCCGTTAATGCTTTTTAAATTTCTCCGTTTCATCGCATTGAAAATCACTTGAGCAAAATATTCCCTTGATTTCGTTTTGTTCTCATTTTGCGAAATCCCGCCGGAATGCATCCGGTAGAGATAGTTGGGTTCATTGATGAAGCAGACCTTTCCTTTTTCATACATTTTAAGATAAAGGTCCTGGTCTTCTGCGATTTTCATAGCGGGGTTCATCTTTTCGGTTCGGTCGTAGATTTCTTTTTTGAAGGTCACAAAATGAGCGATTTCAATAGGATTGTTAAAGAAGTAAGGAGATCCGTTGACCACCTGTTTTCCCTGCCTGAAAACTTTTTGAGGGGCAAGCTTTTCATCACACATCATAAAGAGCGAATAGGTAAGTACTACACCCGGTTTTTTGGCGTAAACTTCTATGCACGAAGATATGGCCGTGGGAAGTATCGCATCATCAGGATCAACAAAACCGCATATTTCCCCTAGTGCCAGTTCTATAAGTTTACTTTTGGTAACACCGACTCCGCTGTTGGTTTCATTTTGATAAATTCTGAACCGCTTATCATTTCCCACCATTTCAGTGATGACTTCCACAGAATCATCGGTCGAAGCATCGTCGAGGATTATGGCTTCCCAATTGAGGTGTTTCTGATCAAGGATAGACTGATAACAGTCTTTAAAATATTTACCGTTGTTGTAATTGGCAATAAGTATCGAAAATTTCATTGTTTGTGTTTTTAGATTGGGAATAAACAAAATCAGATACTCTTGCTGATCAGTTCCTGATGATTCATTATGACGGTATTGGGTGGAATATCTTTATGGATCACACAGCCGGCACCTATGATGCAGTTATTGCCTATGTTTACCCCTTTAAGAACAGTGACATTGCTTCCAAGCCAGCAGTTGTCGCCTATCGTGATTGCTCCGGTGTTGAATTCATTAGAAAAAACCTTAAAGTTATGAGAGGTTTCATAGCGGTGATTATGGTCGTACAGTTTTACATTTTCCCCGAATAAGGTGTTGTTTCCTATGGTAATGCTATCAAGACAATTGATCGAGCAGAAATTATTCATGAAAAAATTTTCACCAATCTCAAGTGATGCTTTTTTGCCCATGAAAATATGAATGAAATTTCTTAAAGATGCAGAATTTTCTATATTCAGGATTGTAATGTCGGGGTCAAGTGAGAAATAATTGTAATTTCCCAATTTGAGGTCGTTAAGAGACACTTTTTTGTGTTTTCTAAGCAGGGAGATCTGGCCTCTTCTCTGGATTTTTTCAAGGATATTGAACATCATCGGTGTAAATTTTTCGTCATATTTGCATTACAAATATAATAGTTTTGTGTAATTAAAAAAAATATATATTTTTGTTTTTAAATTTAACACAATGACTGAAATATCGACAGTTCTCAAAACATTTGTGGCTTATCTCAAAAGGCCAGGTCTCTATCCCGAGCTAGGACGAAAAATCATTAAAAATACCGTAAACCGGAAAAGTGCATTCAAGGGAAAAGAAAAAACAAATTCCTGGGCTGCATCGGTAGCCATTTCCCAGAAAGAAGCGGTATTAAAACTTTTTTCAATGGATATTGAGGATTTCAGAAAGCAATTTGCTGAAATCTTACAGGAAGCATACCGCAAAGAAAAAGAATGTCCCATAAAAATGGGCGGGGCGGGTGCGCTTGAACTCATTTATTATGCCTGCGAATTTACCAGAGCACAGTATGTTCTGGAGACAGGCGTGGCATACGGGTGGTCGTCGCTCGCAGCTTTGCTTTCTCTGGAAAAGAGAGGCGGAACTTTATACAGCTCAGATATGCCGTATCTTGCGCAGGACGGAGATCAGTATGTAGGCTGTGTTGTTCCGGAACAGCTTCAAAATCATTGGAAATTATTCCGTTTTGCGGATAAAGAATCTTTGCCCAAAATTTTCGCCGAAAACCCTTCTCCGGATGTTTTCCATTATGATTCGGATAAGAGCTATAACGGGAGAATGTGGGCTTATGATGAAGTGTATAAGAGATTAAAGCCGGGTGCAGTATTTATCAGTGATGATATTGGTGACAATTCTGCCTATCAGGACTTTTGCGAAAAAAATAAGATCCAGACCACCGTTGTGCAATATGAAGGAAAATACATTGGTGTTTTTGTAAAATAATAACTTTTAAATGTATTTTTGACCCGTGAAAATAGGTCAGATCACTTTTACCCGTTTTGTCGCTGCCATGGCGATCGTTATTTCTCATTTTAATAAAGATTTATTTTTATATAAAATCAGATATGTTTCCGATATTTTTCTCAGAGCAAATGTCGGGGTGAGTTATTTTTTTATTCTTTCCGGTTTTATTATGATCGTGGCCTACCATCATAAGGTAAGTATTAATTATCAAGATTATTACAGGAACAGGCTGGCGCGAATTTATCCTTTGTATGTCTTAGGATTGCTGCTGTATTTTCTGACCAGGTACACTGATTTCAGTATCTATAAATGTCTTTTGTATCTGTTGGGTATTCAGAGCTGGATCCCGGGAAAAGCCCTGGTGCTTAATTTCCCGGGCTGGTCGATCTCTGTAGAATTTTTGTTCTATCTTCTTTTTCCGTGGCTGTACAATTATTTCTATTCAAAAGGCAATAAAAGCATATGGATTATTGCCATCTTAATCTGGGTAGGAACACAGTTTTTCACCAATCTTTATGTGAATTCCCTGGCCTATAAAGGTCCCCATACGATGAGTCATGAATTCAGCCACTATTTTCCGCTGTGGCACATTAATGAGTTTCTGATAGGGAATCTGGCAGGCTTATTTTTCGTGAAAAACAGGAAGGCGAAAAATCATGATATTGCCGTTATTTTAATTTTCGCAGGGATTTTATTATCATTAATTCTCATTCCGCTGAATTTTCATAATGGTCTTATGGCGGTTCTTTTTGTTCCGCTAATTTATCTGATCTCCTGCAATAATGGGGTTCTGACAAAAATATTTTCATTAAAACCATTAGAATTTCTCGGAGAGATCAGTTATGCAATGTATATCGTTCATATTCCGGTGCTGCACATTTTAAGGTCGGTTTTATGGGATCACTTTCAGGTGTACGAGAGCAATACCGTATTTTGGATTTATATCTTGGTATTAATGGTTGTTTCAGCAATTTTTTACCGGTTTATTGAAAAGCCGGCCAGGGATTATTTAAAGAAAATAAAGTTCAGGTAATTTAAAATAAATCATGTCTGAAGTTGATGTTGTACAGGCCGGAACGAATGCCGTGATAATCGGTTACCAGGTATTTTAAAATCATCATCCATTTCTTACAGAATGGCGCCATGGCAATCTCAAAGCTACGGGCCATCCTTTGAATATGAAGTCTGATGTCTTCCGGAATTGTCTCTTCATCTTTTGCCCACTCGTTGATTTCTTTCCATAGCAGAACCCTCGTGGTGGCGGGGTTTATTTTTTTAGTATCAACCTGTGTGATCCTGTTATTTTCGTGTACGCCTCTCATGGCAACAGCATGGTCCAAAATGCCGGGATAAAGATGCGCATAAAATGACAATCTGAAAAGAAATTCGGAATCCTGGTGTAATCTCAATGTTTTTTTAAAAAGATGATTTAATTTATCTAAAGCATTTTTACGAATCGTTAAAGTGTCCAGATGAATCAGCCCGAAACTACCCCTCATGCCGAGCTGTCCTGGGAAAACCTCATCAGGATGATGTTTTTTGTACACAGTAGTCAAACGATTGCCAAAAACTTTGTAATAGTCTTTTCTGGCCTTTTCTGAATAATAATGGACTCCCAAGGCACCATATACTCCTTCAACAAAGGAATTTTTCAAAAGTTCTTTTTCTGCATCAAACCTGTTAGGCAGATAATAATCGTCGGCATCTAGGAAAGCAATGAAGTCACCGGTTGCTTTTTCAATTCCCAGATTTCTTGAAGGACCGGCTCCGTGATTTTCTTTGTCGGGATGCTGATAGAGTTTTACTCTTTCATTCTCCTTCGATAATTTTTCGCAAACTTGCAGGGCATGATCCGGCGATTTATCTTCAATCAGAATGACTTCGGAAACTTCAGGAAACTGAAGCGCAGATTTCACGGCCTGCGTGACATATTTTTCTGCGTTGTAGACAGGAATGATAACAGAAATTTTCATGATAATTATTTATAGTAATGGTATCGGTATCTTGTTTTTAATATTTTATAATTCTTTACAGCTTCCCAAATGATATTCACATATTTTGTGAAACCCTTTTTTTGAGAAAGGTCAAAAGATTTAAAACTTAAATAAATTCTTTTGCTATATGCTGAAGGTAAATTGTTGGTAACCGCCCAATTGTAGAGGGATTGCCACAACATCAGCTGTCTCGCATTATATTGAGAAGAATACGGAATGATCTTGGTAATTCTGTTGTGGTCGTGGACACCTCTTACTGCAATAGCTTTATCAATGATGCCCGACTTTAAATGGCAGAAATAAGAAAGCTTTATATTAAAATCAGAGTCCTGATGTACACGCAGATTTTCGTTAAATCGCAATCTGTGTTTTTCCACTGCCGATCTTCTTACGGTAAGTGCATTCAGATGAAAAAACGTACCGAAGATTCTTGGAGTAAGTCCCAGCAAGCCTCTGAAGACCTCTTCTCCTTCAGCTGCATAATTTACGGTGGTAAGTGATACGTTCTTAAATTTTTCCTGGAATTCCTGACGGCCTTTTTCCGTGAGATATTCAACGCCAATGGCCCCAAAGACTCCGTCAATCTTTGTCTCTTTTAAAATTTCTTTTTCAGCATCAAATCTGTTGGGCAGATAATAATCGTCAGCATCCAGAAACGCAATAAAATCACAGGTTGCCTTTTCAATTCCCAGGTTTCTTGAGGCTCCCGCACCATGATTTCCTTTGTCAGCATGTTGAAATAATTTGATTCCGGAATTTTCTGAAGCTAGTTTCTGACAAATTTCCAGCGAATTATCGGTTGACTGATCCTCAATCAATAAAATTTCCTTTACTTCATTAAATTGCAGAGCAGATTGTACCGATTTTTCTAAAAACAGCGCTGCATTGTAAACCGGAATAATGACAGAAATAGTAAGCATTATAGATATTTTTTGTTGTTGTGTGCCCAAAGTGCTAGCTGTAGCAAATTCCAATGCTTATGATCTTCGTTAAGGAATTTCTGCGTTGCTTTAAAATCAATAAAGTTGAAAATTTTCTGACCAGGATCATGTAAAAGGTTATTTGAAAGATTAACGAGGTTTTCTTCTTCAAACCAGTTTTTTACGCTCATTCCAAAACCTTGTTTTTTCCTTCTTCGGACAGCTTCTGTCCAGTAAGAACCCATTGCTTCTCTGAGAATAATTTTATCGTTATCGTTATTGATCTTTAGCTGTTCAGGAAGTTGAATGCAGAACTCGGCAAAATCAACATCAAGAAAGGGAGTTCTTACTTCCAGAGAATTGGCCATGGCCATCCTGTCGGACTTTACCATCATATTTCCCGGAACATATCCTTCAAGATCTGCTCTCATTATATCATTGAGAGAATCCGGATCCGGGCAGAAACTAAAAGGCTGGCGGTAGTTTTCCGTAACCCCCAAAGCCGTTCTTTCTTCTTGATTAAAAGCATTTCTTACAAAATTCTGATGAAAATCAAGCAGATTGTGATATTCCAGATTTTTTTGTGTCACAAAAGAAACAGGTCTCAGTTTCTGATAAAGCTGTAAACCAAATTTTGCGATGATATTTTTATAACTGAAATGGTTCCGCAAAAGATTCTCCACCCTGTAAAAATCGTATCCTCCAAAAAGTTCATCTCCTGCATCACCGGACAGAACAACCGTTAGGGTTTCCCTTGCGCTTCTGCAAATCTCAAAATGCGGAATGAAAGATATATCCGAAAAAGGTTCATCAAAAAAGGGAGATATTTTCAGCAATGAAGCAGCCAGATCTTTTTTCTTTTCGTGTACTTCAATATGACCGGTCTGATATTTTAAGGCAATTTCTTTTGCATATTTCAGCTCGCTTTCTTCGTGATCATAGCCGAAACTTATAGTTGTCTGATGAGGAATGAAACGGTCAATCATTGCGACAATAGATGAAGAATCCAGTCCGCCACTGAGGAAACTTCCTACTTTCACATCTGCTACAAGTTGCTTTTGAACTGCTTTTTTTAAAAGATAGGTAAATTCTTCTTTCGCTTCAGAAAGATTCAAAATACGGTCGTTTGGCGGAAGACTGTAATATCTTGAAACGGAAATTTCTCCGTTTTTCCAGATCAGCTGATGGGCGGGTGGTAAGGTTTTTATGTTTTCATAAATGCTGTGATGAGAATTCACATAGCCATGCTTGAGATAATGTGAAAGAGCCTCCTGATTCACCTTCGGGCATACAAGGCCGGATGCCAGAATCGCCTTGATTTCCGACGCGAAAATAAATTCATTATTCTTTCCTACAGCATAATAAAAAGGCTTTTCGCCAAATCGGTCCCTGGCGCAGAAAAGCTGCTGTTTTTCATTGTCCCAGACGGCGAAAGCAAACATCCCGGGAAGGTCCTGAATGAGTTTTTCCTGCTTCTTCTGGTACATGGCCAGAATGACTTCCGTGTCTGAAGTTCCTTGATAGGCATATTCAGCGTAATTCGATTTAATTTGTTGATAGCCGTAGATTTCGCCGTTCAGAACAATGCATTCTTTTTTGGTCTGTGAAAACATCGGCTGTTTACCTGTTTCCGACAAATCAATAATGGATAGCCTGCGATGCCCCAAAGCAGCATTTTCGTAAAATTCACAATGTGAAGAATCGGGACCTCTGTGGGCAATGGCCCCGGTCATTTTTTGCAGCTCTTCTTTATAGTTACGAGCATTATTGGCGATGATTCCTGCTATTCCGCACATATAATATATTTATTGATCGTTATATTGAGCTCCTCTATAGGTAGCTTTTAAAAATTTTTTTCAGGTAATCGGACGGGGCTATATTTTTGAAATAATCTCTGACGATCTGGCGGAATTCCATATCATATCTGGCTCCTTCATCTATCGTTTCATAATCTGCTTTTTTGCCGAGATATTCTTCCATACTCAATACGATTTCGAGTGGTGTAAACTGATAAGGGTAAGCAAAATCAATACACTGATTATTAATTTTATTTAAATAGGAATGTGTAAATTCTGCAATATCATCAGCGTCTACCAATATTCTTCCCGCATGTTTATGCAGCGTAATTTTAGTATTCTTTTCAATGGCATTTTTCAGGAAGTTGATCAAAGTATTAGGATTTCCGCCATTCCCGACGGCATTCCCTATTCTTAAAATGGCAAAATCAGTTGAGATCTCAGAAATAAGTTTTTCAATCTCGATTTTATGCTGCACATAAGGACTTTCAGATTTAGAACTATCATAAATGCTGCAGGTTGAAAAGTAAACCATTTTTTTATCTTTGTGCTGATCTGAAACGGACTTTAAAAGTGCAATTTCCCTTCGGAATTCACTGCGGTCTGTTTCCAGTGAATTTGAAACTCCGGAAGCAAAAAACAGAATTTCCGCTCTGTCGTATTTTCGTAATGCATGGGCCAGCATGCCGTTTCCAATAATCATAATCTGTGTTTTTTAAGTTTATATTTTCAAGATATCAAGGGTTGTTTTTGAGGGCATAATAACGATATCTGGTCTTTAAAAGTAGAGGATTGAATATTGTATATCTGATATAATTTAAATATTTCATCATGCCTTTCATTGAGGCGATTTTCGAGGACAAGTATTTGTACCTGAAAATTTCAAGAGCTTTTGAAGGCATTTTTTTTTGTTTTTTTGCCCATTTGTAGAGTGACTCAAAAATGAGCGACTGATGATAAAAGTAATCTGAGGAATAATTCCTTATTTTGGTAATTGTGTTATTTTCATGTCCAGTGCGTACGGCAACCGGACTGTTGATAAAACCTGATTTCAAATAGGCCAGGTAAGAAAGCTTAACTATAAAATCTTTGTCCTCACTGATTTTCAGCTTTTCATTAAGTCTCAACCCTGTTCTTTTTAAAGCTGTTTTCCTTATGGTGAGGGCAATCATGGAAAAAAATGTACCATGATCCTTATTGATTTCGGATAATCCTCTGAAAACATCAGCTCCTTCAGCTTCCTGGTAAACTGTGGTAAGGCCATCGGTAACAAATTTTTCCAGGTATACTTGCTTCCCTTTTTCTGTTAAAAATTCTGTAGAAATAGCACCATAAACCCCCTCGACTTTAGGGTCTTTGAAATATTCTCTTTCGGCATCGAACCTGTTGGGAAGATAATAATCATCTGCGTCGAGAAAAGCAATGAATTCGGAAGTTGCCAGATCGATCCCCAGATTCCTCGTAGCGGATACGCCGTGGTTTTTTTGATCTGCATGCTGAACAACGTTTACTGCAGCATGCTGTTTCGCGATTTCTAAACAGACGTGCAGAGAATTATCTTCTGAACCGTCATCAATCAGCAGTATTTCTCTTACTTCCGGGAACTGGATCGCGGAACTTACGGCCTTTCTAATAAAATCTTCGGCGTTATAAACCGGTATGATTACAGTAATGGTCATTTATATTGTGTTTTCTTCTTTCAATACTTCCAGATATTTTCTGCCGTATCTTCGATCTGGTTCCAGATAATTCCCTTCCGCCCATTCATTCCAGGACTTGATGAAAATAATGTTTTCACCCTCCGGTTTGTCTTCTACAAGTTTTATGGCTTCCTGTATATGCTTTCTGAATAATTCTGGATTAGAATCATGGAGAATCAATGTTTTCCCTTTGCTTCGGGGCGAATGGTCCCAGTTTGGAAAGACGGTAGGGATGATATTGTTCTCTTTAGCTTCATTCCCCAGCAGAACGGTTATGGCATCCTTGTATTCGTATACCGGCAGGTCAGTCGGAATATTTTTCAGTTTATATTTAAATTTTTCGAGTATACTAAGCTTTGGTATTGGCAGTTGCCGCTGGACTTCATTCATCCGGACCAAATTTACCGCATCTACTCCGAGTTCTAAAAGTTCGTGGCACCTTCTGAAATCAAACAGGTGGCCTATAAAATAAATCCCTTCCAGGGCATTTTTGGCGGCTAAAGAATTCCAAAGATCCATAAAAAAGCTCAGATCAGGTATGTCGAATGGTTTGTAAATAATAAACACAGGCTTATTATGTACACGAATGTATCGTTTATCCTGAAATGCCGGTAAGAGTTCATAAAAATGATTGATATAATCTTCCGTTCCGGGATATTTTTGTTCCGCAAGAATCTGATTCTCCAGTCCGTGCCAGATGCCTTTCCATGTTTCATTGGCCCAGGCAAGGCAGAATGGGAAATCAGGACTTCCACTTCCCAGGACTTCCGTAAAAATCCGATCCAGAATTTTTTTGCCGCCGCCAAACCAGTAATGCCAGTAGCAGAACCCTTCAATACCATGTTCTTTTGCAAGTTGCGCCTGTTGTATTCTTACTTCAGGAACCCTCAGATCATAAAATCCTAATTCTGTAGGTAGGTTCGGCTGGTGGTGGCCGGGAAACAGCGGTTGGGCTTTTGTCACATTTGTCCATTCCGTGAAACCTTTTTCCCACCATTCATCGTTTTCGGGAATAGGATAATATTGAGGAAGGTAATAGGCGATGGCGCGGGCTTTTGTTTTCATTTTATGTTTTTAAAATATTCTTACTAGCTTTTATAATAAATTTTCTGAAGAAAAAGGAATGTGTTATAGGCGAAGCTCCCTGCATTCTTTAGAATCAGCTTTTCTTTAAGTGTTTTATTGTCAAGTTCTTTAAGGTAATTTTTATGATTTTCTGTCAGTTTGTTATCTTGATATGCCTGATGGATAAGCTGTAAAATTTTCTTCTTCATGACAGGCTGTTCTTTGTGTTTTAGATAAATGTCAAAAAAAGAAGCATTCAAAAAATCTTTCTTTTTATGGGAGTTTGTCGCATGCATTCTATAGCTGCAGGATCTATAATCATCATAGATGAAATTATATTTCTCACTTAACCTCAGCCACATGTCGTAATCTTCAAAGGTTAATGTTTCGTCCCAGCCTCCGATGTCTTTTATCAAGGCAGATTTTGTGACACATGACATGGCGGGAATAAAATTATCTTTAAGCAATATTTCGTAAAAATTTCCGGACTCAATACTTAAATACTTATAAAAATAAGGGATAAACGTATTTTGATAACGTACCGAACGATCATCTATTAAGTAGGCATTTGAAAATACTAAAGCTTCATCTGGAGAAGAGTTTTCAAGTATTTTAACATGTCGTTCCACTTTATCAGATTCCATCAGATCGTCCAGTGCTATGGTAATGATATATTTACCTTTCGAGAATGTCAGCAGTTCGTTTAAAGATTTACAGATACCTTGATTTTCTGAATGTCTTATTAATGTGATATTTAAGTGTGAATTGTTTTCAATCCAATCATTGATTATTTCTACAGACTTATCTTCAGAAAAATCATCACAGATTAAAATCTCAATATTTCTGTAGCTCTGAAATTTTATACTATCCAGAGATTCTGAGATAAATCGTTCCTGATTATAACTAAGGCATAAAATCGAAACTAGAGGCAATTGATTCATAAGATTTTAATTTATCTTTTATCGGAATTAAAGCTTAAAATTGATTCACAATCTCTATTAATCTGTCAATTTCTTCATCGGTCATTAAAGGGGAAACCGGCAGACTCAATACTTCTCCGTGAATCTTCTCACTGATGGGAAGAGATATGTTGTTCAAGTATTTATAAGCCTGCTGTTTATGAGGAGGGATAGGATAATGTATCAAAGTTTGAATTCCATTTTCGGTCAGATATTTTTGAAAATGATCACGGTTTTTTGTTCTGATTACAAATAGGTGCCAGACATGCTCTTTTTCATCAGCTGGATTTTCCGGAAGAATTATTTTTGGATTTGATATTTTTGAAATATATTTTTCTGCAATTTTTCTCCTTTTTCTATTTTCTTGATCAATATATTTTAATTTAACTCCCAAAACAGCTGCCTGAATCTCATCTAATCTGGAGTTAAGTCCCTGATAGATGTTGACATATTTCTGATCTGATCCATAATTGGCCAATGCCCTAATTGTTTTTGCCACATTATCATCGTTGGTGGTAACCGCCCCCGCATCTCCTAAAGCCCCAAGGTTCTTACCAGGGTAAAAGCTAAAGCCTGCAGCGTCTCCCAGATTACCTGACTTTTTACCATTCCACTCGGCGCCGATTGCCTGAGCATTATCTTCAATGATTTTTAGATTTTTATCTCTGGCAAGTTGCAACAAATCATTTGAGAAGACTACTCTTCCATACAGATGTACAATCAAAATTCCTTTTGTTTTTGATGTCATCTTTTCTTCAATTTTAGTTAAGTCAATATTATAACTTACGAGGTTAGGTTCTACCAATATCGGAACCAAACCATTGTCTGAAATAGCCAGAATGGAAGCGATGTAGGTGTTGGAAGGAACAATGATCTCATCGCCGGCATTCATTACTCCCATCTCCAGGTAAGCCCTCAATATAAGGCGCAATGCATCCAGGCCGTTGGCAACTCCTATAGCATGCTTCGAGCCGATGTATTTAGAAAGTTTACTTTCAAAAGCCGAAACTTCCTGTCCCATAAGATACCAACCGGAACGGAAAACCTGCAAGAGTTTTGCTTCAATTTCACTTTGATACTCTAAATTTATTTTCTGTAAATCGAGGAATTTAATCATTGGTCTGTGTTTTTTATCAAAATACTTATTCATTAGAAACTTTCCTGTGAAATTGAGCGGGATTTCCAAACCAGATCTCATTATCCGGAATGTTTTTCGTTACGACACTTCCTGCGCCTACCAAAGCATTTTCCCCAACGGTAATTCCTGCAATTATAGTTGCATTGGCACCAATCGATGCCCCTTTCTTAATCAGTGTTTTGCTAAATTTGATAGGATATTGTTTTGAACGTGGAAGAAGATCATTGGTAAAGGTCACATTCGGACCAATAAAAACATTATCTTCGATGGTTACGCCATCCCAAACCTGTACTCCGGATTTGATGGTAACGTTATCTCCTATCGTGACATCATTTTCGATGAAAACATGGCAGTTAATATTACAATTGCAGCCAATTTGCGCATTATCTAATATTACACAATATTGCCAGATTACAGAACCTGTGCCGATGTTTTGCGATCTAACATCAGATAAATGATGGATATTACTTGTCATTTTGAATTTTTAAAAATATTGTAATCTCTTATATAATCGTCTTCATTATAAAAATGAGAAGCCAGCACCAGACAAATTGCTCCAGATGAGAAATTCACCTCTGAAGCCCAGATTCCGGGAGGGATGTGTAATCCCATATTGGGGCGGTTCAGGAAAACCTGTCTTTTGAATGTGCCGTCATCTAGGGAAATCTCAAAGCTCCCACTTGCTGCAATGAGGAATTGGTGACATTCTCTATGAGAGTGGGCACCTCTGTTTTCTCCTCCTGTAATATCATACAGATAAAAAATTCGTTTTACGCTAAAAGGAAATAAGGAATCATTTTCAACAACTGTAAGATTGCCTTCATTAAAACTGATTTTACCTAAATCAATAATATTGCAATTGAATACGGAAATATTATTTTTCATTGGTTATCTTTTTAAATTCTTCAAAATCTCTTATATAATCTTGTTCATTATAATGTTTATCAGAAACAATCAACGCTAATGAATTTGTAGAAAAATTTTCCAGTCTTCTCCAAAACATTTTTGGGACATATAATCCGTAGTAAGACCTGTTTAAAGAAAATCTCTGTTCTTCTTTTCCGTCGTGAATGACCACATCAAAACTTCCTGAAAGTGCTATGATAAATTCCTGCTGCTCTCTGAAAGCATGGCTTCCTCTTACTTCTCCACCAGGCACGTCGTATATCCAGTAAGTTCTTTTGATCTCAAAAGGTAACTGATTGGGATGTTCAAAAAAAGATAAGTTCCCTCTTTTATCATATATTTTAGGAAGTTGTATTTTTTCAGGAATCATGGTGTTTTTAATTTATATTCAAAATTTGGTCTTATTATGCCTGGATAAATATGCATCATTGTTCCAACTTTTATATTTTCTATTTCAAATCCGATAAAGTTGTCAACTCCAAAAAGAAGAATTTTCTGATCCTTTCCGAAGTACAGTTTGAAATAATAATTACCGGCATTTAAAAGTCCGGCCGGGATTTTAAATTCAACAGTATATTCTCCTATTTTTGAATCATTGTTTGCAGACACCAACTTTCCTACGTGAAAGATGACCAGTTCTTCATAGTTTTTTAGTTCAAACGTTGCGTCGAGATTGATATTTCGGCAGTAATTGTGAAACACAAGTTTAATATGGACTCCTGATTCGATATGCAGCAGCTCTCCACATGAAGGAGATACGGAAAACTCTTTTATTCTTATATTCTCATTGCCAATGGCTTCATCCAAATTACCATTGTAGCGGTAAGAACTTTCTTTAGTGCTGTTTTTTTGATATTCTACAATGCTTTTTAGAATGTCACCCTGATAATCGATCTGCCCGTGATTGAGTAGAATTCCTTTGTTGCAAAGCTCTTTTATGGCGGTCATGTTATGGCTCACAAATAAGATCGTTCTCCCGTCTCCTTTTGTCACATCATTCATTTTCCCCAGACATTTTTTCTGGAAATCTGCATCACCTACGGCCAGAACTTCATCAACGATCAGGATTTCCGATTCCAGGTGGGCAGCCACGGCAAAAGCTAGACGTACATACATTCCTGAAGAATATCTTTTCACAGGGGTGTCAATATATCTTTCAACCCCTGAAAAATCGACAATTTCATCAAATTTTCGGGAAATTTCTTTTCTGGTCATCCCTAATATGGCACCGTTCAGGAAGACGTTTTCTCTTCCTGTCATCTCCGGATGGAAGCCTGTTCCCACTTCAAGCAAAGAAGCGATTCTTCCCCGGGAATAAATTTTTCCTGTGGTCGGTTTGGTGACTTTACTCAACAACTTTAGAAGGGTCGATTTGCCGGCGCCATTTCTCCCGATAATTCCCACCGCATCTCCCTGTTCGATTTCGAAATTGATATTTCGTAAAGACCAGACGTATTCCGACGCTCCTTTTATAGTACGGTCATTTACTTCCCCGATCTTCAGATACGGATCTTCCTTACCTCTTAGTTTATGCCACATTCTGTTGAGGTCATGGGATAGTGTTCCGGTGCCTACCTGTCCGATTCTGTACTGTTTCGATATGTTTTCTGCTTTTAAAGCGAGCATATTATTTACAATTTGAAAATTAATAATGATTTTAAACCGTATCCATAAAGGTTTTCTCTACTTTATTGAATGTGAGTATACCAATCAGTAAGAGCATCAGTATAATAACCGTACTAATAATAAGCATGATTGGCGAGAAATTCCCAATCCCAATCCATGCGTATTTAAAGCATTCGAAAATTCCGGTTAACGGATTGTAGAAAGCTAGTTTTTTGAAGAAACCAGGTAAGGCTGAAGCAGGATAAATAACGGGCGTCGCATACATATATAAAGTAACACCGAATCCCAAAAGCAGGCTGATATCTTTATATTTTGTGGTGAGAGAAGAAAATATCATTCCGGTTCCTAGAGCAAATAAAGCCATGAGTACGATCAGAAAGGGGGTTGCCAGTATCCACAAATTAGGGTGTATTTCATTTTTTGAAAGATAATATCCCCACACTATGAGAAATAAAAAGAATTGGACGCCGAACCGCATTAAATTTGAAATAACAACAGATAAAGGAGTTACTAATCTTGGAAAGTATACTTTACCGAAAATGCCGGCATTTCCTGCAAATGTGGAAGACGTACTCAGAAGGCATGATGAAAAATAATTCCAAAGCGTAACGCCGGAGAGATAAAACAATAAAGGAGGAGCGCCGTCAGTTGATAAGCGGGCGATTTTTCCGAAAATAACAAGATAGGTAATGGTAGTGAAAACAGGGTTGATAAAAAACCAGACAGGACCCAAAACGGTCTGCTTAAAGCTGGATATGAAATCTCTTTTTACAAACATGTATATAAGATCCCGGTATTTCCATACCTCTTTAAGTTTTAAATCGAATAAAGAATGCCTGGCTTCAATAATTTCGGTCCACGGTGTTTGTGGTTCATTCATTTGTGTAAAGTTTACTGCAAATTTATATTTTTTAATTATATCTTACACTTTTATTCGAAAAAAATTATCATTAATAGATAAAAAAGTTTTAAACAATATGAATATTTACTTTGCCAAATAAAAAACTGCTGCTAAAAAGCAACAGTTTTTACAATATGATGGGTATTCATTATTTATTAATAAGGTTCTTCAGATATTCACCATATCCGCTCTTTCCATATTTTATCGCTGTTTTAAGTAATTGTTCTTCATTAATGAATTTATTCCTGAATGCAATTTCCTCAATACAACCGATCTTAAATCCCTGTCTTTTTTCGATAACCCGCACAAATTCCGAAGCATCATTTAGCGAGTCGAAGGTTCCGGTGTCGAGCCAGGCGGTTCCTCTGTCTAAAACTCCTACTTCCAGTTTCCCTTTATGAAGGTAAACATTGTTTACATCTGTGATCTCAAGCTCACCTCTTGCAGAAGGCTGGATGTTTTTTGCAATTTCAACGACGTCATTATCATAAAAATACAGCCCCGGAACAGCATAATTGGATTTTGGTTTCAATGGTTTTTCTTCAATAGAAACTGCTTTAAAATCATCATCGAATTCTACCACTCCATATCTCTCGGGATCAGAGACATGATAGGCAAAAACGACTCCGCCTTCAGGATTTGTCTTGTTTTTAAGTAATGTTCCCATTTCTGAACCGTAAAAAATATTGTCACCCAAAACCAATGCTGCGGCATCATCTCCAATGAATTCATCTCCCAGAATAAATGCCTGAGCGAGACCATCCGGGCTTGGCTGTACGATGTATTGTATATTACAACCAATGTGTGAGCCGTCACCCAAAAGCCTGATAAAACCCTCCTGATCATGAGGGGTTGTAATGATCAGAATATCCTTGATGCCGGCCAATAAAAGAGTTGACAGCGGATAATAAATCATGGGTTTGTCATAAATGGGCATAAGTTGCTTGCTGACTGCAATGGTAAGAGGGAAAAGTCGTGTCCCCGAGCCACCGGCTAAAATAATACCTTTCATCTTTATTGTGTTTTAATGATATTGTTTTTCGTAATATTTCTGGTAATCGCCGCTGGTAACATTTTCCAGCCATTCTTTATTCTCGAGATACCAGTCTATGGTTTTTGCCAAGCCTTGTTCAAAGGTTACAGAAGGTTTCCAGCCGAGGTCTTTGTTTAGCTTGGTAGCATCGATAGCATAACGTTTGTCATGTCCCGGTCTGTCTTTTACAAAAGTGATAAGTTTTTCAGAGTATCCTTCCGGCCTGCCAAGTTTGGAATCCATTTGTTTGATGAGTTCCTTTACCAGATCAATGTTCTGCCACTCATTAAACCCTCCGATGTTGTAGGTCTCACCCGTCTTAGCATCATTGAAAATCTGGTGAATGGCTTTCGCATGATCAATCACAAAAAGCCAGTCTCTTGTGTACTTACCATCACCGTAAATTGGTAAAGGTTTTTCATTGATAATATTGGAAATACAGAGAGGAATCAGCTTTTCAGGAAAATGATTCGGGCCGTAATTATTTGAACAGTTTGATACAATAAAAGGCATTCCGTAAGTGTTTCCATACGCTCTTACCAAGTGGTCTGAAGCCGCTTTTGAAGCCGAATAAGGAGATTGTGGGTCGTAAGAGGTGGTTTCCAGAAAGAATCCGGTTTCGCCTAAACTTCCGTAAACTTCGTCGGTAGAAATATGGTAGAAAAGATTTTTTCTTTTTTCGTCAGGAAATCTTCCATGCGTATGATCCGGATTCAGCGTCCAGAATTCTTTGCATAAATTCAGCAGATTAGCGGTTCCGTTTACATTTGTATTAATAAAAGCCATCGGATCTGTGATGCTTCTGTCTACATGGCTTTCTGCTGCAAGATGCACCACTGCATCCGGTTGATATTTTTCAAAAACAGCCCTTAATTCTTCCGGCCGGGTAATGTCTGCTTTCTCGAAAACATAATTGGGTTCATTCTCGATGTCTTTCAGGTTTTCGAGATTTCCGGCGTAGGTAAGTGCGTCCAGGTTAATGATGGTGCTCTCAGGATTGTTTTTTACAAATTCCCTCACAACGTGTGAGCCAATGAATCCGGCGCCCCCTGTAATGATTATATTTTTCATTCATTTTAATTTATAACGGTTCTGCGGCCGATGCTTTTATAATAAAATCCGTTTTGTTCGGGAACTTCGAGCGGATACATGTTTCTTCCGTCGAAAACGGCACGGTTTTTCATTTTTCTGGCCATCAGTTCAAAATTAGGATTTTTAAATTCCGGCCATTCGGTAGCAATAAACAAGGCATCTGCATTTTCAAGGGCATCATACATCGTTTTCGCAAATTGGATTTTGTCTCCGAGAAGCTTTTTAACATTATTTTCCGCAACGGAATCGTACGCTACGATTTTTGCACCCTTCTCCAAAAGAATAGAGATATTATCCAGTGACGAGGCTTCACGAATGTCATCCGTGTTTGCTTTAAAAGCCAGTCCCCACATAGCAATTGTTTTTCCTTCGATATTTCCGCCGAAGTATTTTTCAATTTCGGAAACGAGAATTACTTTTTGGGCCGCATTCACTTTTTCCGTGGCTTCTAAAATTCTGAAATCAAAATCATCGTTTTTTCCGGATTTTATTAAAGCTTTTACGTCCTTGGGAAAACAGCTTCCTCCGTATCCGATCCCCGGAAAAAGGAATCTGTGACCGATCCGGTCGTCACTGCCCATTCCAAGCCTTACTTTATCAACATCTGCACCTACTTTTTCACAGTAATTGGCAATTTCATTCATAAAGGTGATCTTCACGGCAAGAAATGAATTGGCTGCATATTTTGTAAGTTCCGAAGATTTTTCATCCATGAAAATGATAGGAATACCGGTGTTGGTGAAAGGTTGGTAAATTTTAGCCATGATATCCTTTGCTTTGTCAGAGCTTGAACCGACTACCACTCTCGAAGGATTCATAGAATCTTCAACAGCAAAACCCTCTCTCAGGAATTCCGGGTTGGAAACCACATCAAAAGGAATTTGTGTTTTTGATCCGATGACTTCTTTTACCCGGTCGGCCGTACCCACCGGAACAGTACTTTTGTTAACGATAACTTTGTATTCCGTCATCATTTCTCCGATATCATTGGCTACTTTCAGCACATATGAAAGGTCTGCGGAGCCGTCTTCTCCGGGAGGTGTCGGCAAAGCCAGATAGATGACCTCACTTTTATCCAAAGCTTTCTTTAAATCGGTAGTGAAAAATAATCTTTCGGACTGAATGTTTCTCAGAAACATTTCTTCAAGGTTCGGCTCATAAATGGGAACTACGCCGTTTTTCATACCTTCTACTTTTTTTTCATCAATATCTACACAGTATACTGAATTTCCAAGTTCTGCTAAAGTCGTTCCTGTGACTAATCCTACATAACCTGTTCCTACAATGGTAATGTTCAAAATGTATGTTTTTATTAAAATCACTACAAAAATAATAAAAATCCTTTCATCCCGGAGTTTTAAATAATAATTAACTTATTCGCTTGATAATAAGTTATTTTGCTTTTTTAATAAATAGTTCGTATATTTGCAGTGGATTTACGGAAAAACATGGGAAGGCCTTCGGAAGAAAGCCTTTTTTCGTACAGGTAAATCAAGATTTGAAATTACATATGGAGTTTAGAAAAAAAATTGAAGAATTATTAAATGATTTTCTGGAAACCAGGAACGATTTATTTCTTATTGATTTAAAAATTTCTGCCGGAGATGATATTACAGTGATTTTGGATGGTGATAACGGTGTTTCGCTGCAGGATTGCCTGGATGCCAGCCGCGCCATCGAATTCAATATGGACCGTGAAGAGCATGACTTCAGCCTTCAGGTGATGTCTGCCGGCTTAAGCGAACCTCTGGTTACACAGAGACAGTTTGCTAAAAATATCGGAAGAGAAATTGAGGTTCTGCTGAATGACTCTGAAAAAATTGAAGGCGAGCTGGCAAAAGTAGATGAAGAAAAGATTACTCTTATTCTGCGGTACCGCAAGCCGAAAGATATCGGGAAGGGAAAAGTAGATGTAGAGGAGGAAAAGGAAATTCCTTACTCTGAGATTAAAAAAGCATTAGTAACAATTAAATTTTAAAAAGAAAAAGAATAAATGGACAATATAGCGTTGATTGAATCCTTTGGTGATTTTAAAGACGAAAAAGGGATCAGTAAGATTGATCTGATGGCAATTATCGAAGATTCACTGAAAACTCTTTTAAGAAAAAGATACGATTCGGATGATCATTTTGATGTGATTGTGAACCCTGATAAAGGAGATTTTCAGATATTCCTGAATAAAACGATCGTAGAAGACGAGATGTCTGAAGATGATGATCTGGAAATCGAAATCTCTGAAGCTAAAAAAATAGATCCTACTTTTGAAGTAGGTGAAGATTTTACGATGGAAATTCCTGTTGCCCAATTGGGAAGAAGAAATATTCTTACCCTGAAGCAGATTTTGGCTACGAAATTGCAGGAGCACAACAACGCGATGTTGTACGAGCAGTTTAAAGACAGAATCGGTGAGATCGTGGTAGGTGAAATTCACCATATCCGTCATAAGCATGTAATTTTGCTTGATGATGAAGGGAATGAATTTATTTTGCCTAAAGAAAATCAGATTCCTTCGGATTTCTTTAAAAAAGGGGAAAATATCAGAGCTATCGTGGAAACGGTAGATTTTAAAGGTTCAAAGCCACAGATTATTATCTCCAGAACAGCACCGAAGTTCCTTGAAAAATTATTGGAGCTTGAAATTCCTGAAATTCAGGATGGTACGATCATGCTGAAAAAAGTAGTGAGAATTCCTGGTGAAAAGGCAAAAATTGCAGTGGATGCTTATGATGACAGAATAGATCCTGTCGGAGCATGTGTCGGGGTAAAAGGATCAAGAATTCACGGTGTGGTAAGAGAGCTGAGAAATGAGAATATTGATGTTATTCAATGGTCTAAAAATCCTGAAATTCTTGTAAAGAGAGCTTTAGGAAACGTTACCATCAACAAGATTGATATCAATGAAAACAGTACTTATGCATTGGTATACACGCCGATAGAGGAAATTTCCAAAGTAATCGGAAAGCAGGGACAGAATATCAGACTTGCTTCATGGCTTACGGGGTATGAAATTGATGTTCACAGAGAAGCGAGTGAAGATGATGATGTTGAACTGAAAGAATTCAATGATGATATCGAACAGTGGATTCTGGACGAATTCAAAAAAGTAGGACTTACTACTGCAAAATCGGTTCTGGACAAAGAAACTGAGAGTTTATTGAATATGGTAGATCTTGAAGAGGAAACCATTGAGGATGTGAAACGTATTCTAAGAGAAGAATTCGAAGATTAAGATTTTTAAGTAAATTTTAATAAACAGTAAAAAAGAAATACTTTAATTTTAAAAATTAAAAAAACAGTAAATAATATAAATGCCAAAAATTAGATTAAATAAAGCGGTTAAGGAATTCAACATTTCGATGTCCAGATTAGTAGAATTTTTACAGTCAAAAGGCATTGAGGTTGAAAGCAATCCTAACGCTCAATTGGAAGAAGCGGCATATTCTGCATTGGAAGCTGAGTTTGCCAAAGATGGCGAGCAACGAAAGGCTTCCCATGAGGTGGTGATCACCAAAGTTCCGGAAGAAAAACTGGAAATTGAGGAAAAGAAAACCCCTGAAGTAATAAGAGCTAAAGCTAATAAACCGGAAACTAAGATTTTAGGTAAAATAGACTTAGAGCCTAAAAAACCTGAAGTGGAAGAAACTCCTGCTCCGAAACCGGAACCTGTGGTGGAAGAGAAAAAAGAAGCTGAACCTGAAGTAAAGGCAGCTCCTGAAAAACAGGAATTCAAAGTTCTGGATAAAATAGATTTGTCTCAGATCGAGTCTAGAAACAGACCTGTGAAAAAAGACAAACCAAAAACAGAAGACAAAAAAGAAGAGGAAAAGACTGTGGAAAAAACAGCTGAGGTTGTAAAAGAATCGCCAAAACCTGTTCAGGAGGCTTCAGCTCAACCTGTTGAGGCAAAGAATGAAGCGCCAAAGCAGCAAGATGAGCCGCAGGAATCTCAAAAAATTGAAACCGTTTACCAAAAACTTGACGGACCGAAAATTGTTGGTGAAAAAATCGATTTAACTCAGTTTGCTCCTAAACAGGGAGCCGGAGCTAAAAAGAAAAGAAAGAGAATTGAGAAACCTGGCGGACAAAACCAACAGGGTGGAAACAATAACCAACAAGGCGGAAACAATCAGGGTGGACAAAACCGTCCTCAGGGCCAGGGAGGCCAGAACCGTCCGCAGGGACAAGGTGGACAAGGCGGAAACCGATTTGGAAACAATAACCAGGGTGGCGCACAAGGAAACCGTCCTCAAGGACAAGGTGGTCAAGGTGGAAACCGTTTTGGAAACAACAATCAGGGAGGCCAGAACCGTCCTCAAGGTCAGGGCGGACAAGGCGGAAACAGACCTGGCTTCAACCGCGGCGGACAAAACAACCGTCCAGGACAAAGAACCATGCCTGTCGAGCTTACTGACGAACAAGTTAAAAACCAGATCAAGGAAACCCTTGAAAAATTAACCAATAAAGGAGGTAAATCCAAATCTGCAAAACACAGAAAAGATAAGAGAAACTTCCGTAGAGAGCAGGATGAGCGTCAGCAGGAAATCGATGCGGCAGACAGAACATTGAAAGTAACGGAATTCATCACGGTTGGTGAATTGGCGAGCTTAATGAATGTTTCTCCTACAGAAGTAATTTCAGCATGCTTCTCATTAGGGGTCATGGTAACCATGAACCAGAGATTGGAAGCGGATACCTTATTGCTGGTAGCGGATGAATTCGGATATAAAATCGAATTCTCAGATGCAGATCTTGAAGAGAATGAAGCAGAAGATGAAATCGATAATGAGGAAAACCTTATTCCGAGAGCACCGGTAGTGACCGTCATGGGACATGTTGACCACGGTAAGACATCATTGCTGGATTACATCAGGAAGACTAACGTTATTGCAGGGGAATCCGGTGGGATCACCCAGCATATCGGGGCTTATAACGTGAAGCTTGAAAACGGGCAAAGAATCACATTCCTTGATACTCCGGGTCACGAAGCCTTTACAGCGATGAGAGCCAGAGGTGCACAAATCACGGATATCGCGATTATTGTAATTGCGGCCGATGATGATGTAATGCCTCAGACCAAAGAAGCGATTGCCCATGCTCAGGCTGCGCAGGTTCCTATGATTATTGCAATCAATAAAGTGGATAAGCCTAACGCAAACCCTGATAACATTCGTCAGCAACTTTCGGGATTAAACCCGCCGGTTCTTGTAGAAGAATGGGGAGGAAACGTTCAGGCGCAGGAAATTTCAGCAAAAATGGGTAATAATATTGACCTTTTATTGGAGAAAGTATTGTTACAGGCAGAATTGCTTGAATTAAAAGCTAACCCTGCACGCTCTGCCAACGGAGTTGTGATTGAAGCATCTTTAGATAAAGGTAGAGGATATGTGGCTACAATGTTGGTGCAGTCCGGAACTTTAAAAGTAGGAGACTATGTAGTAGCAGGTAAAAACCATGGTAAAGTGAAAGCTTTGCTTGATGAAAGGGGAAAAAACCTTGCTGAGGCCGGTCCTTCGATTCCTGCCACGATCTTAGGTCTTGACGGTGCACCTACCGCGGGAGATAAATTCCGTGTTTATGCTGATGAAAGTGAAGGTAAGGCCATTGCGAATAAGAGAGAACAGCTTCAGAGAGAATTGTCCATCAGAACCAAAAAACATACGACGCTTGAAGAATTGGGCAGACGTATTGCTTTAGGTGAATTTAAAGAATTGAACATCATTCTTAAAGGAGACGTGGACGGTTCGGTAGAAGCGCTTTCTGATCAATTGCAGAGACTTTCGACAGAAGAAATCAGTGTGAAAATCCTTCACTCAGGGGTTGGACAGATCACCGAATCCGATATCAACCTTGCTGCGGCTTCCGATGCTATCATCATTGGTTTCAACGTAAGAGCGGGCGCTAATGCTAAAGACCTTGCGGACCGTGAGGAAATTGAGATCAGAACGTATTCTGTAATCTATAAAGCGATCGACGAGGTAAAAGAAGCAATGGAAGGAATGCTTTCTCCTGAAATCCAGGAGCAGGTAATCGGTAACGTTGAGATCCGTGAAGTATTCAAAATTTCAAAAGTTGGAACGATTGCCGGTTGTATGGTTCTTACCGGTAAGGTTACCAGACAGTCGAAAATACGTTTGCTGAGAGATGGTATCGTTAAATTTGAAGGCGAACTTGAAAGTCTGAAACGTTTCAAAGACGACGTAAAAGAAGTCACCAAAGGCTACGAATGTGGATTGAACCTTAAGGGATATAATGACATAGAAGTCGGAGATATTCTGGAGGTATATGAAGAGGTTGCGGTGAAGAAAAAACTTAAGTAAGTAGTACGTAATTTTATACTATAGCTAAAAAGCTGTCTCTATTGAGGCAGCTTTTTTTTGTCAAATATTTTGAGCTTTTAAAAGGATTAAGAATAGGCTGTGATATAATTCCTTTATAAATATTTTGAAGGCTTTTGTACATAATTATAAATTAATTGCCATAGCAGGTAGACTATTGCATTCATCAAAAAAAATATCTTTTAATATCTTTTAACATTTAAGCGTTAAAAAAGTGTTAGAATTTTTATTTTCTTCTCACAATTACATTTGGTTAAAAATATCCTCAACTAATGATATATTCTCATTTCCGGGAAAAATTAAAATTTATAATGATTCTAAATAATATTTTTGAATTTATCTTATATGTGTTAAAATTTTAAATATAATATCATTTATCACTTATTATTTTTAATGTTTTAGCTGATGTTTCAAAAAAGTGACCAAATAATTATGAATATCTAATCATAATTCTTTTACTGTTAATAATTTATCAGCCATAAAAATTGCTGATGTTAAAATTTATTAACATATTTGTTCACTTTTTAAAAATATTAAAATTTTGTTAATATGAATGTTAAACTACGTGTATTAAGTGCGGGGGCTTTGTTTTTCTTAGGACAGGCTGCTTTTGCGCAAACAGCAAAAAAGGATACGGTTAGAGAAAATGAAACCCAGATTGAAGAGGTTGTGATGATGGGATTGGGTCAAAAGAAAGCCATTAAAGAAGTAACCGGATCTATCGGTACTGTTAGGGCTGATAAGATCAACGACCTACCTGTTTCTTCACCTGAAAAGGCTTTAATGGGTAGAGTTGCGGGTGTTCAGGCAGGTACTGCATCCGGACAGCCAGGAGGCTTTGTAACCCTGAGAATTAGAGGGTATACTTCTATTAATGGTAATAACAGTCCAATCTTCATCATTGATGGTGTTAGGGTTCAGTCAGGAGACTTAACGACGCAAAACACTACGGGAAATATCCTGGCAAACTTAAATTCTGATGACATTGAGTCAATGACAGTATTAAAGGATGCGGTTTCTACAGCGATCTATGGTGCTGATGCTGGTGCCGGGGTTGTAATTATTACAACAAAATCAGGAAAAGCTGGAAAGCCAAGATTCAGTTTCTCAAGCAACATGGGTACCAACAAAATGGCGGTAAAGATGCCTGATGCAATCAGCAAAAGCGATTGGTTGAAACTGGCTTCTGAGACAATGTATAACTACTCTCCTTTCCAGTTTTCATCAGCTGCCGAAGCTTATGATGCAATCGTAGATCCTAACCAAGATTTCTTAGGTATTGCTCCATACATGGGATACAATACGGATTGGACAAAAGAATTACAAAGATCTGCAACACAAACTGAAACAAACTTTAATGTTTCAGGGGGTACGGATAAATTTAAATACTATAACTCATTAGGTTACTTTAACCAGGAGAGTATCTATAAAGGAAGTGATTTCAGAAGAGCTAACATCGGATTGAAATTCGAATATAAGCCAACTGACCGTCTGACAATCAATACTGATCTCCAGTTCTCAAACAGTATTATGAATACGTTACCTAATGGTGGTGCGTTTTCTAACCCTTTGATTGCTCAGTACTTTAACCTTCCGACAGATCCTGTTAGAAACCCTGACGGATCATATTATTTAGGAATCGCTAATAATCTTCCATCAGGAAACTTTAACGTTGCTGCATTACAACAACTTAACTTCAATAAAGCAAATACTACACGTTTCTTTGGAAACTTTAATGTAGGCTATAAAATTCTTAAGAATTTAAACTATAAGTTTACCTTCGCTCCTGAATATATTAATATTGAGGAAGATGTATATTGGTCTCCTCTTCATGGTGATGGATACAGTGTTGAAGGTCAGATGACATCGACAGCCAGCAGATATTTCAACTATAACCTCATCAACTTATTGGAATATACCTTCCAATTGGGTGATAAAAACAGATTCACTGTTGCAGGTTTCCAAGAAGCCTATAAAGCGAACACGAGATTTTTGTCAGCAACATCAAATGTAGTGGGAGCTACAGATCCTTCATTCCAAATGTTAGGTAGCTTTGTTAAGCCGATTGGTAATGATGGGAATTCCGACCATAATACAAGATCAGGTTATGGAGCCAACTTAAGCTACCGTTATGACAGATTCTTAAATGTTGACGGGATGTATAGAAGAGATGCTTTATCTCAGTTCTATCCTGGATATAAAGGAGCTAACTTCTACTCTGTGGGTGTAGGGGTTGATTTTGCAGAATTATTCTTATCAGGAAATCAGTATATCAATACATTAAGATTAAAAGGATCTTATGGGGAGGTAGGTAACAGAATTACAGCAAGCCCATATGCAATTTATTCTTATGGATTAAACTACAACAACCATGCAGGTGCATCTTTGGGAGGTTTCTTTAACCCAGATTTAAAATGGGAGGTTGTAAATCCTCTTAACATTGGATTGGATTTAGGATTTTTCAATAATGATCTGACAATTACTGCGGAATACTTTAACAAGACAACTAAGGATATGATTCTTAGTGTGCCGCTTTCATTGTCTCAAGGTTTGTCAGCATACAATGAGAATGTGGGAGAGATGGTAAACAAAGGTTTTGAATTTAGTGTTACCGGAAATATCCTGAGACCTGAAAATCCAAAAGGGCTTAATATAAGCATGGATGCCAATTTTTCTATCTTAGATAATGAAGTTACTAAACTCTATGGTGGGAAAGATATCTTAAGTGGGGCTACATTAATTCGTGAAGGAGAAACCATGAACAGCTGGTTTATGAGAAAATGGGCTGGTGTCGACCCTACAAACGGAGATCCTCTATGGTATTTGAATGGAGTAGATGGCGAAACAACTAATGACTACAACAAGGCGCAAAGAGCTATTCAGGGGAATAGAATTGCTAAGTATTATGGTGGTGTAGGGTTGAGAATGTCTTATCAGAACTTCGAGTTAACTGCACAGGGAACATATAGCTTTGGAGGTACATTCTATGACGATTGGGCAGGTTATACGCAGAGTGATGGTCAGTACAATTTATTCTATTCAGGTTATGCTTCGCAGATGGATTATTGGACGCCTGACAATCCGAACGCAGCAAACCCGAAACCTATTTACGCAGGGAACAAATCGTCTAACAGAATCTCAACAAGATTCTTGTATAAAGCTGACTATCTGAGATTAAGTAATATTAGATTGGCTTATACATTTGATAAAAACTTCCTGGAAGGTTCCAGGTTGAACAAAGTTACTGTATACGTAATGGGGAATAATATCTGGACACATACTTATGACAAAAACTTAAGATATGACCCGGATATGGCATTGGTTGGAACAACCAATTTAAACCTTCCTCCAATGAAATCATACTTAGTTGGATTTAATGTTGAATTTTAATATATAAATATTTAAAGAATGAAAAAATATATAACACGAGCTGCACTAGTTTTACTGGGAACTTTCTCATTAGTTTCTTGTGGAGATGAGTTTCTCGATACAAACTTCAGTAATAGTGAACAGCAGGCTCCCCTTACGACCGTAGAAAAGTTACAATCATTTGTGTATGGTAACTATGCGACAATGAGAGATTTCAATTATTATGGGAATTATTTTATTACAACTTCGGAAGTAAGAAGTGATGAAATGTACTCTAATAACAGAAGCGGGTATCACTCAACTACCATGAACTACACGATGGTGTCTTCTGATGCTGTAGCAACAGGTGCCTGGACAGCAATGTATACTGTTGTAGCGAAAGCAAATACAATTATTAACACATCTGATAATCTTTCTTGGTCACAAACACAAGATCCGGCAGTGATTAGTGAAAAAGTAAAGCATTTAAAAGGTCAGGCATATGCGTTAAGAGCGCAGGCTTTCTTTGACTTATTAAGATTATACGGACAAAAGTATACACAAAGCCCTTCTCAGTTGGGTGTTGTATTGCCTTTGCAATACAATCCGGCAGCTAATATGCCTAGAGCGACTATAGCTCAGACTGAAGCACAGATTGCTGCAGACTTTGATAAAGCTTATCAGTTGTTAAATGGTAATTCGAATAATGAATACACAGATAAAACTGTTTTAAATGATTATTCAGTACAGGCTTTAATGTCCAGATTTTATCTTTACAAAGGAGATTATGCGAAGGTAAGAGCTTTAGTAGCAAGTATTGTAGCTTCAGGAAAGTGGAGTGTAACGCCTGCAGATTCTTTTGCTGGTAGTTTTGGACTTAATAATGCATCTCCAAACTCGATGTTTGAATTGGCGGTTGGAAGTTATGTTACCATTGCTCCTTCAATCAATGATTTTTATAATCCTGCTGGGGCTTATAAAAATATACCTGTAAAAACTGCGATTTATAACAGTTATGCTTCTTCTGATGTGAGAAAACAGATTTTTGGTACTGCATCAGGTATAGCAGGAAGATTTATCACTGCCAAATATCCTACGCTTAACGGTGATACGAATATCAGAATGGTAAGGTATGAAGAGGTTCTTCTTAACGGTATTGAAGCTGAATTAAATGGAGGTAATCCCGCTACAGCTAAATTATATTATGAAACACTTCTAGAAAACAGACTAAAAATTATTAAAGATCCAAATACCAATGTTGTAATTAAAACTGTTGCTGAGCAAGTTGACGAATATCTTGCTACGATTGACATGACTAAGCTTAAAGCAGAAAGAGCAAAAGAATTACTTGGCGAAGGATTCAGATATTGGGATCAATTGAGATGGGGAGATGTTATCAGAAAAAACATTACAACAGGTGGAACTAATGGTAATGCTACATTAAACCTATTGGCTTTCCCTATTCCTCAGGCAGAAACTAACGTATCAGGTTCATTGGTTGCTCCTAACCCTGGTTACGACAACTCTTTATAATTTTAAAAATTATATATACAAGACCACCTCAATTGAGGTGGTTTTTTTATGGAATGAAATCAATAATTGTCTTCATAATCTAAATCTAATGAGGTTGCTAAAATTCCAGTTTTAAAGCCGTTATTATAAAACAATTAAATTTAGAATAATTCTAAATAATTTATTGATACTTAAATAACATTAGTGAATAAAAATTTTAAATAAAAATTTTTATTTAAAAACAATTTATGTAATAAAAATTTTCATCAAAAATCTAATTTTAATGAATTTATATATTTGACTATCAGGAGCTTACGACTTTATCTTTTTTGGTAATTTTAATATTTATTAACATATTTGCCCTTGTAAATATTAAAATTTGTTAATATGAATGTGAAATTACGTGTATTAAGTGCCGGCGTTCTGTTTTTTATCGGAGGAACCATTGCGGCACAAAAAACTAAAAAGGATAGTGTTCCAAAAGAAAAGCAAATTGAAGAGGTTGTTTTAGTTGGAGTACAGAAGAAGAAAAAAGATGAAGTAAGTCAAGCAGTATCAGTTGTGGCTGGTGAGGAATTGAGTAGAATGTCTGCTTCAAGTACTGGTATAACTAATATGTTACAGGGAAAAATGTCAGGTTTACAAGTTTCTACAAATTCCGGAAAACCTGGTGAGCCTGGATCGATAAGAATTAGAGGTGCTATTAATGTTTCTTCAACATTAGGAGCCTCAGACCCGCTTTTTGTAGTTGATGGGATTTATATGACTCAACGGCAATTTAATTCTATTCCACCAACGGATATAGAAAGTGTAACTGAGTTAAAGGATGCTGCATCAACAGCGGTATACGGAGCAAGAGCTGCGAATGGTGTTATAGTTATTACTACAAAGAGGGGTAAATCGGGTAAGCCTGATATAGTATACGATACCAGATTTGGCTTTTCATATAAGCCCAAAGATATCAATTTTAAAATGATGAATACTGCTGAAAAAATACAGTATGAAAATCAACTGTCAGCTCTTGGCGTAAATCCAAATCCTACTTATACTTCTCAAGAAACTTCTGTTTTATTATCACAAGATCACGATTGGGCAAAAGATATACTAAAGAATTCAACTATTCAATACCATAACTTATCAGTTAGGGGAGGAAGTAATAAAAATTCCTACTATACTTCTTTAGGATATGACTCAGATTCTGGTATTTTACAAGAACTAAATGGATTTAAAAGATATAATGCTAGATTTAATTTTGATCAGGAATTAACAAGTAAAATTAAAGTAGGTTTTGATTTCGCAGTAACAAATGTCAAAACTCAAGATCAAAGATTTGCATTTAATGCCTTAAGTCCCTTTTATTCTATATATACGTTGAATCCTTATGAAACGGTATATAATTCGGACGGTTCTTTTAATTCTACAACTAACTCAATAAACCCAGTTGACCTCAGGAGAAATGAGGTGACAACAGATTTACGGACCCGACTTTCCGGACAGGTATTTGGCTCATATCAATTTTTTAAAGGATTAACTTTTAAATCAACTTTTGGAAATATATATGATCTCAGAAAAAATAAGTATGTTGTAAAAAAAGGATCAGATATAGCAGCAATTTACGGATATCCGGATGGTAGCATCAGAGATACTAGGACTGATTTTTGGACTTATGTATTCAATAATAGGTTTGATTTTAATAAGTCATTCGGTCAGCATAAAGTAAGTGCTGTAGCTGCCTTTGAATATAGTCAAGAGCAATTCGGGAGTTTATCAGCAACTAAGAGAGTTATGTTAGGCCCAGATATTACAGATATAGGATCTGCTTCTACTCCATTCGCTATTACAGGAAACACAATAGTAACCCGGTATGTAAGTTTATTGGGAGTAGTTGATTATAACTATGGTGATAGATATATTATTTCAGGATCCATTAGAAGAGATGGAAATTCTAAATTAGGAGAAAACAATAAATATGGTAATTTTTGGTCTGCTTCAGCAGCGTGGAATTTAGCAAAAGAATCTTTTTTTAACATTCCATTTTTCAATGATATCAAGCTTAGGTATAGTATAGGAACGACAGGAAATGTTGCTGCTCTTAATGACTATCAAAATCTTATTTCAATTGTATCTGGTGATTATGGTACTGATGCTACAGCGGGACCATCAAATTCTGTAGGGAATAAAAATATCAGGTGGGAATCAAAAAAATCTCAAAACTTAGGGATTGATATTGTAATGTGGAACAATAGGATTAGATTAAGTGGAGAGGTATTCAAAGATGACAGAAAGGATTTCCTTTATGCAATTCCAAATACCCAATATGAAGGTGGCGGATACTTATTTTCTAGTATAACTAATGCTGGAAATATAGAAGTTAAAGGGTTAGAATCTGAATTAAATATTGAAATTATTAAAAGTAAAGAATTTGATTGGTCAGTTAGAGGAAATGTTTCTATGTTAAAATATAATGTGAAAAGCCTTTACGGAAGTGCTACACAATTAAGCTTAGATGGCTATACTTTTATGAATATAGGAATGGAACCAACCGTGTTCAAGATGGTAAAGAGTGCTGGAGTAGATAGTGCTACCGGTCAGGCACTTTATTACAAATTAGATGGTTCGATTACAAGTGTTTATAGTTCTAGTGATGCTCAGTTTTTAAATGGTAAGTCAACTTTACCAAATGCATATGGTGGTTTCGGTACAAGTTTCAGATTTAAAGGTTTTGACTTAAATGCAGATTTTTCTTTCCAGACTGGTGGATATAGCTATAATATTATGGCACAAAATTTAGTTGATTTTTCATTGTATAGCCAAAATTTAAGCACAGATGCGTTCAATTACTGGCAGAAACCAGGAGATACTAATGTTTTGCCCAAGCCAACTGTAAACGGTCTCGAATCCACGGATGCCTTTTTGCAGAAAACTGATTTTATAAGATTAAGATCTCTCGAGCTAGGTTATACTTTTGATAGAAAATTCTTAGGTTCAAGACTACCTGTTAATAGTATTAGAATATATGGTTCGGGTCAAAATTTAGTGCTTTGGACTAAATTCACAGGAGATCCGGAAGTAGCTGTTGCTTCCGAAAGTCAAGTTAATAATGGAACACTTATACCTGGAGCAATAAGTCTATACAATTATCCTACGACAAGAACATTCCTATTAGGTGTACAAATCAATTTCTAATTAAGCTTATTATGAAAAAAAATATAATAAAAATAATTCTATTAGCTACTACTGCATTTATAGCAATATCATGTACCGATGATTTATCAGTTTTACCTAATGACAGATTAGTGGTCGATAACTATTATACAACTGAAGGTGACTTCAGAAAAGGTGTTGATTACGCATACGATGCGTTTAAAATATCAGGATACTACGCGGGGGATAATTCTCAAGTAATAATTCCAGATATTCTTTCGGATAATTTGATTCAAAATCCCCAAGGTAGAAGGTCAAACAACTCAGCATTTGTTTTAGATATTGCTGCTAATGTTGGTGACGTAACCTCTGTATATGGTGGAGGATATGCAGTAGTTGCTAGGGCGAATGCAGTATTAAATAAAATTAATAATTTGCCAAACGGAAGTTTTAGAAGTAATATTGAAGCAGAGGCAAGAGCAATTCGGGCAATTGCACATTTTGATATAGTTAGAAGATATTGCAAAATACCTACACAATCATCAGATGCGGGAACATCTATTGGTATTGCATATGTAGAAGAATTTGACCCATTTTTGATTACGAAAAGAGATTTAAATGTTAATCAAGTTTACGAAAAAATTATTAACGATTTGCTTTTTGCAGAACAAAATATTACTCAAAATGGAAATGTGGGTAAACTAACAAAAGCTGCTGTACAAGGTATGCTATCCAGAGTTTATTTATACAAAGGAGATTATGATAATACCATTTTATGGGGGCAAAAGTCTTTAGCATTAAATCCTAGTGTTGGAACATTAGCAAATTTTAAAAATATTTGGAACGATACATCAAGTGATGGTGTTTTATTTAAGATACTAAATTCAAGCATTGAAAATGTAAAAACAGGTTCTGCTTATAACCAAACTGTTGGAGGACAAATTAAATCAGAATACGTTGTAGATTATGATTTGTATATTAAGTTTATTTCAAACGATATTAGAAAAAGTTCTTATATATTGACTTCAATGTTTAATGGGAAAAATTACAATAACATAATTAAATATAAACAAGCGACAGGTAAGCCAATTGAAGCTGTAGATATCAAATATTTACGATCTGCTGAAGTTCTTCTAAATGTTTCTGAAGCAATGTTTAAAAAAGGTAATGAAGGTGGTGCTCTTTCACAATTAAATAAACTAAGAGAACAAAGATATACAGGATTCATTCAAGGAAATGAAACAGGGCAAGACCTTTGGAATGCAATTATGTTGGAGAGAAGGCTTGAATTAGCATTCGAAACAGACAGATTCTTTACACTAAAACGATTAGCACTTCCAATTCAAAGATCAAATTTTGGTCCTGAAGCTAATGGGACAGGTAATCCTGCATCAGTATTAAATCTGCCAGTATCAAGTTATAAGTGGCAGTTACCAATTCCTCAGATAGCCATTGATAATAATCCTCAGATTCAACAAAACCCCAATTACTAATCAATAAATATACATAGGAGCCCCGCATGATTTATGCGGGGTTTTTTATTCCCCATTATTTCTTATTTTTGCTGTACAAAAAAGAATAATGAAGTATATACTTTTCATAATAACTTTCTTCGGTTTCGTTGCTAATGCTCAGGTGGTTAATAAGACAGATTCGAACAGGCTGGATAAAAAGTTAGAGGCAAAAGATACCCTGGTGATCGATTCCGGAAAGAAAGATTCCTTAAAAATATTTAAACCCACCATTAATGACTACCTGTACCAGACGCAGTTTTCAGAAAAGAAAGTCTTTGATACGGTAATGACGTTTGATAAAACCTATATATTTTCTCAGTACAATAACAGGGATAATTTTGGAAGGGTGCAGGTTGCCAATATCGGGGCCGGATTTAATCCTATTTCTTATGAATTTAATCCTGAGCAGAATCTTTCGCTGCTGCCAACCAATAAATCGTATGGTATTCTTGGAGTCAATGATATTCACTATTACGATGTGAAAACACCTACGGCGACGTTTATTTATCATAATGCAATGAAGAACGGAGCTGCACTACGGTCCTCCTATACTCAGAATATCGGAAAAAGATTCAATTTTTCATTGGAGTACAGCGGATTGCGCTCCCAGGGGATGTACAGGAACTCTTTGGCTTCCAACAACAATACCTTATTTACCGGACATTATGTTTCCAAAAGTGGCAATTATGAATTATTTGCCCACTATTTACATCAAAACGTTAATAATCAGGAAAACGGAGGGATTGCGGTAGACAGCCTCTTTCAGAATGGGAACAGTGATTCCCGGAACAGGCAGAATATGCAGGTTAATCTGGCTTCTTCAAGTTCTCAGTTTTCGTACAGGAGGTATTATCTGACGCATCAGTTTGCGCCCTTCAATTCAGAAAAAATACCTTTTAAAATTAGGCATACGATTTCTCATCAGGGAAATAAATATTATTACACCCAAAGCTCACCGGAAACCTTTTGGTATGCTGCTCCGCAAGAGCTGGTAGCAGGTGCGTCGGTATCATCGAAGAAATATTCAGACAATTTTAGCAATACCGTAAGCCTGGTTTGGGATAATGAAAGATTTAAGCTGGATGCAGGCGTCCGGTATCAGATGCTGAAATTGGGAGCTACCGAGATTGTTTTACCTTTACTCGAAATTCCTGCGGAAATCAAAGAAAACAGGATCGGAGCCGTTGGGAATTTACAGATCAACCTTTTTGATAAGTTTCAGTTAAATTCATTTTTAGAGTTATCAAATGGAAGCCAGTTCGGAAATTACCTTAAAACAACAAATAATCTTAAGTTCGAACCGATAAAAGATTATTTTGTAAATGCCAAATTAAATTTTCAGAGCGCCTATCCGTCATTTAATTATCTGCTGAATACTTCTATTTATAATAACTTCAATTATTATCTTCAGAATGCGCAAAACCAAACGGTAATGGAGGCTGGCGGAAGTCTTAATCTGAAATGGTTTAAAACAGAATTATTTGCCAACTATTTCAGAATTGAAAATTACACCTATTTTGATGCGACAGCAATGCCAAAGCAGAGTGCAGGCTCGGTTAATATTTCCCAGATCGGAGGTGATGCCACTTTCAGCTACGGAAAATTTCACTTAAATTCGAGATTGCAGTTTCAGAATGTGCTGACGAATAAAGACCTGTTGCCATTACCGGATTTTATTGGAAGAGCCAATTTCTTTTATCAGTCAAAAGCGTTTAAAAATGCAGCAGAAATTCAGGCCGGGATAAAAGTGTATTACTTTTCAAAATTTGCATCAAGAGACTATTTCCCGATTCTTAATGAATATATTTTACCCGGTGCCAATTCGTTCTCTATCGGAGGACAGCCGATCGCTGACGTATACTTTAATATGAAAGTTAAAAAAATGTTCTTTTTCATCGAAGGACAACAGGTAGGAACTTTTATTTCTCATAATAAAGCCTATGCATTCCCAAGTTATCCGGTCTATGACTTCAGACTGAACCTCGGAATTGTATGGTATTTATTCAACTAAAACAGACAAAGTTGAAAACAATAAATAAAATATCATTTCAAGATATAGCAAGCATACCTCAACTGGTAAAAGATTTTTTAAATCAGAAAATTGAAGGTTTTGAAGAATATACATTTTCTTTGGACCACTTCATAAAGAGTATTCATCAAAAGCAGATTTCTTTCACTTCGCAGCAGAGACAGATTTTAGCAGATGCATGGGAAGATCAGCTTTCGGGTCTCAAACTGTCATCAGCACAAAGGCAGAATTTAAATGACATAAGGCTCGAAAATACATTTACCATTACGACGGGACACCAGTTGAATCTTTTCTCAGGACCTGCTTTTTTTGTGTATAAAATTTTACAGACCATCAAGACATGCTCTTACCTGAAAGCAAAATTTCCGGATTTTAATTTTGTACCGGTCTACTGGATGGCTTCGGAAGATCATGATTTTTCGGAAATCAACCACTTTAAAACCGAAAACAAGTATTACGAAATTAATGAGAAATCTGGGGGAGCGGTAGGAAGAATCCGGATTTCCGATACTTTTTTCATTTCAGAATTTGAAGAAGAATTTAAAGATTTTGTTTTTGGGACCGAATTGATTTTAATGCTGAAAGAAGCTTATAAGCCCGGAAATACTTTAACGGAGGCCATTCAGATTTTAGTCAACCGGTTATTTTCAGAGTTTGGATTGTTGATTCTTGATGGTGATTCAAAAGCTTTAAAAAATCAGATAAAAGATACCTTTAAAGATGAACTGCTCAATTTTTCTTTACATAAGACCTCAAAGGAAAAAGTAGAATTCCTGACCGGGAAATATGGTAAAGTACAGGTAAATCCTCGTGAGATCAATCTTTTTTACCTTACGGAAACGAGAGACAGAATTGATTTTGACGGCCATCATTATATCATTGTTGATAAAAATATTCGGTTCACAAAAGAAGAGATCCTCCGCGAGCTGGAAAATTATCCTGAAAAATTCAGCCCAAATGCGCTGATGCGTCCTGTTTACCAGGAAACAGTACTTCCGAATCTGGCGTACATCGGCGGAAATGCAGAAATCATGTACTGGCTGGAGCTGAAAGATTATTTTACAAAAATAAAGGTACCGTTTCCAATTCTGATTCCAAGGAATTCTATGTTATTTTTAAAGGAAAAAACATTAGGAAAAATTGAAAAACTGCAATTGAAAATTGAAGATTTCTTCCGGAATTTTACAGCGATTACAAACACTAAAATCTTAGATAATAATGAAATCTTAAAATTGCTTGAGGAAAAGGAAAATCAATTAATGCTCCAGTTCTCAGAATTGAAGAAGGCGGCAGAGACCACCGAGAAATCTTTCGGAAATATGGTGAAAGCGGAAGAGACAAGACAGATGAGATCTTTTAAAAGAATGAAAAAACGTCTGCTCCATGCTGAGAAAATCAAACAGGCCGAATTGCTCGAAAGGCTGGAGAAGCTTTTTCTGGAGATCCATCCTTCAAAAAACTGGCAGGAAAGAGTGTACAACTTCAGTGTTTTCTTTGCAGATCACGGATATTCCTGGCTTGAGACTTGTTTAGAAGAAATGGAAATCGATGAGTCGAAATTAATAATTCTTGCGATTTAATTTTAAAGAAGTATTTTTGTAAATATAATGATCCAATATGATAAAGAGGTTTTTTATTCTGTCCAGTTTATGCATGGTTTTGGGGGTGTCTGCTCAGAAATCGCACACCGTTGTAAAAGGCGATACTCCTTATAATATTGCTAAAAGATACGGGCTTTCCGTAGATGAATTGCTGAAGCTCAATCCTGCCGTAAAGGACGGAAAGCTGGCAATTGGTGATGTTTTAACCGTTAAAAACGATAAGACGGCAACGCCATCAAAACAAAATGTGGCGACAAAATCTTCTGATAACGGCAAGTTGGGAAAGATCGTCCTTCAGCCAAAGCAGACGATTTACGGGATTACAAAACAGTACAGAATTTCAGAAACTGATCTCAGAAAGCTGAATCCCGAACTCGATTCCCACATGAAGATCGGCGACGAGGTTACCTTGCCTCTGGAAAGCATCAAAAAATACGGTGAGAGTAATCAGCAAGCAATCACTACCAGCGTAAAACCTGTGGAAACCGTAGCTGAAACACCGGTTGTAACTGTGGCTGAAGGAGAATATATTATTCAGCAAAAGGACAATTATTACAGAATATCAAAACAGTTTAATATTACCAAAGAAGAACTTTTTGCTTTAAATCCAGGATTGGAAGAAAAAGGTCTGAAGCCAGGTGAGAAAATTTCTGTCAGAAAACAGGATGCTGAAACCGGCTCTGGGGCAGATGTTTTTGAAGAAAAAACCAACCCGAAGACAAAAGTAGATGCCGGAAACGAAAGATCTTCGGCAAATACGACAGCCGCTGCAGACGACTATGTTACCTATACCGTACAGCAGGGAGATACCGTTTTTTCCATTGTTAATAAATTCGGCATTTCGATCGATGAGTTAATTGCTCTGAACCCTGAATTGTCCAAAGGATTAAAATCCGGGATGGTTCTTAAGATTAAAAAAATGGATCCCGCTTATATAAAGAAAAACGGAGATGCATTAAGTGTTGTTGTCATGTTGCCTTTCGGATACAGTACCGGGGAAACCCAATACAGAACGATGGCGCTCGACTTCCTCACAGGAGCCAAACTCGCTATTGAAAGAAATGCTAAAAATGGTCAGAAATTAGATGTGAAGATCGTTGATTCAGGAAATGAAGCATCTTTCCGTAATTCATTGACACAGATTAATCCTGATAACACCGATTTGATTATCGGACCTTTCTTTAAATCAAATGTTGTCGACGTACTTGATTTTACGAAAAATCAGAAAATCCCGATTGTGGCTCCTTTTGCCAACTCTCCGGAATTATACAACTACAGCAACCTGATTATTGTTGAAACCAACGACCAGACTTATGCCGACAAGATCGTAGAAGAAGTAAAAGCAGCCTATTCGGATCAGAAAATATATATTGTTGCGGATGCCAAAAAAGAAAATGCAAACTACATCAAAGCAGGTCTTGAAAAAATATTGAAAAACCCTAACGTTACGATTGTAAATTCACCGGCAGATCTTCAGCTGGATCAGAATATGATGACAGGGCAGTCGGCTCCGGTAATTGCAATTCTGGCCAGCGACAATGATGCGGTAGGGGAAGCTTTTGCCAACAAAGTCATTGCTTTATCCAAAGAAGTTCAGGGCGTAAAAGCTTTCAGTATGCATTATGTTCCTGCATTTGAGAAAAAAGTAGATGATCTGGCCCTCGCCAACCTGGTTTATCTTATGGACAGGAAAATCAATACCGAAGGAAATTTTGAAAAGGAAATTCTTGCCGCTTATAAAAGCAAGTACTGTAAAACTCCTCCGAGATATGCCATCATAGGTTTTGATGTGGTTAATGATATGCTGACCAGAGAAAATAAAAAAGGAGAAATCTTTAAACAAATGAATAAAGTACAGACTCAGCTGGCGACCAAATTTGAGTTTGTAAAATCCAAAGCAAACGGAGCATACGTAAATACGGGCTACCGGGTAATCAGATTGGTTCCATAAACCATTTGGTGATTTCTAAAGAATATTATTAACATTATATTTATATTTGCAAAATATTTTAAATTAATACATGAAAGCACTTGTGTTTCCTGGGCAGGGTTCTCAGTTCGTAGGAATGGGAAAAGAATTGTATGATTCTCGAAAAGATATCAAAGATCTGATGGAATCTGCCAACGAAATTTTAGGATTCGATATCTTATCTGTGATGTTTGGCGGAACGGATGATGATCTTAAAAAAACCGAAGTTACCCAACCTTCAATTTTTATACATTCAGTTGCTGCATTGAAAGCCGTAAACGGTCTCGGAGCAGAAATGGTCGCAGGACATTCTTTAGGAGAGTTTTCAGCATTGGTTGCGAATGGCGTTTTGTCTTTTGATGACGGACTGAAGCTGGTTTCCGAAAGGGCAAAGGCCATGCAGGCCGCTTGTGATGCCAATCCGAGTTCTATGGCCGCCATTTTAGGATTAGAAGATGCTAAAGTGGAGGAAATATGTTCTCAGATCAACGGAATCGTTGTGCCGGCTAATTACAACTGTCCTGGGCAGCTGGTCATTTCCGGGGAAACGTCAGCCGTTGAAGAAGCCTGTTTGAAATTAAAAGAAGCAGGTGCCAAAAGAGCATTATTGTTACCGGTAAACGGTGCATTCCATTCTCCTTTGATGCAGCCGGCACAGGAAAGACTGGCAGCGGCCATCGAGCAGACAAAATTCAGAAAAGCAACCATTCCGGTATACCAGAATATTACGACAACGGCGATTTCTGATCCGGATGAGATTAAGAAAAACCTTATCGCCCAGCTTACCGGTCCTGTAAAATGGACACAATCGGTACAGAATATGATCAAAGACGGGGCAACAAATTTCGTAGAAGTGGGTCCTGGAAAAACATTACAGGGACTGATCAAAAAAATTGACAGTACGGTAGACGTTGCTTCTGCCATCTAAAATCAATTAAATCATGGGCGAGATATTTTCACCGGGAAAGCTGATGCTTACTTCAGAATATTTCGCTATAGACGGAGCTCTTGTCCTGGCGGTACCTACAAAGCCGGGACAAGAGTTTTCTTTTAAGGAATCCAATGATGGGAGATCCCTGGTCTTCTGGGAAGCGTACCATCAGAATAAATTATGGTTAAAGGCGGTCATCGATTACCAAAGCTGGCAGATCCTGGAAACCAATATTCCCGCAAGTGCAGCGTTTATTTTAAAAACATTAAAAAACGTTCAGTCGCTTTCCGATACAAAATTCAAAAATAATTTTACCTACCATCTTACGACCAATCTTCAGTTTCCGGCAAATTACGGCTTGGGAAGCAGTTCTACTTTAATGAACAATCTTGCGGAATGGGCAGCGGTTGATCCTTTTTATTTAAATACGATAAGCCTTGGCGGAAGCGGCTATGATATTGCCGTGGCCAAAGAAAAATCTGCAGTGCTTTATCAGAACAAACCGGAGATCAAATATGAAAAGGTAAATTTCAGTCCTTCCTTTAAAAATGAACTCATTTTTATTCACCTCAATCAGAAGCAGGACAGCCGTGAAGGAATCAACTTTTACAGATCTAAAAATAAATCACAAAAACTGGTGGATGAATTTTCGGATCTTACAAGAAAAATTTTATTATGCAGCGAATTGAAAAATTTTTCTGACTTATTGTTATTTCATGAACAAAAAATATCGGATTTCCTTGAAATTCCAACAGTTAAGGAACGTTTTTTCGCCGATTGTCCGGTTTTTGTGAAAAGTCTTGGGGCATGGGGCGGAGATTTTGTCATGAGCTCAAAATTTGATGGCTTTAAGGACTATTTTTGGGGAAAAGATTTTAACACTATTTTCGAATGGAAGGATATAATAGACTTGTAGTCAGTAGATTATAAAGTTGTATTTTTATTTGCCATTTTGACTTATATGATTATATTTAAACCACTTTTAACAATTAATTAATATTAATTTTGTTAACACCCAAAAAGAAATAGAAAATATAAGTAAAATGAAAAACGCTAAAATCATCCAGGATTTAGAAAAATTAGGGATTAAAGGAAACTATCAGATCGTTTATAATCCTTCGTATGAAGAATTGTACCAGGCTGAAGTTTCTCCTGAAAATCAGGGCTTTGAAAAAGCTGAGCTTACGGAATCTGGTGCAGTATCAGTAAAAACAGGAATTTTCACAGGTCGTTCACCTAAAGACAGATATATTGTTCAGGATGATGTTACGAGAGATACGATTTTCTGGGACGGTAAAGTAAACCTGCCGACTTCTCCGGAAATTTTTCAATCTTGTAAAGAAATAGTACTGAATCAACTTTCTACATCAAAAAAAATCTACGTGGTAGACGCTTTTTGCGGAACAAATGCTGACACAAGACTTAAGGTGAGATTCATTGTGGAAGTAGCATGGCAGGCACACTTCGTTACGAATATGTTCATCCGTCCTTCTCATTACGAACTGGAAAACTTCGGAGAGCCGGATTTCACGGTAATCAACGGTTCTAAAACGACCAATCCGAACTGGGAAGAGCAGGGGCTTCATTCCGAAAACTTTATCATGTTCAATCTTACCGAAAGACTTCAGATCATCGGCGGTACATGGTACGGCGGCGAAATGAAAAAAGGAATGTTTGCCATGATGAATTATTATCTTCCGCTAAAAGGGATGGCTTCCATGCACTGTTCAGCCAATGTAGGGGAAGAAGGAGATGTGGCTCTTTTCTTCGGTCTTTCAGGAACAGGGAAAACGACCTTATCGGCAGATCCGAAAAGATATCTGATCGGGGACGATGAGCACGGCTGGGACAACAACGGTGTTTTCAATTATGAAGGTGGATGCTATGCAAAAGTGATCGATCTTTCCGCAGAAAAAGAACCGGATATCTTCGGGGCGATCAAAAGAGACGCACTTCTTGAGAATGTTGTTGTAAATAACGGCATCTCGGATTATACAGACAATTCAATCACGGAAAATACAAGGGTATCTTATCCTATTTACCATATCAATAAGATTGTTCTCCCTTCAAAGGCAGGACACGCCAAAAAGATCGTTTACCTTTCGGCAGATGCATTCGGTGTATTGCCTCCGGTTTCCATTTTAGATGAAGATCAGGCACAATACCATTTCCTTTGCGGGTATACTTCCAAGCTGGCAGGTACTGAGAGAGGTATTACAGAACCCGAACCGTCTTTCTCCCCGGCATTCGGAGAAGCATTCTTAACACTGCATCCGACCATGTATTCTAAAACGCTGATCGGGAAAATGAAAGAACATGGCGCCAAAGCCTATCTTGTAAACACAGGATGGAATGGAACCGGAAAAAGAATTTCTCTAAAGGATACAAGAGCCATCATTGATGCCATCATCGACGGATCTATCGAAGAAGCTCCGAAAACCAGAATCCCGATCATGAACCTTGAAGTGCCTACTTCTTTACCAAACGTTTCTGAAGGTATTCTCGATCCAAGAGATACATACGGCAATGTTGAAGAGTGGGAAGACAAAGCAAAAGATCTGGCTGCAAAATACATCAAAAACTTTGAGCAGTACTGCGATTCGGACGAAGCTAAAAAATTAGTGAAATCCGGACCTCAGCTACAGGAACAGACCATTTAGTAAATGAAAGCCTCATCATTAGATGGGGCTTTTTTCATATAAGTTACGGAGTAATTCTATAGCAGTTTCTTCTGTAAATGAGAGGAATTTAAATTCAAATCCTTTGGAGGGCTGGATGAATTTTCAAAGAAAATTTAGACGGGGTGGCCTTAAGCAGCATCACAAATAAAAACGTATTCATCTGTGAAAATCTGTGTAATCCGTGGTCGATAAATCTACAGTCAATTAAACAGAAACCAGGTTCAGCAAAGCCAGCCGGTACCCCTCCATTCCGAAACCCGACAAGACCGCATCGGTATTCGCCGCCGTGACAGACTTTTGTCGGAACTCTTCTCTTTTATAAATATTGCTGATATGCACTTCCACTTTCGGCTTTGTGATGTTCTTCAGGCAGTCGGCAATGGCATAGGAGTAGTGTGTAAAAGCGCCCGGATTGATCACGACAGCATCAAAATCATCCTCCTGTAACCTGTTGATAATTTCACCTTCAATATTCGATTGATAATATTGAATATCATGAGAAGGAAATGCAGATTTTAAATTGGCCAGATAATCTTCCATAGATACATTACCGTAGATTTCAGGCTCTCTCGTTCCCAGGAGATTTAGGTTCGGGCCGTTTACAATTAAAACTTTCATATCATAAAATTAATGTTTTTACCGTATACGGAAGGGTTTCAGGACTTATTTTTTTTAGCCGGAAATTTCACCTTATTATTTAAAGGAATGCAAAAACCTTTTTAAATACAGGTCTCAATGCGTAAAAGTCATTCAGACGGCACGAAGATCTGTATAAAAACCACTAACTTTGGGTAGAAGGAAGTAACAAGGCTCCTTTTAAGCTTCCGGAAATCCACCAACGATCATGAAGAAATATATTGAAGATAAATTAATCGACAAAAATACCAAGCCCACCAGCATGAGAATTCTGGTATATGATTTCCTGAGTTCCCAGGAAGCGGCGCTTTCACTGTCGGAAATTGAAAATCATTTTGAACATGCCGACAGAACGACCATTTACAGGACCTTGAAAACGTTCGAGGAAAAAGGAATCGTTCACAGCATCCAGGAAAATACGACCACAAGATACAAGCTTTGCCACGATGGCTGCGACGAAAATACACACAAAGACCGGCACCTTCATTTTTACTGTAAAATATGCAAACAGACCACCTGCAGGGAAGATATTTCCTTCCCGGAAAATATGCAGACCGATTTTCGCATCGACGAAATACGCCTTTTTGCCAAAGGAATATGCGAAACCTGCCTGGAAAGTTTGCCATAGCATTGCATTTGCTTAAGATCTAGTTTTACATAAAAATTAAGTTATGGAAGAATGTTGCAGCACAAAACCAAAAAAAGATAATCACAGCCATAATCACGAAGGCCACGACCATTCGCATGATACCGGGGATAAATCTGTTTTTCAGATGTTTCTCCCGGCCATCATTTCTTTCCTGTTATTGTTAGCGGGCATTGCATTGGATCACTACATAAAACCGGAATGGTTTACCGGATGGCTACGGCTCGGATGGTATCTTGCCGCCTATATCCCGGTGGGAATTCCGGTGCTGAAAGAAGCGTATGAAAGCATCACCCACGGAGATGTTTTCTCTGAATTTTTCCTGATGGGGATTGCCACAGTGGGCGCCTTTGCCATTGGTGAGTATCCTGAAGGCGTCGCCGTTATGCTGTTCTATTCTGTCGGAGAAGTTTTCCAGGGAATAGCTGTTACAAAGGCGCAAACCAATATCAAATCATTGCTTGACCAGAGACCCGATGAAGTGACGGTCATCAAAGAAGGGAAACCAATCACCATAAAAGCCGAAAAAGTAAACATCGGAGAGATCATCCAGCTAAAGTCCGGTGAAAAGCTGGGGCTGGACGGAGAACTGCTGTCTGAAACGGCCTCTTTCAATACCGCGGCACTCACAGGAGAAAGTAAGCCCGATACCAAAACAAAAGGACAAATGGTATTGGCTGGAATGATTAATTTAAATACCGTCAGCCAGGTGAGAGTCACGGCCGCTTACAAAGACAGCAAGCTGAGCCGGATTCTTGAATTGGTGCAGAACGCCACGGCCCAAAAAGCCCCCACCGAATTATTCATCAGGAAATTTGCCAGGATCTATACGCCCATTGTCGTATTTCTGGCGGTAGGAATCACATTTTTGCCCTATTTTTTCGTTAAAGACTATCTGTTCAGCCAATGGCTGTATCGGGCACTGATATTTCTGGTGATCTCCTGTCCTTGCGCACTGGTGATCTCCATTCCGCTGGGGTACTTCGGGGGAATAGGGGCCGGCAGCCGGAACGGTATTTTATTTAAAGGCAGTAATTTCCTGGATCTTCTGGCCAATATCCGGAATGTGGTGATGGACAAGACCGGAACATTAACAGAAGGCGTCTTCAAAGTACAGGAAGTTATTTTTAACAATGAGGTGAATAAGGATGAAATCCTAAAGCTCATTAATGTTTTGGAAAGCAAAAGCTCACACCCCGTAGCCACAGCCATCCACGAATATGCCGGCGAAATAGACCATTCTATTATAATGGATGATGTAGAGGAGATCTCAGGACATGGCCTGAAAGCTACCGTTAACGGGAAAGAACTTCTGGTCGGAAATCTGAAGCTGATGGATAAATTTCATATCAGCTATGATATCAATTCTGACAATATAGTGTACACCCTCATCGCAGTGGCGTATGATAAAAAATTCGCAGGCTACCTCACCATTGCAGATGCTGTAAAGCCCGATGCGTCATCAGCCGTCAACAGGTTAAAGGCAATGAATGTAAAAACCACCATGCTGAGTGGTGACAAAACCTCTGTGGTAAAACACGTTGCCGATCAGTTAGGAATCCTCAATGCGTACGGAGACCTGTTGCCGGAAGATAAAGTGAACAAAATAAAAGAGATAAAAGCAAGGAAAGAAACCGTTGCTTTTGTCGGGGATGGTGTGAATGATGCTCCTGTGGTAGCCCTCAGCGATGTCGGAATTGCCATGGGCGGACTCGGAAGTGATGCCACCATCGAAACCGCAGATGTCGTGATACAGGATGATAAGCCAAGTAAAATTCCCATGGCTATCAATATCGGAAAGCAGACAAGAAAAATTGTGTGGCAGAATATCATTCTGGCATTCGCGGTAAAAGCGGTGGTCCTTATCCTGGGCGCCGGCGGGCTGGCCACGATGTGGGAAGCCGTTTTTGCAGATGTCGGGGTTGCTCTGCTGGCCATCCTCAATGCCGTGCGGATCCAGAGAATGACTTTTACTTCGGAATAAAGATCATCAAAAAAGACTTTTATTTCAATAGGACGGGCTTTAGCCCGTTTTTTTATAATCGGCTGGAACGATCTGGCTTCAGCCAAAATTTAAAATAAGCATCATCCATTTCTTCCCACCAGAAAGTTTGTCGCAAGGGTGTAATAGGTTTTCTGGTATTCCGGAAAGTCTCCTGCAGGTTGCAGCACGTTTTCTGGTATCCCGGAAAGTTTCCTGCAGGTTGCAGCAGGTTTTCCGGAAATATCAATGCCTTTCATCATAATTGTCGCGTAAGAAGATTTTAAATTTTTATAATCGGCTGAACGATTTGGCTTCATCCAAATTTAAACAACCTGAATTCGTGATAATTTTATATACCACGCAAAGCTAAACAAAGTATTAATCACATACCTTTCAAAATTTAAGATATACGAAGGCGTGAAACTTATCAAAGTAATACAAAATTGTTGTATTACTTTAATAAACGAAGTGGCATTGTTTAACTTAAAAGCGTTTCAAAAATTAAATATTTCTTTGTTTCTCTTTGCGATAAAATAATTTTATTTTGAAAATCAATTATTTAAAATATCGCTTATCCCGAACTCAGGTTTAATAAATCCAAACATTTTCCTTTCACCCGAAAATCTCCTGCAAGGGTGCAATACATTTTCGGCTGTTCCCGAAAGTTTGTCGCAGGGGTGTAACGGGTTTTCGGATGTCCCCGAAAGTCTCCTGCAGTTTGCAGCGCATTTTCGGAAGGATCCGAAAGTTCCCTGCAGAGTGCAGCGGGTTTTCGGGAAATATCAATGACTTTCATCATAATCGTCCTGTAAGAAAATTTTCAGTAGTATATTTGTAGTACCAAAAAAGAAAGTTGAGGTTTTTCATTTCCATATTTATCATCTTTACCATCGCATTACGTCCGGTTCTGCCATTGGTCAATTATGCGGTCAATTATGATTATATCGTGAAGAATCTCTGCGAAAACAGGAACATCCCCCAATCTACCTGCAAAGGGAAATGCTATGTCGCCAAAGAACTGGCAAAAACGGAGAAGCAATCCAACAACAATCAGAATATAAAGATCGGCGGCCTGGATGTCTTTCTGTCAAATGACATTCTTCTTTTCACCACCGGAAAACAATTTCCCTGTGATCTTAAGAATCCGGCCCCGGATGATATCAGCTTCCGTACATCAGGGTATTTTTCCAGGATATTCCATCCTCCTTTAGCCTAAAATTATTTTCAGCACATTTCTCAGTTGAATTTCACATGAAATAAACTTAAGCATCATTTGCTGAGTGTTTATTTTACGCTGAGCCTGTAGAAGTATCCTTGTGGACGTATCAACATGAAGTTTTACGAAAAACTTTGCGGGCATGGCGTTTAAACTGGATCTATTGTTAAATTTAGTTTAAAAATCAACCTTGTTTTTCCCATTACGAGTATTAATTTCAATGTAAATAAAATGAAATCAAAAGTTATTTTAACAGCCCTATTGTCTGTTTCCCTGATGGCCTGTGCCCAGGAAACGCCTAAAGTAAAGCATAAAAAAGCAAAAACGGCAGCAAAAGCCGATGCAAAAACCGTGAAGTTTGCCAACGCCACAGATCCGATCTGTAATATGCCGACCGAAGCCGATATGAAAGATACGGCAGTCTATAAAAATAAAACGTACGGTTTTTGCAGTGCATACTGCCGTGACGAGTTTAAAAAGAATCCGGAAAAGTATGTCCAGAAATAAGAAGACCAACAATACAAAGCGCAAAGTCATTATTCCGATAGCGGTTATGGCGCTGCTTTTCTTCGGGATCGGGGTCGGGATGGGCTACTTCAAGAAGAATCTGTACACGGTCATGAAAGTTCCCGATTTTAAACTTACCGACCAGAACCATAAAGCGATAACGAATAAGGATATGCTGGGAAAGGTCTATCTGGTAGAATTTTTCTTCAGCAGATGCCCGACGATTTGCCCGGTGATGAATACCAACATGAGGCACATCGAAGACGAGATCAATAATCCTGATTTTGGAATAATCTCCATCAGCATTGATCCGGAGAACGATACTCCCGGACTGCTGAAGGAACATGCTAAAAGAATAGGCGCAAAGTCTCCCAACTGGCACTTCCTGACCGGCAACAGGGATTATATCGGTAAGATCGCCGATGAATTCAATATCTATGTAGGGGATAAGGAAGACGAAAGCGAAAGCCTGAACCACAGCGGAATGATCGCCCTGGTGGATAAAGAAGGAAACATCCGGTGCCGATATAATAAAGAAAATATGCCCATCCTTTATTATTCGGGACTGAATTATGAAGACCCGGAAGGAAAAGTTCCGAAGCTGAACGGGAAATACCATCCGGACCGGAAAATTTTAATTGAAGATATTAAAAAATTGTTGAAGTAAAAGAATGGAAGTTAGAAGATGGAAGCTGGAAGTTTAATGATGTTTAAAATAACTTCCATTCTCCCAATCTCCATCTTCCATCTAAAATTTTAACCATATATAAAAATAGGAAATTATGAAAATTATGAAAATTGCTGCTCTGAGTGCAGTATTTGCGGCCCAGTTTGCCATGGCACAATTCAAACAGACCCCTCTTCCGTATGCGTACAACGCACTGGAAGGAAACATTGATGCGCAGACCATGGAAATTCACTATTCAAAACATGCCGCTGCGTATGTGGCTAATCTGAACAAGGCGATTGCCGGAACCCCACAGGAAAAACAAAGCCTGTTTGAGATCATGTCGAATGCGTCAAAGCTAAGTCCGGCCATAAGAAATAATGCCGGCGGCCACTACAACCACGAGCTGTTCTGGACGGTTCTGACACCGGAAAAAAATACGCAGCCGTCTGCAAAACTGGCCAAAGCCATCAACGACGCTTTCGGAAGCATGGAGGCTTTTAAAGAAAAAATGAGCAAAGCCGGCGCCGACCGTTTCGGGTCGGGATGGGCGTGGCTTGCGGTAGACAAAAACGGTAAGCTGTTCGTTTCATCAACCCCAAACCAGGATAATCCTTTAATGGATGTGGTAGAGCAAAAAGGAACGCCCATCTTTGGAATTGATGTCTGGGAGCATGCGTATTACCTGAAATATCAGAACAAAAGAGCCGACTATCTTTCAGCAATCTGGAACGTAACCAATTGGAAAGAGATCAGCAGAAGATACGAAGAGGCAGTAGCCAAAAAATAATCTGAATGAACTTTATTTGCAGCATATTCCTTACCTTATTCGTGGTATTCAGACCTCTGGTGCCGCTGGTGGAATATGCTGTAAATTATGATTATATCTCTGAAGTTTTATGTATCAACAAAGACAATACGGAACTGCACTGCAACGGGAAATGCTACCTCAGGAAACAGCTCTCCAAGGTTAATGATACTGAATCTTCTCCTTTAAACAAGACAAAAAATTCCGGCCAGAAATTACTGGATATCTACATTCTCCCCGATATAGCCGGAATCAATACAACAGAAAATACTTTCTTTTCACATTTCAATTTTCTCTTGACATCGGACTATTCTTTTCTGTACCTGAAATCTGTTTTCAGGCCGCCCGTTTTAAGTTAATTTTTTAAACCTTATTTAATTCCAAAAGTTTACGCTTTTACTCATTAGTTGTGATTCAATAAAAATCTCAGCCAGGTTTTTAGTGTCATTGCTAAGCCAAAACTTTTCAGTTTAAATCGAATGAACGCTCATTCGATCAAAAAAATTCTATTTAAAAATTAACTTAAAAAATCAACAATGAAAATTTATAAACTCTTACCGCTATTCCTGATCATCGCCACATTATTCATCACTTCCTCATGCAGCAGCCATGATGACGATGAGGTTCAGGCCGCGACTCCGGGAAATCTTCAGGTAAAATTTGAAAACGGATTCAATAACCTCGGGGATATTGTATTGAACCAGACGACGCAAACTTCTTCAAACGGACAGAAATACCAGTTTTCAACCTTAAAATACATCATCAGCAATATCACGCTGATCGATGAAAACGGTAATCAATTTAAATATCACGAAAACGATCCGGATAAAGGAGCCTTCATCATCGACCAGTCGGAAGCGGTTGCCGGCATCAATTATATTAACCTCGCCGATATTCCTAAAAACAATTATAAGAAAATAAAAATCGGACTGGGAATCAGCCAGAATGCTTACCTGATTGGCCAGGACGGGCAGGGTGTTTTCTGGCAAAAAGCAAAAACCGCCGGAATGGCCTGGTCATGGGCAGCAGGATATATTTTCACGAAACTGGAAGGCAAGTACGGAACTTCTGCACCGGTTTCCGAATTTATGAACCACTGTGGAAATATGGGAAATACAGCGGCCAACAACACGCCCGATCTCTACCGTGAAATTACCCTGGATTTGCCCACTACGGCAAGGGTATCTCAGGACATCACGCCTTCCATCCATATTCTGGCCGATCTTAATCAGTATCTGAGCGGGCAGAAAGCGTTAACCCTGGACTCAAACAACGACACGGCGATGGGCTCCAGCCAGCATCTGGTAGATGTTACCGACAATATTTCAAAAATGTTCAGAGTAGATCACGTTCATAATGATTAAGAGATTAAAAAAGTCCGGAAGCGCGGGTTTCCTTGCGGGGTTATTTGTTTTAAGTATGCTGATGTGTATTGCTTGTTCCGATGAAGTGATGGAGCCTCTTGAAAAAAATGAGGCTTACCCGCTTGAGAAACCATCCGGTTTTCCTGAGATGACATTTGATGTCACCGGAAATCCCGTTACGGTCAATGGGGTTGCTTTGGGTAAAAAACTGTTTTATGAAGGGAAACTGTCCCGGAATAATACCATTTCATGCGGGTTTTGCCATATCCAGGAATATGCTTTCACGCACCATGGCCACAGCATAAGCCACGGCATTGATGATCGGCTGGGAATGCGCAATGCACCACCAATACAAAACATGGCTTTCCTGAAAAATTATACCTGGGACGGCGTAAGCCACAACCTCGATGAAAGATCGCTGGTTCCCATCACGACCGATTTTGAAATGGATAGTTCGCTCCCCGAAGCGGTTGGAAAACTTAACGCTGACAGCAATTATAAAAAAATGTTTAAAGCGGCATTCGGAGATGAAAATATTACAGGAGACAGAGTTTTGAAGGCGATTTCCCAGTTTATGGCGACCATGATCTCTGCTGATTCAAAATATGACAGGATGAAAAAAGGAGCGGCTGCCTTCACGGCTGAAGAGAACCAGGGAATGTCGCTGTTTCAGAACAAATGTGCCGCATGTCATTCGGGTGACCTGTTTACGGATGAAAGTTACCGCAATACAGGAATGTACTACAACAGCCAGCTCAATGACCGGGGAAGGTACAGGGTAACTTTAGACTGGAATGACAATATGAAATTCCGTGTTCCAAGCCTCAGAAATGTGGAATATACCGCTCCTTATATGCATGACGGAAGGTTTTACTCCCTGGATGCCGTCATGGATTTCTATTCCGGAAATGTAGAGGACCAGCCGAACCTTGATCCTCTTTTAAAACAGAACGGTCACGTAGGAATTCCCATGAACAGCCAGGAGAAACAGTATATCATCGCTTTCCTGAAAACCTTAAGCGATCAAAATTTTATTACCAACCCAAAATTCGCCGAGTAATCATGATTAAAAAACTAATGGTATTCATTTGCCTGATGAGCTTTTATCTCCATCAGGCCAGAACGGTCAATGACAGCCTTTACATTCCACAAAGTTTCAGTCATATTGTTTTGTATGACGATTGTGATGCGTGTGGCTGTGCTGCGGGCAACGGCTCTTCCGGTTTTGAATCGCTGCTTAATCCTCAGTTTATAGGAATTAAATATTTTGCCCAGCATTATAAAGCCAAAGAAAATCTTTTCACTGATGAACTGACCCAGGACCAGTATTTCAATACCATTCAGCTCTGGGGTAAAATTCCTGTCGCCAAAAAGATCAGTGTTTATGCAAGCATTCCCTATCATTTCCATACCAAAAAAACACTGCAGGGAGATATTCCGATCCAGGGAATCGGGGATGCCAGTGTGATGGGAATTTACCAGCTTATGGATTCACGAGATTCTGCTCACCAGCTTAATGGCGGGATCGGCGTGAAAATTCCGGTCGGAAAGTTTGATGAAAAGGGAATCTCCGGTGTGAATCCCAGTTTTCAGCTCGGTACGGGAAGCTGGGATTATCAGCTGGCCATCAATTATAAGTTTCAGAAGAATAAAGTGGCTGTACTGCTCAGCACCGATTATACGCTGAAAACGGAAAACAGAAAGCATTACCGTTTCGGAAACCAATGGAATTATTCTGCGGCAGGTTTTTACAGGCTCTGGAATGCTGAAAAAGGTGTGGTTTCGGGAAAATTGGGTGTGCAGGGTGAAGTGTATGACTGGAACAGGCAATTTGGTGAAATTATGCCCAATACCGCTGGCAACGCACTCTATGGAAAACTTGGTTTCGAGGCTTCCTATAAGAAGTTCAGCCTCGGGAGTGAGATCATGCTTCCTGCATACTCCCATCTTGCGGGAGAAGATCTTGAAGCGAGGTCACGTTTCAGTGTGTTCCTGAACTTTGGGATTTAGCAATGTAAATAAGAAGCTTCAGGTATTGTCTGCGGGAGAAAACTGCTTTCAGGCAATACCTTTTTTTCAATTATATGATTCATACTCACGGAGATTACATTCGATTTTGATTCTATGATTTATTTTCTATCTTTGCCGCAATCTGGTGAGCCGTAAAAAGCGCTTAAAAGGGAATCCGGTGAAAATCCGGAACAGACCCGCTGCTGTAAGCTCCAAACCAAAGTTTCCGGAAGGTATATCCACTGTTTTTTAATGGGAAGGATTTCGGAAACGGAGTAAGTCAGAAGACCTGCCGGAGGATTTATCGTTTGACGCTTTCGTGGAATAAAGCTTAGGACATCATTGATTCTGTGCAGTGTATAGCTGTACTTTATCACTGTATTCTTATATCCGTTAGCGTCATCATTATCCTATGTTGAGCTAATGGTGACCATATTTTTTACATCGCGACTTCAGAAGGTTGTTTGCACCATATTGGTGTTGACAGCACATCTTGTATTTTCACAATCCGTCCGGGATACGGTGAAGGAACATTCAATCATTCCCGTTCATATCAAGAAGAAAAATTTTAAACAGGTTCTTCCGGCACAGGTTTTATCAGGAGAAACACTGGAAAGGCTCAATAGCCATTCCGTTGCCGATGCGCTAAGATATTTTTCCGGAACACAGATCAAGGATTATGGTGGGATTGGCGGACTGAAAACCATCGACATCAGAAGCATGGGAAGTCAGCATGTCGGTGTTTTCTATGATGGCATTCAGATCGGAAATGCGCAGAACGGTGTGGTGGATCTGGGAAGATATTCATTGGACGACCTGGAAGAAATTTCTTTATATAACGGGCAGAAAAGTGAGATCTTCCAGCCGGCAAAGGATTTCGGTTCTTCGGGATCAATTTATCTGCAGCCCAAAATTCCAACCTTTAAAGATCAGAGTAAAACAAATCTTACGGTAAGGTTAAAAAACAGTTCTATCGATTTATTCAATCCTTCCTTCCGGCTGGAACAGAAAATATCCCAGAATATTTCGGCAAGTTTCAGTTCGGAATTTATTCAGAGTGACGGCGTTTACAAATACCGCTACAAAAAGAAATATCCCGACGGCGAAATTGCCAACGATACGATTGCCAAACGCCATGATTCGGATATCAGGGCCAAACGTTTCGAAACATCTTTAAATGGAAATCTGAATAACGGAAGCTGGAATGTCCGTGGCTACGGCTACCTCTCCGACAGGGGAATACCTGCTGCTATTGTCAATAACCGTTTTGACGGGAGAGGGGAAAGGCAGACCGATGAGAATTTTTTTGTCCAGGGAAGCTTTAGGAAGAAAATATTTCCGAAACTGGAAACTCAGCTGAAAGCCAAATTTGCCTACGACTACACGCATTACATCGATACGGCGTCCTCTATAAAAATCGAGAATCAGTATGTACAGCGGGAACTTTACCTTTCAAGCTCCAATCTCTATTCGGTAACGCCGGACTGGGATATCGGCGCAAGCCTGGATTTTCAGTATAATAATCTCGATGCGGATCTTGATAATTTTTCCTATCCCGTGCGGTATACCACTCTTACAGCATTCGCTACGACTTACCAGTGGAAAAATCTGAAGTTTTTAGGAAGTGTCCTGGGAACCTTCATTGCCGAACAGGTGGAAAAGAACACAAAATCACCCGACAGGACGGTCTGGACTCCGGCCGCTTTTCTGAGCTACCAGCCTTTTGCGGGCAGAGATTTTACCGTAAGGGCTTTCTATAAAAGGATTTTCAGGATGCCTACATTTAATGACCTTTATTATACGATGATTGGCAACAGTTCCCTGCAACCGGAATTTACCAATCAGTATAACCTGGGCTTCACTTATTCCCAAAGTTTTGGTCATTCAGTTTTACAAAGAATTTCGGTAAAGGCAGACGGCTATTTTAACAAAGTGGAAAATAAAATCATCGCCGCTCCCAACGGAAGTATGTTTCGCTGGATGATGCTGAATCTGGGTGAAGTTGAAGTTCTCGGAACCGATGTTAATCTTCAGGCAGATCTTGTTTTTGGTAAACTAAAGATTCATCCTTTGTTAACCTACACTTTTCAGCGGGCAAGAGATTTTTCCGGTCGTGAAGAGTCTTATTTCGGGCACCAGATTCCGTACACGCCATGGCACAGCGGATCTTTTTCCCTGATGTCCGATTATAAAAGCTGGAGTTTCAATTACAGTTTTATCTATGTCGGCGAGCGTTACGACGGGCAGCAGAACAATATTCAGTACAACTATATCCAGCCGTGGTACACACACGATCTGTCGGTTCAGAAGAAAATCAATTGGAAAAAGCACGAATTCAAAGCAAGCTTTGAGGTGAATAATATCCTGAATCAGTATTATGATGTGGTCTTAAATTATCCGATGCCGGGGAGAACTTTTAAACTCATTGTCAGCTTTACTTTATGAAAAAATTAAACTTTTACCTTATTATTTCCGTTTTATTTTCCCTGTTTTCCTGCAGAACCGATGAGTTTATTCCCAGGGAAGAAACGGAAACAGGCCTGGCGGCGCCGGAAAATACTGCTATTAAAGGATTTTACCTGCTAAACGAAGGAAATATGGGCAGCAATAAAGCCACTCTGGATTTCTTCGACTATACCACAGGAACCTATCACCGGAATATTTACGCGGAAATAAACCCGACTGTCATTAAAGAACTTGGAGACGTGGGAAATGATATTCAGATTTATGGAGCTAAAATGTATGCGGTCATCAATGTTTCCAATAAAATTGAAGTACTGGATGCCAAAACGGCTAAAAGAATCAAAACGATTAATCTCGAAAACTGCCGTTACATCACCTTTAAAGACGGAAAAGCCTACGCCTCAAGCTATGCCGGCCCGGTTTCAATTGATCCGGATGCGCCTTTGGGAAAGGTTGTTGAAATCGATACAACTTCTTTAACGATCCAGAGAACAGCGGTCGTAGGGTATCAGCCCGAAGAAATGGCAATTGTGGGGAATCAGCTGTTTGTGGCTAATTCCGGAGGATACAAACCTCCTGATTATGACAGAACGGTGTCGGTTGTCGATCTTAATTCTTTCGCCGAAACTAAAAAAATAGACGTTGCCATCAATCTTCACAGGATCACGAAAGATCAGTACGGGGATCTTTATGTAACATCCAGGGGCGATTATTACACGGTTCCATCCAGTTTGTTTGTACTGGACGCTGCAACAGGTACCGTGAAGAAAAATTTTCATATCTCGGTGAGCGCAATGACCATCGTCAATGACAAGCTGTATTATTTCGGAAATGAATTTAATTATAACACCCATTCTTACAGTAAAACCTTTGGGATTATTGATGTTAAGACGGAAGAAGTTATTTCAAACAAGATGATCAGCCAGCAGTATGCAGATGCGATTAAAACGCCTTATGGCATTGCCGTAAATCCGGTTACGGAAGACATTTATCTTACCGACGCAAGAAATTATGTGTCGACAGGTTTTGTGTATTGTTTTGACCGGAACGGGCAATTCAAATGGAAAACGGAAGGCGGAAATATTCCCGCTCACTTCACTTTTTTATATAAGTAATCCATTCTAAAATGAAAAAAAATACTTTTAAACTTATTAAGTTATCACTCGCTTCAGCCTTTCTTATCGGAACCGTAGGCTGTAAAAGCGAAAGAGAAGACGAGGAAACGGTTTTTACCGGACTGGAGGAGTCTTACACAATAGACCGCCTCAGGGTTTTGAATATCGATCCTAAAACGGGAGGTGCTTTTAAATGGAGCATCAACGACTCTGTTATTTCACAGGAAAGCCAGCTCGATTTCATCAGCCCGGCTGTAAAAACATATCCTTTAACCCTGACCATCGATTTTGGAGGAAGTGTAAAAACATATCATTCCAAAATTATCGTTAAACCGGAAGCGGTTCCGTACAGCAGGTATATTTCTGATGTTTTAGATTTCCGTCCGGCGGTAGGCCAGTTTACCAATGAAATGCCTGAATACTCGGATGGTGATACTTTTAGCCAAATGCTTCAGAGAGCTAAGGCATCGCTGATAGGAAGCAGTCCGTCTTTAATTACTTTGGGTGGTTTCGGAGGCTATGTGGTCTTGGGTTTTGATCATACCATTCCGAATATGAACGGGAAGGATTTTAAGATTCTGGGAAATGCTTTTTTTGGAAACGATGCGAGCCAGCCGCGCTCCGGATCCTGCGAACCAGGTATTATCATGGTCGCCTACGACCGTAACAAAAACGGAAAGCCCGATGATGAAGAGTGGTACGAAATAGCCGGAAGTGAATACTTTAAGAATACAACCGTAAAAAATTACAGCATTACGTATTTCAAACCCAATGAAAATAAACCTCCTGTTACCGGAAGTGAATTCTGGCAGGCTGATATCGAGTATATCAAATGGCAGGACAATCTCGGAAATACAGGGTATAAAACGAAAAATGCATTTCATGGACAAAGCTATTATCCACTGTGGATTGCAGATGCTTCTTACAGTTTTACCGGAACAAAGCTGATGAATAATTATTACGATCAAAGCGGAACCGGAGATTACTGGGCAGGAAAGTCTTATGATTTTGGATATGCAGACAACGCCCCGAATAACGATGAAGCCTCTAATATCGATATATCATGGGCCGTAGACCGGAACGGGAAATATGTAAAATTGCCGGGTATTGACTTTATAAAAGTGTATACCGGAGTGAATCAGGAGGCCGGCTGGGTAGGTGAGGTATCTACGGAAGTGGGCGGTGCTTATGATCTCCATTTGAATTAAATTAAAAATAAATATTTTATACAATGAAAAAGTTTTATCTTTTTACAGCACTTTTATCTGCGTTTCTCGGAAATGCACAATCGACCTACACGGACGGATTTTTTATGGTGAATGAAGATTGGTTCGGCCATGCCAACGGTTCTGTAAATTTCATTAAAAATGATGGGATCGTAAATTACAGAGTCTACAGCAATGTGAACAATAATCAGGCTTTCGGAGCGACAACACAGTTTGGGACAATATATGGCGATAAGTTTTATTTTGTTTCAAAACAGCCGGCAGACGGTGGAGACACGCAATATACACCCGGAGGAAGACTGGTGATAGCCAACGCGCAAACCATGCAGAAAATTGCGGGCTTCAACACCATTGGTGGAGCAGACGGAAGATCTTTTGTCGGCGTTAATGAGCATAAAGGATATATCGGAACTTCCAACGGAATTTATACATTTGATATCGACAATTTACAAGTTGGAAGCCTTATTCCTAATACGGGAGGGGGGCAGATCGGGAATATGATCAGGACTTCCCGTTATGTGTATGCCGTAAAGCAGGCGGTCGGCATTCTGGTCATTAATCCGGAAACCAATGCGGTGGTTACTACCATTCAGGGTTCTTACCATTCTGTTGTACAGGCCAAAGACGGAAGTGTCTGGACGGTACAGGATCAGAAGGTTGTCAGTATCAATGAAACGACCTTTGCGACAACCGCTTATAATATTCCTTCAACCAAGTATATCGGGCCGTGGGGTGCCTGGAATGCCGGAAGCTTTACGGCGAGTGTTCAGAATAATACCTTGTACTGGATCAATTCAGTCAACAGTTTTGTTTCGGGGACACAGATTGTAAAGTTTGATGTGACCAGCAAAACTTTTAATGAAAACTTTGCGACGCTTCCCGGACAGACCGGAACTTACAAACAAATTCCGTACGGTGCGGCACTAAGGGTACATCCGGTGACTGATGAACTTATCCTGAATACTACGGAAAGCGGATATGGCGCGCACTATCAAAACAACTGGATCCATACATTCGGCAATGACGGAACACTGATCAGCACCAAAAAACTGGACGATTACTACTGGTTCCCTGCCATGGCTGTATTTCCGGACAATACAGCGCCTGTCATCAGCAGTGTTTTACCAACACAGATCGCGGTAAGCGGTACAACGACGATAGATCTTAAAAATGTTATTTCTGATACCGATAATTTATCGGCGGCTATTGTAAAGACCGTAAAATCAAATACAAATCCCGGAGTTGTTTCGGCTGCTATCAATGCCAATGAGGAGCTTGTTTTAAATGCACACGGAAATGGAACGGCTGAAATAGTGGTAAGCTTTAATTCAAATGGTAAGATTAGTGAGAAAACGTTATCGGTAACGGGTTCTACGCAGGTATTGGGAACCACAGACGTGCAAAAGGTGTCATTCAGCATTTATCCGAACCCGGCGACAGATGTTCTGAATATCCGTACTTCTGAAAAGGTCGTTGAGGTGTCTGTATTTGATGCAACGGGCAGAAAAATCCAGACTTCATACAGCAGTGGCCAGGTTAATGTTGGTTCACTGGCCAAAGGGATGTATATTCTCCGGACAACCACCGACAAAGCTGTTTACCAGCATAAATTCATTAAGAACTAAATATCTTTTTAGTATATCCAATTTTTGTTAACCTTCACCTTTCTTAGGTGGAGGTTTTTTCATTTTAAATAGTAAGAATTTATTTGTAGGATAAAGTATGGTTTGAAAAAGGAATAGCTTATAATTAAAAACATTCCTGAAGACATTGGAAGCTTTGGCGTAAAACTGCCATGGGAGCAATATTTAAACAATCAACCAAGATAGTTGTAAATACACTTAAATTTTACGGGTACACTTTTACAACAATAGAACAAAAAAAGAGAAAAATAGCGAGATTTTTTAGATTAGATAGGAATAAAAAGTAGGCAAAAAAATTCGTAAATATTAAAAATAAAAAAACTCTGATTGTATATATCAGAGTTTAAATTGTTGTCAAGTAGCCCGTAGGGGAATCGAACCCCTCTTACCAGAATGAAAATCTGAGGTCCTAACCGATAGACGAACGGGCCATCTGTCTTCTACTGTTGCCAGTATGTTAGTTTTTTTGTTTTAGAAGTTTACAACTCTTCGAACAATCACCAGGTTAGATCGTGATTATTTTGTAGCCCGTAGGGGAATCGAACCCCTCTTACCAGAATGAAAATCTGAGGTCCTAACCGATAGACGAACGGGCCAACTATACTTATTAAGCCAGTTTGTTAACGTGCTTAGTTAATTTGCTTTTTAAGTTAGCTGCTTTGTTTTTGTGGATAATGTTTTTCTTCGCTAATTTATCCAACAAAGAGATAACTTTTGGCAATTGTTCTGCAGCAGCAGCTTTATCTTCTTCATTTCTTAACACCTTCATTGCTGTTCTAGCAGTCTTGTGGTAGTATCTGTTACGAAGTCTTCTTACTTCGTTTTGTCTAATTCTTTTTAATGCTGATTTATGATTTGCCATATCGTTCAAATGTGAGTGCAAAAGTATAAACTTTTTTTTTATCTACCAAATTTATTTTTGAAAAAATTTAATTTTCTTCTGATAAATATTTTCGGAGTTTATCAATCGCTTGTTCTATTTTAATATTCTCTTCTTCTCTTTCTAATTTTTTGATGGTTGCGGTAAGCATGGCCATCGCATTGTTCCATTCTCCAGTAGTATTGGTGAAGGTAAGTCCGTCAATCGTTACTTCAAAATCGACTCTTTCTCCTGTCCTGTAAAGTCTGAAACTAATTTTTTCATCACTGCCTGTAATCCCGTCTTCATTGATTCTTAAATCGTAACTTTTTGGGTTAGAGTGGATTTTTTTAAAAAGCATTTTTGCTTCCTGTATTTTTAAATCCGGCATTATTTGTGGCTCTATCAGGAGTAATTATTCCCTGCTAAAGCGATGCAAAGATAATATTTTTTTCTTTTCAACAAAATAGCGGATTGGTTTTTGAGAATATTTTTTGTAAAATAGTATCCGTCAGTCAGTTTTAGTTGTATGCAGTGACAAATAGCTTCATTCTTAAAATAAAAATCCCTCTCAATAATGTTTGAAAGGGATTTGTTCATGAATATCTTGTAGCCTATAGGGGAATCGAACCCCTGTTGCAAGAATGAAAATCTTGAGTCCTGACCACTAGACGAATAGGCCAAATTTTGAGGTTGCAAAAGTAGGTATTAACTTTTTAACTTCAAAATTATATTGTATTATTTGGATACTTTCTGAATGACCGTATTCTTAATTCCTTTAGCTTCAAGATCTTTCTGAAGTTTTACTGCTTCTTCCAGGGTAAAGACTTTTCCGTAGGTGTAATAGAAAACACCGCTTTCCTTATTTCTTTCTACGTCTTTCAGCGTCTGGAGAATGAATGAATTTCCATTCAGTTTACCTCCTGTATACACTTCAATGGTATAATAACCTGTGCTGAGTTTCTGGTTTGGCATAAATCCTACGGCGTATGCATTTCTGAAACCTGCATCTTTTGCCGTCTTAATATTAATGTCTCTTACCGAAGCCAGATTGGTCACACCATAGTAATACTTATACTGTCCGTTTTCTTTGATAGGTAAAATATAATTGAGTCCTTTTAAAGCCGGGTCGCCATCGTTGTATTTCGTCGGTGAGCTTAACAGCAGAATCCTGAAATCATTCTTCAGGGCTACTTCCGCAAGTCTTTCCGGTTCCTGCTTCTTGGGGGCAACCGGAGTTCCCGCTTTACGATCGATGGCTTTTTTGTAATCGATGACAGCCTTATATATACTTTCTGCAATTTCATCCTGGCCTTTTTCCGAGGCAAGATAGTGGCTTTCTTCCGGATGATTGATAAAGCCGGTTTCGATAAGCACGGAAGGCATGGCATTCATCCGAAGTACGTGAAGGTTTTTCTGCCACACGCCTCTGGATGTTCTTTTATCCTTATTTACGAAATTTTCTTCTACCAGGCCGCCTAAAAGCAGGCTCGATTCAAGGTATTTGCTTTGCTGAAGCTTCAGTGCAATAAGAGATTCGGGTGAACTTGCGTCATAGGAGCCGAAGGTCTGCTTATCTTTTTCATCCAGAAAAATCACATCATTCTCTCTCTTGGCCACTTCAAGGTTGGTGTCGTTCTGGTCCGGCCCCTGCACGAACGTTTCGGTTCCGTAGGCCGTAGGTTTTTTAGAAGAGTTACAGTGTATGGAAATAAAAAGATCTGCCTTGCTTCTGTTGGCAAGGTTGGTTCTGTCTGAAAGCGAAGGATATTCGTCGATTTTTCGGGTGTATATTACCTTAAAATCTTTATTTTTTTCAAGCATAGCGCCCACCTTCAGGGTAATCGCAAGCGTAATGTCTTTTTCTGCAATTCTGCCTATGTCTGCATAGGTCCTGTTTGCTCCGTGATCATTTCCTCCGTGTCCCGCATCGAGAACAATGGTGAATTTCTTTTGCGAAAAAATAAAGTTGATCGAAAGAATAAGGAGAAATGATAAAATTATTTTAAAATTTACTTTGTGCATCCTACAGTTTTAAAAATTATATTAATTTTGAGCCCTAATTATATCTTAAATATAACAAATAAATTGGCCAAAACCGTCTCCAAAAATATATTACAAATTTTAATTATCCTAATTTTTAACAATTTTTTAGCACAGGAAACTTCTGAAAAATTGACTAAAAATACGGTTAATGATACTATACCCAAACAAGATACGATCGTCCTGAAGAAAGAACCTCTCGAAAGTGTTCTTCAGACCAAGGCCGACTATAACCGAAGGGATTTTCAGAAAAAAATGATTTATCTGAACAAAAATGCCCAGGTAAAATACCAGGACGTGCAGATCGATGCAGATTACATCTCCATTGATGAGTCTAAAAGCCTCATGTACGCCCGCGGAAAACAGGATTCTCTGGGGAAATATATAGAGCCGGCGGTGATAACCCAGGGCGGGAAAAAATATGAAACGGACGAGTTCCAGTATAATACCAAAACAAAGAAAGCCATTGCTTTCAATGCGAGAACTGAAGAAAACGAAGGCGTAATTGTCGCTGAAAAAACCAAAAAATACAACGATTCCGTTTTTGCCATGAGACGGGCGAATTATACGACCGACGATTATTTCATTAAAAAGAAAGACACCGCGGCAGATTATCATTTACGGGCATCCAATATTAAACTGGTTAAAACCAAAAATAAATCCTCCATCATTTCCGGACCTATCCAGATGTATATCGAGCAGGTTCCTACGCCTTTAATCATGCCTTTTGCGATTTTACCTTTTTCGGATAAAAGATCGGCGGGGATTCTCATCCCGAGTTTCGGGGAAAGGCAGGATGTGGGGTTTTTCCTGAACGGACTGGGATATTATCAGCCCATCGGGGAACATTTCGACCTTAAAATTCTTACCGATATTTATACAAAAGGAAGCTGGAACTTACGCCCGGAAATGAATTATGTGAAAAAGTACCGCTATTCAGGGAGTTTTTCAGCGGACATCGGAACGGCCGTCCGAGGAATCAAAGGACTTGATGACTACGGTAAAACCAGTACCTACAGGATTGCCTGGAGACACACGCAGGACACAAAAGCGAATCCTTTTTTAAATTTCTCCGCATCCGTTGATATTGTGAGTACACGATTCTACAATAATACATTGAACAACAATTATATTTTAAATCAAAACGTATTAAATACTCAGCAAAACTCAACGGTGACGATCACCAAGAGGTTTTTGAAGCTGCCTTCAACCATCACGGCTACGGCGTCTTATTCTCAGAATTTTGCGACGGGACTGTCAGATCTTCGTCTTCCTCAGATGAATGTGGCGATTAACCAGTTTTATCTGTTCCCTTCCAAAACCGGCACACGAACAGGCTTGTTGGAAAATATCACGGTAAACACCGGCCTCAATCTTACGAATTACGTACAGACTAATGAAGGAGAGCTTTTTACTGCCGCCATGTGGGATAAAATGCAGACCGGCCTTAAAAACAATATCGCTCTAGGAACGAATACTACGGTTGCCAAATATTTCACTTTCAGTTTAGGAGCGAACATCGATAATGCTTTAACAACAAAAACCGTCAGAAAATATTATGATCCTTTACTGAACCGGCCTGTCACCGAAACGGATAAAGGAATAACAGGATATTCCACGTTCTCTACGACAGCCAGTATTCAGACCATTTTATATGGTGTAAAAAAATTTAAGAAGGGATCTACTATCGAAGCCATCAGGCATATGGTAACGCCAAGCATTGGGTTTACTTACTCTCCGGATTTTGGTGGTTCCGGGTTTGGGTATTATAAAAACTATTACGATGCCAACGGAGCTTTAACGCCTTATTCTATATTTGAAGGAGGTATCGTCGGAAGCCCGACGAGCGGAATGGTAGGCGCCTTAGGGTTTAATATCGGAAACAATATCGAGATGAAAGTGAAGTCTAAGAAAGATTCTACAGGGATAAAGAAACTGAAGATCTTCGAATCGCTGAATCTTGCCGGGAACTACAACTTTGCGGCGAAAGATCACCCTTTGTCAATTATCACCATCAATGGGCAGTCTTCGTTCTTTAATAATAAGTTAAATGTCAATACAAGCTTGTCATTAGATCCCTATAAAATCATTTATCTGCCAGGACAGGATGCCGGGATTAGAACAGAAGATCTTGGAGGGTTCAGCGTACAGGGTTTCAATGTTCAGCTTTCCTATCCTTTAAGCAGTGAAATATTTGGCGAAAAAGTAGATTACTCAAAAAAATACCAGTCAAAAGGGGAGATCAGGAATGAAAATTATTATTTTGATGATGATCACTATGCCCATTTTGATCAGGCCTGGACTTTAAATGTAAATGCCAATTATGCCTATACCAAAAGTTATGCATCCAGAACGCCTACCAGGCTGGCTTCGGTGGGTCTTGACGGTAGTATCAAGCTTACCCCGTATTGGAACATCAATGGAAGTACGCATTATGATATGGTTACCAAACAACTGGCATACACGAGAATAGGTTTTTCCAGGGACCAGAGAAGTTTTACGATTAATTTCAACTGGGTGCCTTTCGGGCAGTACAAGGTGTATGACTTCTTTATCGGGATCAAAGCCAATATCTTAAGTGATGCCCTGAAATATAAGGACAGAAGTTTTACACAGCCGAATGCACCATTCTAGCATTAGATTTGATATTTGATTATAGAAATAGAATATAAATTTTATATTTGCACCCAAAATAAATTCTAATGAAAAAAATAATCAACACTGTAAATGCTCCTGCAGCAATCGGGCCTTATTCGCAAGCCAATATGGCCAACGGAATTCTTTACATCTCCGGTCAGATTCCTGTAGATCCGGCAACAGGTAAATTGGTGGAAGGAATTGAAAAGGAAACGCATCAGGTGATGAAAAACCTTGAAGCTATTCTTACGGAAGCAGGAATGACTTTTAAAAATGTTGTAAAAGCTACTATCTTCCTTAAAAGCATGGATGATTTTGCGGTAATGAATGATATTTATGCGTCTTATCTGGATGCAGAAAGCTTCCCGGCTCGGGAAACGGTACAGGTTTCTTGCCTGCCGAAAAATGTGGATATCGAAATTTCTATGATTGCTCATCAGGATTAATGAATTTTATAAGGAATACAATTGCGGTTATTGTAGGTCTGGGGATTGCCGGACTTATTATTACTCTTGGGATAAGAGCGTTTCCGCAATGGGTTACTTTCGATGCTTTTGCTCCGTTTGAACATTGGCAGAGATTCCTTCAAAGCATGCAGCATGACGATGCGTTTTTTGGGTTTCTTTTATTTATTTCCGGATTGGGAACGACCGTGGGAGGGGTTGCCACAGCAATGATCGTTAAATACGCTAAAGTAGCCTATGCTATTCTTATCGGGTTTATCATGCTTTTCCTGGCGATGCTGGATGTCATCGTTTTTCCTTATCATCCGACTTTCTATAAGATTTCAATTTTCCTTACGTTCTTTCCTTTTTCCTGGATCGGAGGTAAAATTGTAGAAATCATTTATGAACGCAAAAAGAAAAAAAGGATCTCCGAAAAGGTAAATCAATAATAAAATAAAAATCGCTGCAATAGTCACTGCAGCGATTTTTTGTTGATATGAAAGTTTAGGTTAATTTTCTTAAGGCATTTTGAAGCCTCTGGTGTAGATCTGTCCGTAATTATCAACAAATTTCACCGATACGTTCCCTGAATATTTCTCGAGAATCTTTTCAACGTCTTTCTGTGAATTTACGGGTTTGCCATTAATTTCAATTACGATATAGTTGTCTACGATGCCGATTTTGGCGATTTCGCTTCCTTCTGCAACATTCGAAGCGATCACACCGCTGTTCAATCCGTAGTCGGTTTTAAATCTTTCGTCTAAAGGTTTAAATTCTGCGCCGATCTTTTCACTTACGCTAAGGTCGGCTTTTGTTCTGGTGCTGGTTCCTCCTTTCTGGTCTCTAAGGGTAACGGTGGCAGTATTTTCTTTACCGTTTCTTGTGTAGGTCACTGCTACTTTGTCTCCAGGTCGTTTGCTTCCGATTGCAATAGAAAGGTCTGCAAAATCAGTTACTGCTGTATTATCAATTTTAGTAATGATATCACCTGTTTTTAATCCTGCATCTTCTGCACCGCTGTTGTCGCCAAAACCTGTTACATATACTCCTGATCCCGCTTTAATATTGGTTTTTTTCTCTCTGTTATAAGCAGCTACCTGCATGTCATTGGATAAGTCCAAAGACTGTACACCCAAGAATCCTCTCTGTACGATACCGAATTTCTTGATATCTTCTACGATCTTTCTTGCTAAATTGGAAGGAACGGCAAATCCGTATCCCTGATAATATCCGGTTGTAGACTGTATCGCAGAGTTGATACCGATCAGGTCGCCGTTCGTATTTACGAGTGCACCTCCCGAGTTCCCAGGATTAATCGCAGCATCGGTCTGGATAAAGCTTTCTATTGGGTTAGCTGCCTTACCTTGTGTGCTCAAAATACCAATTCCTCTTCCTTTTGCAGAAATAATACCGGCTGTCACCGTAGAATTCAGTCCGAGCGGGTTACCAACCGCAAGCACCCATTGTCCGACTTCGATGTTATCAGAATTGGCGAAATTAAGGTATGGTAAGCCTTTTTCCTCGATCTTTAATAATGAAATATCTGTATTCGGATCTGTACCGACCAATGTAGCAATGTATGATTTTTTATTGCTTAAAACCACTTCCAGTTTATTAGCTCCGGCAACAACGTGGTTATTGGAGATGATATAGCCGTCAGGAGAAATGATCACTCCGGAACCCATTCCGGAAGGCATATTGTCCGGTGCCTGTTGCTGCTGTCTTTGTCTCTGCTGGCCCCTTCCTCCAAACGGATCTCCGAAGAAAAAATCGAAAAGATCCTGTTCCGAAGCTCGGTTGGCAGATCTTGACTGGTAATTTTTAATCGTTACTACGGCAGGCACTGTTGTTTTCGCTGCTTTTACGAAATCATCGCCGACCACGGCAGAATTCATCCCGGCAAAACTTACATTAGAAGCCGACTTGGTAAAATATGACTGGTCGGAACCATCGGAATTATGATTGAGATATTGAATACCTCCAACGGCAGTAGCCCCTGAAATAACGCCCACTACGGCAAATGGTAATAGTTTTTTTAAAGTACTCTTCATTTTTATATCTTTCTTATTTATTGATTGTTTGTTCACTTTTTCGTTTTATCTAAAACAAATTTAATGCTAAATAGGTATGCAATTAATATATAAAGTTTCAATTTTAACTAAAATTTAACGAGAATAGCAATACTTTATGGATTATGTCATAATTGTTAAAATGCTGATTAACGATTATTAAAATTTTATTAAAGACAAATTGTCATAAGTAAGATACAATTGTCATACAAAAAGTTAAAGATGACCTTAATTTAAACATTTAATTTTTAACCATCCATTGGTTCGCTTTAATTTAAAATCTGAAAAAAAGTTTTATCTTTGCACCATTAATTTTTCTCACTTAAAACGTTTATAGCATGCAACTGTACAACACCTTAAGCGCAGAAGAAAGAGCACGACTTATTGATGAGGCCGGAAAAGAGCGCCTTACTCTGTCTTTCTATGCGTATGCCCATATTGAAGATCCTAAAAAATTTCGCGACGATTTATTTATAGCCTGGAATGCCCTTGATGCATTGGGCCGTATTTATGTAGCGCATGAAGGAATTAACGCTCAGATGAGTGTTCCTGCAGAAAATTTTGAGGCTTTCCGCGAAACGCTGGAAGTGTACGAGTTCATGAAAGGCATCCGTCTGAATGTGGCAGTGGAGCAGGACAACCATTCCTTTTTGAAGCTTACCATCAAGGTAAGACACAAAATTGTGGCCGACGGTCTCAATGACGATACTTTTGATGTGACCAATAAAGGAGTACACCTTAGGGCAAAAGAATTCAATGAACTCCTTGAGGATCCCAATACCATTGTAGTAGATTTCAGAAATCATTACGAAAGTGAAGTAGGTCATTTTGAAGGAGCCATTACGCCCGACGTGGAGAATTTCAGAGAAAGTCTGCCTATTATCAATGATCAGCTGCAGGATTATAAAGAAGATAAAAATCTGCTTATGTACTGTACCGGAGGGATCCGTTGTGAGAAGGCGAGTGCTTATTTCAAACACCAGGGTTTCAAAAATGTATTTCAGCTGGAAGGCGGAATTATCGAGTACACCCGCCAGATCAAAGAGGAAGGAATCCAAAGTAAATTTATAGGTAAAAACTTTGTGTTTGACCATCGTTTGGGCGAAAGGATTACAGATGATATCATCGCGCAGTGCCACCAATGCGGAAAACCTTGTGACAATCATACCAACTGTGCCAATGATGCCTGCCACCTCCTTTTCATCCAGTGTGATGAATGTAAGGCGGCTATGGAAAACTGCTGTTCTACGGAATGCCAGGAAATCATTCATCTGCCTTGGGAAGAGCAGCTGAAACTGAGAAAAGGCCTGCAGGTGGGAAATAAAGTCTTCAGAAAAGGAAAATCCGAAGCTTTGAAGTTCAAAAAATCAGGTGATCTTCCGGATAAACCTCTGGCAAAAGCAGAGGTAAAAGACATTCGCCAGAAAATAAAAATTAAAAAGACATTAATCGGTAAAGCGGAGCATTACTTTACAAAGTCAAAGATTGCGCAGTTCCTGATCGAAAACGATACTCTTTTTATCGGAGACAAAGTATTGATTTCAGGGCCTACTACCGGTGAACAGGAAGTTGTTATTACGGAAATCTATGCTAATGGCGGTCCTGTGGAAACAGCTGCTGAAGGGGATCAGGTAACTTTTGAACTTCCGTTCAGAGTGCGTCTGTCTGATAAACTTTATAAGATTTTACCTGCCGAAAAAGCTTGAGGTATGTTAAAAGCAGAGCTTAGAAAAATATATATGCAAAAAAGAAAAACCTTGTCAGATGATGAGGTTTTCTTGTTATCCGAAAGTATTTTTAAAAATTTTATCCATTATTTTAAACCTTTTTCACGTCAGAAAATTCATGTTTTTATCCCGATTGAGAAATTTAAGGAAATTGATACCCAGATTTTTATAGATTACTTTTTAAGTGGTAATATCAGGGTTTTCGTTCCTAAAATCATCGGTACCACTTTAATATCCGTTGAAATTTTCGATGATACTAAGTTTGAGCCTAATAAATGGGGTATTCCTGAGCCTGTTTCCAATAAAGATGCTGAAATTCTCGACTTTGACTATGTGATTACGCCGCTGCTGTATTGTGATAACAAAGGAAACAGGGTAGGATATGGCAAAGGTTTTTATGACGGTTTTTTTGAAAGTATATCTGAGGGAACAAAAAAAATCGGAGTTAATTACTTTAACCCCGATGAAAATATTGATGATGTCTGGAAAAGTGATATTCCACTAGACTATCTTGTTACTCCAACAGAAGTACTGTCTTTTTTAAGCAAAGGATTGGAATAAAAATTCAGAAAGAAAAATTTAAACTCTTTTTTCGTATTGGGAGTCGATAACAGGATGTATTGTGCGTTTTTCTCAAAAGTTCCCAATGATTTATTCTTATTGTCGAAATATTCCACATTGAATTTTGCAAAATCCAGGGTGTCCTGATTGTGCAGGTCCTTGTAAACTTCCAGGTTGTTTACCTTCACGCTTTTCACTTTCAGGCTGTCAAGTTCATGAAACAGGTTTTTGAATGTGAGACTGTCGGGCTTATGAAAATAGCTTTGCATCTGAGAATAAATCAGCGTGTCTATTTCGGTGTTTTTGTTTCCCGATAAATACAGGGTCGAGAGATCAAGAAGTTCCTGCACCTTTTGTTTGGTGATAAAATTGATTGCCTGTGCACTGTCCATCTGCACGGCAGGATATGTTTTGGTATTATTGCTGTTTCTGAGTTTATCCAGATCGCTGATTTCTGTTTTCTTGTTGTTACAGGAAACAAATGCAAGAAGCAATAAAGTAAAAATTAAAAAGTTATTTATTCTTTTCATCTGTTGCAATTTTAAATTTGATGGAGATGATTTTTCCGTTGTTGTCTTTTTTCATTTCTATTACACTCAGGTTTTTTAACGAGGTGGTTGGGGTGGTAACCAGTGTAATATATTTCTGTTTGTCCAGCCTTTCTATGCCGTAAATATTGTTATCGTAAATCTGATAAATAACTGCATTGCTGCTGATCAGGCTTTCCAGCTGGTTTCTTTTTTTCTTGAGTTCTTCGGGGTCTCCGTTGGCATCTTTAATAGAGAAATAATAAGCCGCCATCTTATAATCGTCGGGTTTAAGCTCAATAATTTCTTCATCAGGGGCATTTTCAAGGCTTCTGTTGACTTCCAGATACTCGTAAAATGGTGAACTGATCTGCATTTTCAGATTCTTGTCCTTCGTGGAGTAATAAAAACATTCTCCCGGTTTGATTTTATAAAGAATTGGAGACTCGTTTTCCTTGATCACTTTGATCTCTAATGTGTTGACAACACCGACTCCGCGGTCCGCATCCGTAAAACAATATTTGTAAGTTTTTGAAAACAAGGCATCTTTAAACCCTAAAAGACCGGTCACGACAACCAAAACAGAAGTTACAATAGCCCAGACATTTTTTCTGATGAAACTTTTCCTTGATTTTTCATCTTCAGGTTTAGTTGTTGCTGGTGTATCTGTGTTTTGATTAACTATTTGATTTTCAGTATTTGATTTTTGTAAATCAGTGTTTTCAGGTGTAATTGTTTCCTGCTTTTGTGGCAAAATTTCATTTTCGGTAACCGATGGTGCTGCCGCAACGAGTTTTTCAATTTCCTGCAGGTTTTCTTCACTTAATCCATCGTCGTCCTGTAAAAGCTCGCCGGCAAAAAGATGCTGTTTCTTGAATTCATACCAAGAGTCGTAACCCGCATAAATACTGAGCAAATTGAGCATGTCAATTCTTGGTAGTTTTGTAACGGGTGAATTTTTAAAGTAGGTATAAAAGGATTTTTCGCTGATGTTTCCTTTGGCCTTTTTCCTAAGATCCTCCTGAAAATATATAATATCAATTCCCTTCCATTTAGAAATATCATCATAGGAAGGGGTGTATTCTTTCAAATATTGAGCCTGTACATCCTTTTTCAGCTGCTCAAAGTGTAATAGATCCAGATCTGTCAATTTATTTTAAAATAATTAAATTATTGATTATCAGTTGTATTTATTTGTAAAACTATTTTACAAAGGTATTACAATTATTTTTCCTACACAAATTTTCTATCTGCTATACCTTTGTCTTGTTCAAATAATAGAACAGAGAAAAGATTTTATAAAACAATATTAACAAAATTAAATTTAATTTATTATGAAAAAGTCATTATTCGTAGCTGCTATCGCTGCAATCTCTCTAGTTGCTTGTAAAAAAACTGAAGCTAACACTACTGAAGGATCTGTAGATTCAGTAAACGCTACAGCTGATTCAGCTACTACTGCTATCGATTCTACTGCTAACGCTACTGTAGATTCAGTAAAAGCTAACGCTGATGCTGCTAAAGATTCAGTTAAAGCTGATGCTAAAGTAGCTAAAGAAGAAGTTAAAGCTGAAGAGAAAAAAGAAGAAGCTGCTAAGAAATAATTAAAGCACGCTTTAAAAATAAAAGAACCGCTCACCCAGTGATGCGGTTTTTTTATGCTTAAAAATCAAATGGCTATGATTTCTTCTGTCTCAAAGCTTCATAGCAGGTAATGGCAACAGCATTGCTCAGGTTAAGAGAATCGATGCTTCCAATCATAGGAATAAGCGTATTTTTTCCTTTTCCATTCCAGAATTCACTCAATCCGGAGTGTTCTGTGCCGAATACGACGGCAGATTTTTCTTTGAAATTTCTCGTAAATAGATCCTGCGAACTTTCATCCATAATGGTTGTATAAACATGATATTCATTTTTACGAAGGAATTCCAGGGTTTTTTCATTATCCGCCTGAAATACATTCATCCCGAAAAGGCAGCCGACACTTGATCGGATGACATTTGGGTTATAAAAATCTGTTTTCCCGTCAGACACGATAAGTGCATCGATTCCGAAAGCTTCACAACTTCTTAAAATAGCGCCTAAATTTCCGGGCTTTTCCACGCCTTCCACAATGATGACCGTAGAATCTTGTTGTGGAATAAAAGAAGTAAGATCTTCCTGTTTTGTATGGTAAATGCCAATAATTCCTTCCGAAGTCCCGCGATAGGCAATTTTTTCGTACACTTTATCGCTTACCCAATGAACTTTTCCTTCCGGGATTTCCTGCTGGAAAATTTTTTCACAGATAAAAAATTCTACCGGCTCAAAACCGAATGCTTGTGCACGTTCATTCTCCTGTTGCCCTTCAACGGCGAATACATTTGTTTTTTTTCTGAATCTGTTGTCTGTAAGGAGCTTGGTGATATATTTTACCTTTTCGTTCTGAAAGCTTTCTATTAACATACCGCAAAATTATGTAAAATTATTTTTAGATCTTTTCAAATGGGATCTCATCATAAAAACTCCGGCCCAAAAGAGCCGGAGATGTATTATTCACCTGAAATATTCAGATATGTCTGAGAATTGTCAATCAGGCTTGCAGGGAGATCTTTTTTATTCTTAATGCCCAGTGATTTCAGTTTCTGGGTCTGTAATACGAGATTGTCATTTCCTGTAGAAAGTTGTTTATAGGCATCATTATATACGTTTTTGGCCAGGTCAAGATTCTTACCGACCTTTTCCAGATTGTCGACAAAGCCTACGAATTTATCGTAAAGTCTGGCGCCGCGGTCAGCAATTTCCATTGCGTTACGGTTCTGGTATTCACGTTTCCAAAGATCGGCAATCAGTTTCAGGGAGGTAATCAGATTGCTGGGGTTGAGCAGCAGGATTCTCCTGTCATAGGCATAATTCCATAAATTCTGATCTGCCTGCATGGCGGCAATATAAGCCGGTTCGCTTGGAATAAACATCATGACAAAATCCAGGGACTTTCCATAGTCATCATAAGCTTTCTGGCTAAGCTGTGATATGTGATTTTTAATAGACGATAAATGCTGGTTGAGTTTTATCAGGTAAACGTCCTGATCGGTCTCATCCACAAGCTCGGTAAAAGCGGTAAGGGAAACTTTGGAATCGATAATCACATTTCTTTCATCGGGATATTTTACAACGGCATCCGGACGCATTTTTTTACCGGAGAACTCTGAAAAGAGAGCTTTGTTGTCTTCGTCCCGCAACTCATGCTCAAGGAAATATTCTCTTCCTTTTACCAGTCCCGATTTTTCAAGGATGCTTTCGAGGATCATTTCACCCCAGTTTCCCTGGGTTTTACTTTCGCCTTTCAAGGCACGGGTTAATTTTTTTGCATCTTCTGAAATTTGCTGATTCAGTTCTGCGAGTTCTTTTACTTTTTCGGCCAGGGAAAAACGTTCTTTATTTTCTTTCTCATAAGCTTCATTGACCCGGTTTTTGAGATCCGTGATCTTTTCCTGGAATGGCTCAAGGATCGTTTTCAGGTTGTTTTGGTTGATGGTGGTGAACTTTTCACTTTTTTCTTCAAGAATTTTATTCGCGAGATTCTCAAACTGTAACTTAGATTCTTCCTGGATCTTTGTAATTTCTTCTTTTTGGGTTTGAAGGGATTTTTGTAAGCTGTCATTAATGGCCGACAACTCTGAGTTTTTGGCAAATAACGATTGTTTTTCGATCAGCAAGCTTTCAATCTGTAAGGTTTGTTTTGAACGTAACTCTTTTTGTTCCTGGAATTGACCGCTCAAAGATGAATATTCGGCGGAAATTTTGGCAAATTCATTCTTCAGATCATTCAGAAGATCGGTTTGCTGAAGATTGGTTTCTTTGTCTTTTTCAATGTGCTGAATAAGTTCCCGGATTTTAAGATTTGAGTTTTCCAGGTCAGAATTGTTCTTAATGTATAAATTATTGAGTTCATCAAAAGATCTTCTCGAAATCATCGACGACTTCAGTGCGAAATACTGAATGACCGCCCCGATAATTCCGCCTGCGATGCATCCGATTATTAAATAAGTAATCTCCATGTTCCAAAATTACAAAAAGGAAAATTGATTTCTTTTACGGTAAACCGTAAGTTTTGTCCTGTTCATTATTTTTGTTCAAAAGTTTCTGAATCGATGCACGGAATGTTTTCAAAACGTATATTTGTTGGGTTATTTCTTTCCTTTAAATATAAAATATACTTTAATGAGACTGTTAATTCTTGCTGCCTTTATTTTCTCAGCAGTCCTTTCGGGACAGGATTTTGCCAATTATGCCAAATATGAAAAGCAGAATCAGGAAATTTTATCCCAAAATAAGATGCCGGATACTGTGTTTATGGGAGATTCTATTACGGAAGGCTGGTTTTCTGCAGATCCTTCATTTTTCACGAAAAATAATTTTGTGGGGAGAGGAATCAGCGGACAGGTGACTTCCCAGATGCTGCTCAGATTCAGGGAAGATGTTATTAATTTAGAACCAAAACGTGTAATCATTCTGGCCGGAACCAATGATATAGCGGAAAATCAGGGACCGATTTCTCTGGATAAAGTTTTCGGGAATATTGTTTCGATGGCCGAACTGGCTAAAGCGAATAATATTAAAGTCATATTATGTTCTGTACTTCCGGCTTATGATTTCGGTTGGCGAAAAGACATGCATCCGGCAGAAAAAGTGATGACACTTAATAAAATGATTGAGTCTTATGCTAAAAAAAATAATCTTGTTTATGTAGATTATCATTCCGAAATGAAAGATTCAAGAAACGGTCTCGATAAAATTTATACCGAAGATGAGATTCATCCTACGGCAAAAGGATATCAGAAAATGGAAACAATTCTGATGAAGAAACTGGGCAAAAATTAATCATGGAAAAATTGATAAAAGCCGTGATTCTTTAAATTCTGAAGTTCACGGCCTTTTAATTTAATTTATTCTTAAAAATTCTTTAGCGAGTTCAATCATTTTACGTTCACCCGTATATTTTCCATGTTCGTCGGAAAGTTTTACGGTTGGGATCCATTCTTTGTTGGGTGCCTGAACGCCGATGAGCTTCATTACAATATTCATGGGTTTTAAACCTACATCGTTCGTGAGATTGGTGCCGATACCGAAAGATACGCCGATTTTTCCTTTACAGTAGTTGGTAATTTCCTCAACTTTTTCAAGATTTAATCCATCGGAAAAGATGATGTATTTAAACAGCGGATTGATGCCGTGTCTTTCGTAATGGGCAATCGTTTTGTCGGCAAACACCAACGGATCGCCGCTGTCATGACGTACACCGTCGAAAAGCTTGGCAAATTTTTTATCAAACTGCTGGAAAAAAACATCAGTGGTGTACGTATCTGAAAGAGCAACTCCCAAATCGCCTCTGTAAACGTCTACCCAGTGTTCTAAAGCCAGCTCGTTGGCCATTTTAAAACCATACTCCGCAGCGTGGAACATAAACCATTCGTGGGCATGGGTTCCGATAGGCTTTACACCGTATTTCATGGCAAAATGTACGTTTGAACTGCCAATGAATGTTGAATTTTTGTTCTGGGTAAGAGCTTCCATAACAAGGTTCTGTACTTTGTGAGAATGTCTTCTCCTGGTCCCGAATTCTGCGAAATTTACCCCGAGTTTTTCCAGTGTAGCGGCTTTTTCGAGGGTTCTGTTCATGATGACTTCATTGGAATCTCTCTCCAGGTGATTCATCTCGTAATGAAGTTCGCTGATGAGAGCCAGCAAAGGAACTTCCCATAAAATTGTTCGGTACCATAGTCCTTCCACGATCACGGAAAGATCGCTTCCTTCCTGGTGAATTTTAACCTCAGACGGGTCGTAATGATAGCCTTCAAGGAAATCAAGATAGGGGAGATCGATATAAGGACATGTTCTGGCCATGAATCTTTTTTCTTCTTTGGTCAGTTTCAGTTCAGCCATTTTATTAACGGCCTCCCTTAAAGCGACATCAAAACCTTCGGGAAACTGATGCTTTCCACGGTTGATAAATTCATATTTCACTACGGATCCGGGAAATAATTTTACAACGGCATTCTGCATCGTTATTTTATAGAAGTCATTATCTAAAATGGAGTTCAGTCGTACGTTGTGCATAATTGTGTAATTTATACGCAAATATAATTAATAAAAATAAAATCACCTAAATGTAAGGTGATTTTTTTAATTTTCGAGTCACATTTATTTATTTTCCGAGATAAGAATTGTACATCCACACTTCTTTTTCCTGTTCCGTGATATAGTCGCTCATTTGGGAATTGGTACCTTCGTCTCCGGCTTCATCGGTAATGTCAAGAAGTTCTCTCTGAAGATCAATCACGACTTTAAAAGAATTTAAGATAATTTCGACACTTTTTGTCGCATCACTTACCTCCTGGCTTTCTTTAATGGTGGCCACTTTCAGGTAATCCGAATAATTGTGCGCAGGAGTGGCTCCCAGTGTCAAAATTCTTTCTGCAATTTCGTCAATCTTCAATACGAGATTGTTGTAAAGCTCCTCAAACTTTGGGTGCAATGTGAAGAATTGATCTCCTTTGATATTCCAGTGAGAACCTCTTGTGTTCTGGTAAAACACGGAATAGTTGGCGAGAAGAATATTCAGTTTTTCTGCGATTTTCTGGCAATCTGCTTCCTGAAGCCCGATGATATTGGAATTTTTCATATGATACTGTAGTTTATTATTATAGACAAATTTAAGTAAATATTATGCCGAAAGTGTGGGTTGCTGATTGATGATGGCTATACTTATGTTTTTAAATAAGTTTGCTTAATATTGCAGCAGGAAATTAATTTGATCATGAAATATAAGATACTGGCTGTTGTTATCATTGCCGTATATTTTTTACAGACTTTTTTTATCTCATTCGGAGGTATCGGTGCAGACAGTCTTTCATATTTTGGTATTTCGTCTGATCTTCCGCATCCTGAGACAAATCTTTTCCCTGTCGGATATCCTGTTTTACTCAGGATGGTTCATTTCTTTTCAAAGGATTATTTCTGGGCTTCTAAGATCCTGAATTTACTGTTTACTGTTATCATTCTTTCTTTTTCTTATTATAAAAAATATTATTTCCGGGAGACGGTTTTGCTTTTTGCCGGAAAAACATTTTATGTTGTGTTTTTTGGGGCTATGTCAGAAGGACCTTTTATTTTCTTCATGTATTTCCTGTTGTATTTTTTACACCAACTATTTTCCGGGACTAAAAATATGTATCTGAATGCGGTGGCTGCTTCCCTGATGATGATTTTCATGTTTGCCTGCAGGTATTCGGGAATCTATATTTATATTTCGATCATATTGTTTTGTGTTTTTTTTTTATTAAAACTGAAAAAACAAATCTACTTCAGGGCTTTGGTCATGTTTGTTATTTTGTCGGGTTTAGGTATAGGCGGCTACTTACTATTGAATTATTTACATTTCGGAAGCCTTACGGGGGAAGGGCTAAGAGGGAAACCGAGTGATGATTCATTGATCGGATTAGTCAGGAATCTGTTTGGGCTTGTGAATGGGATAGACCCGTTTATCGCGATAAAGCCGATTTCCAACAGCTTCGGAAGTATGGCTTTCCAGTTTGTTGTTTTTGTGATCGACTTATTTATATTTTATTATCTGCTTCAATGTTATAAGAAGGCTAAAGAAACAGTCCTCTATCATTTCCATGTTCTTTTATGGATTATGGCGGCATTTTATGGCATCGCGTTGTTGGTTTCAGGATGGTTTCAACAAATTGAAGAGCTCGGCGTGCGGCTCATGGCGGCTTCTAATTTCTGTCTGTTTTTCTCATTCCTGATTTTATACTTTCAGAAGAATACTTCGGATAAACTAACTTGGAGGGTGAGCTGTTTCTTTTTCGTTTTCCTGGTTTTGTACGGATTAAAAGATCCGGGCAATTATCTGGAAAATAAAAATAAAATCGAACCCCAGATGTCTAAGTTTAAGGGTAAAAAGTATCTGTATAATAATGAAAAGAATGTGGTGGCGGTCACCACTTATTATTTCCCGCTCATCAACAAGTCATTTAAATACATTCATACCAACAATCAGAAGGGTAAGCTCAAGGAAAGCATTGCCGGAACGATTAATCCTCAAATAAAATGGATAAAAGCCGATACGGTAAAGGATAAATCTAAAGTTTTATATACATCACAGTTGAATCTTCGCTGATTCTTTCGTTACAGGATGTTTACTTCCGCTTATTATTAATTAAAATTAAATAATGATTGTAATTTCTTCATAACTGCTTGTTAATTAAAAAAATATTACTATTTTTGCACCCTAAAATAAAAAGCAATTAAATGCCTACTATTCAACAATTAGTAAGAAAAGGAAGAGCCACGCTTGCCAAGAAGAGCAAATCGGCTGCCCTTGATTCTTGTCCACAAAGACGTGGTGTATGTACGAGAGTATATACTACTACACCGAAGAAACCGAACTCTGCACTAAGAAAAGTTGCAAGGGTAAGACTTTCTAACGGTAAAGAAGTTAACGCCTACATCCCGGGCGAAGGACATAATCTTCAGGAGCACTCGATAGTATTGGTGAGAGGCGGAAGGGTGAAAGACCTACCGGGAGTACGTTACCACATCGTAAGAGGTGCATTAGACACTGCAGGTGTAAATGGAAGAACACAGAGAAGATCTAAGTATGGAGCGAAGAGACCTAAACCAGGTCAGGCACCAGCGGCACCAGCTAAAGGAAAGAAAAAATAATCATTAAATAAGGTACAGAAACAATGAGAAAGACAAAAGCGAAAAAAAGACCGTTGTTACCAGATCCGAAATTTAATGATCAGTTGGTAACAAGATTCGTAAACAACTTAATGCTTGACGGTAAAAAGTCAATCGCATTCAAAATTTTCTATGATGCATTGGATATCGTAGAAACTAAAAAAGGAGATAACGAGAAAACAGCCCTTGAAATCTGGAAAGATGCACTTACTAACGTAATGCCTCACGTAGAAGTACGTTCCAGAAGAGTAGGTGGAGCTAACTTCCAGATCCCGATGCCGATCAGAGCAGATAGAAAAATTTCTATGGCGATGAAATGGTTAATCAAATATTCTAAAGCCAGAAATGATAAGTCTATGGCTTTGAAATTGGCTAACGAGGTAGTAGCTGCTTCAAGAGAAGAAGGTGCTGCTTTCAAAAAGAAATCCGATACTCACAAAATGGCGGAAGCAAACAAAGCTTTCTCACACTTCAAATTCTAATCTGAAATGGGAAGAGATCTTAAATTTACAAGAAATATTGGTATTGCTGCTCACATTGATGCGGGTAAGACAACCACTACAGAAAGGATTTTATTCTATACAGGTGTAAACCACAAAATTGGAGAGGTTCACGACGGTGCTTCTACAATGGACTGGATGGAACAGGAAGCGGAAAGAGGTATTACCATTACTTCTGCTGCAACTACTTGTAACTGGAATTTCCCAACAGATCAGGGTAAGAAATTACCTGAAACAATGCCTTACCACTTCAACATTATCGATACACCGGGACACGTTGACTTCACCGTAGAAGTAAACCGATCTTTGAGAGTATTGGACGGATTGGTATTCCTTTTCTCTGCCGTAGACGGTGTAGAGCCTCAGTCTGAAACAAACTGGAGACTTGCCGACAACTACAAAGTAGCAAGAATGGGATTCGTAAACAAAATGGACAGACAGGGTGCTGACTTCTTGAACGTTGTAAAACAAGTAAAAGAAATGCTAGGATCCAACGCCGTTCCAATCGTTTTACCAATCGGTGCTGAAGAAGACTTCAAAGGAGTTGTAGACTTAATCAAAAACAGAGCGATCATCTGGGATGAAGCAGGACAGGGTGCTACTTATGAAGTAGTTCCGATTCCTGAAGACATGAAAGATGAAGTTCTTGAATATAGAGAGAAATTGGTAGAAGCTGTTGCTGATTACGATGAAACTTTGATGGAGAAATTCTTCGAAGATCCGGATTCAATTTCTGAAGAGGAAATCAACGAAGCACTTAGAAAAGCAACGATCGATCTTTCTATCATCCCAATGACTTGTGGATCTTCTTTCAAAAACAAAGGAGTACAGTTCATGCTTGATGCTGTTTGTAAATATCTTCCTTCTCCATTGGATAAGGATAATATTAAAGGAACAGACCCGAGAACTGACGCTGATATCGAAAGAAAACCATCTGTTCAGGAGCCTTTCGCTGCATTAGCTTTCAAAATTGCTACTGACCCGTTCGTGGGAAGATTAGCATTCTTCAGAGCTTATTCAGGAAGATTGGATGCTGGTTCTTATGTATTGAACACAAGATCCGGTAACAAAGAAAGAATCTCAAGAATCTATCAGATGCACGCAAACAAACAAAACCCGGTTGAGTATATCGAGGCTGGAGATATCGGTGCTGCTGTAGGATTTAAAGATATTAAAACAGGAGATACCTTATCTGATGAAAAGAACCCGATCGTTCTTGAATCGATGATCTTCCCGGATCCGGTAATCGGTATCGCTGTTGAGCCTAAAACGAAGGCTGACCAGGATAAAATGGGTAATGCTCTAGCTAAATTAGCTGAAGAGGATCCTACTTTCCAGGTTAAGACTGACGAGGCTTCAGGACAAACCATCATCTCCGGTATGGGTGAGCTTCACTTGGATATCATCGTAGACCGTATGAGAAGAGAGTTTAAAGTGGAAGTTAACCAAGGGCAGCCGCAGGTAGAGTACAAAGAAGCTCTTACCCAGAAAGCTAACCACAGAGAGGTTTACAAGAAGCAGTCCGGAGGTAGAGGTAAATTCGCCGATATCGTATTCGAAATCGGTCCTGCAGACGAAGGGAAAACAGGTCTTGAGTTCATCAACGAAATTAAAGGGGGTAACATTCCAAGAGAATTTATCCCTGCTGTTGAAAAAGGATTCAAAGAATCAATGAAGAACGGTCCATTGGCTGGTTTCGAAGTTGAGGCTATGAAAATTACCCTTAAGGACGGATCTTTCCACGCGGTTGACTCCGATCAGCTTTCTTTCGAATTAGCTGCTAAAATGGGATTCAAAGAAGCGGGTAGAGCTGCGAAAGCGGTTATCATGGAACCGATCATGAAGCTTGAGGTAGTAACTCCTGAAGAATACATGGGGGATATCGTAGGTGACCTTAACAGAAGAAGAGGTACCGTAAACGGTATGGACGACAGAAACAACGCTAAAGTTATCAAAGCTTTCGTTCCACTATCTGAAATGTTCGGTTATGTAACTTCTCTTAGAACTTTATCTTCAGGTAGAGCAACATCTTCTATGGAATTCGAAAAATACGAAGCTGCTCCTAGTAACGTTGCTGAAGAAGTAATCGCTAAGGCTAAAGGTTAATATTAAATTAGATTAAAATGTCACAAAGAATCAGAATAAAACTTAAATCTTACGATTACAACCTGGTAGATAAATCTGCAGAGAAAATCGTAAAAACGGTAAAGGCTACCGGTGCTGTGGTAAACGGACCGATCCCATTGCCTACCAATAAGAGAATCTTCACTGTGTTGAGATCTCCGCACGTAAACAAGAAAGCAAGAGAGCAGTTCCAATTGTCAGCTCACAAGAGACTGATGGATATCTACTCTTCTTCTTCTAAAACTGTAGATGCCCTAATGAAATTAGAGCTTCCTTCAGGTGTAGACGTAGAAATTAAAGTGTGATAATTGCGAAGACAAAAGTCTTCCATGCAAAATCAGACTTTGCTATGATAATGAATCCCTTTTCGAAAGAAGAGGGATTTTTTATTTTAGGAAAAGATTATTTGTTAAAATTAGTATTATGTATTGCAAGGTTCTGTTTATTGTGTATATTTGTGAAAATGTTTCTATGAAAAAATTGTTACTCCTATTGATAGTATTCAATCTGTACTTGTCAGCACAGACCCACCGGTTTATTTATGAATATCATTTTAAAACGGATTCCTCATCAGCTGAAAAAAGGAAGGTAAGCATGGTGCTGGATATAAACCCTGACCAGGTAAAATTCTATAATTACGATTTTGTAGTCACCGATTCCATCAACAAAACAAGAGGTGAGAACAATGTGGTCTGGGACGATACTCCCGCGCTCACGAGAAAGAGAAATTCTACAATAAACTCAAATTACATCATGGTCCAGAATATGTTTCTTGTAGTGACTGATGATAAAATGACCTGGAAGCTGGATGATGAAACCAGGATGATCGGAGGATACAAAGTTCAGAAAGCGACTACACGATATGGCGGCAGAAACTGGACCGCATGGTTTACGAAAGAAATTAATTTGAACGAAGGCCCATACAAATTCAAAGGCTTGCCGGGAATGATCTTTGAGATTTATGATGACAGGGATAATTTTAAATTTTCACTGGTGAAAAGCTACAAAATCCCGAAGACTTATGAGACACTGGAAATCCTTGAAAAATTCGGAGGGCAGAATCCTGTTAAAATTCCGGAATCGAGACTCAAGAAAATGATGCTCGATTATTACAACGATCCGCTTCATACATTCAAAGAACATTATAAAAATAATACCAATCCTGATGCGCATTTTATGGTGATGGGAATTGAAGTAAAAAGACCGGAACAGCTGAAGGAACTCTCTGAAATGATGCAGAAAAATATTAAGCAAAATAACAATCCTATCGAATTGGATAAAGCAATACACTATAATTAACATTCATCAATTAACTAAACCTGAAAACTCCGCTCTTCGGCGGAGTTTTTGCTGCTCTTTAATGATAAAACAACAAACATAATGGCTAATTCAGATCAAAGTATATTTGAAAGATTTTCAAATTGGGCAACAAAATTTACCGGAAGTTCATACGCTTTTATAGGAGCTACCATAATCGTGATTGCCTGGGGGATTTCAGGACCCATCTTTAATTATTCGGAAACGTGGCAGCTGGTCATCAATACAGGAACTACGATCATCACTTTTCTGATGGTTTTTTTAATTCAGAAAGCCCAGAATAAAGATTCGAAAGCAATCCAGATAAAACTGAACGAGCTGATTGCGGCCAACGAAAAAGCCAGCAACCGAATTGTGGATATCGAAGATCTTACCGAAAAGGAACTGGACCAGCTTCACTGCTACTACGAAAAGCTTGCCGATTTTGCCGAAGAGGATGATGATATCCATACGTCACATTCTATTGACGCTGCCCAGCGAAATCAGGATCATAAAGACAGGGTTTTCAGAAAAAAGCATGAAGAGTGGTTGGAGGAACAGAAACAAAAAAAGGAATCTCACTGATTCCTTTTTTTTATTAATTTAATTTAATTCATAAAATAGTTAAAATAAGTACAGCTTCCCAGAAGATCTTTGGCTGTTTCCGTATCGGCATATTGAGATTTGAGAATCGCAAAATAGGTTCGGTATTTTTGATTTTTAATCTGATCAAGCTGCTTCTGATAAGCATCACTTTTTTCATTATACTGAGGATCCGAATAACCGATTTTCGAAGGATTTTTAGCTTCATACTGATAATATTTCCCCTGTTCGGCGCTCGCCATCTGGAAAAGAATTCTTGCCTTCTGTTCTTTATTGTTTGAAGTGTTTAAAGCTTTTTTATAATAATTAATGGAAAGGTCAAAATTATCAGGTTCAATATAAGTTCTGTCCAGGAAGTTTTTATAGTAATACTGGTAAGGATTTTTGCTTTCTGAAGTCTGGAAATCATATTTTCCGCCATTCGTATTATCTATGTCCATTACGAAAAGCTGTCTGTAATAGCCAAGGATAGACGTGTTATACAGCAGATTTCCGATAAGCTGATTGGCTGTCGCAGATTTTTCATCTTTCCCGTTTCCGATTTTCTTTAACTGGATCAATGCATCCGCCAGTTCAAGTTTGTTCATCGCCGGTTTTATGAAAGGAAAAGCTGAGTAATCTTCTTTTCTCATGCTTTCTTCCGGGGAACTTTGATAGCTTTCCCAAGCATTATGCCCGAAGACAAGATCGGAAATATTACTGAATCCGTTGTATGCTCCCGGAGAATATTTCAGAACGGTAACTTTTTTCTCGTCATAATTCCATTCGGACCTTGGAATTCCGGAAAAGTTCTGTGCTTTTGCATAGTAGGATCTTGCTTTTTCAAAATCGGCCTGTCTCATTGCCCTGTCGCCGTATATCACGGCAAAAAAAGCATCGATATTTCCGACATCATTAATGTTTTTAGCAATGATCTCCTGTTCAAATTTGGTCTTGTTAGGTTTCCTGTAGAAATCTTCCACGCTTTTCACAAGGCTTGAATTCGGATTGTACTGCAGATCTGAAAGCTTGTTGTTCATCAGGAAGGATTTTCCGTCTTCGCCCTGAAGAAAATAACGGTTTGCCAGGACATCTTTCAGGAAGTCTGCGGTAGAAGGGACTTCACCGTAGTAATCATATTCGTCTGTTTCGGTGCTGTCTTTTTTCGCTTCAGGTTGTTCCGTGAAATATTCTGAATAATCATTCATCAGATGATCTTCATATTCTGCGTCAATCTTTGGCTGCGAAACAATATCATTCAGAACCTTCATTCTCTTGATCTCCTCCAGGTATTCGGGATTGGAAGTTTTAATATCATTTAATATTTCGGTGCTTGCCTTGTAGTCTTTTTTAAGAAATTTGAGATAAGCATCTGCAATCTGCCAGTATTCGTCCTTGGATTTTTCTTTTGTCTTTGAGGTAAATTTTTCAAGGTCATCTAAAAAATCCTTGGTCTTATCATCGTAATAATAATTGTTTTTGGCGAAAACCGGAATTCTGTCCGGATTGTCTAAAAGTTCGTCGTCACTCTGATCGCTCTTAGAATCAACGGAACTTTTATCCTTTTTACTGCTGAAAAGATTTTTAAAGAATCTCACAATTTTTTGCCAGAAAGAAAGCTCTTCTTTTTTGGTTTCAGTGGCTTCTGCTTTAGTTTGGCCAGACCCGGAATCGGTGGCGTTTCTTCCAGCATTTGTATTGTTGTCATCCGAATAATAGTAAATCGGGAGGTAGCTTCTTTCCAGCTCGTTGATGCTTCGTACCGCCATCACTTTCAGGATCTCGGAATCAGGATTGATTTCAAACATCTTCTCCATGACAGGGATCGGATTGTTGAAATCTTCATAGCCTAAGAGAAAATAGGCCATGTTTTTATCCTCGTCCGTTGAGGCTCTTTTTAAAATATTATTGAAAGATGCGGTGTCTGAAAGCTTCATGGATACAAAAGCAGATTCTTTGCGGCTTTTGCTGTCTCTGAAGACTTTGAAGAAATTCCAGTTGGCTTCACTGTTCATTCCCAGGCCGCGCTGAGCGCCCGCAAGCTGGTCGAGAGCCATGATGTAAGGCGCCCCTTTCAGTCTTAAAGGTTCTACATAGGTTTTAAATGCTTTTACGGCCGCGTCATAATTTCTTGTATAATGGTTGAAGCGGACAATCTGAAATCCGTATCTCTGTTTGATTTCGGGATTTTTCGCAGCGTTGTACAATGAAGTAAGGGCGGCAATGGTTTTGTTATAATCGAGATTGGTGGCATTTTTTCCGGTTCCGGGCTCATTGTAATAGAACGAATCGGCAGTTTCCACGTAATTGATTTTCATGTAAGGTTCAAGATATTTAGCCTCAATCAGATAATCGATTCCTTCGCGGTATTTCTGGTAAAATCCCGGACCTAAAGTTACCAGAAGCTGGTTGGTCGGGGAGCCTTTTTTTAAAGCATTAAGATCATTAATATTCATCTTATTGACCAGGTATTCCGTCTGGGCGTAACTCAGCTGATTATTAAAATACCGTTTCCAGGAGTCTATATTTTCATCCGGAATCACAGAAGGTTTAAAATCTGTGTAAAATCTTGTCGAATAGCTGTGAAGAAAAGGCAGATAAGATTTATCCTTAATAATGCTCTGGGTAAAGAGATTGAAGTATTCATAGTCCGGGTCAGACCAGGCGCATGCTGCAGATTCTGTATAAAACAGTGAAGCAACGGCGAGTGATAAGAAATACTTTTTCATTTTTTATAGCAGTGTTTTGATTTATTTAATTCTTTCCGGAAATGCAGGACGTTTGAATTTTAAAGATTAAAATTTTTATCCTTAACAAATTTACGATCCAGCTGATAATAGATAATAGAGTAATGCGGAATTTTTTTATCAAGAAAGTCAATGACTTCGTTGAGCTGTTCATCGGAAACAGTTTCGATTTTAATTCTAAAACCTTTATTCATGTAGCTGCCGAAATAAAAGCCATCTTTCAGGACTTCATATTCAGCCTGGGAAATCTTTTTAAAATTCGAATTCTCCAGGTCTTTCTCAGATAAAGCATTGATGAGTTTGTGTTTCCCTAAATAATTGGTCACAATTCCCCAGGAATAAATGGGCAGTGCAACTTCGATTTTTTTCAAAGGATAATCGTTTATGGTTGAAAGATAGCTTTTCAGGGTATTGACATCCAAAATGGAATTTTTATCGGAATTTTCAAGCGGTGAAGAGGTGGAATAGCACATCAGGTAAACTTTCCCTACCGGAGGAATTCCTGTCTGTGCTTTATCTTTTACCTGGTGCAGGCGAAGGGTGCATGATATCTCTTTCCCCGCGATTTTCTTCAATTCTTTTAAAAAGCTAAAGTAATCGTCACGGGTGCCGGCAGTCCAGTCACAATCAATCTGGATTTCCGGGGCGGTTTTTAAATTGTATTCGGAAATTTTTCTCTGTAACAGATTATTGATATGGCGGGCAAGAAAAGTAATTTCGTCTTTCTGTATATAAAGGAAAGTACGGTTGGTTATAAATACTACGGGGACAATTTTCTGGTTTGGATTAAAGCTTTTATCTTTTGTAACGACTCCCACCGGGAGAAACTTTCCGCCGGATTTGTCAATGTCAAAAAAACGGGTGTATAAGAAAGGTACGCTTGCTTTATACAATACCTGTTTTTCCTGGCTATTAAGGGCAAGCTTAGTTTTCCAGTAATAAAAGGTGTAAGGATGGTTCTGTTTTTCACTACAGGACAATGTAATGAGCAGAATGCATAAAAACCTGAGCGCTTTCATTAGTGATAAAAGTCGATGTCATCGAAGGTGAAAGCAGAGTTTATTGCTCCTACAGCATTACTTAATGTTTTTTCAAAAAAATGAAAAGGACTATTGAACGCCATCTTCAGTTTTGGTAATATTTTATACGTGTTTTTCATTTTATCAGGAAGCTTATAAATAAATTTTACCATAACAAAAATCAAACCGTAATTTGACATCTTATAACACAAGTTTTAATAAAGATTTTACGATTCATAAATTACTCGTCCAAATTTTTTCTGCTGATTTTCTAAAAATGATGTAATTGATTAAAAATCAAAATATTTTGCATGAAATATTTGTCAGATTAAATTTTATTCATAAATTTGCACACTCATTTTAAGGGCGTAGTATGCCTATATCAAACGTAGAAATTACTTCAGATCTTCTTAAAATGGTGATAAATAAAGGATAAATTTTATTATAATATAAACAATGTCAGGTATTATTGGTAAAAAAATCGGTATGACATCTTTGTTTAACGAAGAAGGAAAAAACATTCCTTGTACAGTTATCCAAGCTGGTCCGTGCTCGGTTTTACAGGTCAGAACCATTGAAAAAGACGGTTATAAGTCAGTTCAATTAGGTTTCGATGACAAGAGTGAGAAGAACGTTGGTAAAGCGTTAGCTGGCCATTTCAAAAAGGCTGGTTCTGCTCCTAAGGCTAAATTGGTAGAATTCTACAGAGAATTCGTTGATGAAGTAAAAGTAGGAGAAGAAGTAAAAGTAGACTTGTTCAACGAAGGAGAATTCGTAGACGTAACAGGTACTTCAAAAGGTAAAGGCTTCCAGGGTGTTGTTAAAAGACACGGCTTTGGAGGTGTAATGCAGGCAACTCATGGTCAGCACAACAGACTTAGAGCTCCAGGTTCTATCGGTGCTGGATCAGACCCTTCAAGAGTATTCAAAGGGATGAGAATGGCTGGAAGAATGGGAGGTAAGCAGGTAACTGTGCAAAACCTTCAGGTGTTAAAAGTGGATCAAGAACAAAATCTTTTAGTAGTAAAAGGTGCTGTTCCGGGAGCTAAAAATTCTTATGTAATTATCAGAAAATGGAACTAGTAGTATTAAATACATCAGGAAAAGAGACCGGAAGAAAAGTAACTCTAGACGAAACAGTATTCGGAATTGAGCCAAATCAGCACGCGGTTTACTTAGAAGTTAAACAGTACCTTGCCGCACAGAGACAAGGAACTCATAAAGCTAAAGAAAGAAGCGAAATTACCGCTTCTACCAAAAAGCTTAAGAAGCAGAAAGGATCTGGTTCTGCAAGATACGGGGATATCAAATCTCCAACTTTCAGAGGTGGGGGTAGAGTATTCGGTCCTAAACCAAGAGACTACAGATTCAAATTGAACAAAGCGCTTAAGAGATTGGCGAAGAAATCTGTTTTATCTCAGAAAATGAGAGACAACAGCATCAGAGTTTTAGAAGATATGAGCTTAAATGCTCCTAAGACTAAAGATTTCATTACTTTATTGGATGCATTGACATTAAACGGTAAAAAATCTTTGTTCATTCTTCCTGAAGCTAACAAGAATGTGTATTTATCTTCAAGAAACTTACCTAAAACCAAAGTAATGAACTTCAATGAAGTAAGTTCTTACGACCTGGTAAATGCAGGTGAGATCGTATTCTTCGAAGGTGCAGTAGAAAAATTCCAGGAAAATTTAAAGAAATAAATCATGTCTATTATTATTAAACCAGTTATCTCAGAAAAGGCTAATTACCTTACGGATTTAAGAGGTTCTTATTCTTTCTTGGTAGATACCAAAGCGAATAAAATCCAGATTAAAAAAGCTGTTGAAGCGGCTTACGGTGTAAAAGTAGCAGACGTTAACACAATGATTTATGCTCCGAGGGTTTCTTCGAAATACACTAAGAAAGGTCTTCAGGTTGGAAAGACGAACAAATTGAAAAAAGCGGTAATCAAACTTGCTGAAGGCGAGGTTATCGATATTTTTGCTGTAAATTAATTATAATTATAAATAATAGTAATGTCTGTTAGAAAATTAAAACCTATCACCCCGGGACAGAGATTCAGAATTGTAAACAATTTTGAGGAAATTACTACCAACAAACCAGAGAAATCTCTAACCGTTGGTATTAAAAAGTCAGGTGGACGTAACCAAACAGGTAAAATGACCATGCGTTACACCGGAGGTGGACACAAAAAGAAATACAGAATTATTGACTTCAAAAGAAACAAAGCAAACGTTGAAGCCACTGTAAAATCTGTAGAATACGATCCAAACAGAACTGCATTTATCGCTTTATTAGAGTACGCAGACGGAGAAAAGAGATATATCATCGCTCCAAACGGTATCAAAGTAGATCAGAAAGTAGTTTCAGGTGAAAGCGTAGAACCAAACGTAGGAAACGCAATGAAATTGAAAAATATTCCATTGGGTACTGTGATTTCTTGTGTTGAAATGAAGCCTGGTCAAGGTGCTATTTTAGCAAGAAGTGCTGGTTCTTCAGCACAATTAACCTCAAGAGACGGAAAATACGCGATCATCAAATTGCCTTCAGGAGAATCTAGAATGATCCTTACGGAATGTATGGCTATGATCGGTTCGGTTTCCAACTCTGATCACCAGTTAACGGTATCAGGTAAGGCTGGTAGAAGCAGATGGTTAGGTAGAAGACCAAGAACAAGAGCGGTTGTAATGAACCCGGTAGATCACCCGATGGGTGGTGGGGAAGGACGTTCTTCAGGAGGTCACCCAAGATCTAGAAACGGTAAACCGGCTAAAGGTTACAAAACGAGAAAGAAAAACAAAGTGTCTAACCGTTACATCGTATCTAAAAGAAAATAATTATGGCAAGATCACTTAAAAAAGGACCGTTCATTCATCATACTTTAGATAAGAAGGTTCAGGCAAATATAGAGTCTGGTAAGAAGACAGTTATCAAAACTTGGTCTAGAGCATCGATGATCTCTCCGGACTTCGTAGGACAGACTATCGCTGTACACAACGGGAAATCTTTTATCCCGGTTTACGTTACAGAAAACATGGTAGGTCACAAGTTAGGCGAATTTTCTCCAACAAGATCTTTCAGAGGTCATGGTGGTAACAAAAACAAAGGAAGCAGATAATCATGGGATCAAGAAAACAAGATAGTTCAATCGCAAGAAAAGAAGCTAACAAGGACGTTGTAAAAGCTTCATTAAATAACTGCCCATCCTCTCCGAGAAAAATGAGATTAGTTGCTGATATCATCAGAGGAGAGCAAGTGGATAAAGCTCTTTATATCCTAAAATATTCTAAAAAAGAAGCCTCTAACAAATTGGAGAAATTACTTCTTTCTGCTATGGCAAACTGGCAGACAAAAAACGAAGGTGCGGATATTGAAGAAGCAAACCTTATCGTTAAAGAAATCTTCGTGGATAGTGCAAGACAATTGAAGAGACTAAGACCGGCTCCGCAAGGGAGAGGGTACAGAATCAGAAAAAGATCTAACCACGTTACATTAATCTTAGGTAATAAAGAAAACTAAATCAAGGTATGGGACAGAAGACAAATCCAATTGGTAACAGATTAGGTATCATCAGAGGATGGGATTCTAACTGGTTTGGCGGAAACGATTATGGAGACAGAATCGCGGAAGACTACAAAATCAGAAGATACCTTGAAGCTAGATTATCTAAAGGTGGGATTTCAAGAATTTATATTGAAAGAACATTAAAATTAGTAACAGTTACAATTACGACCGCCAGACCGGGACTTATCATCGGTAAAGGGGGACAGGAAGTTGATAAACTGAAAGAAGAGTTGAAGAAATTAACTAAAAAGGATATTCAGATCAACATCTTCGAAATCAAAAGACCTGAGCTAGACGCAGTATTGGTTGCTGATAGCATTGCTAAGCAAATCGAAAACAGAATTTCTTACAGAAGAGCTGTTAAGATGGCGATGGCAGGTACCATGAGAATGGGTGCTGAAGGTATCAAAGTTCAGATCTCAGGTAGATTGAACGGTGCTGAAATGGCAAGATCGGAATCTTTCAAAGAAGGAAGAATTCCATTGTCTACTTTCAGAGCGGATATCGATTACCATATCGGTGAAGCATTAACTCAGTACGGAAAACTAGGGGTTAAAGTTTGGATCATGAAAGGGGAAGTTTACGGTAAAAGAGAACTTTCTCCATTAGTGGGACAGCAGAAGAAAGGAGGTCAGTCTGGAGACAGAGAAAGAAGAGACAACAGAGGAGGAGATAGGAGAGACAACAGAGGACCTAGAAGAAACAACAATAATAACAATAATAATTAAAAATTTTAGATTAGACCATTTTGAATTTTAAATTACCGTTACTTTTTTAAAATAAAAAAAATCTAAAATCTAAAATCTAAAATCTAAAATTTAGAAATTATGTTACAACCAAAAAGAACCAAATTCCGTAGAGTTCATAAGATGAAAATGAAGGGGAGTGCCCAGAGAGGTAGTCAACTTGCTTATGGAACTTTCGGGATTAAGGCGACAGAAGGTGCTTGGATCACTGCAAGACAAATTGAAGCTGCTCGTATCGCTGCGACAAGATATATGAAGAGAGAAGGTCAACTATGGATCAAAATCTTCCCGGATAAGCCAATTACCAAGAAACCAGCCGAAGTAAGGATGGGTAAAGGTAAAGGTGCCGTGGAATATTGGGTAGCTGTAGTTAAACCAGGTAAAATTATGTTCGAAATCGGAGGGGTTCCTTACGATGTAGCCAAAGAAGCTCTTAGGCTTGCGGCACAGAAATTACCGGTAGTTACCAAATTTATCGTTGCTAACGATTTTGTTAAACCTCTTTAATCTTTGAATACAATGAAAAAAGCTGATATTAAAAATTTAAGCGCGGGTGATATTCAAGCTCAATTAACTGAAGCAAAAGCTCAATATTCCAAATTGAAATTGGCTCATGCAATCAGCCCAATTGAAAACCCGATCCAAATCAGAGATTTGAGAAAAACAATCGCTAGACTAAACACTGAGTTAACTAACAAACAATAATTTCATTTTACAATGGATAGAAATTTAAGAAAAGAAAGAATCGGAGTGGTTTCCAGCAATAAAATGGAAAAAACTATTGTTGTTAGTGAAACTACAAGAGTAAAGCACCCGATGTACGGTAAATTCGTTTTGAAAACGAAAAAATATACTGCACACGACGAGAACAATGAATGCACAGAAGGTGATACGGTTCTGATCCAGGAAACAAGACCTTTGAGCAAGAACAAAAGATGGAGATTAGTAAGAATCATTGAAAAAGCTAAGTAATAATGTTACAAACAGAATCAAGATTAAAAGTTGCTGATAACACAGGTGCTAAAGAAGTATTGGTTATCAGAGTTCTGGGAGGAACCAGAAGAAGATATGCTTCAGTTGGTGATAAAATCGTTGTTACTATCAAAGATTCTACACCATCAGGAAACGCTAAGAAAGGTCAGGTATCTAAAGCTGTCGTAGTAAGAACAAAAAAAGCAGTGAGAAGAAAAGATGGTTCATACATCAAATTCGAAGACAATGCTTGTGTATTGCTAAACGCAGCGGGAGAAATGAGAGGAACGCGTGTTTTCGGACCGGTTGCTCGTGAGTTGAGAGACAAAGAATATATGAAAATCATTTCATTAGCTCCTGAAGTACTTTAATATTTAAAATTGTAAAAAAATGTCAAAGTTAAAAATAAAAAGAGGAGATAACGTAATCGTAACCACAGGTAAGAAAGGTCTTAAAGGCGGTACCGGTGAAGTTATTGAAGTGATCAAAAAAGAAGGAAAAGACCCTAGAGTAGTTGTTGCAGGACTTAACATCGTTAAAAAACACGTTAAGCCTTCAGCTTCAAACCCTCAAGGAGGAATCGTTGAAAGAGAAGCTTCTATTCATATCTCAAACGTTGCTTTAGTTGGTAAAGACGGAAAAGCGATCAAAGTAGGTTACAAGACCGAAGGAGATAAGAAAGTGAGAATCAACAAAAAAACGGGTGAAACTTTATAATTTTTAAGAACACATGGAATATATAGCAAGACCCAAAAAAGCATATCAAGAAACGATTGTTCCTGCAATGATGGAAGAATTCGGATACAAATCTGTAATGCAGGTTCCTAGATTAGAGAAAATCGTATTGTCTCAAGGTTTAGGAGATGCGACTGCAGATAAGAAAATTATCGATTATGCTGTTGAAGAACTAACGAACATCACTGGTCAGAAAGCTGTTGGTACCATCTCTAAGAAAGATGAGGCTGCTTTCAAACTAAGAAAAGGAATGCCTGTAGGTGCTAAAGTTACGCTGAGAGCTCACAAAATGTATGAGTTCCTAGACAGATTAACTTCTTCAGCATTGCCACGTATCAGAGATTTCTCTGGAATCAAGGCAGACGGTTTCGACGGTAGAGGTAACTACAACTTAGGGATCACTGAGCAGATCATCTTCCCTGAGATCGTAATCGACAAAGTGAAAAAAATCCAGGGGATGGACATCACTTTCGTTACTACTGCGAAAACAGACAAAGAAGCTAAAGCTTTATTAACTCACTTCGGTTTACCATTCAAAAAGAACTAAGAAATGGCTAAAGAATCAATGAAAGCGCGTGAGCGCAAAAGAGAAGCGTTAGTTGCTAAATACGCTGATAAAAGAAAAGCTTTAAAAGAAGCAGGTGATTATGAAGGACTTCAGAAATTACCAAAAAATGCTTCTCCTGTAAGATTACACAACAGATGTAAATTAACAGGAAGACCAAGAGGATACATGAGAACGTTCGGAATTTCCAGAGTAACTTTCAGAGAAATGGCAAACAACGGTCTTATCCCGGGAGTTAAAAAAGCAAGCTGGTAATTTATTACTAAAAAATCGGGACAATTAAGTTGTTCGGAAACTAAAGATAAAAATATCAGACCGAAATTTCTGAGGTCTGATATTTTACTCTTTAAGTCTTAGCAATACTGATTGTTCTTTAACCAATAATTTATAAAAGAAAAATGGTAACAGATCCAATTTCAGATTTCCTAACAAGAGTAAGGAACGCACAAAGCGCAGGCCACAAGGTGGTGGAAATTCCTGCATCGAAAATCAAAAAGGAGATTACTAAGATCTTATTCGATCAGGGGTATATCTTAAACTACAAGTTTGAGGATAGCGCTGTTCAGGGGACGATCAAAATCGCTTTAAAGTACGATAAGCAAACCAACAAACCGGCGATCAAGTCTATTCAGAGAGCTTCAAGACCAGGTTTGAGACAGTACAAAGGTTCTGCGGAACTTCCAAGAGTACTAAACGGTTTGGGTATTTCTATCATCTCTACTTCTAAAGGAGTAATGACTGACAAGAAAGCTAGAGAAGAAAAAGTAGGCGGTGAAGTAATCTGCTATGTTTATTAATTTTTAATCACAGGAAAATGTCAAGAATTGGTAAAGCAATTATAACAGTTCCAGCAGGAGTTACCATCACTGAAAACAATGGTGTGGTAACTGTAAAAGGTCCTAAAGGAGAACTTTCTCAGGAGCTTACAGGCGGAATTACTATAGAACAGAAAGATGGGGAACTGAACGTAAACAGACCATCTGATGCTAAACAACACAAAGCGCTTCACGGTTTATACAGAGCGTTAATCAACAACATGATTGTTGGTGTAAATACAGGTTTCGAAAAGAAACTGGAATTAGTAGGGGTAGGATACAGAGCTTCACACGCAGGTCAAAAACTTGAGTTGGCTTTAGGATTCTCTCACGGTATCGTATTGGAACTTCCAAGTGAAGTAAAAGTAGATACATTGACTGAAAAAGGTAAAAACCCAATTATTACTTTAACGTCTCACGACAACCAACTTCTAGGGATGGTCGCTGCAAAGATCCGTTCTTTCAGAAAGCCTGAACCATACAAAGGAAAAGGAGTAAGATTCGTAGGAGAAATTGTTAGACGTAAAGCTGGTAAATCTGCTTAATAAATTATAAGTATTATGGCATTAACTAAAGTAGAAAAAAGAATAAGAATCAAAAGAAGAGTAAGAGGAAAAATCTCTGGATCTTCTGAATTGCCAAGATTATCTGTATACAAAAGTAATAAGGAAATTTACGCTCAGTTAATCGACGATAACAGTGGAAAAACTTTGGCTTCTGCTTCTTCCAGAGAGAAAGGCGTTGAAGCTAATGGAACAAAGACTGAAGTTTCTGCTGCCGTAGGTAAGGCTATCGCTGCCAAAGCCATCGCTGCAGGAATCGAAAATATTGTATTTGATAGAAACGGATTCGTATATCACGGAAGAGTAAAAGCTCTTGCTGACGGTGCGAGAGAAGGCGGACTTAAATTCTAATCATTAAATTTCGGAAAATATGTTAGGACTAGATAATATAGAAAGAGTAAAACCGGGAGGATTAGAACTTAAAGATCGTCTCGTAGCTGTTAACAGAGTAACAAAAGTAACCAAAGGAGGTAGAGCTTTCGGATTTTCTGCAATCGTAGTTGTAGGAGACGAAGCGGGAACTATCGGTTTCGGTTTGGGAAAATCTAAGGAAGTTGCTTCTGCTATTGCTAAAGCGGTAGAAGATGCTAAGAAAAACTTAGTAAAAGTTCCTGTAATGAACCACACGATTCCTCACCAGACTTCTGCCAGATATGGTGGTGCTGATATCTTCTTAAGACCTGCTTCTCACGGTACAGGACTTATCGCCGGTGGTGCGGTAAGAGCGGTATTGGAGTCTGCTGGTGTACACGATATCCTTTCAAAATCTAAAGGATCTTCTAACCCTCACAACGTGGTGAAAGCTACTTTCAAAGCGTTATTGGATATCAGAAGACCTGAAGAAATCGCTAGAATGAGAGGAGTTTCTCTAAGTAAAGTGTTTAACGGTTAATATATAAAACAATGGCAACAATCAAAGTAAAGCAAGTAAGAAGCGCTATTGGAAGAACAAAAACCCAAAAGAGAACGCTTGAAGCATTAGGATTTAAGAAACTTCACCAAGTTGTAGAACACGAAGCTACGCCTTCTATCTTAGGAATGATAGCTGCAGTTAGTCACTTACTTGAAGTTCAAAAATAATTTTTAAAATAATTTTAAAATGAATTTAAACAACATAAAGCCAGCTGCAGGATCTACTTTCAATTCAAAAAGAATCGGTAGAGGACAAGGTAGCGGAAAAGGGGGTACTTCTACAAAAGGACATAAAGGACAGAAAGCAAGAGCCGGATACTCTCAGAAGATCGGTTTTGAAGGAGGTCAGATGCCTTTACAAAGAAGATTACCTAAATTCGGATTCAAAAACGTAAACAGAAAAGAGTTTAGAGGAATTAACCTGGATACGATCCAGACTTTAATTGAAAATAAATCCATCACAGGAGATATTACAAGAGAAGTACTTATCGAAAACGGTTTAATTACGAAAAACGAATTAGTGAAAATTATGGGTAGAGGAGAATTGAAATCTGCGGTTTCAATCTCTGCTGACAAATTCACTAAATCTGCAGAAGAGTTGATCTCTAAAGCAGGTGGAAAAGCAATTACCTTATAATAATAACTAATGAAAGAATTTATACAAACCCTCAAAAATATTTGGAGCCTTAAAGAATTACGGGATAAAATTATCTTTACTTTAGGGATTATTCTTGTGTATAGATTCGCATCTTATATCTCCCTGCCTGCAATTAACCTTGCAGAAGTGGGAGATCTCTTAGAGCATTATAAAAATCAAGGCGGTAACAAGCAAGGAGCAGGTCTCCTTGGCTTGCTTTCGTCGTTTACGGGGGGAGCTTTCAGCCACGCTTCCGTAATGGCGTTAGGTATAATGCCTTATATTTCTGCTTCTATTATTGTTCAGTTGATGGGGATGGCTATTCCTTATCTTCAGAAGCTTCAGAAAGATGGAGAGTCAGGTAGAAATACATTGAATCAAATCACCAGATGGTTAACGATCGGAGTTTGTCTTGTGCAGGCGCCTTCTTACTTAACGTCGATTACTCAATTATTCTTACCGTATGCTCAGTTCTCATCTGCATATTATGTAGAGCCAAATTCTATTATGTTCTGGTTGCCAAGTATTGTTATTTTGGTTGCCGGTTCAGTATTCGCAATGTGGTTGGGTGAAAAAATTACCGACAAAGGTATCGGGAACGGTATCTCTATCCTGATTATGGTGGGGATCCTTTCAAGATTGCCGGAAGCATTCGTACAGGAAATGGCAGTTCAGAACGGAAAAGGAGGAATGGGGTCGATCATGATCCTTATTGAAGTAATTTTCTGGATGCTGGTAGTTCTTTTAGCAGTGGTACTATCCGTTGCGGTAAGAAAAATCCCGATCCAGTATGTAAGCAGAGCTCAGGCAAGAGGAGGTGTAAACAGGAATCTTATGCAAGGAGCAAGACAGTGGATCCCACTGAAAGTTAATGCAGCCGGTGTAATGCCGATCATCTTTGCCCAGGCACTGATGTTCGTTCCGGGATTATTGACGAAAGTGGATGAATCAAACACTTTTCTTGCAGGTTTCAAGAATGTTTTTAGCTGGCAGTACAACGTATTGTTTGCGCTACTAATTATTATTTTCTCATTCTTCTATACTGCAATCACAATTCCGGTAAACCAAATGGCCGATGATCTGAAGAGAAACGGTGGTTTAGTACCTAAAGTGAGACCAGGAAAAGAGACCGCTGATTATTTAGATGATATTTTATCAAAAATTACCTTGCCAGGTGCAATTTTTTTATCTATCTTTGCAGTCCTTCCGGCAATTGTACACGGAAGCTTCGTTCAGACAGATGCGTTCGCCTTATTTTTCGGGGGAACATCACTATTGATTATGGTGGGCGTAATTTTAGATACTGTTCAACAGATTAATACCTATCTGCTGAATCATCATTATGATGGCTTAATGCAGTCTAAATTATCAAGAACGACTGGATATTAATTTATGGCAAAACAAAAACATATTGAACAGGACGGCGTTATCACGGAAGCACTTTCGAACGCTCAGTTCCGTGTTGAACTGGAAAATGGGCATGTTCTTATTGCTCATATCTCTGGTAAAATGCGTATGCATTATATTAAGTTATTACCTGGTGATAAGGTAAAATTGGAAATGTCTCCTTACGATCTATCGAAGGGGAGAATCACATTTAGATATTAAAAGCAATCTGCCAAATGGAGCGCATGTTCCATTTGGCTATTGTTAAAAAAAATAAATATTTTCAAATGAAAGTAAGAGCATCAATTAAAAAAAGAAGCGCTGATTGCAAGATCGTACGCAGAAAAGGTGTACTGTTCGTAATCAACAAGAAGAACCCAAAATTTAAACAAAGACAAGGCTAACATTAAATTATGGCGAGAATTTCAGGTATTGATTTACCAAAAAACAAAAGAGGTGTTATCGGTTTAACTTACATCTACGGAATTGGAAGAAGTACTTCTTCAGAAATCCTTAAAGCTGCCGGTATCAGCGAAGACAAGAAAGTCAACGAATGGAATGACGATGAATTGGCTGCAATCAGAAACTATATCTCTGAAAACATTAAAGTGGAAGGAGAATTGAGATCTGAAGTGCAATTGAACATTAAGCGATTAATGGACATAGGATGCCAACGAGGAATACGTCACAGACTTGGATTACCTTTAAGAGGCCAGAGAACGAAAAACAACTCTAGAACCCGAAAAGGAAAGAGAAAAACTGTTGCTAACAAGAAAAAAGCTAGTAAATAATCGTTAGGAATTATGGCAAAACAAACTAAAGTAGTTAAAAAAAGAAAAGTAAAAGTTGAAGCTATTGGTGAAGCGCATATTCAGGCTTCTTTCAATAACATCATCATTTCTTTAACAAATAAAAACGGAGAGGTTATCTCTTGGGCTTCTGCCGGTAAAATGGGTTTCAGAGGTTCTAAAAAGAATACTCCATTTGCTGCTCAGATGGCAGCTGAAAATTGCTCTGCTGTAGCTCACGAAGCTGGATTAAGAAGAGTAAAGGTGTTTGTGAAAGGACCAGGTGCAGGTAGAGAATCTGCCATCAGATCTATCCACAATTCAGGAATTGAAGTTAGCGAAATCATTGATGTGACCCCTATGCCACACAATGGATGTAGACCACCAAAAAGAAGAAGAGTTTAATTTTTAGAATTTATCCATTATGGCAAGATATATTGGTCCTAAAACTAAGATTGCAAGAAAGTTTGGTGCTGCAATCTACGGAGATGACAAAAACTTCGAGAAAAGAAAAAACCAACCACCGGGACAACATGGTCCTAACAAAAGAAGAGGTGCTAAAAAATCTGAATACGCAGTTCAGCTGGCTGAAAAACAAAAAGCTAAATATACGTACGGTATTTTAGAAAGACAGTTTGCTAACTTATTCGACAAAGCACACAGAAGTAAAGGGGTAACAGGTGAAGTTCTATTACAACTTTGCGAATCAAGATTAGATAATGTAGTATACAGATTAGGTTTTGCTAAAACAAGATCTGCTGCAAGACAATTGGTTTCTCACAGACACATCACCGTGAACGGGGAAATCCTGAACATTCCTTCATATTTGGTAAAAGCTGGTGACGTAATTGCTGTAAGAGAAAAATCTAAGTCTCTTGAAGTAGTTACCAATGCATTGGCTTCAAAAGCAAATTATGAGTGGTTACAATTCAACGATGAGAAGAAAGAAGGTACTTTCGTATCTGCCCCTGAGAGAATCCAGATTCCGGAGGACATCAAGGAACAGCTTATCGTCGAACTTTACTCTAAATAATTTTTTAATCAAATTTTTGCTCAACCCAATAATATGGCAATTTTACAATTCATAAAACCCGATAAAGTAATTTTACTTAACTCTGATGAATTTAGAGGTCAATTTGAATTCAGACCACTAGAACCAGGTTTCGGGCTTACAATCGGTAATGCTTTGAGAAGAGTGTTGCTTTCTTCTCTGGAAGGTTATGCTATTTCATCTATCAAAATAGAAGGTGTAGAGCACGAATTTTCAACTATTCCAGGAGTAATCGAAGATGTTACCGAAATTATTCTTAACCTGAAGCAGGTAAGATTAAAGGCTACGGCAGAAAACCAGTCGAACGAGCAGGTTGTTGCCAAAGTTTCAGGTCAGACGATTATTACTGCTGGAGATTTAGGAAAATCGATCAACGGATTCGAGGTACTAAACCCGGATTTGGTGATCTGTAACCTAAACAGTGATGTAACTTTCGAAATTACTTTCAACATTGAAAAAGGAAGAGGGTATGTGCCTTCTGAACAAAATAAGTCAAACAATGCACCTGTAGGTACTATTGCGATCGACTCTATTTTCACGCCAATCAAGAAAGTACAGTATAGCATTGAAAATTATCGTGTAGAGCAAAAAACAGACTACGAAAAACTTGTATTAGATATAGAAACTGACGGATCTATCAGTCCTCAGAATGCTTTAACAGAAGCTTCAAAGATATTGATTTATCACTTCATGCTGTTCTCTGATGAGAGAATCACGCTTGAAACAGAAGCCGTAAAAGCATCTATCCAATATGATGAAGAAACTCTTCATACAAGACAACTCCTTAAGTCTAAATTAGCAGATATGGATCTTTCCGTAAGAGCCTTAAACTGTCTGAAAGCAGCTGAAGTAGAGACCCTTGGAGAATTGGTTTCTTATAGTAAGTCTGATTTGATGAAATTCAGAAATTTTGGTAAAAAATCTTTGACAGAACTAGAAGAATTAGTGCATTCAAAAGGTCTAAACTTCGGTTTCGACGTTGCAAAATATAAATTAGACGCTGATAATTAATTAATAATGAGACACGGTAAAAAATTCAATCACTTAGGAAGAACGGCTTCTCACAGAAGCGCATTGCTTTCTAATATGGCTTGTTCTCTAATTGAGCATAAAAGAATCAACACTACTGTAGCTAAAGCTAAAGCTTTAAGAGTATATGTTGAGCCTCTATTAACAAAAGCAAAAGAAGATACTACACACAATAGAAGAATTGTTTTTTCATATCTTCAGAACAAAGAAGCAGTTACTGAACTTTTCAGAACAGTAGCTCCTAAAATCGCTGAGAGAAACGGTGGATATACAAGAATCATCAAAACAGGTTTCAGACCAGGTGATGCTGCTGATACTGCTCTTATCGAACTGGTAGACTTCAATGAGCTTTATAATCCTAATGCTGAAGAGAAAAAAGCGACAAGAAGAAGCAGAAGATCTACAACTGCTAAAAAAGAAGCTGTAGTTGCTGAAGCACCTGTAGTAGAAGAAAAAGCTGCTGAGCCAACGGCTGAAGCTGCTGATTCTACAGAGGAAAAAACTGAAGAATAAGAATATCACTTCAATAGATAGAAGAGCTTGTAGTAGTAACCACAAGCTCTTTTTTTTTAATTTATTATGAAAAAAACATTACTTTTTATTTTATTACAATTTTGCACATTCAATTTTGGACAGACTCAAAACTTAGACTGGCAGCTGGTAACCCCTTTTTTACGTCAGGAAGAAGTGCTGAAAATGGAAGTCTTGCCTGACGGTAGCTACCTTGTACGAAAAAAGAATAGCAATTATGATTTAATTATCACGGAGAACAATGGTAAAACCTGGAGACAAATCAATGATAACGGGAAGTCAGTGTATGATTTCACAATCTACAACAATAAAGCATACGCTGTAATTGGACCAGACTTTAGAGTGACAGATTCTAAGTTTTCCACACCGGGAGTTTCGTATCCATTCACAGGAAGTGCCCAGTCAATTTTTGTCTTGAACAATAATACGATATTCGTGGGTTCGGCAAATAGCAGAATGCACAAATCGACCAATGGTGGAGCGACATGGACCAGTTACACTGTTCCAACCGTATATCAGTCTAAAATTACGGGTGTATACTTTAAAGATGCCGATACAGGATTTTGCGTTTCAGATTCAACGATAGGAGATAGTTTTATTTTGAAAACAACGGATGGAGGTCAAACATGGACACAAGTATATACAAGCTCCGCAGAGTTCAGTAAGATTATTTTTAAAGATTCAATGAACGGAATTGCGACAAGGTCAGGTGGTGATCCGTTATATACGTTGGATGGCGGAAATACGTGGACAGTGGCCGCAGGAGTTGGAACTTTAAACGATATAAAACTGTATAATAACGAGTATATTGCCATAAGAAATCCAAATAAATTTTACAAGACGGCAACAGGAGAATCCTGGACAACTTCCGGAGATATGTATCCTTCGTCCTTTCACGTTTTTACCAGCCTGGCGGTTCATCCAGATTACGTTCTTGCGGGAACCAATAATGAGTCCGGAAGCAATATATTGCGTCATACCATTTTTAAGAGTACAGATTTGTTGACCTGGATTCCTTTAGATATGAAGTGGATTTATTGGGCAAATTATAAACAGGCTTATGCAGGTGATAATCTGGCGATTGTTCCTTTTAACTATTTTTCGATAGATAAAGGCATTTCGTGGGAAGAAGTAAGAAATGATTTTCCTGCAGGGCCTATGAGTATAAACCCGGATGGAAAGGGTATCGCACTAGGAAGAGGGATATCTCAATTTTGGAAAACAAATGATAATGGATTGACGTGGACTGAAGCTGTATCCCCAAATATAAGGTTAACAATTCCTGCAATGAAACCTAATGGCGATTTTGCAATTGCCAACCTTGGTACGAATGCCGACCAATTTACCGGATATATTTCTACATATTCTGCTGCAAATGGATGGACTCCGCCGGTAAACGTCGAATGGGAAGTCTCTGCGATGAAGTTTGTGGATAACAATGTGGGCTTTCTTGTAAACCGTGACAAAGTAAAAAAAACGGTAGATGGAGGATTAACCTGGACTAACACTACTTATCCCGGAGCAATAATCGATGCCAGAAATATTGTAGTTGGAAATTCAAAGGTATATATAGGAAAATATTACACTACAAATTTGGGCAGCACTTGGACGCAGGTGCCTTCACAAATGTTGAGCTTCAAAGATTATGATATTTTTGCAGACGGTCTCGGATATGCCGTAGATGGCGATAAAAATGTTTATAAGACCTTGAACTATGGATCTTCATGGCAAGAAATTATAAACACACAATTATTACTTACTCCTGGAAGTTTGATTAATAAAGTTAATTTTGCCAGAAATTATATGGTGGCAGTGGGATATTCAGGTTTCTATATTCTGGATTTTGTAACGGGTAATCTTTCTACAAATGATCCTAAAATGCAAGTGAATAGTAATAAGATAAAAATTTATCCAAATCCAACTTCTTCTACCCTGTTTTTCGATATTAAAGATGAGATAAAAAATATTATTATATTTGATATTTCTGGTCGAATTTTTAAAAATATAGAAAACCCCAAATCGAATTCAATTGATATTTCGGATTTAAAAAATGGAAATTATTTCGTAAAAATAATTGCTGAACATAAAACTTATCTCGAAAAAGTTATTAAAAAATAAAAAAAACCGTTCATCATGTTGAACGGTTTTTTTTTGGCTTATATTTTTGTCTTTACCAGCTGGATAATATTGTTTCCCTGATCCAGAATAAGGCTGTCTCCTCTTACGGTAGCTTTCATGTCCATCTTTTCGTAGACGGCTTCATTCCCTTCAGATTTTACTTTATTCAGAATAAAAGTCTTATTGTTACTTCTGATACTCATGGTCTTTTCGCCATAGTTGAACACGACTTTTGCCAGGCTGCCGTCGGTGGCTTTATACACATAATCCGTTTTTACGTACTTCTTGCCGTTAACGTCTGTTTCGTACTGAACGTTAGGATCGGCTTTTCCGTCATCGCTTAATACTACCCCGGAACTGTCTGATTTCAGCACATTTTTATTTCCGGTTTCACTTTTTTTGCAGCCTGTCAAGGATATAGAAACTATCGCGATGGCAATCAGGATCCCCTTTTTCATGATGTTAATTTTTTTTAATGTATTGGTTTGTTAAAATAAGTTCAGAAGTAAAATAAATTTTTTAAATTTAATAAAAACAAAAACTAAACCAATAAATGAAACTTAAACTTTTAAAAATTACCCGAAAGAGTAATTGACTTTCTTTTATTTTCTGGTGAAATTTGCCTTAAACAGATCATAAGCATGAGCATTTCCATAGCCATAGTAGAAGACGAAAAGAACTACAACAATGCGTTGAAGAAAGTCATCAATTATCAGGATGACATGAAGGTCGTTGCCCAGTTCTTCAATGGAAACGAAGCCTTACTACATCTTTCCGATACTTCTCCGGATGTTGTAATGATGGACATCCAGCTACAGGATATGCTTGGAATCGACATCATTGAAAAGTTGAAAAAATCTCTTCCCAATACCCAGTTTATCATGTGTACGAGTTTTGATGATGACGAAAAGGTATTCAATTCTCTCAAAGCCGGTGCCATGGGCTATCTGGTAAAAGGGGAAAGCATGGATAAGATTCTTGCTTCTATCCGTGATGTTTACAATGGGGGTGCTCCCATGAGCTTTTCAATTGCCAGGAAAGTCCTGAGCCATTTTGAAAGAAAGCTTCCCGAAATAAAAGGGTTTGATGAATTGACAGAGAGAGAAAAAGAAATTCTGGAACTTTTGTCTCAGGGACTACTTTACAAAGAAATAGCCGATAAGAAATTCATCACCATTGATACCGTAAAAAAACACGTAGGTAATATTTACAGAAAACTTCACGTCAATAATAAAGTGGAGGCTATTAATAAACTTAACCATTTTAAAAACTAAGAAAATTATGAGTGAGAATCAGGATTTAAAGAATCTAACGGGAAGAATACATCAACTTGTAGGGTATGGTATTTTTACAATTGACGAACTGAGTCAGATAAAATCCTTTTGCGATGAAGAAATTTCAAGGCTCGAATCGAGTGGATTTATAGAAAGAGAGGAAATTGATTGGCGAAAATATGAAATTAGAGAACAAAGTACCGGTGATGAAATTGATGCGGCTATGGCCAGAAGTATGACAGGCGAATTCAATAATTCAGATGATATTGCTGAAATTTACAAACAAAGGCTTGATATATCTTATGAAGTTTTAAAAGATTTATTTGAAAGTTATAAACAAATGAAAATCTTTATAGGCGCGAATGAGAAGAGACTATTTTTTTTATTCGAAGATGAAGCAGAGAAAAAATATTACACCTTAGATAACAATTTAAGAAAAGAGGAAATTACAAAAGGTGAATTTGATGATTACAAAAATGGGTATAACCAAGGACTTAAAACAGTACTAGATCAACATATTCGTTTGTATGACCCTACAACTTCAAATACCGAAACGTTTATGTTACGTAATACTTTTTATGATATACTTAATGAACAAAGGCCAAAATATCCTAATCTTGTTATCTCATTTAATCCTGCAATACATACGTCCGACGAAATGTTTGAAGTGTCTTGTACAAATGGATCTTCATTTAAAGCAAGTTATAAATATAGACTGACATTTATTATGATATTGGGATATTACCAGGGAAAAGACTTTGTCGGAATTCAAGGTAAAGGTTATTACGACAGAAACGGCCTTTGCCCTCCAGGATGCTAGATGAGCATACTCAACATAACATATTACGTCATCTTAGGTATGAACTTTATTTTTTCCATGATTTACAAAAGGTCATGGAAAAATCTTTTTCCGGTTTATTTTGCAACTACGATCATTGTAGAAGCATTGTTTGCAATCCGTGCGGGTTTTATGAAGGAAGTCGTCTATAATTATTTAGATGTCATCGGTATTGGCTATTTCGGATTTATCTATTTTAAAGAGACTCATAAAAATACCGTTATAAAGGTTGGCTGCTTACTTTTTTTAGTATTAAGTGGAATATTCATTTTTACCTCAAAAACAGATTATTCCATTGTTACAGGGTATTTGTATAGCCTTTTTTTAATTTTCATTTCTTTATTTTGGATGTATCAGAAAATAACAGAAGATCATCAGGAAGATAATATTTTAAACTTAAGTTTTTTCTGGCTGAGTATTTCACTGTTATTTTGGTCGGTATTTTACATTTTCAGAATGTTTCCGATGTATTATTTTAACAATGAAGATGAAGGATTTTTAAAAGAAATATCTAAAGTTTTTACTTTGATTAATATCATAACCTATTTATTATTCATGCGTAGCCTGTTTTGTAAAAGATGAAAAATCTCCCTATAGAAATAAAGATTGTATACATCACTGCGGCAATCGTAACGATGCTGTTTGTGGGCTTCATTGTTTTTGTCGTATTGATGTATAATCGGAAACAACTTCTAAACCTCAAAGAAAGGCAGCTCAAAGAATCCGAATACCAAAACCAGCTTCTCCAGAAAGAGCTTGAAAAACAAAAGTTAATCGAAAAAGAAAGAGAAAGAATTTCTCACGATATGCATGACGACCTCGGTGCAGGAATTTCCGCCCTAAAACTACAGGCTGAGTTTTTAAAGCAAAGAGCTGAAAATGATGATTTGAAAAACGATATCGACGAACTTCTCAAAACCTCCGAAGAAATGAATATTTCCATGAGAGAAATGCTGTGGAGCCTGAATTCCGGAAATGATACGTTGGGAAGCTTTATTGATTATGCTAAAATATACGCTCAGAGCTTTCTTAAAAAATCAAAAATTTTGATTATTACGGAAAGCCGGGATATAGCTGAAGAAACCGCGATCTCGACCGAACAAAGGAGAAATCTGTTCTTATGTTTAAAGGAAGCTTTAAATAATGCCTACAAGCACAGCAAGTCTGATCGGATTAAATTATCATTTACTCAGAAGGATAATGAATTCATCATGACGATTTCCGACAACGGGATTGGGATTAACGATGAAAAATCTGAAGGAAACGGACTTCGCAATATGAAACGCAGAATGCTTGAACAGAAAGGTCATTGCGAAATTACAACGGAAAACGGGACGCATCTGCTTTTCAGAATAGAATTATAGAAAAAGATTTTTAGTATGATTTTTTAAAATTAACTTTTGTAATAAATTGATTATTAAACTATTTTTTAAATAACTTTGATGTATATTAAAAACAAATTGATCATGAAAATAATTGTTGATTACTTATTAGAATGGAATATAACTTCAAAAAAAGGGAAAGTTATACTGAAGCTTCAAGACGCAGATCCGGAAATTATAAATAATCTGGATTTTCAGCAATTTTCTGCACTGGCTATGGTGCTTGAAAAAGGAAATGCAAGATTTGATACCGCAGATAATTCAATTTATAACGTAATGCCATGAAAATAGTTTTTTACCTAATCGTAATTTTTTCATTTGTGTCGTGTAATATACGGCATAAAGCGACATTGAAGGAACTTCCAAATAAGGGTTCAAATTATCAGATGTCCTACGATGCCACACGCAGGGGAGCGGTGGTAAGCCTTGATAATAACGGTAAAATTGATAAAATTTTGTCAGAAGTTCAACCCGATGCTGCTATAGCCACCACCACCGACATTACCAGCCAGCTGACGGCTAAATTGAAATCAGGAGCCGATGTATCTGCCGAACAAATCACCAAGATCGCCGAAACATTATCAAAATTGGGAGAAAGAACAGCTCCGGTGAATATGCTCAGGGATGCTTTGTACAGGCTTGAGGAACATTGTGTGAATTTTCCTGACCAGTGTAAAGATGATAAATATTTCAACAGTTTTAATAACGTCGTTAATGTAATAGTCGAGTTGCAGGGGAAAATTTCTGAAACTGCCGCCAGTGATGCTAGAGCGGAAGAAGCAAAGACTATAAGGGCACTCACTCCTGAAGAAAGAGCAAAATATAATTTAAAATAAAGAGCAATCACCAGCCGCATCCGTCAGATTTAGTGTATTACGTTCTTTAATTTTAAAATTATTAATTACATAACGTGTCTTTAAATTTAGATGAAATTTCAATTTAGATATTAACTAAAATTTAACTCTGAATAAACGTATAAATTCGTTCTTGTTTGCTTTCAAAAGTTAAAAATTGATTAAATTTGTCTAAACTATAAAAAAAGAACAATGAGTTACATTTCTTACATAGAAGCGAGACAAATTTTAGATTCAAGAGGAAATCCTACAGTAGAAGTAGATGTATTCACGGAAAGCGGTGCGATGGGTCGTGCAGCAGTACCTTCAGGAGCATCTACGGGAGAACATGAAGCGGTGGAATTGCGTGATGGCGGTTCGGAATATATGGGGAAAGGGGTTCTTAAAGCAGTAGAAAATGTAAGAGAAGTAATTGCTCCTGAATTGGTGGGACTTCCGGTTTACGACCAGAATCTTATCGACCAGATTATGATCGATCTTGACGGAACAAGCAATAAAGGAAATCTTGGTGCCAATGCAATCCTTGGTGTTTCTCTGGCTGCGGCTAAAGCTGCTGCTGCAGAACTGAAAATGCCTTTGTACAAATATGTTGGTGGTGTTAATGCCAACACTCTTCCTGTTCCGATGATGAATGTGATCAACGGAGGTTCTCACTCCGATGCTCCTATCGCGTTCCAGGAATTTATGATCATGCCGGTAAAAGCAGATTCTTTCTCTCATGCGCTGAGAAAAGGAACTGAAATTTTCCATAACCTGAAATCGATTCTTCATTCAAGAGGTCTTTCTACAGCGGTAGGAGACGAAGGTGGTTTCGCACCGACCTTTAAAGGAACGGAAGATGCTTTGGATACTTTGCTTCAGGCCATCGAAAAAGCAGGTTACAAACCAGGTGACGATATCATGTTGGCGCTTGACTGTGCTGCTTCCGAATTCTACAAAGACGGAATCTATGACTACAGAAAATTCCAGACTCCGGATGCTGCTCAGTTTACAAGCAGTGAGCAGGTTTCTTATCTGGCTGAATTAGCCGCGAAATATCCGATCATCTCTATCGAAGACGGGATGCAGGAAAACGATTGGGATGGCTGGAAAATGCTTACCGATAAAATCGGAGACAGAGTACAGTTGGTGGGAGACGATTTATTCGTAACCAATGTGGAAAGACTTTCAAGAGGAGTAAAAGAAGGAATCGCCAACTCAATCCTGGTAAAAGTAAACCAGATCGGTTCTCTTTCTGAAACCATGGCTGCCGTGCAAATGGCGCAGAACAACCGGTTCACATCCGTAATGTCGCACAGATCGGGAGAGACCGAAGATTCTACAATCGCTGATTTGGCAGTAGCAATGAACTGCGGACAGATCAAAACAGGATCTGCTTCAAGATCAGATCGTATGGCAAAATACAACCAGTTGTTGAGAATCGAGGAAGCTCTTGGTGAAACAGCAGTTTTCCCGGGGCTGGATGCCTTTAAAATCAAAAGATAATTAATCGAAATTATAAATAACGGCAAGCGAAATTTTTAGTTTGCCGTATTTTGTAATAAGTAGTATATTTAGAAAAAAAATAAATAATGTCAGACAAAAAAGTAATATTGAATTACGACGGTAATTCGTATGAATATCCAATTGTGGATAGTACTATCGGAGACAGAGGGATAGATATTTCAAAATTAAGAGACCAGACAGGTCTGATCACTCTTGATTTAGGCTACAAAAACACCGGCGCCACACTTAGTGAAATCACTTACTTAGACGGAGATAAAGGGGAATTGTTTTACAGAGGATATCCGATCGAGCAGATTGCGGATAAATCAAACTTCACAGAAGTGATGTACCTTTTATTAAACGGTGAATTGCCTACCCAAAATCAGTACGCTTCTTTCGAATCAAACATTAAAAAATATAATTTTGTAGCAGAGGAGATGAAAAAGATCATCGACGCTTTTCCTCGTTCTGCTCACCCGATGGGAGTTTTATCTTCTCTGACTTCTGCTTTAACGGCCTTCAACCCAAAAGCTGTTAATGTAAACTCTAAAGAAGAAATGGACCTTGCCGCAGAACTGATGATTGCTAAATTTTCTCATCTTTGTGCATGGACCTACAGAAAAACTCAGGGATTACCGCTTAATCACGGAGACAATAGCCTGAATTATGTGGAAAACTTCTACAAAATGACCTTCAGAATGCCAAACCAGGAATTCGAAATCGATCCTGTAGTGGTTCAGGCTTTGGATAAATTATTAATCCTTCACGCTGATCATGAACAAAACTGTTCCACTTCTACCGTAAGAATGGTAGGTTCTGCTCATACAGGTCTTTTCGCTTCTATCTCAGCAGGGGTTTCTGCTCTTTGGGGCCCACTTCACGGTGGTGCGAACCAGGCCGTAATCGAAATGCTTGAGCTGATCGAAAAAGATGGAGGAGATGTAAACAAATGGGTGGCTAAGGCGAAAGATAAAAATGACAGCTTCCGTTTAATGGGCTTCGGACACAGAGTATACAAAAACTTTGACCCAAGAGCAAAAATCATTAAAAAAGCGGCAGACGATATTCTTAGTGCATTAGGAATTCATGATAAAGCGTTAGATATCGCTATGCAGTTGGAAAAAGTAGCTTTGGAAGACGAGTACTTCGTAGAAAGAAAGCTATATCCGAACGTAGATTTCTATTCAGGAATCATCTACAGAGCATTGGGAATTCCTACGGAAATGTTCACCGTAATGTTCGCATTAGGAAGACTTCCGGGATGGATTTCTCAGTGGAAAGAGATGAGAATGAAAGGAGATCCTATCGGAAGACCAAGACAGGTATACCAAGGTGCTCAGAAAAGAGACTACATCGATATGGTAAACAGATAATTTTATATTACGATATATCAGTCCCAAAGCTTTGTTGCTTTGGGATTTTTTATTTCATGAAATTTTTTTAACTTAAAGTATGGAAAATGAGAAATTAAATTCACTGAAAATGACAATGAGAATAAATATTGTTCTTTATATTGTCTACGGACTTTTCCTGATGATTGAAACGTTCGATTTTCTTGAGATGCTGCATAGCAAACCTCCGGGTTATTCGCCGACATACAGTCTTGTGCACGTCATTTTCTATCAGATGGAAATGTTTATCTGTTTCTTATGTGCATTTACTTTGATCATTTTGGTCTCTACCCGGCAGTCGTTGAAAATGTTTTTTTTTATGAGTCTTGTGCTTTTAATTTTCAGAATCGGTACCGTTTATTACTTGTATTTTTATGAAACCGAAGAAAGATTTGTTCCGTTCATCTATAAAAGGGCTAATGATTTCAGTATGCTTTTCAGGAGAACTTTGGTTCCCGGCCAGCTCATCGTGGGCTTGTGGTCGCTGGTGTATTCAATAAAAGCGCGAAGAAAAGCCAAAAAATAAAACCCGCTTTTTCGCGGGCTCAGTGATTTTTTCGGTTATGGACATTGGCATCTGTCACACGTCCAGAGCGTACATGCGCCCGTTTCGAAGTCCCATTCGCAGCAGCGTCTTGCCGCTGAAGCTCCTCCGATAATTGATTTCTGTTCTTTCCTGTTTAGTTTTTGCGCTTTCTGAAGCACAGATTTTTTGGTGTTCATGATCGTTTGGTGTTTGATTGTGAATACTTTAAATTTTTAATTTCTCTTGAAATTATATCACTAAGATATGAATTTTAATTTAAATGTATTGAGTTTTTACAATAAATCATTCATAAACAGAATATTGTGAATAAATTATCTGATAAATCTGTTATTTTGAGTAAATAAGTACTTAAGTCTTGTCATCAACTGGAGTAAAACACCATCATCAGATCAATTACCAGATTAATGTAGTGCATGAAGCCTAAAAACACAACAAAAGTTTCCCAGATTCAGACCTTTACTTATATTTGTAGCATTGCATAAATCTTTATGAAACTAAATATAAAAAATGAAACCGGTAGGCTGAAATCAGTGGTTCTGGGACAACCCAATTCAATGGGCGGAATTCCCACACTTGAAGAAAGCTATGACGCAAAATCATATTATTCCATACAGCATAACATTTACCCTAAAGAAGCAGACATCATCAGTGAAATGAATGCCTTTGAATCGGTGCTGAAAAAATATGATGTGGAAGTTTTACGCCCAAGCATTATTAAAGATTACAATCAGGTGTTCGCAAGAGACGTTGCATTTGTTATCGATGACAAAATGATCATTTCCAACGTAATTGCCGACCGTGCAGATGAGCAGGATGCTTACAGGAATATTTTTGAAAAGGTAGAGTGGAGGAAGATCATCAACCTTCCGGAAACAGCCCATATTGAGGGCGGAGATGTGATCGTCTGGGACGATTTCCTTTTTGTCGGAACCTGCTTCAGTGAAGATTACAGAAGCTACAAGACCGCCAGGACCAACGAATACGCCATTGAAATTCTTAAAGAATATTTCCCTAAAAAAAGAATCATCGATCTTGAATTAAAGAAAAACGATAAAATTCCTTACGAGGGTATTCTGCATCTCGACTGTACCTTCAATCCGGTAGGTGAAGATAAATGCATCATTTACAAAGACGGCTTTGTGGATGAAAGCGACTACCGCCTCATCATCGATATTTTCGGGGAAGAAAACTGCTTCCACATCACAGCAGAGGAAATGTTTGAAATGAACCCGAATATCTTCTCAATCTCCCCTGAAATCGTTGTTTCAGACAAGACATTCACCAAGATGAACAACCACCTGAGAAATGAATGGGGAATGACCGTAGAAGAAATCCCTTACCGTGAAATTTCTAAAATGGGAGGGTTGCTGAGATGCTCTACGATGCCGCTTGTGAGAGAGTAAGTATGAGCGTTTAGAGTTGTAGAGTTTTAGAGTGTGAGTATAATTGTTTTTGTTTAAAAAAAAAATTATCTTTTTAAATTAAATACGAATGATTATGCCTACTATAAAATTTCATCAGGATTTAAAGGTTTTTCAGAAATCAGTAGAATTTGCAATGGCGATTTATGAACTTTCAAAATCCTTTCCAAAAGAAGAACTCTATGCTCTCACAGACCAAATCAGACGCTCATCAAGATCAGTTTCGGCTAATATAAGCGAAGCCTGGGGAAAAAGAAAATACGAAAAATCTTTCATTGCCAAGCTTACAGATTCAGAGGGCGAAGCAAGAGAAACTCAGACCTGGTTATTATTTGCCAGAAAATGTAATTATATAAATGAAGATCAATTTAGTATTCTAAACAATCAGTACAACCAGATAATAGGGATGTTAGTGAATATGATGAGTCAGTCAAAGAATTGGTGCACATTTTCTTCAATAAATAAAGAGAAATAATTTTGCACTAAAACACTAAAACACTAAAACACTAAAACACTAAAACACTAAAACACTCAGACTCTCAAACTCTCAAACCCAAAAACCCTCCAACACAAACTATGCAGACAACAGATACCGTATTAATGATAGAGCCGATTGCTTTTGGCTTTAACGAGGAAACCGCAAAAAACAATTATTTCCAGAACGAACAGAAAGGTTTTGATACACAGTTTAAAGCGCTATCAGAATTTAAAATGTTTGTTGAAAAACTGAGAAGCAAAGGAATTAATGTGATCACCATAAAAGATACATTAGATCCCCACACTCCGGATTCTATTTTCCCGAACAACTGGGTGAGTTTCCACAGGGACGGCCGGGTGGTTCTATACCCGATGTTCGCTTCTAACAGAAGAGTGGAAAGGAGGGATGATATTATTGAGACCATCAAAGAACAGGGATTCGAAGTTTCCGAAATCGATGACTGGTCTTTCCCGGAAACACAGGGCCATTATCTGGAGGGAACCGGCAGTATGATTTTCGATCACGACCATAAAATTGCTTACGGCTCGGTTTCCCTGAGGCTGGATGAAAATCTCTTCAGGGAATTTTGTGACAAATACGGATTTACGCCCGTGGTTTTTCATTCGTTCCAGACGGTTGGGGAAGAGCGGCTTCCGATCTACCACACCAATGTTATGATGTGCGTAGCCGATCAATTTGTGGTCATCTGCCTGGATTGTATCGACGATGAGCTGGAAAGAAATAAAGTCATCGAAACCATTAAAAATTCAGGAAAAGAAATCATTGAAATTTCTGAAGACCAGATGCATCAGTTTGCCGGAAATATGCTTCAGGTACAAAATAAACAAGGCGAAAAATTCATGATCATGAGCGAAACAGCTTATAAATCGCTGGAATCTCACCAGGTTTCTGCCATCGAAAAATACTGCGAAATTATTTACTCAGATCTCAATACGATAGAAGTGAATGGCGGTGGAAGTGCACGTTGTATGCTTGCGGAAGTTTTCCTGCCTAAAAAATAATATATTTGCTGAAAAATAATCATTTGGAATCATCAGCCAGTAAAGGTTTACATATTCTTCTGACTTTGGAAACGGAGTCAGAAGCTTTGTTAATAGACAGTGAGGGTTTTCTGAAATTTACAGAGAAAATTCTGGCCGGTAAAGAGGTGGAGATCGTAGGAATTACCAGTCATGTTTTTGATAATTACAGTTTTACTTCTGCGGTGTGCCTTAAAGAGTCTCATCTCTGTATCCATACATGGCCGGAGTTCAGACAGCTTACGTTTGATGTTTTCCTCTGCAATTATCTGCAGGACAATACCGCAAAAGTAGAAGAAATTGCTGATGAGATTGTAGAATATTTTAAAGCTAAAACCATCCGGAAACACAAAATTTACAGATAAAGATGTATTACACTTGCCCTTTATGCAAAACTGAGAACAAGATGGATGCAGATTTTCCAATCGGTGAATATGTTTGCCGCTCATGTTCAAACCTTATTGATATCCACAAAAATACATCCGTCAAAGTTGTTAAAAAACCTGTTGAAAATGTTGTTCTGGAAGTCGGTCAGAAAGGGATCATTGACCACACGGAATATATCGTGACGGGGATTATTATCAGGAAATATGGAACCAGTATTTTTTGGAGAGAATATTATCTGAAGGATAAAACGGGTAAAGATGCTTTTCTCAGTGAAAGCGACGGGCATTGGGTTCTGCTTCATTCTATTGATAAAATGGAAATCAAAAGAAAATCCTGGAATAGTATTGTTATTGAAGTGGGGGCGGTCAGTTTCAGAAGATATGAAACGACGGAATGCCATATTTATGCGGCAGCCGGTTTTTTTGAAGATAAATTAGATTTCGGCCTTTCCACCTACAAAGAATATGTTAATGGTACCCGAATGATTTCCGAAGAAAAGTCCGGGGAAAGCATACAGTACTTTTCCGGCAGCCATATTTCGAGATATAAAGTAAAGAAGGCTTTCGCGATTGATCATCTGCCCTATTATTCAGGAATAGGCATTGTGCAGCCTTTTTATGTTAATGCTAAACAGGCTGTTAATATTATGGCGGTTTCAGCTTTGCTCATTTGTCTTCTACAGCTGTATGTCGTGGTCACAAGAACCAATAAATATGTTTTTGAACAAGAGGTAAATTTTGATGATGTGCGGGGAAAGGAAATGGTTGGCAAAAGCTTTGAGCTATCCGGGGGTTCTGCACCTCTGAATGTACAGATGTATTCCGATGTTGACAACTCCTGGGCAAACGTGGGTTTAGGGCTTGTGAACGAAAAAACCAACGAAATTGTTTTCGCTTCCAAAGATATAGAAGAATATCATGGCTACGAAGATGGTGAAAACTGGAGCGAAGGAGGAAAAAGTGAAGATTTTAATTTTTGTGGCGTTGCTCCGGGAAAATATCATTTTGTGGTTTCAGCGGAAAGACAGGAAGCGGAAAAATCTCCAGTGCCGTCAAGCTACAGGTCTGCGGACGGCAATTTATTGCTGTACAGGGATAGCTATGGAAGCATTAGTGTGACAGATAATACCACCATGAAAACTGAATCTTTTGCGGATTCAAAATCAATACGACAGGATTCTGTGACTGATCTCGGCCGGCTTATTCACCAGACTTTAGGGAAAGCGGATATTGATTCTCTGCTAAATTCAGGAGTGTCCTCAGAAAATACAGTCGGCACTTATGAGAATAAATCAGTGAGGATTAAAGCAGAATGGCTTCCGGTTTCCTTCAGGAACTTTGTATTCGTTTTGCTTTTCATGATTGCGATGGTAATTGCGGTTATACTAGGTAAAAGATCATTTGAACGTTCCAAATGGTTCAACAGTTCCAATTCACCTTACACATATTCATAAACGATGGGAATCATGATTAATTACATAAAAGAAAACTGGATTCTCTGCCTGGCCGGAGCTTTTTTCCTGGGTTGGTTTACTTATCTCACTTTTGCGGGCAACCAGTTCTGCGACTGCGAAAAGACGGAAACTTACCGCGATGGGACCACCAGAAGCCATCATACTTCAGGCGTAGGTTTTTACAGATACTATCACAAATAAAATTAACTATGGATCAGATCAACTTCTTACCGGTAATCAACTCAGTAATTTATTCTTTTTTAGGAATTGGAATATTGCTGGTTTGCTACGTTATTATTGAAAAATTAACGCCGGAAAAAACATGGCACGAAATCTCACAGAATAAAAATACGGCATTGGCTATTATTTTCGGAGCTTTTATCATCGGAATTTCAATTATCATTAGCGCAACAATTCATGGATAAAAAGAGGATCCCTCTTGAGCTTTTGCTGATGTTTTCGGTGTTTATCATCGCTACATGCGGACTGATTTACGAATTGGTAGCGGGCGCATTGGCCAGTTATCTCCTGGGAGACTCCGTAAAACAGTTTTCTTTCATCATCGGGGTATATCTTTTTTCGATGGGAGTAGGATCGTATTTTGCCAAATTTATTAAAGGGAATTTAATCGACAAATTCATAGAAATTGAAATTCTCGTAGGGATTATCGGGGGAATCAGTTCGGTGGTTCTTTTTATCCTCTTTAATACTTTAGCGCATTTCGAGGCGGTTTTATATCTTTTCGTGTTTTTCACAGGCTGCCTGGTCGGTGTGGAAATTCCGATCCTAATGAATATTTTAAAAGACAGGGTACGGTTTAAAGACTTGGTATCAAATGTATTCGCTTTCGATTATATAGGGGCATTACTGGCTTCTATTCTGTTTCCGCTTGTACTGATTCCCAATCTGGGAATTGTAAAGACCCCTTTATTTTTCGGACTGATAAATATTTCAATCGCCATTTTTTTATGTTTTTATTTAAAGAAAGAGCTGTCTAAACCGGTTTCTTTGAAATTTAAATCCATCGGAGCATTTATTCTCCTTGTTGTCCTTTTTGTTTTTTCAGATAAAATTTTATCTTTTTCAGAGGAGAAGTTATATGGTGAGAATGTTGTTTATACCAAAAGCTCACCTTACCAAAGAATTGTTCTCACGAGAAACAGCCGCGAGTTCCGCTTATATCTTAATAATAACCTGCAGTTTTCTTCCGTTGATGAATACCGCTATCACGAAGCTTTGGTTCACCCCACCATGTCGATGGCTAAAAGCATTGATCATATTCTGATTTTGGGTGGCGGAGATGGTTTTGCCGTTCGTGAAGTTTTAAAATACAAAGATGTAAAAGATATTACCCTGGTAGATCTGGATGGAGAAATGACGAGTTTTTTTAAGAATAACCAAACGATGCGACAGCTTAATCACAATTCTTTATCAAGCCCAAAGCTTAAGATAATCAATAAAGATGCTTACATTTGGGTAAAGGAGAGCAAGAAAAAATATGATGTGATCATCATTGATTTTCCTGATCCTTCCAATTACAGTTTAGGGAAATTATATTCTTTACAGTTTTACAGAGAACTCGAGAAACTGACGACGCTGGATACAAAAGTAGTGGTACAGACCACTTCTCCATACTTTGCACCCAAATCTTTCTGGTGTATAGAGAAAACGATCCACCAGGTGTTTCCTTTTACTTCGGCATACCATACTTATGTTCCTTCCTTTGGGGAATGGGGATATTCGATGGCATCGTTTGAGCCGGTGAATAACAAAATATACCGGAAAATTCCTGATTTAAAATTTTACGATTATAACTTCCGGCAGCTTTCTTATTTTACAAAAGATATGAGAACCGGAGGTATTGAGGTCAATCGGTTAGATAACCAGATTCTAGTACGTTATTTTGATGAAGAGTGGGGGAAAGTACAGTAGAAAAGACTTTCTGAAAACCTTATTTTTAGGAAGTCTGATGATTCCTTTTTTACAGTATTGCCGTAAGAAAGGCAAAGTCTTATTGCTGAAGATTTCCGGGACGGATCATATTCTCGGGCACAAGCTTTGGGCAAAGGATTTTCCTGCTCCTGCAGAAGAAATTAATATAAAATATTTGATTGTCGGCGGAGGTATTTCCGGGCTCTCAGCCTGCCGGGCGTTCAGCCAGAATCATGAAAATGACTATTTACTGCTGGAAATGGAACATCATCTGGGTGGAAACTCTTCCAGCGGGAAAAATAAGTTTTCCAGATTTCCGCTGGGTGCGCATTATTTACCTTTACCCAACAAAGAAAATACAGACATTATTGAATTTTTAAAGGAATGTGAAATCTGTCAGGGCCATGATGAAAATGGAGAACCGATTCTCGACGAATACCAAATGACCTTTCCGCAGCAGGAAAGATTGTTTTTTAAAAATGCATGGCAGAACGATCTTGTTCCGCAAATTGGCATTTCCGGGGAAGCAAAAACGGAATTCGACCGGTTTTTTAAAATGATGGATGATTTCCGGGATAAAAAAGATGCAAAGGGAAAATACTGGTTTGCGATTCCTGTTCATGATTCCAGCCGTGAAAATGAAGCTTTACAATTGGAAAAGATTGTTTTTAAAGACTGGCTGAAAAAGGAAAGTTTTGCCTCGGAAGAATTGCTCTGGCTGCTGGATTACTCCTGTCGTGACGATTACGGTTTAGGAATCGACTACGTCTCAGCATGGGCAGGGATCCATTATTTTGCCGGAAGAAAAAACAACTGGAGCCAGAAATACAAAGACCAGGTTTTTACATGGCCCGAAGGAAATGCAAGGCTGGCCAGGCATTTTTTTAAATATACAAAAGGAAAATCATTACCCGATCATTTAGTTTTTGATGTGAAGATACATGATAACAATGTTGAGGTTTTGAGTTTCGACAATATATCGAAAAAGACCAGGAAAATTGTTGCTGAAAAAGTTCTATTGGCAACCCCGCAATTCGTCAATGAAAGAATTCTCAACAACAGAAAAGCGGGGAGATTCAATTATGTTCCATGGCTTTTAACAACCATTACGCTGAAAAATGATTTTGGAGGCGATGAAGAACTGGCCTGGGACAATGTCATATACGGTTCGGAAGGATTGGGTTATATTTATGACCAGCATCAGAATGTGGATCAGATTATAGGTGAGAAAGTGATTACTTACTACAGAAGTTTCTCAACGGCAGACTGTAAAAAAGCACGAAAACGGTTGTACGGTCTCAAAGAAGATCAGCTTAAAACCCTTGTCCTGGAAGACCTTCAGAAGGCACATCCGGAGATTGAAGATTTTATTGTCGAAATGCAGTTTCATAAAATAGGCCACGCCATGATCGCACCGGCTCCCAATCAGATTTTCGGATATTCAGAGGAAGGCAGACAGCCGGTAGACGGCCGGATTTTCTTTGCCCATTCCGATCTTTCAGGAATTTCTATTTTTGAAGAAGCATTTTACCAGGGGTTAAGAGCGGCAAAAGAAATGATATGAGGCAGCCGTGGATCCATAATGCGAAAACAGACGGCTGGTTTATGCTTTCACCGCCCTTGGTCATTCTTCTGGTGATTTTTCTTTTTCAGAATCAGATCCGGGGGCTGGAAGACCATTATTCATTTTACACATGGCTTTTTCTTATTGTTTTTGTTGATGTGGCGCATGTGTATTCCACACTGTTTAAAACCTATTTTGTAAAAGAGGAAATACGGAAGAGGAAACTCCTGTATTATGGGATTCCTGTATTAAGCTGGATTTTGGGACTCATTCTGTATCAGTTCGGAAGCCTGACTTTTTGGTCGGTGCTGGCACTCATTGCGGTGTTTCATTTTATCCGGCAGCAGTACGGCTTTATGAGAATTTATGCCCGGTATGAGCAGAATGGCTGGAGTAAGAGTTTGGATGGAATTGCCGTATATTCCGCTACCATTTTTCCGATGCTGTATTGGTTTAAAACGCCCAGGGCTTTCACCTGGTTTGTTGAAAATGAATTTGGCTGGTTTCGTCACGTACCGGATTACCTGCCTGCCATCACATTTCTGTACTTTTTGATTTTAATTGCCTGGCTTTCCAGGACCCTCTATGGAATAATCAGGACCGGCCGGATAAATATTCCGAAAACCGTTTTAATTTCGGGAACTTACCTGTCATGGTATTTTGGGATCGTTTATTTCAATAATGATCTGGTATTCACATTTCTTAATGTGATCTCCCATGGCATTCCATATATAGCGCTGATTTACATAAGAGAAATCCAACAAAAAAGAGTACATCAGCAAAGCAGCCTTTCGTTGTTTAAGTCCACTTCAGGAATATTTTTATTTATTTTCATCATCCTTGGGTTTGCCTTTTTCGAAGAATTTCTATGGGAAATTTTGATCTGGAACGAACATTTTTCACTGAACCTGAATGTTTCCTTACGCTGGTTTCAGTTTTTAGTCCCTTTACTCGTCGTTCCCCAGCTTACCCATTACCTGCTGGATGGTTTCATTTGGAGAAACTCAGGAAAGGAGTAGGATCCATACTCCGTAACATTCTGATCCAGGGAAGCAGACCGTTATCCAATGGAAGTAGACCGTTGCCATAGTGAAGTAGGCTATTACCCAAATGAAGCAAACCGTTACCGTAGTAAAGTAGAGCGTTACCGTTGTGAAGTAGACCATTACCATAGTGAAGTAAGCCGTTACCCAAGTGAAGTAGACCGTTACCCAAGTGAAGTAGAGTATTACCAAATGGAAGTAGACCATTACCATAGTGAAGTAAGCCGTTACCGCAGTGAAGTAGACTTTTACCCAAGTGAAGTAGAGTATTACCAAATGGGAGTAGACCATTACCATAGTGAAGTAAGCCGTTACCGGAGTGAAGTAAGCCGTTACCCAAGTGAAGTAGACCGTTACCCAAGTGAAGTAGAGTATTACTAAATGGAAGTAGACCATTACCATAGTGAAGTAGACCGTTACCCAAGTGAAGTACACCAATACCGGAGACAGCAGGAAGATTTCCTTGATTAAATTAGGTAATTTTGGATGAGAAATGGGGCCATATCAATAGGAATGAGCTTCAGCCCATTTTTTTTGTGAATAACGACCATAGGCTTCAGCCAAAATTTAACATAATATTGGCAGCCTGTTATATTCTGTAATTTCAAATCGGTCTTAAACCGTTGCAATTGATATTAAACTTACGATTTGATTTTTAGCATTTAAACAAAATCCTCATCCGAACTCAGGTTAAATTATCATCACGGGGTGAAAAAAAGTCATTGAAAATTTTTACGGGTGATCAAAAAAATATATATTTATCCCGTTTTTTAATAAAATACAGATATGAAATTACAACAAGAAGAGTACGTTCCGATGGCGGACGTTCTGTTAAGGAGCTTCAGTAGGGATTTGTCCGTTTTCGAAGCAGAAAATCATTTATTCAATTCCGAATACCTGCAGGCGATGCAGAATAAGACCGATGAGGTACGTGCGAAAGAGTCTTCCGATCTGGTGCTGGTGCAGCAGAAGCAGTGCACTTCGGATCTTTACATCCTCGGAGATCAGGTCGGCAAACCCCTCAGGATTCTCAATGTGGTCTTGAAAAAGGCTAATGTAAAAACAACGCTGGCAACCGATGTCCGGAACAAGATCAAAAAAAGGAACTTCGAGGGTGCGCTCCTGTCACTGGCTTCCCTCAGGCAGATCGTTTCTGCACAATCGGCATTATTACAGGCCAACGGGATGAAAGCCGATATGCCCGCCACACTGGAAGAAGCCTTTACGGCAATGACCGCAAAAAGTAATGAGCAGACGGCTTTCCAGCAACAGCGGAAAGCTTTCACATCAACAAACAAGAAGCTGTATAAAGAGCTGTACAAGTACATCAGTGAAGTGGCCGGGCTCGGGAAAATTATTTTCAGCGGCGAGCAAAAAGCCTCCGAGTATACCATTGACCATATTCTAGCCATGCTTCATGTATCCAGGGGAAATGGCAGCACCGGTTCTTCTCCGGAAGAAGGGGCTTAAACGGCAGGTTTAAGATTTGTATTTTTAGACATAAGCTTACAGATATCTGAAATGAATCTGCTAGGCTTATGTTTTTTCTTAAAACACAGATTTCATACGACAGGTTTTGTCGTCATGCAGCGATATCTTCGCTTCAGAAATTAATGAATTTAAATAATAACTAATTATGCATTTGGCGATATTTTTCGTATTTCATCTGTTCGAGTATTTTTTTCTAACAAAGTGAAGAAAAAATGAATCGAGAACTTTTGAGTACGTTCGACTGATAGTGCAACTTCTCGATACGACTTCTTCAAAGTCTACTCGAAGGGACGTGGCGGTAATTACATAATACGAGTGTTCGTACGTCTGTTCGAGTATTTTTTGCAGTGAAGCTGCGAAAAATGTATCGAGAACTTATTAGTATTACCGACTGGTAATAAATCAAAATGCACAGTGTTAATATGATAATATTCACAAAAAATTGACATTCTATATCTTTTCGGCGTGAAGTAAAAAGGATATTTTTGCAACGACTTAAAAATTAATAATTAATAACAACTCAAAATAGACACTAAGTATGAATAAAATCTACTCAGGAGCATTATTCTTATGCTCAGTCCTCGGCGTTTCCGCCCAGGAAGTCATCTGGCAGAAAGACATCGAATCTTCGACGCAGGATTTTCTTTCGCAGATTACCACCACCATCGACGGACAGTATCTGATAACAGGAAGCAGCATCCCTTCGAGGGCCTCAGGGACCACTCCTTCGAGAACCTCAGGGACCGCATCTTCGAGAGGTTCAGGAGTCGCACCTTCCCTTCGAGAACCTCTGGGACCAGGCCAGGACCAGGGAAAGCAGAATACCGGTTACGATTTCCATCTCGTAAAACTCAACCAGCAGGGGGAAGAGGTCTGGGAAAAATATTTCTCGGGACAGAACCATGATTTTCTTTCTGCAACGGTAAATACGCAGGAAGGTGGATTTTTACTTGCAGGAACTTCTTATTCCGGCAAAGGGCTGGATAAAAAAGACGATTCCAGGGGAGGTTCTGACATCTGGCTCATCCGGATCAATGAATTCGGGGATGAATTATGGCAGAAAACCATTGGCGGCGCCTCGGATGAAGAAGCCCGGGCGGTAATTCAGACCACGGATATGGGATTTTTTGTGGCGGGGAATACGACCGCCAGTTCCCTTCGAGAGCCTCAGGGAACTGCGGGAACGCGGGGTTACGGATCGAAAGATGTTCTGGTCTTACGGTTGGATAAGAACGGAAAGGAATTATCCCAATTGGTGTTAGGTGGAAAAGGTTTGGATGAGGTGGAGAAAATGATTCCTACAAAAGATGGCGGAGCTTTGCTGGGCGTGTATTCGAGAAGTGGATCCTCCCCCAGCCCCTCCAAAGGAGGGGAGCAAGACCGTCCAGCCCAAAATTCAAAATCAATTTCCGGTTATGCAAAGTCTACTGAAAACTTTGGTGAGGGCGATTACTGGATTATCAAGCTTTCCAAAGACGGCAAGGTGGAATGGGAAAAGAATTTCGGCGGAACAGGAGACGATCATTTGAGAACAATGGCGTTGACTTCTACAGGCTATTTAATCGGAGGTGAATCGAGATCGGAAAGATCAGGCAACAAAACCGTAGGCATTGAAGAAGGAACAGACTTATGGCTAATCTCCCTGGATGAAAGAGGCGAAGAAATCTGGCAGAAATCCTACAACTTCAAAAACCGGGATGTTTTGATGGGAATGAGCGTGATATCCTCCCCTAGCCCCTCCAAAGGAGGGGAATCCGGCAACCTGACCAAAGGCATTTTACTGGGCGGTTATACCCAGGCGGAAGGCAGAATTGAAAGTGATGATGAGACCTTCTGGATGCTGTACCTGGACCAGAATGGCAATGAGCAGTGGAGAAAACACGTTAAGGGTGAATCGAGAAAAAGAGAAGAAAGGCTTTCGGATATCAAGCTCAATAGGGACGGTTCGATTGTACTGGCCGGAACGAGTGCCGAAGAGCTGGGAAAAGAGAACTGGAAAATCGTGAAGCTGGGTGACCAACAGATCGATCAGCTGATCGAAAAGCAGGATATTAAGATTTATCCGAATCCGGTGAGTGAGTATGCGTATGTGGAGATAGGGTTTGACTTTAAGGAAGCGGATATTGTGCTGTATGATATGGGAGGAAGGCAGTTGCAGAGTTTGAAGACGAAGAATAAAGTAACGAAGATCAATACGCAGGCGCTGGTTCAGGGAGCGTACCTGGTGAGCGTGAAAACAGATGATAATAATAAAGCGAGTGCTAAATTAATTAAGAAATAAGTTATGAGAAGAATAAAATTAAACATCTTGCTAATGGGGTTGGTTGTTGGAATAAAAACTTGGGGTCAAGACAGACCTGAAGAAAGTTTGGCCTTTATAAGTGAAATCACAACCAATAGTGATTTGTATAACGGAAGTATCAGTGTAAATATTCCATTATTTACAATTCCAGTTGGAAATCTCACTTTATCTAATGAACTCTCGAACTCAGCACTTGGCTTCAGACCTACTATTGACGAAAGTATGTATGGATTACATTGGTCTTCCAATCAGTTTGGTGTTATCACAAGGGATACAGAAAAAGATTTTTTGTTGACCGGGTATTCATTTTTACGACCTGAAGATGGCATTGCGGTAATTGTCCACAACCAGTACCGGAACCACAATTTGTTCCTACGTCGGAGGGTTATTATGATTTTGTAAAAAATAAGTATATTTATAATTATACTGACCATTTAGGAAATACAAGGTTAAGTTATTTCAACAATGGCAGCAGCGTAGAAGTTCTTGAAGAAAACAATTATTATCCTTTCGGATTAAGACATGAAGGGTACAATGACTTTGATGGAAATCCTTCATACCAGTATAAATATCAAGGGCAAGAATTACAAACAGAGGCAGGATGGTATAGTTTTAAATGGAGGAATTATATGCCGGACCTGGGAAGGTTTTTTAATGTAGATCCGCTTTCTGAGAAATATGCTTACCAATCTCATTATAATTTTTCTGAAAACAGAGTTATTGACGCAAGAGAATTAGAAGGACTTGAATCGGTGGATTTTAGAAAAAATGATGGATATCAAAATCTTGTTGTAGTAGTACAAGGTTGGGCTGGAGGAGAAGATACTAAACCTAATAAAACACAAGTTCAAAATGTAGGAGGAAGTAGCAATCCAAATTTTAAAGGACAAGGAAATTTGGATTTAACGGGCATTGGTGGATTGGTTGGTTTAGCGAACTCAAATACGCGTGTTGTAGTTTTTGATGCTTCACAGAATGAAAATACTAAGAATGATATAAAAACAACAATTTTAAATTTTAACAAAGTTCACCCCGATGGTTTTGTTTCAGGTGTAGGACATAGTTTAGGTGGAGATAATTTGGTAGAGTCAGTTAACGAAAATAAAAGTATGAAAGTTGATTTACTAATTACTTTAGATATTTTAGATTCTTATTCTGATACTAAAATTCCTTCAAATGTTTCTAAAGCAATTAATTATTACCAGACAAAAGATATATATGGAGGAGAAAAAATTGAGACGACTAGTGATAATAAAACTTCAAAAATATTAAATCTACTTGCTCCAAACTCAACACATCGCAGTATTGATAATGATTTAAGAGATAAAGTAAGAGAAGTTATAAAAAGAGAATTAATACCCCAATAATGAGATATTTTATCCAAGCCATTACATTAATATCATTAATTTATTTGCTATTATTATTGTATTTCCAATACGATTATTTTTTCAAATTTATACCTGTGATATTATTGTTACAATTTGTCATTTTTTTTCTAATTCATAAAATACCTAGAAAATTTTTATATTATATCTTCAATATTATCATATTTATGATTTTAAGTTTTTATTACTGTTTTGGACTTTTTTTAGCTCAATAGAAATAAATGAATTCATCGGGATGAGCCACGTGCCCGAAACTACGATGTTTTGAGCAGGAACTTATAATAATTATAAGTACAACGGAAAGGAATTGCACACCGAGACGGGAATGTATGATTATGGCATGAGATTTTATAAAATCAATAGAAAAATATTTAGGAGAATAAAGAGTGAAATCATTAGCAGAATTACAAAATTTGTTACTATTTGAAATTCAAAATAATTTGAATAATAAAGTGATCTCTGAAAATCACAATTATTATAACGAGCATACAGTATATATTTCAGTTTTATTAGCTTCCATTCTTGAAAAAGTACTATTAAAAGATACTGATTGGAATTCTAATAGATGGATAGATGATTCTTTGTTGACAAAACTACAATTGTCTGATGAGAAATTATCTGTTTGGGGAATAATGATTTGGGGAGTTCAAAATTCAAATGAACAATGTACAGATCCATTTTATTTTGAAATTAAATTCAGAAAAGAAAGTGGAAAATTTAATAATTATACTTTTCTTTTTGGTGATTTTGATAATCCTGAAATTTCTTATGAAGATTTTGTTGATAATCGTAATTATTGGGATATAGATTATTATAATACAAAAGATTGGAATCCTTCTGATAGGAATTGGAAATATATAATTGTAAAATAGTGAAATAATGTAGTGTTCCAAATTTAGTGATAATCAATTTTAAGAATTTAATAGATTGATTTCCCCCCCCCCCCCCCCTCGCTGGCGTGAGCGCCCCGCTCGTGTCGGTAGATAAAAACTTGTTAAACCCACCGCAAAGCGGTGGGTTTATTTAGAAATAAGAAATATTTACAACTATATAGACCTTTTGGGAAATGTGCGTGTAAGTTATTTACGTAATGGCAACGTCATAGAAGTTCTTGAAAAAAACAATTGTTAGTAGATTTTTAAAATAATGGAAAATAAAAACACCGAAATAAATGAATTACTTGTAAGATTAAATGAAGAATCACTACAAGACTATAAAATTGTCGATTTTTGGGAAGCAGATACTACAGCAATAGGTATTCAAATAGGAAATAATTTAATATATATATCAACTTTTAATTATGAAAGAACTCATAAATACAATGTTATTATTGAAAAATATGATACTGGAGAAATAATTGAGGAAGAGAAAGAAAGTATATATAATGAACTAATTGAAACTATTCAAAAAATAAAAATATAAATTTTAAATATGCTTCTCAAACGGTTGTCAATGCAAATAAATACATTCGAATTTATAGTAATGTAAATGAGTATATTATTTTTAAAAAAAGAATGGGACATTAATATTATTTTATGTAAAAATGTTAGAGAAAAATATAGATATAGAAAATTTATTTAAACTTTCTTCGGAGTATATAAATAATATACTAAAAGATGAAGAAATTTTGCAAGAATTAAAAGAATCTTGTGAAAATGAGAATATAAAATTAATAAACAAGAGTATTTCTTATGTTTTATATGACAAGAATGAACTATTTAGCAATAATTATAAGATCGAAATGAATATAGAGTGTAAAATGAAAACCATTGGTTCTTATATTTTATATTTAGATAAAGACCACAATTTCATTGACGAATTTTTTATTATAAATTAAACTTTACCCGCTGGCAAGTTTATAACTTTGAGCAGATAATATAGACCCACCGCAATTTCGGTGGGCTTTGTTTATAAGTCAAAAATATTTACCTCGAGTATCTTTAACAACCATCACAAAAAAATCTACCACTCAATTAAAGAACCCGAAAAACTTACCTATTTTTGTTTTTAAAGTTAAAACGTATGAAAATGAAGAAGTACCATCTTTTACTAATGCTCCTGTTGGGATTACTCAGTACAAAGGCACAGCAGAAGACCTTTTGCAACCCGATCAATATCGATTACGGTTATACACCGTTCGAGGTTTTTTCAAAGCAGGGAAAACACCGGGCGACTGCTGATCCGGTGATCGTTAATTTTAAAAATAAATTGTTCCTTTTCTCTACCAATCAGGAAGGATACTGGTACAGCGACGATATGCTCGACTGGAAATTCGTGAAAAGGAAATTCCTCACAGACAATAAATATATCCACGACCTGAACGCTCCGGCGGTTTGGGCGATGAAGGATACGTTGTATGTTTTCGGATCAACCTGGGAACAGGATTTCCCGATCTGGAAAAGCACCAATCCCACAAAAGACGACTGGAAAATTGCTGTCGACACCCTGAAAGTCGGAGCCTGGGATCCTGCTTTTCATTATGATGAAGATAAAAATAAGCTGTATCTCTACTGGGGTTCCAGCAATGAGTGGCCGCTGTTGGGAACAGAAGTGAAAGTCAATACCTTACAGTCAGAAGGTTTTGTAAAGCCGATTGTAAGACTGAAACCCGAAGATCATGGCTGGGAAAGATTCGGAGAATACAATGATAATGTTTTCCTTCAGCCGTTTGTAGAAGGTGCCTGGATGACGAAACACAACGGGAAATATTATATGCAGTATGGCGCTCCGGCAACGGAATTCAGTGGATATTCTGACGGGGTATATGTGAGTGATAAGCCGTTGGAGGGCTTCGAATATCAGCAGCACAATCCTTTTTCGTATAAGCCGGGAGGTTTTGCCAGGGGAGCCGGACACGGTGCCACTTTCGAGGACAACTACAAAAACTGGTGGCATATTTCCACGATATTTATTTCCACTAAAAATAATTTTGAAAGACGTCTGGGGATCTGGCCGGCAGGATTCGACCAGGATGATGTGATGTACTGTAACACAGCGTATGGCGATTATCCGACTTATCTTCCGCAATATGCACAGGGAAAAGATTTTTCTAAAGGGCTTTTCGCCGGTTGGATGTTGCTGAATTATAATAAACCGGTCCAGGTATCCTCTACATTGGGAGGTTATCATGCCAATTACGCCGTAGATGAAGATATTAAAACCTACTGGAGTGCTAAAACAGGAAATTCCGGGGAGTGGTTCCAGACGGATTTAGGAGAGGTTTCCACCATTAATGCGATTCAGATTAATTATGCGGATCAGGATGTTGAGTTTATGGGAAAAACCTTAGGCAAAATGCATCAGTATAAAATTTACGGCTCCAACGACGGTAAAAAATGGAATGTAATTGTTGATAAAAGTAAGAATACGAAAGATGTTCCTCATGATTATGTAGAACTGGAAAAACCAGTCAAAGCTAGATTCCTGAAAATGGAAAATATGAAAATGCCGACCGGAAAATTTGCTTTAAGTGGTTTCAGGGTATTCGGAAAAGGAGCGGGAACAGTTCCCGGAAAAGTTCAGAACTTTGTTCCTTTGAGGGCAGATCCTAAAAAATATGGAGAAAGAAGAAGCATCTGGATGAAGTGGCAACAAAATGCTGACGCCGACGGTTACGTAATTTACTGGGGGAAATCTCCTGAGAAATTATACGGAAGCATCATGGTGTACGGCAAGAATGAGTATTTCTTCACCGGAGCCGACAGAACGGATGCCTATTATTTCCAGATCGAAGCCTTCAATGCGAACGGAGTTTCGGAAAGATCGGAAGTTTTTAAATCAGAATAAAATTAAAAATAAACGCTTTGAATTTTTTCAGAGCGTTTATTTTTTACCGATACTTTTTAGAAATTCATCTGTTTTTTGGATTAAAAATTCTGCATTGGAATCTTTTTCCCAGCCGAGATGATCGCCATTAAATTCATAAGATTCGTGATCAACATTATTTTTACTTAAAGCCGAATCTAAAATTTCCTTTTGCGACAAAGGGACAACCTGGTCGTTGATTCCGTAATATGAAAGGGTAGGCGCTGAGGTTGTACTGATCCAGTGAACCGGACTTCCAAAATCCATCAGCGTTGTTTTATTTTCAACAATTTTCGGATCGATAAGCTGTTTTTCAACAAAAGCATAATCGTCATAATTTCTAAAACCGGGATCGTTAAGATCAGCAGGGCCAACAATATTAATAACCGCTTTTACTTTTTTATCTTTATCAAATTGATAAGCATACATCATCGATAAATGTCCACCTGCACTGTTTCCGAGAAGGATAAATTTTGGTTTAATTTTTAATTTCTTCTCTAAATAATTCATTGCTCTTTTAATGTCATCTGTCTGGTTTGGAAGGGCAAAATGTGTTGTAGTAGCAAGACGATAGTCCATATTGACAAAAATGCTCTTTGGGAATTTTTTCATTAGATCAAAGGTAAAGCTGGTGAGCTGCGACCTTCTTCCGCCTCGCCATCCGCCGCCATGAATAATGATAAAAACATCTGCGTGTTCCGGCAGAATTTCAGGAATGTACAGGTCCATTACCTGTTCTTTATCATCACCATAGGCCAGGTCTTTTTCAATTTTAAATGAAGCATCTTTTCCCAGTTCGATTTTCTTCTGGTTACATCCTGAGAGAGTTAGAATTATCAAACAGGCAATGATCAGGCAATTTTTCATGAATGCATTTTTATTTTTAAACGGGAAGATACCTCTAAAATAAAAAAACTCACCGGAAAAACCGATGAGTTACACAAAAAATAATATATGAAGAATGATTGATTTATCTCGTTCTGCTCTTGATGGCGTCTGAAGCACTTTCAATGTCTCTTACTTTTTTCACTTTCTGATTTCCGAAATTGTACGTGATGCTTACATTTACGCTTCTTCTGTACATATCGTTTCTGATGTAGTTATAATTTCCGTTGGCCTGATAGTCTTCGATCTCTACCACATTTGTTCTCAGAACGTCGTTGAGATTCACGGCAAACGTCCAGTCGTTCCAGTTTTTCTTGATGCTGAGGTCGAGACTCATTAGGTTTTTCAACATTCCAAGCTCGATCTGTTGTTTGTCAACGAAGAAATAATTGACACCAAGGAACCATGTTTTCTTTTTGTCTAAACGGATGGTATTGTTACTCGTGATGACAATGCTGGTTGATTTTACATTATTTCGGTACACCAAAGGATTTCCGTCTTTATCTACAAAAGTATCTCCTGTTGTAGGATCCTGGGCCAACGTTCCGTTGTTGATGTTGTGCTGTACCCCTGCATTAAAATTCAAGGTTAAATATTGTTTAAATAAAGATTTTTGAATTCCCAGCATTGCAGACATTTCCTGCTTGTCGCCAAAGTTTGTTCTGATGTAACGCAATACATTTTGATCCCCGATCTTACCGTCCGCTGATTTCACATAACCCTGCAATGGTACTTGTGTGATCTGGTCTTTCATATAGGAATGATTAAGGATCAGGAAATAAGAACTTTTGTACATATACGTCAGCTCCTGGTTATAAGTGGAAGATGCTTTTACAAAAGGATTATTCTGAGTATAGTTAAAATCGGTGATGTAATTTCTTACCGGATTCAGCTCCCAGAAGCTCGGTCTTCGCATTCTGCTTGAAAAGGAATAGGAAAGATTGTTTTTGTCGTTGATGGCATAATTAAAGCTTAAATAAGGCAGCAGGTTATTGTAGTTTCTTTTGATTTCCTGGTAAGACGGTACGTTTTCTCTTAGACTTTCCGCAGTTCCCAGACTATTGGTAATCTCATATCTTGCCCCAACTTTCCCAGAGAATTTATCGGAAAACTTCTTTTCGAGTGTAATGTAAGCTCCGTAGATTTTTTCGTCGTAAATGAAATGGGTAAATTCAGGATTCGGATTGAGTTTGCCCGCTATATTTGTCAGGCTCCCATCGCTGTTAAATAGGTAAGTATAGTTTTTAGTATCGTTATCGGTTTTTGTTTTGTTAAAATTTCCTCCTACGGAAAATGTAAAATCATTTTTAAACTTCTGAATATAATCTAAAGTTCCTGAAAAGTTATTGATGATTTGAGGAATATCCTGGGTAATCGTCTGGGTAGGATTAAGACTTTCATTTAAGGTATTGTTTTTTGAGAACTGAAACCTCTTGTAGTTTAGGTAAGCTGCATTGGCGTTGAATTTACTGCCTAAAGAATCAAGCTTTATTTCATAATTTAAATTAACTGAATTGTTATAATTTCTGGCATCTTCCTTATTTTTAGTCCAGCTGTGCGTGGTCGTCATTACTCCATCCTTATTGGGTTGAATAAGGGTATTGTACAAATCAATCGTGGAATTATAGCTTTTATTCGCCCATGAGTTCCAGGACAGGGCCAGATTGCTTTTTTCAGTCAACTGATAATCAATATTTAAATAGCCTCCTAAGTTTTTATTCGGATCATCGATATCGCCTACGGATTCATTCTGCATTTTATCAGTTCCGTTTCTCAACACATACGATTGCGGATTGATATTTTCTCCGCCACTCAGATTGGCATTAATTCCCAGTTTGTCTTTTCTGTAATTCACGGAAAAACTTGCATTGCTCGCGTTATATTTATTCTGAGTGTTAGACATTCTCATGTTTCCGCTTGTCCCGTCACTCATTTTTTTCTTTAAAATGATGTTGATGATCCCGTCGGAAGATTCAACCTGATATTCACTCCCCGGAACGGTAATGACTTCAATTTTCTGGATGTTTTCTGCGGGTGTGTTTTTTAGAAACTGTGTAAGAGATTCTGCATCCATATTGGTTTTTCTTCCGTTGATGTAGATTAGCGCGTTGTTTTTTCCAACAATTTTCAGCGTTTTATCATCAGTGGTCGATAACAGGGGAGTCTGCTTCAGAAGATCAAAAGTGGTATTTCCCTTGGCTACCGGAGAAGCGGCAACATCATAGACGAAACGGTCACTTTGTTTTTTGAAAACCTGCTTGGTTAAAGTCACGCCTTCAATATTTTTTGTCTTTACGGTATCCTGTTTTTTTTCCTGTGCAGAAGCAAGTCCACTGAAAAATATAGCTGCAATAAGAATGGTCGTTTTCATGTTTTATTTTTTTTTGAGAGTTTAATAGCTTGTATTTGTTATTATTTAACAATGCAAAGATATATAATAAATTAAGTATCTTGCAATACAAAGTACTTAAAATGTTTTTAAACTAAATTTAAGTAATTGATTTTCAGCTTTAAAAATTTAATTCTGATTTTTAAATAATTTCTCCTTGCTATGTATTTAAGACAATTGAAAACAAAATTTCATTACATCTTCGGTGAAAAAGATGAAATAAAAAAAATGAAAAGTTGAAATTAGAATGAAAAACGAAATTTTTACATAAAAAAAGGACCTGAAAAGATCCTGTATGATTTTATTCCCGGTCGAAGCGGGCAAGTTTTTTATCGATCCAGATGGTGGCGAAAGGAAAGAAGGCAGCGATCAGTGAAAAGACACTGTCTTCATCGTCCCAGTCAAATATTTTTCTGACGGATGGTAAAAATAAAAGATAAAGTGTAAAAAATAGCCCGTGAATACTGCCGATCGTACTGATGTACACAATAGGAAAAATATCTTCAGGATTGGTACGGATCCAGATCATTGCCGTAAAAAGAAAAAACCAGGAAACCGCTTCAGCCAGGCAAATGTTCTTGAACCATCTGATCACTTTTTCCTGCGGATATTTTGAGAATAATTTTTCTAAGAAATTCATAATTTTAAATTGGTCGTCAAGATAATTAGAACAGGGTACCAGTAATCTTCCTGCATCGATTCTTTTACGGCTGCAATTTACTTATAAAAACTACTTCCGTCCAAATACTCAAAAACTTCCGGCGGGAGCATTGGCCTTACATTTTTTCCGGTTTTGATCATGTTCCGGATCTCCGTTGCCGAAAGCTCAATGACCGGAGCTTTTATTAAAGACACGTTTTCATGCTGCAGGTATTCGGAATCATTTTTCTCCCCTTCGGAGATTCTTGGATAAACAATGATGTGATGATTTTGGATCAAGGTATCAGCATTTTTCCATTTATGCAAATTTTCGAGGTTATCTTCACCCATAATTAAGCTGAAAGAATAATCAGGATATTTTTCATGGAGATAAGTCAAGGTGTCAATCGTATAGCTGGGCTGAGGCAGCGAAAACTCTACATTTGAAGCACGCATTCTCGAATAGTTTTTTACAGCAAGCTGTACCATATCCAGGCGGTTATGATCTTTCAGTAAAGATTTTTTCTCTTTAAACGGGTTTTGCGGGCTTACCACAAACCACAATTCATCCATGTCGGTGTTTTCGAGGATGTAATTGGCCAATATCAAATGCCCGATATGAATAGGATTAAATGAACCGAAAAAAAGTCCGATCTTTTTCTTCATAGATGAACGGTAAATTTTAAAATTTGAAAAGATGAATCAATCCCTGAATTTTACATCTTTAATATTCAGGTAATGCGTCACATTTCCCTTCCAGTGGTTTTCTTCCAGCGTAAAAGCAAGATCAAAACTTTTTGTCCTGAAATCATCGGCGAACTGTCCCAGCTTGAAGCCCACGCACTCAATATTTCTTCCGGTAGATTCCTGCCTGATATAAAACTTAAGGTGATTGTTGTCTTTCCCCATCGTTTTAATATACCCTGAAACTTTCTGACGGGTTAAAGCAAGAATAGGCTTCATATTGTGAGGCCCGAATGGCGCCAGTTTCCTGTGGAAATTAATAAATTCCCTGTTGATCTCGTCGATCTGTATTTCAGAATCAATCGTGATGGAAGGCTCTTTCTGATGCTCTTTAATTTTCTCGGAAACCACTCTTTCGAATTTTTCCTTGAAAGCATCAAATTTATCCTTTTCCATTGAAAGTCCTGCTGCTGCATGATGTCCACCGAATTTTAAAAAGTATTCCGAGCACATATCTAATGCTTCATGAACGTCGAAATCTGCTACGGATCTCGCCGAAGCGACCATTTCACCATTATTACCGTCTGTAAAAACCAATGTCGGCTTGTAGTATGTTTCAATTAACCGGGATGCTACAATGCCGATGACGCCCTTGTTCCATTCCGGGTGATAAACAATAGTCGTGTATTTGGTTTCCTGCTGCGATTCAATGATTTGATTTAAGGCTGAAAGGGTAGAATTCATATCCAGTTCACGCCTTTCATCATTGAGATTCATGATGTCACTTACGATCTGATGGGCATGTTTCAGGTTATCGGAAACCATAAGCTCAACCGCTGCTTTTCCGTGGGAAATTCTCCCAGCTGCATTGATTTTAGGAGCAATTTCAAAGACAATATTTGAAATCTCAAAATGCGAAAGCTTGTCTTCCGGAATTAATAACCGCAGTCCTAAATTCCTGGTTTTGCGAAGTGTTTTAAGCCCCATTTTAGCCAAAACCCTGTTTTCGCCTGTCATGGAAACGATATCGGCGGCGATGGAAATGGCCAGAAGGTCTGTGAGTTCGAATAATTCCGCTTCCGGGAGTTTGTAAATGGTATTAAGTCCCTGACAGAGTTTAAAACCCACTCCGCACCCTGAAAGTTCTTTAAAAGGATAGCGGCAGTCACTTCTTTTAGGGTCAAGAACCGCCACGGCATTCGGAATTTCTTCACCGGGTAAATGGTGGTCGCAGATGATAAAATCAATGCCTAAACTCTGGGCATAACTGATCATATCGAGTGCTTTGATTCCGCAGTCGAGCGCGATGATTAATGAAAAGCCGTTTTCTTTGGCAAAATCAATTCCTTCCGTGGAAATTCCGTAGCCTTCAGAGTTTCTGTCGGGGATATAAAAATCAAGATATTTTTTCTGAACAATTTTGCTGAGGTAAAGGTACATGAGCGCAACCGCTGTAGTACCGTCTACGTCGTAATCGCCATACACCAGTATTTTTTCTCCGTTTTCAATTGCAGTGGCAATGCGTTCTACCGCTTTCTGCATATCTGCCATTAAAAACGGATTGTGGATATCGGTAAGATTCGGTTTGAAAAATTCTCTGGCCTTTTGATAATTGTCAATTCCTCTGAGAACGAGGAGTTTAGATTCAAAAGTTCCAAAACCAAGAGACGAACTTAATCCATCCACAATTTCTTCATCGGGTTCGGGCTTGTAAATCCATTTTTGACTCATTTCACAAAAATAGGGAAATATATTTTAAAAGGAAAGTTTATTGTTGAAGGTAAATGTTAAAAAAAACCGTTCAGGTCATGAACGGTTTTTAAATATTTAAGAATACATTTTCTCTCGTAATTCTTTTACCTTTTTATCAGCAAGGTATTCGTCGTAAGACATTTCCCTGTCGATGATTCCCTGCGGAGTCAGCTCGATGATCCTGTTACAGACCGTGGAAAGCATTTCGTGGTCATGGGAGGCCAGTAAGATGTTTCCTTTAAAGTTGGATAATGAGTTGTTCAAGGTGGTAATACTTTCGAGATCCAGGTGGTTCGTCGGTTCGTCAAGTAAAAGAACGTTCGCTTTCTGAAGCATCATTCTGCTGAACATGCATCTCATCTTTTCCCCTCCTGATAGTACTTTACACGATTTCAAAGCTTCATCCCCTGAGAAAAGCATTCTTCCTAAGAATCCTCTTACAAATTCTTCATGGCGCTCTTCGTCATTTTTGGTGAATTGTCTTAACCAGTCGACCAGGCTTAAATCTTCCAGGAAGAAGTTGGTGTTATCCAAAGGCATGTGAGATTGCGTTGTAGTTACTCCCCAGGCTACTGTTCCTTTATCAGCGGGAACATTTCCGGCTAAAATTTCGAAAAATTCGGTAATGGCTAATGAGTTTTTAGACAATACCGCAACTTTATCCCCTTTTTTAAGGTTTAAGTCGATATTTGAGAACAGCAATTCGCCGTCTTTTGTTTTTTCTAATCCTTTAACATCTAAAATCTGATCTCCTGCTTCTCTTTCCATTTCAAAGATAATGGCAGGATATCTTCTTGAAGAAGGTTTAATATCATCAATGTTCAGTTTGTCGATCATTTTCTTTCTTGCGGTAGCCTGCTTGGCTTTTGCAACGTTGGAGCTGAACCTCGCGATGAAATCCTGAAGTTCTTTCTTCTTTTCCTCAGCTTTTTTATTGGCCTGCGCTCTCTGTCTTGTGGCCAGCTGTGATGCCTGGTACCAGAAAGTATAGTTACCGGTATAAAGGTTTAGTTTGGCATAATCCAGGTCACCGATGTGGGTACAAACGGTATCCAGGAAGTGACGGTCGTGAGATACTACGATTACGGTGTTTTCATAATCTGCAAGGAAATCTTCAAGCCATGAAATCGTATCGATATCAAGGTCGTTCGTAGGTTCATCGAGAATCAGTACATCCGGGTTTCCGAAAAGGGCCTGTGCTAATAAGACTTTTACTTTGTCCTTGTTTTCAAGCTCGCTCATCATCTGCCAGTGCATGTCATCCTTGATTCCCACATTGGAAAGCATGGTCTGCGCATCAGATTCTGCGGTCCAGCCTCCCATTTCATCATAGATTACCCCAAGCTCTCCCGCTTTGATTCCGTCTTCATCAGAGAAGTCTTCTTTCGCATATAGCGCGTCCATCTCTTCTTTTATCTCGAATAATTTTTTATTGCCTCTTAAAACAGCTTCCAGAACAGTATATTGATCGTAAGCAAAGTGATCCTGCTCAAGAACTGACATTCTTTTTCCAGGTTCTAAAGATACGTGTCCAGTTGTCGGGTCCTGCTTTCCTGTTAATATTTTAAGGAATGTAGACTTTCCTGCACCATTTGCTCCGATAATCCCGTAGCAGTTTCCTTTCGTAAACATAATGTTTACCTCGTCAAAAAGAACTCTTTTCCCGAATTGTAAAGATAAGTTAGATACTGTTAACATATAGTTTTGTAAATTTGGCGCAAAAATACGAAAAGAATTTGGGTATTTCGTAATAATGTAATATTCAAGTTTTTAATGTAGGGTATTTTTTATATATTTAAGAAGAAATTTTTAAGATGAAGATTGAAAAGACAGTCAATATATTAAACAGGAGAGCCCGCTTTGAGTACGAAATTCTCGAAGAATATGAAGCCGGAATGGTACTTACAGGTACTGAAATAAAATCTCTCAGATCCTCAAAAGCGTCTATTGCAGAGTCGTTCTGTCAGGTTATTGAAGGGGAATTATATATCATCAATATGATGATTGACGAGTACAAACTGGGTACATTTTATAACCATAAGACAAAAAGGGAACGGAAATTGCTGTTGCACAAAAAAGAGTTGCAAAAACTGGAGAAGAAATTAAAGGATGCCGGAAATACAATTATTCCTTTAAAATTATATATCAATGATAGGGGGAAAGCGAAGGTTTTAATTGCCCTGGCAAGGGGTAAAAAACTCTTTGATAAAAGGGAGAGCATTAAAGATAGAGAAAATAAAAGAAACCTCGACAGAATATTAAAGAAAAGTTAAAAATCATCGGAAAAACTTTGTTTATAAAGAAAAATTATATTTATTTTGCATTATCAATTATTTAATCATTTAATTCTATGAAAAATCTAAAATTAGGAATTTCAGCATTGGCGCTTACTGTCGCTTCTACTGTGTTCGCTCAGACTACCAACAATCCGTGGATGATCGGGGTTGGTGCTCACGCGGAAAACCATCTGGCACAGAGAAACAACTTCAGTAATACGTTCTCTGCTAATAATTTGACGAAGACAATGTTCAATATGAACAACTTCTCTATCACTCCGCCATTATCTAAACTTACTGTTGCAAGAAACATAGGTAAAGGTTTGGTAATCGACTGGCAAACTACTGTAGGTAATGTTGAAAACAAGAGATTTAACATGGGTAAAGAATTCATGCTGATGACAGGTCTTGGTTTCCAGGCTAAAGCTGCAGGTCTTTTGTGGGATGAAGAATCTTGGTTCGACCCGTATTTAAGAGTTGGTGCTAACTACCTGAGACATGACTACACTTCTCTTACTTTCCCTAGAACTGATGCTAACGGTGCTATGGTTACTAACGGAGACAATGGTAATGAAAACGGTAAAGCAAACTTCTTTACAGTTTCTACCGGTGCCGGTGTTAATTTCTGGGTAACTAAAAACTTCGGTTTAGGAGTTCAGGGTGATTATGTTTCAACTCCTGCTGACAAATCAAATGTTGCTAACTTTTGGCAAGCTTCTGCTTCATTGAACTTCAGATTTGGAAACAGAGACAGAGATAAGGATGGTATCCTAGATAAAGACGATTTATGTCCTGATACACCAGGTTTACCAGAATTCCAAGGATGTCCTGATACAGACGGTGATGGTGTTCCAGATAAAGACGATCAATGTCCAGACGTAGCTGGTCCGGTTGAAAATAACGGATGCCCTTGGCCAGATACAGATGGTGACGGCGTAATCGACAAAGATGATGCTTGTCCTACAGTTGCAGGTCCTGCAGAAAACAACGGATGTCCTTGGCCAGATACAGACGGTGACGGTATCCTAGATAAAGATGATGCTTGTCCTACGGTTCCAGGTCTTCCTGAATACAACGGATGTCCTAAACCTAAAACAGTAACAGCTAAAGATGTTGAAACTAAATTAGGAAGTGTATTCTTTGATTTCAACAAAGCTACAATCAAAGCTGAATCTAAACCAGCTTTAGATGATGCTGCTGAAATTATCAAAAAAGACGGAGGTAACTATCTATTAGAAGGTAGAACTGATGCTAAAGGATCTGAGGCTTACAACTTGAAGTTATCTAGAGAAAGAGCTGCTGCTGTAGTTGCTGCTTTAGATGCAAGAGGTGTAGATGCTAATGCTCTTAAATCTGTAGGTGTTGGTAAAGCTAAAGCTACTGTGCCTGCTACAGCTTCTGATGCCGAAAGACAAGTAGACAGAAAAGTAGTTGTAACTGCTGTTGAAAATGCTGATGAGTGGAACGCAATCAAGAAAAAAGATTACGAAGATGCTCCAGTGAAAAAAGCTCCGGCTAAAAAAACTACCAAGAAAAAAGTAGTTAAAAAGAAAAAATAATTAAATTTTTCTAAATATAAGTACCTCCAGTTTTCTGGAGGTATTTTTTTTTCGTTGAGTTTTAATTAATTTTGTTGAAAATTTAAAAATTAAAATGGGAAGAGCGTTTGAATATAGAAAAGCTTCTAAAATGGCCAGATGGGATAAAATGGCCAAAACTTTTTCTAAAATAGGTAAGGATATCGCATTAGCCGTAAAAGCAGGTGGTAGCGATCCTGAAGCCAATCCTGCATTGAGAAGATGCATCCAGAATGCGAAAGGTGCCAACATGCCTAAAGACAATGTGGAAAGAGCAATCAAAAAAGCAAGCGGCGCCGATGCGGAAAACTATGAAGAGATTACTTATGAAGGATACGGCCAGGGAGGAGTGGCATTTTTCGTAGAATGTACAACCAATAACCCTACTAGAACCGTTGCCAATGTAAGGGCTGTTTTCAATAAATTTGACGGCAACCTGGGGAAAAATGGAGAACTCGCTTTTATTTTCGACAGAAAAGGGATTTTCACCATTGACCTTGCTCAGATCAAAATGGATTGGGATGATTTCGAAATGGAAATGATCGACGGAGGTGCGGAAGATGTAGAAAAGGATGAAGAAGAGGTAATGATTACCACCGCTTTTGAAGATTTCGGTTCTTTATCGCATAAATTGGATGAATTGGGGATTGAAGCAAAAAGCGCAGAACTTCAAAGAATTCCAAACAATACTAAGGAAGTGAATGAAGAGCAGTTTAAAGCCAATATGAAAATGCTTGAGCGTTTCGAAGACGACGACGACGTGCAAAACGTTTATCATAACATGGAAATCACGGAAGAGCTGATGGAAACATTGTAAAAAATAATATAACATTCATATACAGTTAACTTTCAAGTAGTTTCTTTGCATAAAACTATGAAAAGAAACGTTGAATTAGTTGTCATATCGGATGTTCATTTGGGAACTTACGGATGTAAGGCTAAAGAATTACTGCGGTATCTTAATTCTATTCAGCCCAGGACATTGGTTTTGAATGGTGATATCATCGATATCTGGCAATTCAAAAAGTCTTACTTCCCTAAACCCCACCTGAAAGTCATCAAAAAAATCCTTTCACTCGCTACTAAAAATACGGATGTGTACTACATCACCGGAAATCACGATGAAATGTTCCGGAAGTTTACCGACTTCGAACTGGGTAAACTGAAAGTCTGCAACAAAATATGTTTAAACATTAACGATAAAAAAACCTGGATCTTCCACGGAGACGTTTTTGATGCCTCCGTTCAGCATTCAAAATGGATTGCCAAGCTTGGAGGGAAAGGCTATGACCTGCTGATTGTCATCAATAATGTCGTAAATTGGTTTTTGGAGAAAATGGGTAAGGAAAAATATTCATTTTCAAAAAAAATTAAAAACAATGTAAAAAAAGCCGTAAAGTATATCGGGGATTTCGAGCTTACTGCTTCTGAGCTGGCTATTGACAACCATTACGATTACGTGATCTGCGGGCATATTCACCAGCCGCAAATCCGTGAAGTAAGCAATAAAAAAGGAAGCTGCACTTATCTGAACTCAGGAGACTGGATCGAAAATCTTTCTGCCCTGGAGTATCATGATAAAGAATGGAAAATCTTTTATTATGAGGATCATAAACATTTGCTTAAAGACGAAGGGCCTGAAGAAATGCAGGATATCAACAGTGCCGAGCTTTTAAAAATAGTAACCAATTTCACAAAATGAAAATCTTATATGCCTTCCAGGGAACGGGAAACGGACATGTTGCCCGGGCGCAGGAAATTGTACCCATCCTTAAAAAGTATGCTTCTGTCGAAACATTGATAAGCGGTCATCAGTCACAATTAAAGGCTGATTTTGACGTAAACTATAAGCATCGGGGGATTTCCCTCCTTTATGATAAAACAGGCGGTTTATCCTATCGAAAAACGTTTACGGATAATAGTTTTGTTGAAGCCATTAAAGCGATCAAGGAAATAGAGCTTTCAAAATATGATCTGATCATTAATGATTATGAACCACTCACCGGCTGGGCCTGTAAGTTGAAAAAGCATCCTATGATTGAACTGAGTCATCAGGCATCGATGTTATTCAAAGAAACTCCGAAACCTGACAAAAGAGATTTTTTTGGGGAGCTTGTATTGAAATACTACGTTCCAAGTGAAAAACGGATAGGTTTTCACTTTGAAAATTATCATCCTCAGATCAAAAAGCCTGTGATCAGGAGAAAAATCAGGAATCTCAGCCCGGAAAAAAAAGGCTTCTATCTGGTCTATCTTCCCAGTTTTTCTGACCAGAATATTATGTCTGTTTTGAAGCAGATTCCTGTAGAATGGAAAGTTTTTTCAAAGTACTCGACGCTGCAGTTTCGGGAGAATAATGTTGAAGTTTTTCCTATTGATGAAATTCACTATCTAAAGTGTTTTGAAAACTGTGACGGAATCCTTTGCAACGCAGGCTTCGAAAGTCCTGCCGAAGCTCTGTTTATGGATAAAAAACTATTTGTGATTCCTATTCACAATCAATATGAACAGGAGTGCAATGCCTGTGCATTGGATAACATGGGAATTCCAAACTCCAAAGTTTTAAACCTGGAAGAAATACGGCAATGGGTAGCTTCAGACCAGCATTTAAAGGTCGATTATCCTGATGACATTGAGGAAATTCTGGTAAAAGAAGTGCTATCGCTGTAGAAAAACATCGTCTACATCTTTCATTCTCATCATCACAGATCTTGCATAAGAACAGTGAGGATAGACTTTCCAGTTGTTTTCACGGGCGAATTTAATGCCTTCCTCAATGAGATATTTTCCCATCCCGCGGCCTTCGAATTCGGGATGAACCAAAACAAAGGAAATAATCAATTTATTTTCTTCGGGAAAAATAGTATAAGTAAGTCTGCCGATTTCTTTAAGCTCATTATTTAGAGTAATCACTCCGCCGTTTCCTGACCTGTTGTTTTCAAATCTCATAACCTAAATTTTAATTAAACCTGAAAGTACAAAAAGCGCACCGCGAACGTCTTGACGTATATTTAGAAAATTCAGTGTAAATGATATGCGGATAAATTTTCTCATTTTAATGTTGAAAATTGATCTTTGATTTGCAAATGAAATTGCCCCTTTTCTTTAATTGTCTTTTCCGGTGTAATAATTATAATCTTTGATGATGACCCCTATAAACTGCCTTTCCGTCATTTTTGTAGGATCGATATCAAGCTTCAGGATGCTTTTAATTTTGTCCGAAAGCTTACTGATAATCTGCCGGTCGTCTACTCTCAAGGCTTTAAGGTAATTATCCTTTATGATTCTTATATCATTATCGCTAAGGGCTATGACCTGGGGAAAAGTAGGAACATAATCTTCACGGATATGTTCTAAAATCGTATGGGAAATATTGATCGAATTCTTCAGAGAAATAACCGCTGTTCCGGAAGCAATGTCTCCCAACCGCTGATTGTTTTTGGAAACAATCATACACACCAGTCCTACCACTCCGGCAAAAGAGGTGTCGATAATCCTGAAAACCCAACGGATCAGATAATCCCCGAAGCTTGCCTGATAACCGTCTATTTTTACCACCCTGATCTTCATGACTTTCTTTCCTGGAGTCTGCCCTTCCATAAGGCTTTCAAGAACCACCGGATAAACAACAATAGGAAACATTAAAATAATGTATACTGCCATGACAGACCACTGATCCATACCGGAAAGAACATAACCCAGATCTAAAATGCTGAAAAAAGTATAAAGCACAACAATCCCGTACGCGATTTTTATGAAAAGATCCAGTATGAACGCAATCACCCGGTCTCCGATACTGGCGACGTTGAAATTAATATTTACATTTTGTGAAGTATTAATCGCAATTTGAGACATAATTTTTATTATTTTAGCCTTAAGTTATGAGAGAAGTTTATTTCATTAAACAAAATAAAGAAAAATGGTTGGGAATCGAGCAGGTTATCCAGGGGAAAGTTAAAAAAAATCCCGATGACCTGTCATCACTGTACATTAATCTCATCAATGATCTTTCTTTTGCCCAGACTTATTATCCCAAAAGCAATACCACGGTGTATCTGAACCATCTGTCGTCACAGATCTTTCAGAAAATTTACAAAACAAAAAGAGTTGAAGAAAACCGGATTCTGTATTTCTTTAAAACAGAAGTGCCTTTGCTCATCTATCAATACCGGAGATATCTGGCGTATGCGTTCATGTTCTTTACTCTGTTTACATTGATCGGGGTGCTTTCTGCAGCTTATGATAAAGATTTTGTCAATATTATTCTCGGGGAAGGTTATGTAAACCAGACCATTGAAAATATAAAATCGGGAAATGCCGTCGGTATTTATCAGAGCGGCTCAACATGGGGAAGTACGATCGGAATTATTTTCAACAATATCGGCGTAGGCGCAAAACTTTACATTAATGGAATTTTCGGCGGAGTGGGAACGCTATGGGCCCTCTTGTCAAATAGTGTGATGCTTGGCTCATTCCAGTACTTTTTCTATGATTACGGGGCCCTGCAGGACAGCGCAAGAGGAATCTGGCTTCATGGAGTCTTTGAAATATTTTCCATGGTAGTAGAAGCGATGTGCGGACTGATTCTCGGAGCATCGATTCTATTTCCACGTACACTTTCAAGGTTTAATTCCTTTAAAAACGGATTTAAAGATTCGTTTAAAATATTCTTAAGTACAGTGCCTTTTACCGTTTGCGCCGGGATTATCGAAGGATATGTCACAAGACACGCCTTGAAAATGCCCTTATTTTTAAACTTAATCATTATCTTCGGATCTTTGTTTGTCATAGGATTTTATTATTGTATTTATCCTACGATTGTTAACCGAAAAATTAATACCCAAATCCATGATGCAGTTATATAAAAAGAGAGATTTCGGAACTTTTATCTCCGATAGTTTCGCATTCTTCAAATTATACGGAAAAAATTACTTTAGAAACTTTTTACTTATCAACGGCCTGCTGTTGATTCTAATGGTTATAATAATAGTCTTTGGTTATAAGGAGTTCTTCGGAGCGATTTTCGGATCCAATATCAGTGGGCAAAGCTATTATTTCGAGCAGTTTTTTAATGATAATCTCGGGGTGTTTATTATTTCGGGAGTATTGCTTTTTGTGCTTTCAACGGCTTTGATAACGGTTAATTTCCTGTTTCCTGTATTTTATATGAAAAGGATCGCGGAAGGAAAAACCGATATTAAGGCAGATGATATTTTAAGTGATTTCAAATCGAACAGGAAGAAAGTTTTTGCAACCTATTTCGGACTCACTTTCCTGGTGCTTCCCGGTGCCACGATTATCTTCGGAATCTCATACATTCTTATTCTGATCTTTATAGGCATTGTCCTGATGCTTTTTGTGGGACCGACTTTATTTAATATCATTACGTTTCTCTGCTACGATTATTTTAACGGGAAAAACGGTTTCTTTGAATCGCTGAGTTATGCCATACGTTCCCAGTTTTCGTATAAAAACGGAAGGGAAAATTCGCCGTACTGGAAATACTGGGGAGGAACACTCATCATGGTAATTTTATTTTACATCGTCAGCATATTTTTCTCATCCATTCCCATGATTATTTTCTTTGTAAAGCTTTCGACGACAGCGCCGGATGCACAATTTGAAAATAACCCTTTTACGGGAAGCTTCGGCATTATCTTTTTTATCCTTTACGGAATATCTTCGGTGATTTCTACTTTGCTGATGAATATTCTATACGTCAATTCAGGCTTAATGTACTACGACAGCCGTACCGATCTGCACCAGAAAGTAGAAATGGCAGAAATAGACACCATCGGAATTAATGAATAAGACTTATTTCATTTTACTGATCTTTATCTTTGCAGGAAACCTCAATGCACAGACGCAGACCGACCCTCCACCGCCGGCCGCGGAAGTGTATATTGATTCTCTGGATACCGGGCATTACAAAAATATGTACCGGGCAGATTCTGTTTTGCTGCAAAAACCGGTGACAGAAAATACCGTTTATCCTAAACAGTTTAAAGAAAATATACAGTCCAGATACAAAGGGAAAGATTTTGACTATACCACGGTAAAACCGCGAATGTCGATATGGCAAAAACTGATGGCTAAGATTACAAAAATTCTCAGCAGCATTTTTGGAGAAACTGTTTTTGCAGATTCCGGTAATGTCGCCGGAGTGCTGGTAAGGCTTTTTGCGATCATCCTTGTAGGCTTCCTGCTTTATTTTATTATTAAATTTCTTATCGGGAAAGACGGGAATTTCCTGTTTGGAAAGAAAAATAAAAAAGTTAATATCAAAGATGAAGAGCTTCATGAAAATATCCATGAGATTAATTTTCCTGAAAGTATCCTGAAATTCGAAAAATCCGGGGACTTCCGCTCGGCGGTCCGGTACCAGTTTTTATTTGTATTGAAGAAGCTCAGCGATAAAAAACTGATTGACTGGAATCCTGAAAAAACAAATAAAGACTACGTTGCAGAATTAAAAGCCGCCCACCTTAAAGAAGAATTTTTCAACCTGTCGTATATTTTCGATTATGTCTGGTATGGAGAGTTCAGCATTTCCGAAGAAAGCTATCAGAAATTTAAAAACCAGTACCAATCTTTTAAACCGTAATTTTTACCATGAATAAGACTTTCAAAATATATGCTGTAATTTTCATCGTTGTGATGATTGTTTTGGCGTTGTTTGAAGTGAACAAGACTGAAAGTACGGACTGGAGAAAAAACTTTGATATCAATCAGAAATCGCCTTTCGGTTTGTTCGTTTTTAATAATGAGGTGAATGCCCTTTTTAAAAATAAAGTCAAAAAAACAGAACAGACCCCGTATGATTACTATCAGACCCGTAAAAACCCTCACAATATACTGGTCATAGAAGAAGAAATTGATAAGCAGTCATGGAATAAAATTCTCAGCCAGGTTTCACAAGGATCCGATGCGATGCTTATCCTGAGCGACATGCCGAAAGAGATCTCAGACAGTATCGGATATTACGATTCTCAGATTTCATTTGAAGATGAAAATGTGCTGAAACTTACGGATAAACAATACCGGAATGATTTTATTCATCTGGATAAATTTCCCTCCGGTAAAGGGTTTACCTTTATAAAGCCCGGCGTTGAAGTACTGGGAAAAACCGTTGAAAAAAACAATTCCGATCAGGCCAATTTTATTAAAATTAAATTCGGAAAAGGAAATATATACGTTCACTGCGAACCGCTTTTTGTGACCAATTATTACCTTCTGAAGCGGGGAAATATAAAATATGCGCAGGATGTATTTTCATACCTGAAAGACCGGGAAACCGTTTGGTTCGTAGAAAGTGATGCAAAAGTGTCACAGTTTTTCCTGAGATTTATCCTTTCTCATGCTGCCTTGAAATATGCATGGTGGATACTCTTGGGCGGATTGCTTCTTTTCATTTTCTTCAATGCCAAAAGAAAGCAGCGTATTGTCCCGATCATAGAGCCTTTAAAGAATACATCCGTCGAATTTGTGAAGAGTATCGGCAACCTGTATCTGCAGGAAGGCGACTTTCATGATATGATGGCTAAAAAAGCCCAGTATTTCCTCAATAAAGTGAGAATGGATCTCCTGATTGATACCCAGCATCTGGATGAAGAGTTTGCGAAAAAACTTCAGCTGAAGACAGGGAAACCGGCAGATATGATCACCGAGGCCATAAACCTGATCAAAAAAGCACAGGATCCTTACGCCCAGGTAATGAAAGAAGATCTTGGCAAAATGAATACGTTACTCGACGAAATAATTAAAAAAATATAACAATCTGAAAATATAAAAATGTACCAATTCTCCTGATTGGTAAGTTGGTACATCGGTAAATTGTTAAATCATACATATATGGAAAATTTTGAAAACCCAAATACGGAAAACCAGAATCCTGTACCTCTTGAAAAAAAGGAAGATCAGTTTGAATCCAGGATTGATATGATAGAGCTTCGTACAAGCCTTGAAAAAGTAAAAGCAGAGATTTCAAAAGTCATCGTAGGACAGGAGAGTATGATCGATCATCTCCTGGCGGCGCTTTTGTCCAACGGGCATGTTCTTATCGAAGGGGTTCCGGGAGTGGCCAAAACCATTACCGCAAAGTTGCTTGCCAAAACCATAGATGTAGGCTTCAGCAGAATTCAGTTTACGCCGGATCTGATGCCTTCCGATATTTTGGGAACTTCTGTTTTCAATGTGAAAAACTCGGAATTTGAATTTAAACAAGGTCCTGTTTTTTCCAATTTTATTTTAATTGATGAGATCAACAGGTCGCCTGCAAAAACACAGGCTGCGTTATTCGAGGTCATGGAAGAAAGACAGATCACCATGGATGGCACCCGCTACCCGATGGATGAGCCGTTCCTGGTGGTGGCCACCCAGAATCCTATTGAGCACGAAGGAACGTACAGGCTTCCGGAAGCTCAGCTGGATCGTTTCCTGTTTAAAATAAACGTGGGCTACCCAGATCTTGCACAGGAAATCTCGATCATCAAAAATCAGCACGAAAGCAGGAATGAAGATAAAACAGAAGTCGTAAACCGCGTGATCTCCGCACAGCAGCTGAAAAACTACCATCAGCTCGTCAAAGAAATTATTGTTGAAGCACAGCTGATAGAATACATTGCCAAGATCATTGTAAACACAAGAGAAAACCAGTTTTTATACCTGGGAGCTTCTCCAAGAGCCAGTCTTGCCCTGTTAACCGCTTCCAAAGCCTTTGCCGCATTAAGAGGAAGAGATTTTGTAACGCCTGAAGATATCAAAGAAGCAAGCTATGCCGTATTGAGGCACCGGGTGATCGTATCGCCTGAAAGAGAAATGGAAGGCCTTACTGCAGATGAAATTATCAGACAGATTTTAGAAGGAATAGAGATCCCAAGATAGATTACAGGTTATAGGTTGTAGATCAAAGGTTGCAGTTTAAAGATTTAAGTTTTGCATTTTCAATATGGCTAATTTTAAAGAGCTTTTAGTTTGGCAGAAATCGATAGATTTTGTGACGGAAATCTATAACGCAACTTATGCTTTTCCAAAAGACGAAACATTCGGTTTACAATCTCAGATCAGAAGGGCTTCTGTTTCGATTCCGTCTAATATTGCTGAAGGGAATTCAAGAAGAAGCAAGCCAGATTATTTACAATTTTTAAAAATAGCAAGGGGGAGTTGCGCTGAAGTTGAAACACAGTTAATTATTTCCAGAAATCTTAATTTCCTAAATCCGGAAATCTATTTAAAGTTAAATCAGGATATTATTGAAATTTCTAAGATGTTGAATGGACTAATTAACTCCTTAAAATAAAGGAGCTGTAAACCAATTATACTGCTACCTGCAACCTTAAAACTTGTACCTTAAAAAATGAAAAACTTATACATCAATACCCGTTTTTTCTTTTCGCTCATTGTGGCGGGCATTCTCTATGTCTTTGCTTTTTTCTTCCCTTTTCTGATGTGGGCTGGTCATGTCGTGTTGCTGGTGGTTTTTCTGGCCGCCATGGTCGATTATCTTTTTATCTTCAAAAGGAATAAAGGGATTTCCGCCCAAAGGATCCTGCCCGAAAAGCTGTCAAATGGAGATGAAAATCCGGTGAAAGTCGACATCAAAAACAATTACGATTTTAAGATTAATGTGAAAGTCATTGATGAAATCCCGTTTCAGTTTCAGAAGCGCGATTTCCTGATCGAAAAACAGATTGCGCCGGGAAGAAATACTTTTTTTCAATATATCCTTGAGCCGAAAGAACGGGGAGAATACAATTTCGGAAGCCTCAACGTATACGTTTCTTCGCCATTGGGTTTTGTTTCCAAAAGATTCAGGTTTCAGAAAGACGCCAATCTGCCTTCTTATCCATCCTTCATTCACCTGAGGAAATATGAGCTGATGGCCATTCAGAGCGAGTTTTTATTAGGCGGAATTAAGAAAATCAGAAAGCTGGGGCATACCATGGAATTCGAGCAGATCAAAGAATACGTTCCCGGCGATGATATAAGAACCATCAACTGGAAAGCGACTTCCAAAACCAACCGGCTGATGGTAAATCAGTTCCAGGACGAAAAATCCCAGCGTATCTTTATGCTGATCGATACGGGGAGAACGATGAAAATGCCGTTCAAAGTCTTAAGCCTTCTGGATTATTCCATCAATGCGACCATGGCTTTATCCCATATTATCCTGAAAAAAGGCGACCGCGCAGGAATGATGACCTTCTCCAAAAAAACGGAAAATAAAATTGCGGCCGAAAACAAATCCGGTCAATTAAGGAAAATCTCGGAAGCCCTTTATAATATTAAAACAGATTTTTTTGAAAGCGATTTCAACCGCCTGTACCAGGACGTTAAGTATTCATTAAATCAAAGAAGCTTAATCCTCTTGTTTACCAATTTTGAAACGCTCGACAGCCTCAACCGTCAACTGAAATATCTTCGCGGAATTGCCAAAAACCATTTGCTGGTCGTGGTATTCTTTAAAAATTCCGAGCTGCAGAATCTGATCCATAAAAACCCTGAAAGCATGCAGGAAATCTATGATGAAATTATCGCAGAAAAATTTGAATTCGAAAAGAAACTGATCATTCAGGAGCTTAAGAAGTACGGCATTTACACGGTTTATACATTGCCGGAGAACCTGAATGTGGATGTTATTAATAAATATCTGGAAATCAAAGCCAGGGGGATTTTATAAATTGCAGTAGGCTGTAAGCAGTAAGCAGTAGGCAGTAAGCAGTGAGCTCTGGTCGGAAATTTTAGGTCTTACAGGGAAAAATTTAAGTCTTGAGGCTAAAGTTTTAGGTGTTTTGCCTAAAGTTTTGATTAAAATACATATAATTTTAATCATTGCACTTAAACTTTTTATAATAAGACTTAAAATCTTCATCAAATCACCTAAATGCCGGGTTCCGGAGTTTAATCATTTAGCATAAAGATATAATCGATAAACAGTAAGTAAAGCATACCAATAATGAAAATAACACTAAACCGAATCAACGACGATTTTTTATTTGAATGCACCAATTCCCAGGGGAACTCAATCCTTCTGGATAATACGACGCAGCCAGGCGCGAAAGGAGTTTCTCCGATGGAAAGCGTTTTAATGGCGGTGGCGGGCTGCAGCGGTATTGATGTGGTTTCGATCTTAAAAAAGCAAAGACAGGAAATTACAGGATTTAAGGCTGAAGTCGAAGGGGAAAGAATTCCCGTTGATGATGCAAAGCCTTTCAAATCGATGAAAGTGAAATTCTTCCTGGAGGGGAGTATTGATCCCAAAAAGGCATACAAAGCCGCTCAGCTCTCCTTTGAAAAATACTGCTCGGTTTCTAAAACGCTGGAGCCCAATGTGGAAATTGGGTACGAAGTGTATGTAAACGGAGAAATTGCAGAGGCATAAATTGAATTCAATTTAAAAGAAAACCCCGGTCAGACAGCTCTGGCCGGGGTTTTTGTATGAATGTTTAAATGCTACTTTTTAATCGTTTTCATGCTCTTTACAGAACCGTCTTTCATCGTTAAGGTAAGAATATACATTCCTGATTTTATTCCTCCTAAATAGATTGATGAAGAAGGGTTTTCAACCGTTTTTACGACAACTCCCGAAAGATCTGTGATCACGGCTTTTTTCACATTTTCTGCCTTTTCAAGATACAACGTATCCGCGAATGGGTTCGGGTAGGCGATTCTTTCTTTTCCTTTCGCCGCTACTTCGCTTGTCGCAAGAGATAATGGTTCTAAAGTAACCGTTACGGTGAAAGTATTGTTGTCAACTTTATTATAAGTCACGGTACAGGCTGATCCGCCATAGGTTCTCCATGCTCTCAGCTCGAAGTTTACGGTTCCTGTAAGGTCATTGGCGATCGTAAGTCCTGCCCTGTTGTAAGAATATGTACCTGAAGATTGTCCTGATCCGGAGGTGACAGAAGATTCCGTTGTGTTGTTTGTGGTACAGGCCAGAAGACTTCTCTGCTCACTCATCCACCCGTTTCCGGCTGTAGACATGTTATAAGAAACTGCAGTGGATTTTATTTTATATCCTGCCGGAACATTAATGCTTAGACTTCCCGCACAGTCTGTAGTCGATGAAGTGGTAACTCCCGAATTGTTAAATTGCGTATTGATATCTCCGGCTGTATAAACGGTGCTGATCTGCCCCGGTGTGAATTGTTTCATCTTCCAGAAGCTTTGGGAAGAGCCGCCACAGTTGGATCTGATCCAGATATAATAAGTCTGCGCGGTCGTAAGTTGGTCGAGCGTCACTGAAGTTCCTGAAGTTACATTGCCTGTTGGCGTTGTGGTTGCAGTAGGTGCCGTAGGAGAAGTACTGTAATAGTATTGATATCCTGAAGCCGGAGCGTTGGCCGGAGCTGTCCAGCTGATGGTTGCTTCAGTTGGGGTAGTCGTGGCGGTGATGTCGGTCGGGGCAGCACATGCATTATACGCATCTGCCGAAAAAGCAAAGATATTTGGGATTCCTCCTGTTCCTGTTTTAGTCACCGTTACACTTTGTACGCTTTTCGATTGGTTGGCAGCGCTGATGGGTAAAGCGATCTGGTATAATCTAGGATTCGTTCCGAAACCGGATTCCAGGTTGTCATTGTCTGTGTTGATCCTTCCGATACCCTGAATGGCATAGTTGCTTCCTCCGTACCAGTCGGAAATACTGATTCCTGTGAATGTTTCGGAGGTGCTATCGGTGAAATTTACGTCCACGTCTACCGTGCAGTCGCCGCTGCCTCCGGTGGCAAGCATATATACCGTAAGCGCCTGAAGGGGTGTTGAAAATACCAAAGTTCCATTATCACCGGCACCTTCCAGTCTCAGGGAATTGTTTGAGCTGTAAGGAGCCAGCTGGTAAGAAAGTCCCGGTGTTGAAGATACCACCGAATTAATAATACCACCAGTCGGTAATCCGTAGGTAAGAGGTGTACTTGTGGCGGTCAGCTGAAAATCTTGTGAGAGAAAAGCATAGTTCACTCCGTCAACGTCGTTGTTTGTGGAAGAGGCAGACGGGCCTACTCCGTTAGCAATGACATCGGCATTGAAGCCGCTTTGTACTGCCAACGGCTGATATTCCTGAGCTTTGAAATGTGTACATGCAGCCGATAATACCATAGCTGCAAGAGGTAGTAATTTTCCTTTCATAAAGTCTATTATTAGGTTTATTCAGCTAATATAAAGATTTTATTAATAGAAAATCATCATATAATGAAAATTAATATTAATTTTTTACATATATATAGAATAAAATGCTGTTTGTTTAATTTAAATAGATTCTGGCTATGGTATTGCTAAATATGTATTGAAATAATAAATAGGAAGTGTTTAATTTATAAAAAAAGCCTCTGCGTTGAGAGGCTTGTATTGGAATTTAAAATATATGTTTAAAGTGTCATTCTTGGTTTCATGAGCTTTGCTACGGTAGCGGTCCAGCCGGTCTGATGCGAAGCTCCGATCCCGCGGCCATTATCCCCATGGAAATATTCAAAGAAAGTAATATAATCCTTAAAGTTTTCATCATAATTGAATTTTGGATTGCCTCCGTTAAAAGCTCTTTGCCCGACATCATCTTTCAGGAAAATAGAACATAGCCTGTTGCTGATATTTTGTGCGACCTCATCAAGATTCTTTTTATTTCCGCTGCCAGTGGGAAGCTCAACTTTAAGGCTGTTGCCATAATAAAAATGGAATCTCTGTAAACTCTCAACAATCAGGAAATTGATCGGGAACCAGATCGGTCCTCTCCAGTTGCTGTTTCCGCCGAACATCCGGCTGTCGCTTTCTCCCGGGGTATAATAAACAACATTCTCGGTTCCGTGTACGGAGAATTTAAACGGATTTTCTTCGTATACTTTAGACATGGCACGAATTCCGTAATCGCTTAGAAATTCTTTTTCGTCCAGCATGCGGCTCAAAACTTTTGTTAGCCTTGTTTTGCGGAGAATGCTCATCAGATGTTTTCTTCCCTGGCCTTCCTCTTCCCAATGGGACACAAGTTTGGTCAGCTCGGGTTTATTTTTTAGGACCCAATCCATTCTTTCCACGAAATTCGGCATTTTGTCGAGCAGGTGATGATCGATGATTTCTACGGCAAACATCGGGATAAGTCCTACGATACTGCGGAGTTTCAAGGAGACACTATCGCCGTTTCCGAGCTGCAGGACATCATAGAAGAAGCCGTCTTCCTCGTTCCAGAGTCCTTTCGTTCCTTCGCCTAAATTTTCCATGGCCTCCGCAATATAAAGATAATGCTCAAAAAATTTAATCGCCATATCTTCATATACCTGATAATATTGGGCGAGTTCCATGGCAATACGCATCATATTCAGCGCATACATGGCCATCCAGCTGGTTCCGTCGGCCTGTTCAAGGTGCTGGCCGTCTTTCAGAATCATATTCCGGTCGAAAGCACCGATGTTATCGAGCCCGAGGAAACCTCCGCCAAAGATGTTTTTCCCGTTTTTATCTTTTCGGTTTACCCACCATGTAAAATTCAAAAGAAGTTTCTGAAATACTTTTTCTAAAAATAAAAGATCAGGTTTTCCGTTTTGTTTCTCATCAATTTTGAAAACCCGGAAACAGGACCACGCATGTACCGGCGGGTTTACATCACTGAGATTCCATTCATAAGCAGGGAGCTGCCCGTTGGGATGCATATACCATTCTTTCGTTAAAAGAAGAAGCTGTCCTTTGGCAAATTCCGCATCAATGATCGCATACGGCACACAATGGAAAGCCAGATCCCAGGTGGCATACCACGGATATTCCCACTTATCGGGCATTGAAATAATATCTTTATTGTGAAGGTGATTCCATTCGGTATTCCTTACGTAATGGTCAAAATCTCTGGGCGCCTCAAAATTTGGGTCGCCTTTCAGCCACTTTCCTACGTTATAATGGTAAAACTGTTTATTCCAGAGCAATCCCGCAAAAGCCTGCCTTTGCACATTGCGCTCATCATCATTTTGTACATCATTCTGAATTTCATGGTAAAATTCATCCGCTTCGGCAATTCGGGTATTGAAAATTTGATCAAAATTCTCAAACGGATCCTCCAGATCATCAGGAGAAAGCCTGAATTCAAAAGATTTTGAACTTCCTGCTCCAATAATTTCTTCTAAAAGAAATGCGGCTTTTGTTCCCCTTTTATCAGGATTCACGGTATTGCTGCCGTAAATGATATAGTCATTAATTCCGTCTTTGAAATAAGTGTTTCCGGGATAAGGTGCACCATAAAGTTTTGGAGTGTTGGTTTCATTTTCGCAAAAAACACTCTCGGCTTTAATATTTCCGGAATAAAACTTTTTAATGGAAATACTGTCGTGATGGATGTTGATACAGCCTTCCCGGGAAGTGCTGGTCTGTCCTTTATAGGTATTGTAGCCCCATTTCCAATTGTTTCTGAACCAGACCGTAGGTGCCACTACAATCGGCGCATCGATCTGGCTTCTGTTGCAAACCGTAACGCGGACTAAAAAATCATTGTGATCCGCTTTGGCGTATTCAATGAAAATATCGAAATATTCATCTTTGTCAAAAATTCCGGTATCGAAGATTTCATATTCCCGTTCCTTTTTACTTCTTCTGGCATTTTCAGCACGGATCTCATCATAAGGAAATTCGTTGATGGGATATTTGTACACCATCTTCATATAGCTGTGCGTTGGCGTATTGTCGAGGTAATAAAAGATTTCCTTAATGTCTTCGCCATGATTTCCCTGGGGATTGCTGAGCCCGAAGAAACGCTCTTTTACCATTTTGTCTTTTTTGTTCCAGAAGGAGAGGGCAAAACAGAAAATCTGCTTGGCATCAGAGATTCCGGCGATCCCTTCTTCTCCCCATCGGTAGGCGTAGCTTTCTGCGCTGTTGTGATTGGCAAAATTCCATGCATCGCCGTTTGGGCTGTAATCTTCACGTACATTTCCCCACTGTCGGTTGCTTACGTAAGGTCCCCAGTTTTTCCAGTCTGTATCTTGTAATCTTTGTTGTTCAGCAGTCATATTTCGTCACTTTTCATTACGAAGTTAGTTTTTTTGGGAAAAAATTCCAACTTCACTGATTTGAATTAAACTTAATGTATTTCTGCAAACAGCCTGCCGATAAGCATTTGCTATATTAAATTAAATTTTTATAAAATTTTAAAAGAAAAGTTTTATCTTTGCACCATTCGTTCATTCAAATATTGAAAATGTTATCAAGAAAGGTTGAGGGATTAGACCCTATGAAACCTTAGCAACCCTTTGCGCAAGCAATGAAGGTGCTACGTTCTACCAGAATTATTTTGGACAGATAACTTACTGAAGTTCTTTCAGCCATTTCCTGTGGCATTTTCAATTGTATTAAAATAATAGAATTGAAAGCAGAACTAAAACATATTAATTTGTCGTATCACACCCATTCCGGTAAGGAATACCAGATCCCGTTGAGCTATCAGCTTTTCGGGAAAGAGCTGTTTTCTGCGCCCATCATTCTGGTGAACCACGCGTTGACCGGGAATTCGGATGTTGCCGGAGAAAAGGGCTGGTGGAAAAACCTGATCGGTCCGGATCAGGTGATCGATACCGACCGTTATACGGTGCTTTGCTTTAATATTCCCGGAAACGGCTATGATGATTTTTTTATCGATGAATATGAAAATTTCACCGCTTCGGACATCGCCGGAATCTTTTTGAAAGGTCTTGAGATTTTAAATATTAACAGTTTACACGCCATCATCGGAGGTTCTCTGGGCGGCGGGATCGGCTGGGAAATGCTGGTTAAAAATCTGGAACTTACCGAAATTTTTATTCCGATCGCCTGCGATTTCAAAACTCATGACTGGCTTCATGCCCAATGCCTGGTTCAGAAATTTTTACTGAATCAGAACCATGAACCTTTGCAGAAAGCCAGAATTCATGCGATGCTGTGTTACCGTACTCCTGAATCGTTAAATGACAGGTTTAAAAACAGATACAATCAGGGAAAACAAAGGCTGGAATCGGAAGACTGGCTGATCTATCATGGCAATACGCTTAACGAAAGGTTTAGTTTAAAATCCTATAAGCTGATGAACCATCTGCTGATGAATATTAACGCGGAAGAATTAAAGCTCAAGAATATCCGGGCGCAAATACACCTGGTTTCAGTAGATACCGACTTATTTTTCCCCGCATCCGAAATCCGGATGTGCTTTCATAAGTTGAAAGAAAATAAAGAAGATGTTTTCTACCACGAAATAAAATCAATTCACGGGCACGATGCCTTTTTAATGGAATACGAACAATTAAATACGATCATAAAAAATATTTTGTAGAAGATGAAGAATAATGCAAACGAGATAAAATTTTTGAAGAACAGGTCCATCATCAAATTTGAAGGCGAGGATTTTCTTGGGGAAATCGGGATCGACGGACGGATTTTTAAAGCACTTACTTTAGCAAGGATCAGCGTGGGGGTCATTTCCCAGCAGGCGATTGAAAACGGGATTTCTATTCTGGTTCAGGAAAGCGATTCCGAAAAGGCAGTAAATTGCCTGATTGACGAATTTGAGGTGGAAAGAAAATCGGGGAAAGTGTCCCAGATTTATAGCATCAATAATGTATCGGTTATCGGTTTTGTGGCTGAAGATTTTAATAAAGTACTGGCAGAGCTTGCAAGAAATAATGTATTTCCGTTGCTTCTAAATCAGATCGCTGCGGAAAAGCGGGTGAATATTGTCGTAACCTCTTCTCAGGATGAAAAAGCAAAAAATATCATCGAATCTGAAATTTCCAAAAAGCCGAAAACCGTACATTTGGCGATTATCGGCCACGGAAATGTAGGAAAGACTTTAATCGAGCAGGTGCTGGAGTCTTCCGAAGAAATCAAAAGACGGAAAAAAATCGATCTGAAAGTGGTGGCCGTAGCCAACTCCAAAAAGATCGCCTTCAATAAAAAAGGATTCGGAACCAACTGGAGCGATGAGGTTTTAACGGCGGAAAATCCATCCAATGTTCAGGAGCTGATCACTTTTTCAAAGCAAAATCAACTGGAAAACTTAATTGTTGTAGATAATACCGCAAGCAAAGATTTCGTCCACAATTATCATGCGTTGGCCGAAAATGGTTTCGACCTGGTGTCTTCCAACAAAATATTCAACACCCTTCCCATCGAGGAATACCGTAAACTAAGATATACGTTGAACAAAAACAACAGGCGTTACCTGTACGAAACCAATGTAGGTGCAGGTCTGCCGCTGATTGATACCATTAAGCTTCTGCATCTTTCCGGGGAAAATATTACAAGAATCAAAGGGGTATTCTCCGGTACGCTGAGCTATGTTTTCAATAATTTTTCTTTAAGGGACGAAAAGTTTTCCACCATCATCAATGAAGCGTTGGAAAAAGGATATACCGAACCGGATCCAAGGGAAGATTTATCAGGAAACGACGTAGCCAGAAAGCTTCTCATTTTAGCGAGAGAATTGGATCTGATCAATGAATTCGATGATATCAACATCCAGAATCTCGTTCCCGAAAGCCTGCTGGATGTTTCAAAATCGGAATTTCTTTCAAGACTGAATGAGCTGGATGAGGAATATCAAAAGATCAAGGAAAATCAGGAGCCGGGGTATGTGTTAAGATACGTCGGGGATCTTCACGGTGACTTACAAAAAGACAAAGGCGAACTGGATGTAAACTTAATTTCCGTACCTGCAGGTTCCGCTTTAGGACAATTAAAAGGTTCGGATTCGATTTTTGAAATTTATACTGAAAGCTACGGCGAAAACCCGATTGTCATCATGGGCGCCGGAGCCGGAGCCAAAGTGACGGCAAGAGGCGTGTTCGGAGATATTTTAAGAGTAAGTGAAACGAAATAATAATTAATGTAACAATATAACAGTGTAGCAGTTTACCAATGATTTTGAATGTGATGCTTAGCTTATCCAGGCGTTTCATTGTTACATTGATAAACTGTTCCATTGGTAAATTTATCTCTATGGAAAATTTTGAAACCTTTGCCATAAGAACCCAGACGGAGAGAACGCAGTTTGATGAGCATTCTACACCGCTTTTCGTAACCTCAAGCTTTGTGTTTGAAGATGCGGAAGATATGAGGGCGAGCTTTGCCGAAGAAAAACCGAAGAATTTATACAGCCGTTTCTCAAACCCGAATGTAACGGAATTCACCGATAAAATCGTAAAAATGGAAGGGGCAGAAGCCGGATATGCTTTTGCGACAGGAATGGCAGCGATCTATTCCACTTTTGCCACCTTGCTGAATGCGGGTGATCATATCGTAAGCTGCCAGTCGGTTTTCGGTTCTACCCATACACTGTTCACGAAATATTTTCCGAAATGGAATATTGAAACCACTTATTTCAAAGCGGAAGATGCGGAAAAAGTAGAACAGTACATTCAGCCGAATACAAAAATCTTATATCTGGAAACCCCGACCAATCCGGCGATTGAAGTATTGGATCTGGAATATTTCGGACAGATTGCAAAAAAGCACAATCTTATTTTTATTGTGGACAACTGTTTTGCAACCCCTTATCTGCAGCAGCCGATAAAATACGGTGCCGACATCGTCGTGCATTCCGCCACCAAGCTGATTGACGGCCAGGGCAGAGTACTAGGCGGTGTCGCAGTCGGGAAAGCTGATCTGATCCGTGAAATTTATCTTTTTGCCAGAAACACGGGTCCGGCCATGTCACCGTTCAATGCGTGGGTTTTGTCTAAAAGTTTAGAGACCTTAGCGATTCGTGTAGAAAGACATTGTGAAAATGCCCTGAAAGTCGCTGAATTTTTGGAAAATCATCCAAATGTGGAACTGGTAAAATATCCTTTCCTGAAATCCCATCCGGGATATGAAATTGCCAAAAAGCAGATGAAACTGGGCGGAAACATTGTGGCTTTTGAAATCAAAGGCGGTATTGAAGGCGGCAGGAATTTTTTAAATAAAATTAAAATGTGCTCACTCTCTGCCAACCTGGGTGATACGAGAACCATTGTCACCCACCCGGCCTCCACAACGCATTCCAAATTAACGGACGAAGAGAGAAATGAAGTGGGGATCACGGCAGGATTGGTTCGCTGCTCGGTCGGTTTGGAGCATGTGGATGATATTATTGCGGATCTGAAACAGGCGTTGGATTAATTCATCACTAGGAATAGGCTTTAGCCCATTTTTAAAATCAACAAAACAAAACGGGCTTTAGCCTAAACATATAATGAAAAACTCAGAACAACTATACAAAGCACTATCCGAAAGGATTTTAATCCTCGACGGTGCTATGGGAACCATGTTGCAGCGGTACAAATTTGAAGAAGAAGATTACCGCGGCGAACGTTTCAAAGACTGGGAACATCCGGTAAAAGGAAACAACGATTTGTTATCCCTTACCCAGCCCCATGCCATTGAAGAGGTTCACAAAAAATACCTCGAAGCAGGCGCAGATATTATCGAAACCAATACCTTTTCCGGAACGACGATTGCGATGGCCGATTACCATATGGAAGATTTGGTGTACGAGCTTAACTATGAATCGGCAAAGATTGCAAGGAGAGCCTGTGATGAATTTACGGCAAAGAATCCTGACAAACCGAGATTCGTTGCCGGTTCCATCGGGCCAACCAACAGGACGGCCAGTTTAAGTCCTGACGTAAATGATCCCGGGTACAGGGCCATCACTTTTGAAGAACTGAGGGTAGCGTATAAACAGCAGTGTGAAGCATTGCTGGATGGAGGATCGGATATTTTGCTGGTGGAAACCATCTTCGATACCTTAAATGCCAAAGCGGCTTTGTTTGCCATCGATGAGATCCAGGACGAAAGAGATATCAGGATTCCCATTATGGTCTCAGGAACCATTACCGATGCATCGGGAAGGACCCTGAGCGGGCAGACGGCAGAGGCTTTTTTAATTTCCGTTTCCCATCTGAACCTGCTGAGTGTAGGCTTCAACTGTGCGTTGGGAGCCAATCAGCTGACACCATACTTGGAAACGTTAGCGCACAATTCGGAATTCCATGTTTCCGCATATCCGAATGCCGGATTGCCGAACGCTTTCGGGAAATATGACGAGACCCCGGAGGACATGGCCGGACAGATTAAAGAATATGCCGAAAAGGGCCTCATCAACATTATTGGAGGCTGTTGCGGTACCACGCCGGAGCACATTAAAGCCATTGCCGATCTGGTGGCGGAGTATCCGCCGAGAAAAGTAAAGGAAAATGTCTGAAATTAATTGATCTTTTGATGAATTAGTGAGCAAAAGGGAACAATTTTTACTGTTATATTTTATTCAGTCACACAAAATTAGATATAATGGAAAAACCTATTTACTTAAAAGATTCGGAAGATGCAAAATTGTTTAATGAACTAAGGAAAAAAGTGAACCGGAGAGTAGAAGCCATTCCTGAAAACCGCGATGTTTATATTCAGATCAAAGCAGTCATTCTGCCTTTGGTCTATTTCGGTTTATATGTATTTGCCCTTTTCAATGCAGACAGGCCATGGGTGTACATTTCAAGTTTTGTGCTGATGGGACTTTCCTTGGTTTTGATTTATTTGAATCTCATTCATGAAGCGGCACACAACAATATTTTTAAAAGCAAAAAACTCAATGGTCTCGTGCTGCAGATTTTTGATTTCGTAGGAGCCAATTCTTACATCTGGAAGAAAAGGCATATTGCGAGCCACCATGCGTATCCTAATGTTGACGGCTGGGATACCGACATCGAGCAGAGCGGATTGCTGCTGATCGTTCCCTGGATCAAAGCGAAAGGCATTCAGAAATACCAGCACCGGTTTTTCTTTCTGGTGTATCCGCTGTATTTATTCAACTGGATGTTCATCCGGGATTTCCGGGACTTTTTTGATAATGAAAGAGTAATCCTGAAAACACAGGGCGCGATTCCGGTAAAAGAAAAGGTTAAAATGGTGGCGTATAAGCTGTTTTATTTTTTCTACCAGATTGCCGTACCGATTCTGTTTTTTAAAGTTTCGATCGGGCTGGCTTTGGGCGCATGGTTTTTACAGGTGATTGCAGCGAGCATTTTTGCCCTGTTTGTCCTGTTGCCGTTGCATCCGCTTCCGGATAATGCTTTCCCGAAGCTGGATGAAAAAAACGGATTGCCATTCAGTTGGATCAGACACCAACTGGAGGTCACCAACGATCTAAAAGAAAATAACTGGTTTGTACGGAATGTACTGGGGAATTTCAACTTCCATGTGGCCCATCACCTGTTCCCGAATTACAGTTACGCTTATTATAATGAAATCACCGAGGAGATCGAGGAATTTGCCAGGGAACACAACCTGGGCTACAAACGGTTTCCGATGGTTACGGCTTTGGGCAAGCATGTGGATTTGCTCAGGCAGAATGCGAACAACGCATATTATATTTTAGAAGAATAATAAATTGATGAAATATTTAAGATTATCAGGGCTGGAGCCATTGATTATTACACCGGAAAGTAACTTTATCAACGTTGGGGAAAGAACCAATGTTGCCGGGTCCAAAAAATTTTTAAGATTAATAAAAGAAGAAAAATTCGGGGAAGCGCTCGATATTGCACGTCACCAGGTAGAGGGCGGCGCACAGATCCTGGACGTTAATTTTGATGACGGACTGATCGATGGGAAAGCTTCCATGATCAAGTTTTTAAATTTGATTGCTTCCGAGCCGGATATCGCCCGGATTCCCCTGATGATCGACTCGTCGAAATGGGAGATCCTGGAAGCGGGTTTACAGGTTGCCCAGGGAAAGTGTGTGGTGAATTCCATCAGCTTAAAAGGCGGCGAAGAAGAATTCATCAAGCAGGCCAAAGCCATTAAAAGATATGGTGCTGCCGTGATTGTCATGGCCTTCGATGAAGTTGGGCAGGCCGATACGTACGAACGGAGGATCGAGATTTCAAAACGGTCTTACGATATTCTGGTCAATCGTTTAAATTTCCCGGCGGAAGACATTATTTTCGATTTAAATATTTTCCCGGTGGCAACGGGAATGGACGAACACCGTCGGAATGCCATTGATTTTATCGAAGCGACGAGATGGGTTCGCCAGAATCTTCCTTATGCATCGGTGAGTGGCGGAGTTTCCAACGTTTCGTTTTCGTTCCGTGGAAATGATACCGTAAGAGAAGCGATGCACTCGGTATTCCTCTACCACGCCATTCAGGCGGGAATGAATATGGGAATTGTAAATCCGGCGATGCTTGAAGTTTATGATGAAATTAATAAGGAACTTCTGGAGTTGGTAGAAGATGTGATTCTTGACAAAAGAGAAGACGCTACCGAAAGGCTTCTGGATTATTCCGAAAAACATAAATCCGTTAAAAAGGAAAAAGTTGAGGAGCTGGAATGGCGTACGAAACCTTTACAGGAAAGAATCACCCATTCTCTGGTTAAAGGAATCGACCGTTTCATCGAAGAAGATGTGGAGGAAGCGAGGCAGCAGGCCGCAAAACCTTTGCACGTTATCGAAGTGAATTTAATGACCGGAATGGGCGTTGTCGGTGACCTGTTCGGAAGCGGTAAAATGTTCCTGCCGCAGGTGGTAAAATCAGCCAGGGTCATGAAAAAAGCGGTGGCCTATTTACAGCCGTTCATCGAAGCGGAAAAAGACGGGTCCAAACCGGCCAACGGGAAAATCCTGATGGCTACCGTAAAAGGTGACGTTCACGACATCGGAAAAAATATTGTGAGCGTGGTTCTGGGTTGCAACAATTATGAAATCGTGGATCTGGGCGTAATGGTTCCGGCGGAAAAGATCATTCAGACCGCCATTGAAGAAAAAGTGGATGTGATCGGACTGAGCGGACTGATTACGCCAAGCCTGGATGAAATGGTATACATTGCTTCGGAACTGGAAAGACAGAACCTTAGTTTCCCTCTTTTAATCGGAGGAGCAACCACCTCAAAAGCGCATACCGCTGTAAAAATCGATTTAAAATATAAAAATGCCGTAGTCCATGTAAACGATGCTTCCCGAGCCGTAAACGTGGTTAGTTCATTATTGGGCGACCGGAACAAAGAATATGTTGCCGATTTAAAGAACGACTATTCCGAATTCAGGGAAAAATTCCTGAACCGGCAGGTGGAAAAAGATTACGTATCTATAGAAGAAGCCCGTAAGGATAAATTCAAAATCGATTGGGAACATGAAGAAATCTTTACCCCGAATCAATTGGGAATTACGGTCGTTGAAAATCAGGATTTACGGGAGTTGCTGCCGTTCATCGATTGGTCGCCGTTTTTCAGAAGCTGGGACCTGCATGGCAAATACCCGAATATTCTGGAAGATGAAATAGTGGGTGCGCAGGCAAAAGAACTGTTCAAGGACGCACAGGTCATCCTGAAAAGAATTTTGGATGAAAAATTATTAACGGCAAAAGCAGTTTTCGGAATTTTTAAAGCCAATGCTAATGAAACTGATGATATTCTGATCTATGATGAAAATGATAATCAGCAGGTAAAATTCATCACTTTGAGACAGCAGGCACAGCGTTCCAAGGGAAAAGATTATCTGGCTTTAAGTGATTTTATTGCTCCCCAAAGTTCCGGAAAAACGGATTATATGGGAGCCTTCTGTGTAACCACGGGCTTTGGAACCGACGAACTCGCTGAAGAATACGAAAAAGCCAACGACGATTACAATGCCATTATGGTAAAAGCTCTGGCCGACCGTTTTGCAGAAGCCTATGCCGAATTTTTACACAAGAAAGTCAGAACTGAATATTGGGGATACGCGAATCAGGAAAACCTGACCAACGAAGAACTGATTGCAGAAAAGTATAAAGGAATCCGTCCCGCTCCGGGCTATCCGGCTTGTCCCGATCATCTGGAAAAGCATGCCATCTGGGATCTCTTGAAAGTAGAAGAACAGATCGGTGTCTATCTTACGGAAAGCCTGGCGATGTTCCCGACGGCTTCGGTTTCCGGGTATTACTTCGGAAGCCCGCACGCCAAATATTTTGGGCTGGGGAAAATTGCAGAAGACCAACTGAAAGATTATACGCAACGAAAAGGGATTTCTTTGCAGGAGGCGAGGAAATGGTTATCACCGAACTTAGCGGATTAAAATCTATTTTTGTAATTAAAATAGCATCATGAAAAATATCAAAATATTAGAAGGTTTAGCCGAAATACAATCTGTTGATGAACAAAAAAAGTTAATCGATGCACACCGCCCGTTTTCTAAAGAATTGGAAAATAAAATTTTTCAGAAATTAAAACTGGACTGGAATTATAATTCCAATGCTATTGAGGGAAATCAGTTGAGTTATGGAGAAACCGTTGCTTTTTTAAATTTTGGACTGACTGCTAAAGGAAAGCCTTTCAAAGATCATTTAGATATTAAAGGACACAATGAAGCGATAGGATTTATGCTGCAACTGATCAAAGAAGACCATCCGCTTTCAGAAAGTGATATTAAAGATTTACATAAAATCATTTTGGTTGAGCCTTATTATTCAACAACCGCTTCTCCTCAGGGAATCGAATTTCAAAAAGAAATAAAAGTTGGGCAATATAAAACCTCGCCCAATCATGTAAAAACGGTTTCGGGAGACATCCACTATTACACAAATCCGGAAGAAGTGGCTTTTGAAATGAATAATCTGCTGGAATGGTACCGGAATGCCGAAGAACAAAACCTTCATCCTGTAGTGATGTCCGCACTTTTTCATCACAAATTTACTTCCATCCACCCGTTTGATGACGGAAACGGCCGATTGGCAAGAATTTTAAGCAACTTTATTTTGTTAAAGCATCATTATCCTGTACTTGTTATCAAGAATAAAGAAAAAATTCAATATTACGCGGCTTTAAATATTGCCGATAATGGAATTTATGAAGATCTGGTAAAGCTGTTTGCTGAAAACATCAGTCTTAGTTTTAATATTATTCAGAAGGCTATTAATGGGGAAAATATTAATGAGCCGGATGATTTGGATAAAGAGATTGAGCTTTTTACTAAAGAAATGCATCTACAAAATGTTAAGACGGTAGATTTTGAAAAAGACAGAGACTTTTTGATTGATATTTATATAAAAGGATTTTTAGAGTATTTATTACCAAAATTGAATAAAATTGGAGAGTTGTTTCAAGAATTCTATATTAATTTTAATTCTGAACGTGAAAATTCTCGCAATTTTTCTGAAAAGATGATAAACTACACAACTGATTTTATCAATAATAATCTATATAAAATTAATAGCAGTCGATTTCATTACCATTTTTACTTTAATGAGATTATTAAAGGAGGGGAGCTTTTTGGAGGAGGGAAATACAGTTTAGGATTTTACATTGAATTTAATTTTAGAATTAAAAAGTTAGAAATAAAAGTAGTTAAACAAAATCCCAACTTTATAAATTATCAAAATCTTAGTACTTATGATTTGGCTAAAGTAACAATATTTTCAGAGGAACTTTTGTATACAGATTTTACACAACCAATTTTTGAGGAAATAACAAAAAATATCATTAACTATTTAATGAATGAAATAAAAAATCATTCTAAAAACTAATTCAAAAATCTTGAATGTTTTGAACACTGAACAAATAAAATGAAAATCACCGACCATATAAAGAACGCAAATGGAAAAACCTTATTTTCCCTCGAGGTTGTTCCGCCACAGAAAGGAATTGGAATTGAAGACCTTTACAGAAACATTGATCCGTTAATGGAATTCAAGCCGCCTTTCATAGATGTAACCACTTCAAGAGAAGAATATATTTACATCGACAAGGGAAACGGGCTGATGGAACGCCGGATCACCAGAATGCGTCCGGGAACACTGGGAATTTGCGCTGCCATTCAGCATAAATATAGCGTAGATACTGTGCCGCATCTGTTGTGCGGAGGATTTACCAAGGAAGAAACCGAATATCTTCTCGTAGACTGTATGTACCTGGGAATTGATAATGTGATGGCTTTACGCGGAGATGCGATGAAAGGGCACCAGTATTTTGAGCCGACTGCCGGCGGACATTCCAGTGCAATGGATCTCGTGCATCAGATCAATGATCTGGGAAGAGGGAAATATCTTCACAATCAGGATGAAGTCTGTGACGAACACAACAAATTCTGCATCGGTGTAGCTGGCTATCCGGAAAAACATATGGAAGCACCCTCCATGAACTACGACCTGAAATGGCTGAAGCAGAAAGTAGACGCCGGCGCAGATTATATCGTTACCCAGATGTTTTTCGACAATAAAAAATACATCGAATTTGTAAAAAAAGCCCGTGAAATGGGAATTACTGTTCCGATCATTCCGGGGATCAAACCGATTGCCACGAAAAAGCATTTAAAAATCCTGCCCCAGATCTTTAAAATCGATTTACCGGAAGAGCTGATCAATGAAGTGGAGCATGCCAAGAATAATGAAGCCGTCAAGCAGATCGGAATCGAATGGGCAATTGCACAATGCCAGGAACTGCTGGATTTCGGAGTTCCGGTGCTGCATTTTTATTCCATGGGGAAAAGCGACAACATTAAAAAAGTAGCCGGAGCGCTATTTTAAATATAAAACCTTGCCTAAGCAAGGTTTTTTTTATTGAAGGTATTCCATGTCGTTCTGGTATTTCAAGAGCCTTTCGAAAACACTTTTTGTGGTTGGCTTCGATGAGTCAAGATTGAAAATAAGCATACCGCTTTCGATATTGAAAAAATACTTTTTTTCCTTGTCTTCGATCGAAAACCATTTCAGAAGGCCGTTTACAATGTTGATGTCTTCCCACCGGATACTGCTTTCGTCCATAGGGAAAACATGAGGGTTTTGGTAAAGGGTATCTGCAAAATGGATTTCCCTTCCTTCGACGTAGATGATTCCGCTTCCCTGAAAGGCTTTAATCTTAAAAAATTCGTTTTGTGTGCTACCCATGTTATAGCGTACAAAGGCATAATACTCAGGAGTGCCGATCTGTGCAAGCAATGCCTGCTGTTTCTTTTTCCGGCTTCTTGCAGCAATGTAGGCGATCAGGAAAATAAGCGCAGGAATTGAGAAAATAATGATAAGAAATAAAACAATTAAAACAAAAACTGAATTCATAATCTTTTTATTTTGAAATTATAGTGTCGGATGTCTTTCAAATTTTTTGCTTCTGTCAAAAAGGTAGCGATAGGTGGCCAGCTTGCTGGTGATTTTAGTGTCAAGATTTTCGGCAATCTTGATCATTTTAGGATTGAAATCACCGATCCACTGCATTTCCGTGACTTTAAAATCGGTATGCTTCCTCAGATGCTGTGTTCCTTCCCAGATCATATACCCTTCCAGACCCTTTCTTTGCCACTCCGGAACCACACCAAAAACAAGACCAATCATTTTCTCATTTTTTCTGAATTTTTTAATCCACAGAAACTTCAGCTTTTCCCACCAGCCGAATTTTCCGTTGAGGTATTTGAACCATTGGTTGGTATCCGGAAGGTTCATCCACATGGCGACAGGCTTTTCCTTATCGTAAACAAACCAGGAAATATGCTCGTTGATGATAGGTTTCATCATTTTAAACATTTTCAGAACTTTGGACTCCTCCATCTGCTTCCCCTCGCCGTGGGCCGCCCAGGCTTTATTATAAATTTCGGTAAAATCTTTAGCAAATTTCTCCAAGTGGCTCTTCGTCATGGGCCGTGCGGAAATATCGGGATTTTTGCTGTGTTTGGCATGCATTACCGTGAACACCCTTGAAACTTCTGCAAAAATCGGCCTGGAAAAGCAAAGCTGTTCAAAATAAATTTTAAAACCATAGTTTTCAAAGAGATCTTTGTAGTACGGAAAGTTATAATTCATTCCGTATAACGGTTCAATAAATCCTTCGATCACAAGCCCCCAGAATTTATCACGTTCCCCGAAATTGATCGGTCCGTCCATGGCTTCCATGCCTTTCTGCTGCAGCCAGTTTTTACAGTAATCAAAAATAAAATCAGCCGTTTCCTGGTCATTGATGCAGTCGAAGAATCCGATTCCTCCGGTAGGCTGTTTCTGCTGATAGGTCTCATTGATGAAAACCGCTACTTTCCCAACCGTCTCCTGTTGTTTATTTCTGAATAAAAAACGGGCACATTCTCCGGTTTTGAACGCCTTGTTTTTTTCGGGATTAAAAATATCCTCAATATCGATATTCCGCGGTCTGATGTAGTTTTTGTCGTTCTTGTAAAGCCTGGCCGGAAACTCTAAAAATTCCTTCTTCTGGGAGTCGTTTTGTACTTCTTCAGCGGTAATCATGATGTAAAAAGATGGTGTAGGTGAAAGATAATGTTTTTCAGCCAAATTAAATATGACGAATAGATTTTATCCGTATTTTTGTGCAAATTAAATAAAAATGGTTGATTTTACGGATAACGATGATGATATTTTCACGGGAAAAGAACATACGCCTATAAGAAAAGATGCTTTTGATCAATCACCGGAAGAGAAGATCGAAAAAATTACCGGACTGTTCGGGGAGATCATGGAAACCCTGGGTCTGGACATGACCGACGATTCGTTAAAAGACTCGCCGAGACGGGTGGCCAAAATGTATGTGAATGAAATTTTCGGAGGGCTGCTGCCGGAAAACAAGCCGGGAATTTCCACCTTTTCAAACAAATATAAATACCGCCAGATGCTGGTGGAAAAAGATATTACCGTATATTCGTTCTGCGAACACCACTTTCTGCCGATTATCGGAAGGGCACATGTAGCCTATATTTCCAACGGTGAAGTGATCGGGCTTTCAAAAATCAACAGGATTGTAGATTATTATGCGAAAAGACCGCAGGTTCAGGAAAGGCTGACGATGCAGATCGTAGATGCTTTGAAAGAAGCGCTGGGAACAAAGGATGTCGCTTGTATCATCGATGCAAAACATCTTTGTGTCAACTGTCGAGGAATAAAAGATACGGCAAGTTCGACCATCACGGCAGAATTAAGCGGGATTTTCAGGACCAATCCGATTACCAGACAGGAATTCCTGCATTATGTGGGAAGCCATGCGAAATTGGATTAAATGAAAAGAGTGGCTTCGGAAAAAAGTTTTTTAAAAGTAAAAAACATTAAAGTTAATCATGATAAAATTTAAAAAAGTTTCACACAAAATTTTTATTACAACCATTATTTGTTGTAGCTGATGACCTGTGGAACAACTTTAAAATTTTAAACCAGAACTTTGAATACAATCATGCAATTAAAAATATACAACTCGCTTGCTGGCGAAAAAGAAATATTTAAACCTATTTTAGAAGGAAATGTTGGAATGTACGTTTGCGGACCCACGGTTTACAGCAATGTGCATTTGGGAAATGTGAGAACTTTCCTGTCCTTCGACTTCATCTACAGAAGCCTGATGCATCTTGGGTATAAAGTGAGGTATGTAAGAAACATCACCGATGCCGGGCACCTTACAGATGATGGCGACGTCAACAACGACCGTTTCGTAAAGCAGACGCGACTTGAAAAGCTGGAGCCGATGGAAATCGTACAGAAATACACCGTCGATTTTCATAAAGTGCTGGATCTTTTCAACCTCTTACCGCCGAATATCGAACCTACGGCTACCGGTCACATCGTAGAACAGATCGAACTGACTCAGAAATTAATCGAAAGAGGATTTGCCTACGAAAGCAACGGATCGGTTTATTTCGACGTGTTGGAATACAACAAAAGAGGCCTGAATTACGGAGAATTATCCAAAAGAAATATTGAAGAACTTTTTGCCAACACCCGTGATCTGGACGGACAGGGAGAAAAGAAAAACCCGCAGGATTTTGCCCTTTGGAAAAAAGCTTCCCCGGCGCATATTATGCGGTGGAACTCGCCTTGGGGTGAAGGATTCCCGGGATGGCACCTGGAATGTACAGCTATGAGCACGAAATACCTCGGTGAAACCTTCGATATCCACGGAGGCGGAATGGACCTTAAATTCCCGCACCACGAATGTGAAATCGCACAAGGGAAAGCCTGCAATGATGCCGCTCCGGTAAATTACTGGATGCACGCCAATATGCTGACCATGAATTCCCAAAGGATGAGTAAATCTACCGGAAACTACATCCTGCCAATGCAGCTGGTCACCGGAGAAAACGATTTCTTTGAAAAACCTTTCCATCCGTCAATCGTGCGTTTCTGCTTCCTGCAGGCCCATTACCGAAGTGTCCTGGATATTTCCAATGATGCGATGCTGGCCAGTGAGAAAGGGTTTATCCGGTTAATGGAGGCCATCAAAGTAGTGCAATCCATCACGCCAAATGATGAAAAACCATCCGGTTTCAGTCTGGAAGAATGGAAAAATAAAGCTTACGATGCATTAACAGACGATTTCAATTCACCGGTGCTGATTGCCCATTTATTTGAAGCGGTAAAATATATCTTTGCTTTGAATGATGGCAAAGAAACCATTTCAATAAAAGATTTAGAGGATTTAAGATCTACGTTAAATGCTTTGGTTTTTGATGTATTGGGACTTCAGACGATTGAGGAAAACAACAACGAAAAACTTGACCAGACTTTAAAAGTATTAATCGAGTTAAGAAACCAGGCCAGAAAATCCAAAAATTTCGAGCTCTCGGATCAGATCCGTGACAAGCTCCTTGCCGAAGGCATCGAACTGAAAGACGGAAGGGATGGAACTTCTTATGTGTTGAATTAGAATTAAAAGATAAAGCTTTTATATACATCTCTCGCAGATCTTACAGATTAAGCAGATTTTTAACACAATCATCTGCCAAATCCGCCGGATCTGCAAGAGTTTTTTATGTACTGACATTTCCATTTAAATAAAAGAAAAATCTTTTTTAAAGTTTAGCTTTATCCTTAATCTTAGTATAAAAAAAATTACAATCCAATTTAAAAAATGTGTAACTTAGTCATAATAAAATGATTAAAAATTAAATTTATATACTATGAAAAAACATCTATTCCCTTTATTTTTACTTTTCATCGGAGTTAATGCTTCTGCGCAACAGGATTTTTTTGCATTAGTCGGTAAAGACAGTCCGAGTATTGTCTTTAATGATTTTCGTGCCATCGATCTGACAAATGGAAGTTCAGGCGAGAAAATTTTTACGGCGGATTCTTCCTCAAAAGTCTTTTCCCAGACTGGACGTAGCATGATTGCTGAGGATAAAAACACGTACAATAATGCTCAGGCCGTAAACATGGCGACACTGGCCTATGATCCTTCCAGTAACAATCTGGTGTATATGCCGATGTTCTCTTCCAATATTTATGTGCTGAATGCAAAAACCAAAGAAATCACTTTAGTAGAAAACAATACTGCCCGAGTGACCGCCTGCGATATCAATTCCCAATTTACGAGAATGGCGACAGGCTATGACGGCAATATTTATGCGGTCAACAATGCGGGGACACAGTTTCTGAAGATCAGCAGAAAAGGAAATCAATATACGGTAAATGACCTGGGAATTATTATGGATGATGCTTCTAACGGTAAAAATTCCTTTACATTGATGGAGACAGGCTTTGGAGGGGATATGATTGCCGACGCGGATAATAATTTCTATGTCTTTTCAGCCTCGGGAAATGTTTTCAAAGTTTCAACGAAAGAGATGAACGCTAAATTTATGGGTAAAATTACCGGGATACCAGACACTTATTCAGTTAACGGATCTGCCGTAAATTCCAGAGGGAAAGTCGTAATTGCCAGTGCAAAAGGTGCTCCTTTATACGAAGTCGATCTTAATACTTTACAGGCCAAACAGCTTCCCGGACAGGAAAATCTCCACATTTATGATCTGGCAAGTAAATATTTTGCCAACGATAGAGCGATTACAAACACGGTTTTTGTCAATCTTGATATTTATCCGACCAGGGTGGATGAAAAGCTGATTAATATAAATGTTAATGACAAATCTGTAAAAGGAAATATCAAAATGAATATTTTTGATCTCTCCGGAAAAAATGTGATGAGTCAGAATTTATCTGTGAAAAACGGTTCTCTGAACCAGCAGGTTTATCTAAGGAATCTCATCAGCGGTGCTTATCTCGTGAATATCACCGATGAATCCGGCAAAGTACTGCTCAATAAGAAAATTGTTGTCACGGAATAATTTTTCTTTCCGATAAAACTTAGGCCTTTTCAAAATCTTTTGGGAAGGCTTTTTTAATGAATATTTGATATTCAATAAGTTTTATTTTCCGATATTATGATGTATTTTTATAAAAAAATGTAAATGAAACTATATTTTAATGTAGGGTACGGTACAAAAGTGGGAGAGAGACTTCAGTTGGCCATTAGCGAAGAAGGTACTGTATCACAGATTCATCCTATGTTTTATGCCGAAAACAGCCTTTGGAAATGTGAGGTTGATTACTTTTCAAAATCTATTTCCTATCAATATCAACTTGTGGATGACAGGGGCGCTGTTCTTCGTGAAGAATTTGTTCCACACCGTTTGAATTTTCCTCATAATTATAAAGAGTTTGTCATATACGATCAGTGGAATAATAAGAATTTTCCTGAAAATTATCTCAACAACAAGATTTTACATAATAAGCTCAATACCTTTAAACCTGAAAAAATATCAGTTTTAAAAAAACATACTCACCTGTTCAGGATCGAGGCGCCGATCTATAACTCAAACTGGGGAGTAGTTCTGTTCGGAAGTACGGCCTCTCTCGGAAATTGGGATTACGAAAAAGCAATTCATTTATCACAAACCGATTTCGGAATCTGGGAAGCTTCCGTTGAAATTTCCGAAAATGAATTTATCCAGTATAAATATTGCCTTTATGATAAGCAGACCGGAAAGGTTGTTGATGTAGAAACAGGCGAAAATCGTTTTGTCCTGCCCAATAATTCCAAAGATACTCTGCAGATCGTTTCGGATCATTATTTTAAATTTAAGTTGTACCAGATGTATCATGATGCCGGTGTTGCCGTTCCTATTTTTTCCCTGAGAACGGATAACGGTTTTGGCGTCGGTGAATTTTCCGACCTGGAAAAGCTTGCAGATTGGGCTAATGAAGCAGATCTGGGGATCATTCAGATTTTGCCGATTAATGATACCACTGCCAATTATACATGGACAGATTCTTATCCTTATGCCGCCGTTTCGGTGTATGCATTGCACCCGCAGTACATTTCCCTTGAAAATCTTGATTTTCCTCTGCCGGAAGAGTATGTAGAAGAATATAAAACAGAAAAGGCGGCCTTAAATTCACTGGAATTGATCGACTACGAAAAGATGATCACCTCCAAATGGAAATACCTGAAAGCGGTTTTCAATGAAGATAAGGATAAAATTTACAAAGACCGGAACTTCAAAAAATTCATTAAAGACAACGAATCCTGGCTGGTGCCGTACTCTGCATTCTGTGTTTTAAGGGATAAATATAAAACCCCAAATTTCAACGATTGGAAAACACACAAAAAATACATACCGGGAAAAATTGCTCCGTTTTTTACCACAAAAAGTAAGGATTATGATGCTTCGATGCTTCATGCATGGGTGCAGTACCAGCTTCATAAGCAGTTGAAGGCTGCAGTCGATTATATGCATGGTTTAGGTATCTCGATAAAAGGAGATCTCCCGATCGGAATTTACCGGTATTCTGTGGAAGCGTGGACAGAGCCTGAACTTTTCGGAATGGATTTCCAGGCAGGAGCACCACCGGATCAGTTTACCGAGCTAGGGCAGAATTGGGAATTCCCGACCTACAACTGGGAAGCAATGAAAGCAGACGATTACACCTGGTGGAAAAACAGGTTCAAGGCCCTCGAGCAGTATTTTGATGCGATGAGGATTGATCATATCCTGGGCTTTTTCAGAATATGGAGAATGCCGGTTTCCGCTACACAGGGAATTCTCGGATATTTTTATCCTGCCGTTCCCGTGACACTGGAAGAATTCAGTGCGTGGCATATTCCGTTTAATTTTGACCGGTACTGCAAGCCTTTCATCAATGACCAGATTCTTTGGAAATACTTTGGCGAAAATACCGAGAAAGCCTTTGAATTCATCAGCAACAATCATGACGGGACGTATTCTTTTAAAGAAGAATTCAATACACAGAGAAAGCTGGCAGATTTCTTTAAGAAAAATCCGCGAGGCCCCATAGAAGAGCGGCTGATTTCACTTTGTGCCAATGTTTTGTTTCTCATTGAAGAAAGAAATGGACAGGTGGTTTATCATCCGAGGTTCAATGTATATCAGACAGATTCTTATCAATTCCTTTCAGATTGGGAAAAGAAAGCCATCTATGATCTGTATCATGACTATTTCTTTAAAAGACAGGATGCTTTGTGGTACGATAAAGCGATGGAAAAACTTCCTGTTATTCTCAATGCTACCAAAATGCTGATTTGTGGTGAAGATCTCGGGCTTGTTCCGGATTGTGTCCCTGTGGTAATGGATGAGCTGGCAATCGTTGCTTTAAAAGTTCAGAGGATGCCATCGGACAATATCCCTTTCTACAATCCTAAAAATGCAGGGTATCTCAACGTTGTGACAGCTTCGTCCCATGACAGTTCAACCCTGAGACAGTGGTGGAGGGAAAATCCGGCTTTAACGCAGCACTATTTTAATGAACAGCTCATTCAGTTTGGTCCGGCGCCTGAGGATCTCGATCCGCATCTCGCTGAGATCATTATGAAGCAGCACCTCTACAACGATGCGATGCTTGCCATCTTTCCGATCCAGGAGTTCCTGGCTACCGACAAAGACCTTTTGAATGTTGAAATGGATCATGAAAGGATCAACAATCCTGCGGTTTTCCCGCATTACTGGAGATACCGTATGCATCTTAAGCTTGAAGATCTGAAGGACAGGAAAGATTTTAATGAAAAAATATCCGATTGGGTAAAAGATAGCGGAAGAATGTAAATTTAACATTTGATTATCAATTAATTAATATGAAATTAAAAGAAGTTTTATCATAAGATTTAACTTCTTTTTTTCATTTATATCAAAAAGACAGAAAAGAAATTCGGCTATATATTAACCAATAACGACTATAAAAATGAAAAAAATATTGATCGGTTTTGCTTTGAGCCTCGGAACGTTCGCCCTCGCTCAGCAGTATCCAAACAACGGTTGGGAGGATGACGGATATTATCAGAACGATGGAGGCTATTACAGCGATGAAGATGATCAGAATTATTTCCCTGATGACTATTATTACAACTATCCCCAGGATTATTATCCGCAGGATTACTACCAGAGCAATTATAATGACTACAGAAACAGTATCGTTAATATCAACTGGAATGTTTTCTTCAATCAAAACAGATTGAGTCCATGGCAGGTTGATCAGATTATAAGATTAAATAATCTTTATGTAAGCTTTTCATCATGGAACCGGTTTTACAGATACAATCCGGACAGATGGTATTATGACAGATTCTACGCGTTACAGAGAATTATGGGGCCAAGGGTTTTTGTTGTTTTCCAGAACAATTACTACAGAGGATACAGCCCGGTGGTTTACTTCCAGAACTACAGAAGAACGCATTATGCAGCGATCTGCAGACCGATGCCGAGATACAGAAATGTAAATATCAATATCTATAGGGTAGACAGGGCGAGATTCAGAAGGATGGATAACCCTACCTTTAAAATTGTAAGATCCGACAGGCCGAACAACGGTTTCAGAGGTCCGGTAAGAGATGGGAATAACGGAGGTTTCCGTAACCAGGCAGATAAGAGAAATAATGACAATTCCGGGTTTAGAAATGATAATGCCGCACCGAGAAATAACGGGGGCTTCAGAAATGATAACCCGGGAAACAGAGGCAATGAAGGATTCCGTTCTGAGCGCGCCGAAAATAATGGAAACAGAGGCGGCTTCAGAGGGGGAGAAGTAAGAAGAGAAGAAGCACCGAAAAAAGAAAACAATGGTGGTTTCAGAAATGAAGGCAGTTTCAGAAGGAGTGAAAATCCGGCCCCAAGGCAGCAGAATAACGGAGGTGAAAGAAAAAGCAACGGTGGTTTCAGAAACGGATTTGCAAAGAATTAATTTTCATATATTATATTTAAGTGGTGTGAAGGGCAGGTTTTTTAAATCTGCCCTTTTTTTTATTTATTTAATTGTTGTATTAATATTTAATTTTAACAAAATTTATGAATTTCACTCTTTAACTTTTATTTTAACGGATAATCAAAAAGATATAAAAGAAATAATTAAAGATTTTAGAATATGAAAAAATTAGTATTAGCGATAGCATTTATCGGATTTGGAGGTTTCGCAATGGCTCAACAGACCACTACTCCTCAGGACAGACAGACAAGAAAAGCGGAGATGCAGCAGAAGTTTCAACAGAAAGAGCAGGAACACTTAGCGCAAATGCAAAAAGATTTAAATCTAAACCAGGCTCAGGTCGATAAAATCAAAGCGTTGCAGGATAAAAGAAAAGCAGAGATGAAGGCCGATTTCGAAAAGAATAAAGGTGAAAGACAGGCAAAAATGGAGCAAATGAAAGCCAAAAGAGCACAGATGGATGCCGATATGAAACAGATCCTGACGCCTCAGCAATATGATAAATGGCAGGCCGACAGAAAAGCTAAAATGGAACAAAGAAGAATGGCAATGAAAGAGAGAGGAGCAAAAATGCATAAGCCTATGAAAACGGTTGCTCCGGATCCAGCGAAGTAGTTTATAATTTTGATTTTTTTAATGTGTGTAGAGCGGGATTTGTCCTGCTCTTTTTTATTAATTTCTAATTAGGATTTCGTTAGGAATTATGACTGTTCAATATCATCCTGAGCTGATTAAAGGAAGTCCATTGATGCTATGAAGTATGATGACCGGCTTTAGATCCTAAAATTATTAATGCTGTTCTGACAGAAAAACTTCCAGCGGCATTCTTCTTCCCGCCCGTCAACCTGGTTTCTGCTTAAGATTCACGTTAATTTTATTTAAAACTTTTGATTTTGAGGTTTTATCCCTAATTTTGAAGGTAAATTTATTACTTATGGTTAGCGAGAACATTGCGAAATTACTTAACGAACAGATAGCTCACGAACAATATGCCGCTCAGTACTACCTGTCAATGTCTGCCTGGTTTTCAGGAAAAGATCTTGATGGTATTGCCAATTATTTCAGGGTACAGAGCAAAGAAGAATTAATGCATGCCGACAAAATGTTCGATTATCTTAATGACGTAGGAGGAGAAATCATCATTGGCGAAATCCCAAAACCGCCACACGAATTCCTCGGAGCCATCGATATCTTTGAAAAAGCATTGGAGCACGAAAGAAAAGTAACAAAAAGTATTTTCAACATCGTAAAAAATGCCAATGACGAAGGTGATTTTGCAACGACTTCATTCCTGCAGTGGTTTATCAATGAGCAGGTAGAAGAGGAAGCTAATGCTTCTCAACTGGTAACCAAAATAAAAATGGTAAGTGATAATCCATCTGCACTTTATCTGTTTGACCAGGAATTGGCGCAGCGGGTTTTCAGTCCGGATGCAACGGCTTAATGTATGTCAACATAAAAAAGTTTCGGCGGCACCAAAGGTGCCGCCGAAACTTTATCTCTACAACAAAATCTTCTGATGTAAGTTCTTTGTTCACTTAGGAAGAATTCCTTTAGTTAAGAAGATTTTTTGCGTCGTTACAAGAAATTTTGTCTGGTTATGGAGGTTCACATTCATCTTACAGGTAGATGAGCTGTGTCTTCAATACCTTTTTTCCCAGCTTTTCAAGAATATTCTTATAATTCTCGATCTGGCTTTCATTTTTAGCAGATTCTTCTCCTGTTTTAAAGTCAACAATAATGTAGCCTTCGTCACTTTTTAAAATACGGTCCGGTCTGTACACTCTGCTTTCTCCGTTTTCGGAAATCATAATGTCTTTTTCATTAATCACTTTCCATTTTTCATCGAAAAATTCAGCGTAGTTTTCGATGATCTTTTCCAGTTCGATCTGGATTTCGTCGCTTTCAGTAATGGTGATCTGGCCTTCCAGAATATAGCGTTCAAGAACTTTGGCAATATCATTTTTGGTATTGATCTGCGACAGAAGCTCATGAACAAAAAGCCCGATCCTTACCTTTTCATTTCTTACCTGGTAGTTTTTGGATGGTGTGGCGATTTTAATGGATGTATTCTTTTCGCTGATGTTTTTCAAAACCCGGATGTCCTTGGTTTTAAAGGATGAGGTTTTTTCCTTAGAATGTTTCTTCAGCGATTCAGGGTTCAATTCATACAGATCAAATTCATCAAGATTTTCCGTATTCTTTGATTGGAGAAATTCCAGAAGCTCAAGATTATTGGACGTTTTATTGGCCTTTTGGATATAGAAAAACAGCTGCTCTACCGGTCTCGTTGTAGCCACGTACTGCAGGCACAGCCTGTCGATAAAGTTTTTGTAAGAATTTTGCTTGTTGAATTTCTCAATTTCTTCATCGTAAACCTCCAGGTTTTTATTGAATTGATTGATGTTGACCGATTTCAGCGGAGTATCCTGAGAGGTCTCAAACCAGTTGGTAAATTCGGCATCGCGGTTTTTATTCATCATCGGAATAAAGACAATGGGAAATTCAAGGCCCTTCGCCTTATGGATTGTCATGATCTGTATCGCATCAATATTCTCGGAAGCCTGAATGGTGTATGCGGAAGCTTCTTCGTCCCAATATTTCAAAAACTCTTTCGTGCTTGCGCCGGCATTTTGGGTGAAGTTAAAGAGCATTTCAAGGAAATTCAGCAAAAAATCAGTTTCTTTGTTCTCTACTGAAAATTCGTTGATGTAGTATTCCACAAAATTATAAAGGTTAAACCTTGGAAAATGGTCTTGTTTAAGCTTTAAAGAATAACGGTTCTGGATAAACATTAAAATACCCTCATGGGAAGGAATGTCAAGGATTTCTTTCATCTCAAGGGTAAAGTCTGCCATGTGAATTCTTCCGAGTTTATTGAGGAAATACATCATCATAATCAGGTTCGTCCTGTTTTTCGGGTTTACTTCCCATTTGAGAAATTCAATAACCGCTTTCAGAGTATTGGAAAGCTCGAGGGTAAGTCCTTTGTCGGAAATGGTTTTGATGTTGGTCTCTTCACCCTTATAACGGACTTTCAGGTTCCCCAGTTTCTGGGAGTAGCTGAAGATATCAAAATTCCCACGGCAAAGAATGGTGATGTCCGAAAATTTAAACCCGTTATCCAGACTTTCCTGAATGTCTTTTCGCATTCTTTCGGAAGTATCGTTGTAGAAATCTTCGTTGGTAAGATTTTCAATAAGGTTTACTTTTACTCTTCCTTCCAGCGAAGATTTGGGGTTTTGTTCGGCATCGGTTCCGAAAATATTTTTATGTTCTTCCTCCAGATTCCCGGCATGGAAACGGTAAAGATCGTTGTTGAAAAGCACGATATTTCTGGCACTTCGCCAGTTATCCTTTAAAACCAGAAGTTCCGCTTCCTTTGGAGTCACTTCTTTTTTGTTGATGATGTCGAGCATCAGCTTACTCTCGCCACCACGGAACCGGTAAATACTCTGTTTCGGATCGCCTACTAAAGTGAAGGACGTATTCTCCGTAGAAATGGAATGGTCTCGCAGCGGAAGGAAATTCTGCCACTGAAGTTCCGAAGTGTCCTGAAACTCATCAAAGAAATAATGCTGAAACTGTGATCCTACTTTTTCGTAAATAAATGCAGAAGGCTCATTTTTTAAATTTTCATTGATAAGAATATTGAATTTTGACAGGAGGACCAGGTCATTCTCTTCCTCGATCTTTTTCAGCTCATCCTGAATATCTTTGTTGACTTTCAAAGGTAAAAGCGCCGATAATATCTTCTCTTTTTTCTGGGTTTCGATGTAAAGGAGAATCAGTTTCATTCTGTTTTCCAAGAGTTGATCCAGGATTTCCAGAATGTCGGCTTCCTTGTGTTTCGACTTCGCAGAAGTCCCTTTGCGGTAATTGTTGATGACCGATTCTTCGGCTGTCGTCGGGAAAGGAAAGCCCGGCCTCTTCTGCTGATAAAAATCTAAAACTTTGCTGAAGAATCCTCCGATCCCGTTTTTTCCCTGCGCAAAATCTTCAATCTCAATATTTCTTGATCTGAATAATTCTATAGACTGCGTGGCAAGATCGGTTGCCTGTTTCTTATGTAGGGCAATCTCCTTTCGCAGGGTGTTTTTTATATTTTCATAATTGGTGCTGTCGAAATCTTTATTGTTTTTAAGGTGTTCATAATGAATGTCTTTCACAAATTCCTTCGCCGAATCGTACAGGTTTTTGTTTAAATTAATTCTTTCGTTATTCTCAAGGCTGTAATCTACGTAATCCATGAAAGACTCGGAGATCACTTCATTTTCGCCGATCTGGTCGAGCATTTTATCTACTGCTTCGATCAGGAAGGGTTCCGCTTCAATTTCAAGATTGAAATTCTTAGCCAGTCCCAATTCATAAGAGAAACTTCTTACCAGCCGCGAATTAAAACGGTCGATGGTTCCGATATTCAGGGTGGAATAATTATGAAGAACATAATCCAGGAGCTTTTTGGCGCGGATATGAAGCTCGTCAATAGTAATTTTCAATCCTTCCTGCTCAAATGCTTTCTGGATATTCTTAAGGTCTCCGCTCTCCGCAAAATTTTCCGAAGAGAAATTTCCCAGCCAGCTCAGGATTCTTTCCTTCATCTCATTGGCCGCCTTATTGGTGAAAGTGAGGGCCAGGATATTCCTGATCGACTGCTGCTGATTGGGATACCTGAGACAGATCATCAATAGCCGCTGTACCAGGGCATACGTTTTTCCTGATCCTGCTGAAGCGTTGATGACGGTGTAAGAATTTTGCATTTTTGAGTAGAATTCAACGTGCAAGTTAACTAATTTTTCAGTGAAATTTTAACAATTCTGAATGTGTATTTAACACTTTTCACCGCAGAAGCTTAAAAGAAATGCTAAAACGAGTTAAGTGTGGTTAAACTTTCTGTAATATTTAAAAATAATTTTAGTTTTGCTGTATAAAAAACTTTCCGTGAAAATTAAACTACTCTTTCTTTTATTTACCGTTATCTTCATCAATAGTCAGGCGCAAGGCTATATTTTCGGAAAAGTAACCTCTGAGAACCAGGCTGAGCTTCCCGACGTTACGGTGATCAACATCAGGACCGATGAAAGGGTCTCAACCAACCGCGACGGTCATTTTATGATCTCCGGACGAAGCGGGGACGAGCTGCGGTTTATGAAGAACGGATACGACAGGGCAAACCGGAGAATTACGGCTGAAAATATCAGCTCGCCCGTCAATGTCACACTGGTCAGGGCAGCGACACTTATTGCAGAAGTTGAAATTAAAAAAGAAATCACCGGCGATCTTAAAACAGATACGAAAGCCCTCAGCCCTCCCAGAAAAGTTCAGAAACTTAAAAATGATCTTGCTATTTATATGAAACAAAGATCAGATCCTTCCGTTTTGGCACCAAGAGCCGGCGAGTTTGTGCAGCCGGTCACCAAAGGGGTGTTCTCTTTCGGAAAAATCAAAAACAAATGGGATGATGTTGATCTGCTGAATTATCTTCAGAATGCCCTTGGAGACCGGTTTTTTGAGGATCTTAAAATTGATAAGCCCCAGATTCAGCATTTCATCCTTTATATCCTGAGAACGGGCTTTGAAAGAAAAAATATCCTCAAGTACGGCTACGTCACCGATGCTGATTTAAACCGATTTAAAAGCGCAGTGCTGAACAGGATTTCTACGTATAAAACTCCTTAATTTTGCGAATATAATTTGAAAATGATGCGAATAAGGCTATTGGTTTTACTTTTATTTCCTTTTTTGAATGTATTTTCACAGGAAACCGCAAGAGGAACGATCACCGATGAAGACGGTGTTGCACTTCCTGCCGTTACCATCATGAACGTTTCTTCAGACCGGAAATCATACACAGACTCAGACGGAACATTTTCCATTGAAGCAGATCCCGAAGATGAACTGCGTTTTGTGCGTTCGGGTTTCGAAAGATCATCCATAAAGGCAAAATATCTTTTAAATAATAACCTGAACATTAAACTGGTGAGAGTGGCACAACCTATTGAAGAGGTGAAAGTAGCCAAGATCACCGGAGATATTTCTAAAGATTCAAAAGCTGTGGCCAAGATTGATAAAGGGCAAATCGTAAAAGATGCCGTGGGACTTCCGGAACCGGTAGGTAAAATGCGCGAGAAGCCGGCCGAAGTAAAACAGGTTCTGCTTCCGATGCTCCTGGGAAGCCTGGATATCCAGGGTTTGTATGATCTCATCAGCGGGGATGCCCGCAGGATGAAGCGCCAGTACCGGTACGACGACTTGCAGGAAGATATTCTCTGGATTCGTGAAAGGGTAGAAGACGACTACTTTACGAAGGAAGGAATTCCAAAGAATAGGATTTCGGAATTCATAGAATTTGCTTTCATTAACAAACCCCAGACACGAACTTTTGCCCGGGCTAAAAATTTAACGGGTGCCCTGGCCAGAATGGAAGAAAGCTTTCCCATTTTCGTTAAAAGATTAAAAGAAAGTAATGACAAAAAGTAGATTCAACAAAGTCGTTTAATGATAAACAACGTCGTAAATTTCATCCCTGATCTCTTTTAAATTTTCAGGGGTATAGTTGGAAAGCAGCCACAGGTCAAGAGGCTTTTTGCCTTTTCCGTAACTTGGCTGTACATACATCTCGTCGATCAGGTGAAAGCCGTTTTTCTGATAAAAGGCGTAACGTCTTGCTGCATCTTCGCCGGTATGTTCCGGCTCGATCTCCAGAATAATCCTCGGATGGTTTTCAAAAAGATATTGGGTGATGTGTGATCCTAGTTTTTGACTTCGGAATTCTTTAAAAACCTCGAAATGTTCCACAAAAGTATAAGTGCTCATCTCCCAAAGGATGAGGTAGCCGATATTTTTAGATTCATGGAGTACGGAAATGATTTTCACTTTGGGATGTAAAAACAGCGTGGAAAGCTTATCCCGGTCTCTTCGCTCATCTTCAGGAAAAGTAGAGCAGTAGGCTTTGTAAATTTCCTCAACTCTGTAATCTTCGGAGGATGTAATCTGTAAAAATTCCATGGCTAAAGATCAAAAACGTTAGGCCTTCTGGTGATGAAAATATCTTTCACCCATAGTATAAATGCCAGTCCGAGATAGATTAAAAAGAAAAAGCCGGCCGTCGCAAAGGTAGAGTAAATAAAGAACACTCTCAGTTTCGACACGGGAATACCAAGTTTCGCACCGGTTCTGGTCAGTACACCGAACCATTCTCTTTCCATTTTGTGGCGGATGTTATCTAGCATTTTTAAGGTTCTTTTAAAAGTTTAAATCCAATACTGCAATGTAAGCAATTTTTCTGTAAGCAAAAATGATTGAAATGATAAATGAAGCTCTGGCTTTCAAGAGAAGTATTCACCGGTGTTTTGAGGGTTTTCCAGCTTTCTACGACAGAGTTCTTTTCTGCCGGCAGGTTCTTATATAAAGCCAGAAGATCACCGGCAATTTCTTCATCATGGTATTTATGATATGTGTATTTCAACGGCAGAACGGTATTCAGGATAATGAGCTCCACAAAATCCCGGCTTACTACTTTCGGCTGATCTACACTCGAAATTTTCCCGAAATTGAAACGGTTGTCCCAGTATTCGGAAGCCTTTATATTTTTAAATGAATCAAATAACTCTTCGGTAGATTTCACATGAATGATCCGGGAGAATAAATTCTGTTGCTGATGGTAGAGATCGGCAAGCTGTGCCAGGCGAATGGTCGGGAAGTTGGGCGGACGCAGCCTTAGAAATTTAGGACGAAATTTCAGATCGGCAATATTGAATTTAACCTTTAAAAAATCAAACTCTCTTTTCCAGATTTTCATCGCTTCGTCTTTCGGATCCTCCAGCCAGCCTGCCATTCCGAAGAGCAATGCTTCAAGCTGCAGTCTGTTCTGGCGGATCTTGATAATAATGGTGAAATCTATGCTTTCTGCCATCTGCCGGAAGAGATCAGCATTCACTTTCAGACCGAAAGAATAGGCGAGGCTGTGAAACAGTACCGCTTCAAAATTGTTTTTAAACCTTTCAAGGTTTTTCTCCTGCTCGATGGATTTGTCGTTTAGTTTTTTAATTACATTCTGCTCATGAAAATGTAGCGGAATATGATCGGGATTAAAGATATTCTCACAAGGAATAAACTGGTTTCCGCTCAGCAGCTTCTCGTATTTCCAGAGAATATGCTGGTCGATGTAATGGATGAGTTCCAGCGTCGGAACATTTTTCTTTTTCAGCTCATCTATTTCTAGATCGTTTTGGTAAACGACATGCAGGATAATGTTCTGATAATTGGGATCGTGGGTGTGATGGTGAAAAATCCAGTCGGAAGATCTTACGTGAAGTTCTATATGGCCGGCTAAAGTAATGTTTCCGATTTTAATTTTTGCCGTTAAAAAATCCGGCCCGGAATCGGAATTCCATTTTCCGAAGTCTAAAATCTCGATAGATTGCCCTTTAGCATCTCTGAAGTTGAAATCTTTAAAAACCTTATGGTTCCAAAGATATTGGAGTAATTTTTCGGTCATGAGTGTTTTTTGTTTTGAGCTAATTTAAGGAATTTGTATTATTTGTAAAACAAAAAAAGACAGCCCAAAAAATTTAGACACCGTTAAGAAATGGCTTTTTGTGAGGCTTTATTCATAGAATAATAATCTTACAGTATTTATATAACTTTTTTCGGCTGTAACCTCCGTCTCTTATGATCAAATAAACAACTCCAGCAAGAAAACCATCTGTTGCGATCTCAACAAAAAACAGACTGAAACATTCTCCGTTCAGGCAAAAAGACTGGAGATCCAGTCTTTTTATCTCAAAAACGAGTCTTTGAGACTGGTTTTTGAGTCTTTTTACCTCGTCGGTAAGTCTTTTTGTGACAACGTTGAGTCTTTTACATTCAAAAACGACTCTTTTATACTCGATGGCGAGTGTAAAAGAGTCGTTTTTTAGGTAAGGAACGATAATTTATTCCTTTTTAGGAACAGCTTTGCTTCCCTTTCTTACAAATCTTTGGCTAAGATCGTCATAAATGGGTTTTGCAGAAGCAATTCCTTTATCGGCAGCTTCTTTGGTCGTTCCGTAATAGAACAAAGCAGAGACTAAAGCCTCACTTCCCGCGATCGTTACGGTGTCGGCTATGTCGGAAGCCAGTTGAGTGGCCAGATTTCCTAATGGACTGAGACCGGTAACCACGGCTTCATCTTTCAGAAACTCTGTTTTGTCCATATAGGCCGGTGCAAATTCAGGATTGGTTTCAAGGTAGTCTTTTACTTTCTGTACGGTGGCCACGGTTTTGTCGCCCATTTTGAAAAGTTTTTTTCGCTGGTCTACCGTTAGCCCCTGTAGATAGGGAGCCAATACTGTTTTGCAGTCCTGTAGCTTTTGCGCTACTTCCTCAAGTACGGCTTTCGGGATTTCAACACTGATTTGATTGTTTGTACTCATCATTTATAATTTTTAATTGAGGAAACTAAAATACTAAAAAACTTTTTGTATTCATTTAAATATTTAAAAATCAGCGAAATAAAAAATTTATTAGTTTAAAATATCAAATGGAATTATAATTTTAATGAATCTTCAGATTTGTATTTAAAAAATAAGTCTAATCGGGGTAAAACAATAAAAAAGAGACTGTCTTAAAAGTTCTGCGGTTTCTTTTTTGCTACCGGAAATGGATGAAGTATTTCTTATGTTCCAGGAGGAGCAATATCTGTATAGTAGAAAAAACAAGATAATATTGCAAGCACGCCTTAGGTGTGGTATAATAAGATAGAACTCCTGTGGAGTTCCGGTACAGGGTACTGATATTGATCTACACATAATTTGCTCCTATGGGGCAAATCCTGCTCTGTATAATAAATCCTTATTTAAAAACCCCTACTTTGAGATAAAGTAGGGGTTGTTATAAAAAAGGACTATCCGGAATTTAGGACAGCGGCCTGTATTGAATTCTGTGAAAAAGCCTATGCTTTGGTCAGTTCGTTCTTAAAATTTTCGATGGTCGTTCTGTACATCGCTTCGTAGATAGGAAGAATGTTTTTCAGATCAAATTTTATCGCCTGCTCTTTGGCATTCTTTTTCATTTGGGTTAAAAGTTCTTCATTGCTCAGCAGCTTAATGGTATAGTTGCTCATGGCTTCCACATTTCCGATTTCGGCTAAAAATCCGGTTTCTCCCTGGATGTTTACTTCGGGAATTCCTCCTGCGTTGGAGCTGATTACCGGGGTGTTGGCGGCCATGGCTTCCAATGCTGCGAGACCGAAACTTTCCTGCTCCGAAGGCAATAAGAACACATCGGAAAGCTGAAGAATTCTGTACAGATCATTTACTTTCCCGAGCAGACGGATCTTTGAGATCAGATCAGAATTTTCTTCCAGGAACTGGTTGACTTTTTCCATATCGGGCCCTTCACCGATGATGATTAATTTTGATTTTACTTTTTTCTGTACATTTTTGAAGATCTGCAGTACTTCATCCACCCGTTTTACCGGCCGCAGGTTCGAAACGTGAATCAGGATCTTTTCATCCGGATTGGCAAATTGTGTCCGTTGGCATTCATTGCATTCATCAAATTCAGAATTATCAATAAAGTTGGTAATGACCTGGATCTCTTTTTTAATTTTAAAAAACTGTAAAGTATCTCTCTTTAAGCTTTCAGATACGGAAGTGATGGCATCAGACTGGTTGATGGAAAATTCCACCGCGTGCTTATAGCTTGGATGCTGGCCCACCAGCGTAATATCCGTTCCGTGGAGAGTGGTCACCAAAGGTATGTCGTTGTCATCCTCTTTCAGCATCTGCTTGGCTGTAAAGGCTGCATAGGCATAGGGAATAGCGTAATGTGCGTGAAGAAGATCCAGTTTGTAAAGATTGACAACCCGGTAGATCATCGAGCTCAGGGCAATATCATAAGGCTGATACTGGAAAAGCGGGTAGGTCTGAACATTTACCCTGTGGAAGAAAATATTAGGATTCGTAATATCCAGTCTCGCCGGGAGCGCATTGCTGATAAAGTGAACTTCATAGCCTTTATTGGCCAGTGACATGCCCAGTTCTGTTGCTACAATTCCGCTTCCACCGTAGGTAGGATAGCAAAGGATGCCTATTTTCATTTATATTGTTGGTATTTCTTAATTGTTTGTACTGCAGTTCTTGTTATAATACTCAATGAGTATTTCCGGATTATTATTTTTAATCTTAATTTTTTCTTCTTCAAAGTCATGAACCAGCTGAGGACATTTATCGCTGAAGAATTTCCTGATATGTCTTTTCAGGATTTTATTTTTATTGATCGTTAAAATACTCGTATCAAAATAAATCAATTGCGGTTTTTCGTTTTTATACTGAAGAAAAAAATTAACTACTGAAGACGGTACGGAAGTATAGTGATTTCCACTCATTATTCCGCCATCGTATCCATAAGCGGTATACATAGTGAAGTTCTCATCTGTATATACTTTGCCCATCCAGCAATACTGGGTCTTTGGTTTCTCGGATAAGAAATAATAGGTATACTCCTTTAATTCAGCCGTTACAGACTGATTGTTTTCCGGATTGATATATTCTACTTTATCCAATACATTAATTTTTATCTTTTCCTTCTTTTTAGAGCCATTTTCTATGAATGCCAGTTTGGGCTCTTCGTTAGATACCATATCTGCTTTTCCTGTTCTTTGGCTGCCGTCCAGAAAATACAAAGTGGCATCAAATTGCTGCGCCTTTACATTGAAGGAAATAGTAACCACTAAAACCGTCAAAAGTTTACTCATCTTTAACATCATTTGTTTTATAGAAATTATTTTTGTGAATTATCTAAATCAATTCCCATTCCCGGTTTTAAGGTGTCATTGACCAAAACCGGAAGGCGTCCCCATATTTTGGTCTGCCCTTTTAAGGCTCTGGCCGTAGCCGTCATGGAATCATCATTGTTTTCATAAGAAATCAATACCGTGGAAACCTTTGAGATATCGATGTCTTTTAAGGCATAGGCACTTCCGAAAACGGTGAGAATCACATTCTGATTCTTGGTGAGTTCTGCCAAAACCTTTTTTGAAGCTTCTGAAATTTTATAAGGTTTGTAAGCGGTCGAATTGTCTTTATGGAATCCGACAATCACGGTAGAATTTGCCGGAATTGTATTGATCTCTCCGGCTCTTTTGATGATCACGTCCGGTCCCATTTCATTGGCGAATGTCTGGTAAGGAGCTTCTTCTAAAGGGACGTAATACGTCTGTCTTCCCTGTACCGGAAGCAGTTGTTTATCATCTTTTATTAATGTCAAGGCATTGGCGTATAAGTCCTGAACCAAAGTTTTGTGAGATTCATTATTTAAATCTGAATTGATATTCTCAGGATTTCTGGGATTGTATTGGTTTAATCCTAAAAAATATTTCGTCAGAAGAATCTTCTTTACACTTTCTTCCACTCTCGACTGCGGGATTTCGCCGTTATCGATTGCCTTTTGAATCAGTTTTTTACCTTCGGCAACGCCTTGTGAAAACAGCATGATGTCATTTCCGGCCTTAAAAGCCATGGCATCCAGTTCGCCGGGTTTGTATTTATTCGCTACGGCACCCATGTTCAGGGCATCGGTGATGATTAATCCTTTATACCCCAGTTGATCTTTCAGTAAGCCTGTAATGATGTTTTTAGATACGGAAGCCGGAATCCCTTTTCCCGATTCCAAGGCTGGAACATATAAATGCGCTACCATAACACCCCCAATGCCTTTATTCATTAATGCTTTGAAAGGAGCGAGCTCAATAGTATTCAGCCTTTCTATACTATGGGAAACAACAGGAAGGTCAAGATGCGAATCTGTGCTGGTGTCGCCATGCCCGGGGAAATGTTTAATGGCGGCCAAAATATTATGATCCTGAAGTCCGTTCGCATAAGCCAAAGCGGAAGTGATGACATTGCTTACCTCAGATCCGAAGCTTCTGTTCCCGATTATCGGATTATCGGGGTTGGTATTCACGTCTACAACCGGCGCAAAATCCCAGTTGATACCCATTCTGTGGCAGTCTTCTGCAATTTTGGCGGCCATCTGCCGGATGAGATTCTTATCCTGAATGGCTCCGAGCGTCATTGCCCATGGAAATTTATGTGCTTTGGCAATCCTTTGGTATATGCCCCATTCAGCATCCATTCCGATCATTAGAGGAACCTGAGATTTTTGCTGAAATTCGTTGACCAGATTGATTTCTCTTGCGGCATCTTCCTGCATCAGGATCAGGCCTCCGATTTTTTCGTTAACGACAATATTTCTGACGTTACTGATTTCATTTTCACCTTTATTGGTATACAATGCAACAATGAATAACTGCCCGAGCTTTTCGTCCTGGGATAGTTTTCTATAGGTTTTATCTACCCAGTGATTGGCTTTTTTAAGGTCTTCTTTCGACAGATTCTGAGGGATATACTGCGCTGTAATTTTTAAGCTCAACAATAAAAAAATACAAAAAGATGTACGAATCAGTTTCTTCATGATTTTGAATAATAACAAAAATACAATTAAAAAGATGAGGAAAACAATGTTTTTGAAATTTTTGGTATATGATTTGAATACGCTTTATAAATAATAAACAATAACTAAACTTTTATAAAATGAAAAAATTTCTTCCAATTTTACTATTAGCCATTGTCGGCTTATTTATATTCAGTTGTAAGGATGATAATACAGATTACGATACATATTCACAATCCAGAGATGCAACAGGAACATTTACCAGTGCAGGGGGCTGGACATTATCACTAGATATTAACATTCAGAGTACAGACGTTGTTCTGGTATACAGAAGAGTTGCCAATACTTGGCAGAGTATTCCTAAGACCTATTATTTAGATGATGTTTCAGGATATCCTACAGGAAGAGAGCTTGATTACAACTTTGATTTCAATACACAGGAAGTTAACATCAGAACAGCTGCAAACTTTAATCAGCAAACACAGATGTCTCCTTCGGAAGCGACGCAGTATTTGGCAAACCAGACTTTCAGAATCGTTTTGGTTCCGGCCAGTGCAGGAAAAAATGTAAATACTGTTGATAAATCCGATTACAATGCAGTAATCAAATATTACAATATTGATGAATCAAGAATAAAGACTTATTCATTTAAATAAAAATATATCTTTTCAGTTTTTTATAATTACAAAAAAGCTCCGGAATAATTTATTCCGGAGCTTTGCTTTATTCTTATTTACCATTGTCATCTAAAATATGTCCAAAATATTCTTTTTTTGTCTGTAGATATCCGCGGCTGATTTCATTGGCCGGAATCTGCAGAGGGATTCTCGAATTGAGATGTACATTACTTTCTTCTACGTATTTTACCTTTTCAGGGTTATTGGTCAGAAGATTGATGTCTTTTATTTCAAGTAAATTCAGGATTTCAATAGCGACCCCGAAGTTCCTGTCATCTGCCGGCAGTCCCAATTTAAGATTGGCTTCTACGGTGTCAAATCCTTTTTCCTGTAAAGAATATGCTTTTAATTTGTTGATGATCCCGATATTTCTTCCTTCCTGTCGAAGGTAGATAATAACTCCTCCATTTTCATGGATATATTTCATGGCAGCATCGAGTTGCTGGCCACACTCACATTTTTTTGAATGAAAAACTTCTCCGGTGATACATTCTGAATGGAAACGCACATTGACAGGCTTTGAAAAATCTGTTTTTTCTGCGATGATCGCCATGTGAGGCATCCAGTCGTTTTCGTTTTCGGACAAAGCTATCATTCGGAAAGTCCCGTATTCCGTAGGAACATTGGACTCTGCCTGAATTTTAATCATTGATACCCCTTAATTTGTTTAATTTCCCTTTATGTAGTCTTCAATTGCAGAAACATTTGTTTTAAGCCTTACGAGATAACGGTTAAGAATTTCATTATCATCCTGGCTAAGATCTGTTCTTAGTTTCTGAACTTTTTTATAAGATTTTTCGAAGTCTTTTATCGCTTTGTTTTTTCCGTTCATATTATCAGCGTCTATAGCATAAAGGTAGTTTTGCAGGCTATACTTTAATGCGGTAATTTCACTGTTTAGAGCTGTATTTTTGAATTGTGGAAAAGTAGAGATCAGATTAGAAATTTCAGAAGCATTTACGTTACCTTTTACATTAATATTGATGCTGTTTTTTGCTCCTTTATCTGAATCGGATGTTTTGGTTTCGCTATAAAACCCATTGGACAACGGAGAAAAATTTGGTTTTTCCGTTGCGCAAGATGCTATAATTAATAATACTCCAAAAAAAAGAAATCGTTTCATTTTTGCTGCCCCTTTTGATATAGGACTGGGTTAAGACTTTCATCATTGTACATTTTCATTTGTTTGTACACTTTCATCTTAACATCACCGTTCTCAATATCAGCAAGCAACTGATTAATAGAAGTAGACAGATCTTCATGTTGTGCAAGGAGTACGTCTAATTTAGCCTGACATGTGGCCCTGTGCTCTTGCGATGCCGAATCTCTATTAGCTTCTAACGACATATGATAAACCTTGAGCGCGAGAATTGACAACCGGTCTACCGCCCATGCGATAGTCTCTGTGTTGATTTTTGCGTCAGGTTTAGGAGTTACACTTTCATACTTTTTAAGAAACCAGCTGTCTATAAATTCTACCAGATCAGTTCTTTTCTGATTGGAAGCGTCGATAGCCCTTTTAAGTTGGAGGGCTTCAGCCGGATCAATATTTTCATCTCTAATTATATCTTCCAAATGCCATTGAACGGTATCAATCCAGTTCTTTGCATACAAAATCCGTTCCAAAGTGTCTTTTTCGAACGGGTTATTAATTAGGGTGTTAACGTCATCAGACACGTGATAATCTTCAATAGATTGATTGAAGACTTTCCATGCAGTCTCTGTAAAATTCATCGAATGATAAAATGTTTAGTTGGTAGAAGAATTGTTGTTTGTGGTCTTGTTTTCAGAACCAGGTTTGTCCTCTTCCTTCACTGCATCTTTAAATTCTTTAATACCGGAACCTACTCCTCTCATTAATTCAGGGATTTTTTTACCTCCGAAAAGTAAAAGAAGAATGATGGCTACGATAAGGATATGTTGCCAGGATAATGACAATATTGTTAATGTGTTCATTGCTAAATTTTTTACAAAGTTAATCTTTTTTTAATAAGAAACCCAACCTAAAGGATCAACCGGTGTGCTTCCGTTCCATACCTGGAAATCAAGGGTGTAGGTGCCGTCGAAGTCCTGTCCTATCACTCCTACGGGAGTTCCGGCAGAGACCTGCTGTCCTTTGGAAACGCTTACACTTCCCAGATTGGAATAAATGGTGAAATAATTGCCATGTTTAAGGATAACCGTTTTGGTTCCGTCGCTGTTTGCCAGAACAGATGAAACGGTTCCCGGAAATACTGATTTTGCTCTGGTTCCGGAGGGTACGGATATTTTAATCCCGTTGTTCTCTTCATCGATATTTTTAAATACCGGATGGGGGTGTCTTCCGAAGCGGTGCGTGATCTGTCCTATTTTATCCGCAGGATAACCAAGCCTTCCTTTACTGTCTGCAAAGTTGCTTCCGGCAACGGTCGTAACGCCATAACTGGTCATTGCTTTGCTTTCTGCGGCTTTTTTGTCGTCTTCCTTCTTTTTGGCCAGTGCTGCTTCTGCTGCACGTGCTGCCGCTAGTTTTTCAGATGCTTCTTTTGCTCTTGTTGCAGCCTCATCAGATGCCTTTTTAGCGGCTACTTTTCGGGCTTCGTCTCTGGCGGTGGCTTCTGATCTTGCAGCATCCTCATTACGTTTTCTCTCTTCTTCAGCCCGTTTTGCAGCAAGCTCTGTTGCTTTTCTCGATTCGGCTTCTGCGGCTAATCTTTCTTTTTCAAGCGCTGCGGCCCTTGCTTTATTTTCGGCTTCAATCCTTGCTTTTTCTCTTTCGGCTGCAATTTTGGCAAGACGGATTTTTTCAGCTTCAGCTTTCTTTCTTGCCTCTTCTTCTGCTTTTGCAATTCTTATTTCTTCAGCAATAATAGACCTGATCTGGCCTTCCAGTGCTTTAGACTGAGACTGTTTTTGTCTGAGTTCTGCGGTAAGTTTAGATTCATTTTTCTTAAAATCAGCCACAAGTTGCTCCTTCTGGGTTCTTTCGGCATTGATTGTCGTTAAATCTTTCTGTTGATTCGCCAAAAGATTCGCCTTTTCTTTCACAGAATTCTGTTTCTGTGCAATAGACTGTTTTATTTTGGCGGCCGCAGTAGTGATCTCTGCCGCTTTCTTGTCCTGGTAATCGGAATATTGCTTTAGGTACTGAACTCTTCGTATAGCCTCACCAAGATTTTTAGCAGAAAGGATAAAGGTTACCTTATTCTGCACGCCTTTATTCTTATAAGCATTTACCAGAACCTTTGCATAATTCTCCCTCAGGATTTTCAACTCTCTGTTCTGGCGGTTGATTTCCAGCTGCCGAAGATAAATTTCATCCTCAATGAATCTCTTTTCTTTCTGGGTATTATTATATACCTTTTCCCTGAGTACCAGTTTTTTATTAACATTATCAAGATAGGCTACAGAGAGCTTTGATTCATTTCTTGTTTTTGCTAAATCTGTATTTATCTGTGCAATTTGTTTTTTAAGTTCAGCATTTTGTTTTTGCAACTGTTCCTTTTTACCGCTTTGCCCATAATGCAGTGTGAACAATAAAATACCTATTAAAAAGCTAAATTTTTTAATCATTTAATCTCAATTTTCTTATAACTGGATGGCACAGAATAGGGTGTATCCATCCTCGAAAAGTCAAATTTCGTATTTTCCAGTAAAATCTGACTGCTTTTTGAGCCTTTTATAATTATTTTAACACTTTTCGGCAAGCGGATTCCATTGATTTCTTCCCAGTTGCTGTAGGATACATTAAGCTCATCGGGCGACAGGACGTCTTTAAGATTAACATTGAAGAGATCATAATTTTTATCGTAATTCAACTCAATTTTATACTCTCTTGTTTTTTCATCGGTCACGATTTTCTGGTTGACATTCGAAATCATTTTGAAGCCCTGCGCATTCTGGGTAAGGGTAAACTGAGAATCGTTGATTTTAACGAAAGTCCTACCCAAAAGAATTTTTTCCAGGGATTTATAATCAATAAAATTGACATTCAGAAGATTATTAAGATAATCAAAGTCGGAATCGATATAGGTTTTGCTGGTTTTATCCTGGCCTTTAATTCCTTCGGGAGTTGCAATTCCGCGGGCAACGGTGATAATGAAAGCCGTAAGATTCATCCATACTTTTTTATCTTTTTCGATATAAATGGTAGCATCAAGCGTAGGAACAAAACTTCCCGTTTCTACATTGACTTTACTGCTTATTTTAATCTGCTCGAATTGTGGCATCGGGATGACGTGCTCAAAAAACGGAAGCTTATTTCTGACTGGTTCATTAGAGTCTTTCGGATTTTGATCTTCTTCCATGACGAAAGCACTGTCTATTTTGATATTTTTACTGGTTTTTCTTGCTGCATTTCTCGTCTTGCAAGAGGTGGCAACAAACATCAATAAGAGTACTATGATCCAGTTTTTCATGTATTTACCTTTTTTCAATTTTAAAAATTAGGGTGCAATATTAACGCCAAACCACACAAAATCTTTTGTGTGGTCTGAAGATAGTTATTTTACGTTGATAATTTTTTGTCAAATTATTTTGATAAAAAATCCAGAACCGAATAGTCTCCCAGAGAAATTTCCCTCGCCACACCAAAATACTGTGCAGAATTTCCGATCATGGAATTGGAAAGGTTTCCGTGGTTGATTTTTGTATTTTCCTGAATTAAAGAGTTTTCAATATTTGAATTAACGATAATCGTATTATTCCCCAGTGAAACTCCCGGGCCTACCTTTGAATTGGATATTTTTACGTTTTCCCCAATAAAACAAGGCGGAATGATCAGTGAATTTTCGATCTGAGCCGAAGCCGGGAAATGCGACATTTCTTCCTGCTCATAAGCCAGGATCTTGCTGTTGGTTTCCACGGTAGCATTTTTGTTTCCGCAATCCATCCAGTCATTTACTTTGCCTAACGTGAATTTTGCCCCTTTTGCCCTCAGGTTTTCAAGAGCTGTCGTAAGCTGGTATTCTCCGCCGTTCTTGATGTTATTGTCCATCAGGTAATTAATCTCATCCATTAGCTTCTCTGCGCTGTTGAAATAATAGATTCCGATGATGGCAAGATCTGAAACAAAAGTCTGTGGTTTTTCAACGAAATCGGTAATAAATCCGTAATTATCGAGTTTTACAACACCGAAAGCAGAAGGGTCTTCTACGCTTTTCACCCAGATCACACCGTCAGAATTTTTATCCAGAATAAAATCGGCACGGAAAAGGGTGTCGGCAAAAGCGATGACCACATTGCCGGTCATTGACTGTTCCGCGCATTTGATGGCGTGTGCTGTACCCAGCGGCTCATTCTGATAATAAATGCTGCCTTTTGCGCCCAGTTTTTCAGCAATCTGAAGCAGTGATTTTTCAATTTCAGGGCCAAAGTCCCCTATAATGAAGGCTACTTCCTCAATTTCTTCTCCTGCAACCTTGGCGATATCTTCTACCAGTCTCTGTACGATCGGTTTGCCTGCAATCGGAATCAGTGGTTTCGGAACGGTAAGAGTATGTGGACGTAATCTGGAACCACGCCCAGCCATAGGAACGATAATTTTCATAATTATATAGTATATTTTTCGTTTAGTAAGTAATTTCGTATAAAGATAATAATAAAACGCTTGTCAGGGTACCCTTACTTGTTTAAGTATTATTTAAGTTAAATGAAACCCAATGCAACAAATACAGGACCAAAGTTATTTTCTGATTCTCGAAAGCAGCATGTTTTTTTCTGAATAGATCAGAATTCCGGCGTATACGATGAACAGCAGGTTTCCGATCCACAAATTGTAATCGAAAAATTTCACGATGATGTAGCTGAAAACAATCAGAAGGATCACAAAAAAAGAGATCTTTTTCATTCTGTAGGGAATAGGGTAATATTTCTGACCTAAAAAATAAGACAAAATCATCATCGTAAAATAAGCAGCAAGCGTTACCCATGCAGAAACCATAAAACCATATTTTCTCAGAAAGGCGAAGTTTAAAATGATCGTAATGATGGCACCTGTCCAGGAAATATAGGTTCCCACTCTGGTTCGGTCTGTCACTTTGTACCAAGTAGAAAGATTGTAATAAATTCCAAAAAATAAATTGGCGATAACTATGATCGGAATAATATTAAGCGCAACCCAGTATGAACTATTAGGAACGAGTAAATGCTTAAGCCAAGAAACATTCGCAATAATGCCCAAAGCAACTATTGATGCAAAGAATGAGAAATACTCTGTTACTTTGGCGTAAGTATGCTTAGCATTTTCATTGTTCATCTGTTTAAAGAAAAAAGGCTCGATTCCCATTCGGTAAGCTGTGACAAAGAGTGTCATTAAAACGGCCATTTTGTAACACCCTCCATAAGCTCCGGCATCACCATCATTAATAATGAATTTCTGAATGAATTTATCGAAGTTCTCATTGACCATAAACGCCAGACCTGCAATCATGATCGGCCAGGAATATTTGAGCATTTCAAAAAAAAGATGTTTTGAAAACTGTAATCTTACTTTAATAATAATGGGCAGAACAAGAAGAATTCCTAAAAAACTCGCCGCCAGATTACTGTAAAAGGGATAAGAAACCTTTTCTTTTAAGCCAAACTTTAAACTGAACTCTTGCGGAATATAAAGAAATAAAGCAATCGCGAAAGCACTCTGGAAGACTGCCTGGATGACTCTTACGGTAGTATATTTTACTGGCCTGTTGTGAAACCTGAACCAGGCTAAAGGAATCACCATGATATTATCAAAAAATGCGATCCAGGCAAACCATCTGATATATTCAGGAGTGGTCGAATATCCAAAAACATTGGCAATAGGCTGGTTAAAAAATAAAACCAAAATCAGGAAAACTGTTGATAAGCCTGTTAAGAACCAGAAAGAGGTGTTGAAAACTTTTTGTTCGTTATCTTTATCCGATGAAAATCTGAAATATGCAGTTTCAAAGCCGAAAGAAAGAACAATATTGACAAATGATATCAGCGCATAGAGATTGGTGAAAATGGCAAATGCACTATTGTCTATATTTTTAATAAATAGGTAATTCAGCAATACGACAATTATTCTCGGCATAATCGCCCCGATTCCATAAATAATAGTCTCATTAAGAAGCTTCTTCAAAATCTGAAATTTTATGCAAATGTAAATATTTAGAAATTGATTTGTTGTCGGCTGGATTAAAATTCATTCATAAACCTTAATTTTGCTTTTATAGAAGCTAGAGATTAGAAGTTGGAAATGAGTGATCAATATGATGTCTTATTAATATGTATAATCTTAAAACTAACTTCTAATTTCTAACATCTAATTTCTAAGTAAAAATGAAGACCTTAATCAAAAATGTAAAAATCGTCAACGAAGGAAAGATCTTTGAAGGCGATATTTTAATTGAAAATGATTTAATCTCCAAAATAGATACTCGAATTTCTGAAGAAGCAGATCAGATCATTGATGCTTCGGGGAAATATCTTTTGCCCGGCGTTATCGATGACCAGGTGCATTTCCGCGAACCCGGGCTTACCCATAAAGGAGATATAGAAACCGAATCTAAAGCGGCCATTGCCGGCGGCACAACCAGCTTTATCGATCAGCCCAATACCGTTCCGAATGCCGTAACACAGGAATTATTGGCCGCTAAGTACGAAATTGCTGCCCAAAAAGCCTATGCCAACTACGGTTTTATGATGGGCGGAACCAATGACAATCTGGAAGAGGTCCTGAAGACAAACCCGGGAAATGTTCCGGGAATCAAATTATTCCTAGGATCTTCAACAGGCAATATGCTCGTGGACAACCCCGAAACGCTGGAAAAGATCTTCAGCAATACCAAAATGCTGATCGCTGTTCATTGTGAAGACGAAGCGACCATCAGGGCCAATACACAAAAATATATTGATCAATATGGAGAAGATATTCCGGTGAAATTCCATCACCTGATCAGAAGTGAAGAGGCTTGCTATAAATCTTCTTCAAAGGCGATCGAGCTTGCCAAAAAGACCGGCGCGAGGCTTCACGTTTTCCACTTGTCGACCGCAAAGGAGACGGAACTTTTCAGGAACGACATCCCCTTAAAAGATAAAAAAATAACCGCGGAAGTCTGTGTGCACCACCTTACTTTCACCAACGAAGATTACGACACCAAAGGCGGGCTGATCAAATGGAATCCTGCCGTAAAAACCCAAAAAGACAAAGACGGTCTCTGGGAAGCACTGCTGGATGACAGAATCGATGTTATTGCGACCGATCATGCGCCGCATACCTGGGAAGAGAAGCAGAATGTTTATACCAAGTGTCCTTCGGGAGCGCCTTTGGTGCAGCATTCTCTGGTGGTAATGCTGGAAAATTATAGAAACGGTAAGATTTCTTTAGAGAAAATCGTTGAGAAAATGTCTCATAACCCGGCCATTTTGTTCAGAATAGAAAAGCGGGGTTTTGTGCGTGAAGGGTATAAGGCAGATCTTGTTTTAGTGGACCTCAACGAAAACTGGACCGTTGCCAAGGAAAACATCCTTTACAAATGCGGATGGAGCCCTCTGGAGGGTATGAATTTCCATTCTAAAGTGACCCACACTTTTGTGAATGGAAACCTCGTTTACGAAAACGGAAAGATCAATGAACAGAAATTCGGGGAACGTTTGCTTTTTGAAGTTCAGGAGTAATTATAAAGCGTCGTTGTATCAAAGGAGTGACCTTTAGCCAAAGCCGATCTTAAAACAAACGGCAGCCTTTTCAATCTGAAAAAGCTGCCGTTTGTTTATATTTAAATTAATTTATCGTAATGCCTTCAATGGCTTTTTCTAGTGAATTTTCCATAATTCCGGGAATTGACAGGCCTTCTGCACGGAAAACGGTGACGTCTGAAACACCATAAAATCCAAAAACATTTTTAACATAAGGAACATTAGAATCATATACCTGATAAGGACCTTCCGAATAAACATTTCCGGATGTAAAAGCAATATACAGTTTTTTGTTATTCAGTAAACCTTTAGGGCCGTTTTCATCATATTTAAAAGTATATCCTGCTCTGGAAGTAAAATCAAAATAAGATTTCAGCCCTGCCGGAACCGAAAAGTTATACATAGGAGAGTCTACTACAATAATATCTGCTTCCTGCAGTTCTGTAATTAATCCTATTGAATATGCATTGATTTCTGCCTGCTCCGGAGAATGGTTTTCCGCTGGTGTGAAAAAAGTATTGATGTGAATTTCTTCTAAAATGGGAACCATATTCTGGGTAAGGTCCCGCTCTTTTACAACGGCATCCGAATATTTTCCCTTTATTTTTTCAATAATGGCTTTGCCCAGTTTTCTGCTTGCGGAAACTTCCGTTCTCGGGCTTGTAATAATATGAAGTACGTTTTTCATTGTTTGAATATTAAAAATTTCTTCAACAAAATTATGTACATTTGCTTGTGAAAAGTAAGTAGTGAACAAAAGGTTAGTAGTAACTTTTAGGTTAGTTGAAAAAGAGACTTATGAAAAATACGGAGTTTTTAGAAGAAACTATAACTGCTCAGGGATGCACCGAACATCTTTCTGCTGTTGAGGATGCCATTTATGTCATTGGCGGAAAATGGAAGCTTAAGATTATTATTGTTTTGCAGGAAAATGGGAATATCAGGTTCAATGAGCTGCAAAGGAATATTCCGGGAATTTCGGCAAGGGTACTCTCCAATGAGCTGAAAGACCTCGAGCTGAACGGATTTGTAAAGAGAGTCGTGCATGCCGAACAGATGCCGGTCGTGGTAGAATATATTTCCACCGATTACAGCAAAACCTTGAAAGAAGTGATCATGTCACTTTCCAATTGGGGAAAAAATCATAAGAAGAACATCAAAGAAGATATTTTCGAAAAGTAAGATTTACTTGATTCAAAATGTAAATTTCACGCAGGTTGAGTAAAACCTACAAATCACCAGGTTCCGAAAAATCTGCGTGATCAGCTCGATCTGCGAGAGAAAATTTCCATACTTAGTTAAAAGACTGCCTGAATTCCAACGGCGACATATTCGTTTTCTTTTTAAACAATGTGCTGAACGACTGTGAATGTTCAAACCCCAGTTCATAGGCAATTTCACTCACCGAAAGCTCTGTGGTCGAAAGTTTCTCTTTGGCCTTGCTGATCAGTTTTTCGTGAATATGCTGCTGGGTATTTTGTCCGGTATGAACTCTTAAAAGGTCACTTAAATAATTCGGGGAAAGATTCATCATTTCGGCGATCTGGTGAACGGTTAAAAGGCCTTTTTCAGAAGACTGGTTTTCAAAGTATTCATTCAGGAAAGATTCAAATTTGGTTAAAAGCTGGTGGCTGCCGTTTTTCCGGGTGATAAACTGCCGTTCATAAAAACGTTTGGAATAATTCAGCAACAATTCAATCTGCGACAGGATAATTTCCTGGGTATGGTGGTCGATATGCCGGCACTCCTTATCTATTTTGAATAAGATCTGAAGCAGGTCGTTCTCTTCATCTTCAGATAAATGTAAAGCTTCATTGACGGCGTACGAAAAGAAACCATAGGAAGAAATGCTCTTCGCCAGGGGATGCCCCAACAGGAAGTCTTCGTGAAAAACCAGCAGGTAGCCGGTGTTTTTACAATCCATGGTGGCCAGATCCAGATACTGAACCTGGTTGGGTGCCGTAAAACTGAGGACGCCTTTGTCATAGTCGTAGTGCTGTTGTCCGTATTTTATTTTTCCTGTTGCTTCCCGCTTCAGGGCCACGCAGTAATAACGGCTTACAAAACCTTTCCATACTTCATCCTCAAGGAAAACACTTTCATGGAGGTTCACGACGCTTACCATAGGGTGCTTTGGTTCCGGAAGCGAAAGCAGCCGGTGAAACTGGGAAATAGATTGTATGGTATTCATGATCTTGGTTTAATGAGTAAATATAATAATTATAAGGCTGACAGTATCACGTTTTAAACCTCACAGGTTTCAAAAACCTGCGAGGTTTGAATTATTTTAAACGATTACGCTAATAATCCAGCAATCCCATTCCGAATTCGTCGTAGGTAGCCCCGGTATCCGTTCCCAGGGGAACAATACTTTCCAGTTGCTGAACTTCAGAAGTACTCAGCTGAATATTGGCCGCTTCGATATTCTGTTCGAGATACTTTCTGCGCTTCGTTCCGGGAATCGGGAGAATGCCTTTGCTGATGATCCAGGCCAGGGCGAGCTGGGATGAGGTGATGTTTTTTTCTTTAGCCATACGTTCGATAGCATCCACCAGCTCGATATTTTTATAGAAATGCTGTTCCTGGAAGCGTGGGATCCCTCTTCGGAAATCGTTTTCCGGCAAATCGTCAATGGTCCGGATCTGACCGGATAAGAACCCTCTGCCCAGAGGCGAGTAGGCTACAAAACCGATTCCCATTTCGTTCAGGGTGCTCAGAACTCCTTTTTCCTCTACGGTTCTTTCAAATAAAGAATATTCACTCTGTACTGCGGAAATGGGGTGAACGGCATGTGCTTTTTTCACGGTTTCCGAAGACACTTCCGACAGGCCGATGTATCCTATTTTTCCTTCCTTTACGAGATCGCTCATAGCGCCTACGGTTTCTTCGACTGGCGTATTTTTATCCAGGCGGTGCATATAGTACAGATCGATATAATCTGTTTTTAAGTTTTTCAGAGAACGCTCTACAGATTTTTTTACATAATCTCTGGTTCCGTTGATCTTCCAGGTCACCTGGTCGTTGTCATCGATCTCCCATCCGAATTTGGTGGCGATGATGTACTGGTCCCGACTCCCTTCAATCGCTTTGGCTATTAATTGTTCATTTTTAAAAGGGCCGTACAAATCTGCGGTGTCAAGAAAGTTGCCGCCCAGTTCTAAAGAGCGGTGAATGGTGGCGATGGCTTCTTTCTCATCGGTTTTGCCGTACATGTCTGCATCTCCGAATCCCGTCATTCCCATACATCCCAGGCCAATATTCGGAACGGTTAGTCCCTGGCTTCCTAATTTTACATGATTTAATTTCATATCGTTTTATTTTTACTGATACAAAATTCAGCAGAAACTCAAAAACCGGTGTATGCAAAACGCTGATTGTCGTATGCAAATTACAGATTGTTGTTTTTTGAATTTTAAGAGCAACAAATTTACAACAGAATTATCTGCACAATTAGCAAAATCAGCGGGAGATGAATTGTCAATAGAGATTCCCATTTGTCATGCCTCCATTCAGAATGACAAACAATTATTTGTAAAAGACATCCGTGCTATTTGTGTCAAAGAATTACTTTTTCGCTTTAGCACTCATATAAAAGCTCAATTTCCCTCCATTCGTCAGATCAGAATGTTTCAGCGTGAAGTTTTTTATCTCTTTGCCATTCAAAAGAATTTTCTGTACATACACATTCTTCGGACTTTGATTGATCGCTTCAATGGTAAATGTCTTTCCGTTTTCTAAATGTAATACGGCATGGTCTACTGCCGGGCTTCCGATCGCATACTCTTCCGAGCCTGGCGCCACAGGATAAAACCCGAGCGAGCTTAAGATGTACCAGGCACTCATCTGTCCTGCATCGTCATTTCCACCTAATCCATCGGGTGTTGCTTTATACTGCATAGCCAGTATTTTTCTGATCTGTGCCTGGGTTTTCCAGGGCTGCCCTGCCCAGTTGTAGAGGTAGGCCACATGGTGTGCCGGTTCATTACCATGTACGTAGCCGCCGATAATACCTTCTCTTGTAATATCTTCGGTGTCTGCGAAAAATTCGTCGGGTAGATGCATGGTAAACAGTTCGTCCAGTTTAGGGGCAAACTTTTTCTTTCCGCCCATCAGCTGAATGAGTTCCGACGGATTTTGCGGAACGAAGAACGTATAATTCCATGAATTCCCTTCAATAAACCCTTGTCCGTGGGTGCTTAAAGCATTAAAATCTTTTTTAAAGCGGCCGTCTGCCAGGCGGGGACGCATGAACCCGACCGACGGATCAAAGTTGTTTTTCCAGTTTTCGGAGCGTTTGATGAACTGATTGTAAATTTCCGTCTCACCAAGATGCTTTGCTAGCTGCGCAATGGCCCAGTCGTCATACGCATACTCCAGGGTGTTGGAAACCGATGTGCCGTTTTTCTCGGCGGGAATATATCCCAGGTCTATATACGGTCCGATGCCTTCGTAGTCCCTTTTGTTGGCGGTTTCCACGCAGGCCATCAATGCTTCCCGGGTGTCCCCGGAGTAGTTTCCTTTTATAATGGCATCAGCCACCACACTGACGCTGTGATACCCGCTCATACACCAGTTGTCATTGGCGTAGTGGGACCAGATGGGCAGCATTTTCATCGAAAACTGATCGTAATGTGCCATCATCGATTTTACCATATCGTCATTTCTTTTAGGTTGTATGATATTAAAGAAAGGATGAAGCGCTCGGTAGGTATCCCAGAGTGAAAACGTGGTGTAATTCGTAAAACCTTTTGCCTGGTGAATGTTTTGGTCCAGCCCTTTGTACTCTCCGTTGGCATCCATATAAGTGGTTGGGTTGATGAACGTATGATAGAGGGCGGTATAAAAATTCGTCATCTCTTCTTCGGTGCCCTTGATGACGATTTTATGGAGTTCCTTATCCCAGTTTTCCTGGGTCTGTGCTTTGATCTGGTCGAAAGATAAACTGCCTGTTTCTGTCTTTAAATTCTCCATCGCATTGGCCTGGCTTACCGGTGAAATAGCGAGTTTTACCTCAATCGCTTCATTCTCTGCCGTATCGAAATCGAAATACATTCTCAGGTTTTTGCCTGCGATTTCGGGGAAGTTTTTCGTCTGGTCAAACTTTCTCCAGAATCCGTTGTACACCTGTTTACCGTCATAATTTTTCTGTCCGTATGATTTGAAGGGCTTTGAAAATGTCATGGCGAAATATACCGTTCTCGTTCTCGCCCAGCCGTTGGTCTGGCGGTAGCCTGTTATGGTATTGCTGTTTTCCACGCGAACGTAGGTCCATATATTTTTGCCGTCGTAGTTGTAGATTCCGGCCATGAGATCCAGGATAATATGCGCCTGGTCAGACTTTGGAAAAGTATAGCGGTGAACCCCCACTCTTGTTGTTGCCGTCAGCTCTGCCATGATGTTATCATCTTCCAGTTTTACTTTGTAGTATCCCGCTTCCGCTTTTTCATTCTCGTGGGAAAACCGGCTTCGGTAGCCCCTTTCGGGATTTGTTGCGGTCCCCGGGTTCAGCTGTAGCTTGCCTACGGTCGGCATCACCAGGAAGTCACCCAGGTCAGAATGTCCTGTTCCGCTGAAGTGGGTCGAGCTGAAGCCGACGATGGTCTTATCTTCGTAACGGTACCCTGCACAGTACTTATATACCTCACCGTTGTATTTCCCATTCAGGGCATAAGAAACCGTATCGGTTTCCGGGCTGAGCTGTACAGCCCCAAACGGTGCCGTCGCTCCGGGATAGGTATGTCCCATTTTCTCTGTGCCGATCAGGGGATTCACATACCGGATCAGCCTTTCAAACTTTTGGGCTTTACCATATACGCTGAAAAACAAAAGAAATAGAAAAATAAAAGCTTGCGGCTTTTTCATGGATAAATATTTTTTATGGAAACGTAAATTTAGTTAAATTTAAATAGTGGCAGCAGAACCTGGCGCAGGAAACAAAAGCTCCTATTGCTAGCATATGATTTATCACCTGCCGAATAACTTAAAATCTTAAATTTACGGAAACAATAAAATTATGAATCTATATACACAGCCGATGTTAAGGGAAGATGCCCTGAAAGACAAAGTAGCCATTGTAACCGGAGGAGGAAGCGGTCTCGGAAAAGCCATGACCCGGTATTTCCTTCAGCTGGGGGCTAAAGTGGTTATTACTTCCAGGAATCTTGAGAAATTACAGGGGACAGCTAAAGAACTTGAGGAAGAGACCGGAGGTAAAGTGCTTTGCGTGGCATGCGATGTGCGAAACTGGGATGAGGTGGAAGCCATGAAAGAAGCTACCTTAAAAGAATTCGGAAGAATAGATATCTTACTGAACAATGCAGCAGGGAATTTCATTTCGCCAACGGAAAGATTAACGCATTCCGCGTTCGATTCTATTCTGGATATTGTGTTGAAAGGCACTAAAAACTGTACCCTTTCCATCGGGAAACACTGGATCGATACCAAAACGCCGGGGACGGTTTTAAATATTGTTACCACTTATTCATGGACGGGCTCTGCCTACGTGGTACCGTCGGCCTGTGCCAAAGCAGGCGTGCTGGCCATGACCAGATCTCTGGCGGTAGAGTGGGCTAAATATGGAATCCGCTTCAATGCGATTGCGCCGGGACCATTTCCGACCAAGGGTGCCTGGGACCGATTGCTTCCTGGGGACCTGCAGGAGAAATTCGATATGAGAAAAAAAGTTCCGTTGAGAAGAGTAGGGGAACATCAGGAGCTGGCCAATCTTGCCGCTTATCTGGTATCGGATTATTCAGCCTATATGAACGGTGAAGTAGTCACGATAGACGGAGGCGAATGGCTTCAGGGCGCCGGAGAATTCAACATGCTGGAAGATATTCCGCAGGAGATGTGGGATGCTTTGGAAGCAATGATCAAAGCAAAGAAATCAAATTAATTTTAGATAAAAACTCTTTAAATGGCGGCCGGGGAAATCGAAGCCGCCATTTTTCTTTCTGCACTCCGCCAAACTCTACCTCAAGGTGGTCGTCATCTACACCGACCCCTTCCAATTCCACTCCTGTGGAGGGGTGGCGGAAATTCCAAAGGAATTTGCGACGGGGTGGTTTTACCCGAGCTGCTCGTAAGCCATACGATTTAACCAAGGTTTCTTTGGTTCTATAGGTTTTTATGGCGATGAAAATAAAGCCTTCCATTCAATGGTGGCTGGTGGAATCGAAGCTGCCAGTCCCGAAATCTTCTTGAACCACCCCACCAAAAATTCAGAGAATTTTTGTCGCCCCTCCAATGGAGGGGAATTTTTCCTACTCTGTTCTTACGGTGGACTTTGGGGTTACTGTTGCAGGGAAAATGGTGGATTCTTTTGAATGGTGGCTGAGGCGACTCGAAGCCACCAGTCCTGCCTGTGTATGTACCCCTTCGTTATCTTACACCGACCACTTCCAATTCCACTCCTGTGGAGGGGTGGCGGAAATTCCAACGGAATTTTTGACCGGGTGGTTCTATTACGATGCCACACTCAACCATCACTCCCCCCGAAAAAAACTCCGGCCGGGAAGGGTTTCCCAGGCCGGAGCTAACACAATGATGAAAATTTCCATCTCTCATGATGAAATGCTTCTGCGATTATATATACCTTAATTTCAGTATCGGATAGGTTTGTTTTAGAACAAGACGGTTGCTTGCTACCTTGCAAGCCTCTTGCAAGCCTCGAAGTAAGACCCTTGCTTGCTCCCTCACAATCACCTTGCTTGCACCGAAGCAATCCTCTTGTTCTTATGCTACCGTCAGTTGCTTTACGGAATACCCTTCACACAGCTGGTACGCCATTTCTTTCAGGAAAAGCTCTGTAGCATGCTCCATAGAGGAAGCAGAAATATCTGCCCCGCCACGGGATACTGCTGCCTAGCAGATCTTTTGAACAGTGAGGCTTCGCTCGCTGGTCGTGCGCGCTGTAAAATCGTTGGGATTGTCTTCCGTTAAAACGGTATGATATAGATATGCGTTAATTCGGTGGAAATTTTAGACATCGTTGTTGGTTTTTGATTAATTTGATCTTATTTATACCTTGTAATGGTAAATAATCCATACGTATTATTATGTCCCAGCCCGTCATTGGCAGACATTAAGGACCAGGTCCCAATATAGAATTGCACACTGCCATCAGTCGTATTATGAATTAGAATATTAGCATTAACATATTCACTGGCATCGTTGGTAGAGTAAGAAAAGCCATCATTACCGTCGATTTGTTTACATACTGCTCCTGCCTTTAACCACATACCTGTTCCCGAGTATATATTGGCGTCATATGTTGATAAACCGTTGATACTGTAAAAAATAGCAGAAGAGGATGTGTTTACCATTTTAGGAGCCGGATACTGTGATCCCGCATATCCCCCTGAAGCAAAATCCATTCTCAATGCTCCATCAGGACCAAAATTGACAAATCCACTGGTGCTTCCGGCGGCATCTGACAAAAGTTTATAATTAACACTTTGTGTATTATTAATAGCTCTTCCGTTCATCCAGGTACGGCTAGCTCCGGTAGATCCTGCTGTGAATGAAGAGGTAGGGACTGTAATCACTGCTGTTCTGGTCTCCCCAACATTGAGGTCGGTGGGGGAAGATGTTCCGCCATCACCTTTCAGGCTTGTCCATTGTGACCCGTCCCAATAATACATTCCGGTACTTTTAAGAAGTCCTGTACCTGTGTTATATACCATTAATCCGGCAGCTGGAGAAGTAATAGTACTAACATCGGTTTTACTGTTAAGGGCTACCCTTGGAGGAAGGAATCCTTTATTGGTAGAAGTGAGGTCCAGAGCCGCACTGGCATCCGGGCTGCTTGTTCCTATTCCCACTTGTCCATTATCTTTTGCCACGAAGTCAGTTCCTGCTGCTCTGGCTGTTCCATCTGCTTTGCTTCCCAGTTTTACCAGGCCGTTGGTGGCATCTTTCATCCAGGCGTCATTGGTAGTGTCTCCTGCAGAAGCCCCAGTCATTTTCTGCCAGACACTGCCATCAAAATAGTAATACCCTTCCTCGGTAACATTCAAGGTTTTAGTGTCGGTAGGGCTAGCCGCTGACTTCGCGTAGACAATCACTCCTTTTTGGGAGATACTGTATGCTGCAGTTTTGAGCGAATTACCATCCAATTGCGGGATAAGAAGTCCCTCCGGTTTACTGCCGTCGGTTGTTTTAGGAGTGATGTCGAGGGTAGCCTTCGGGGAAGTATTGTTAATCCCCACCTGAGCGAAAATGCTTAGGCTCATGAACAGGGCAGCCAGTGTAATAATGTTTTTCATTGCTTGTTGTATTTAAAAATTGTTTTAAAAGGTTTAACTTATATTTCGTGTTTGTGAACACGAAGAGCGCTAAGATTTCTTTTTTATGCATTGCGCTTTAAGTTTCACAAAGCCGTTCCACTTATAAGAGCTCACCGAGTGACAACCTTATTTTACTAAAATATTAGTGTCATTAGTGTATATCATTAGTGCCATTGGTGTTTAAATCCTAGGTGGCGGGCGGCTGAAGTGGCTTGCGTTAATCTTTAAAGGATAAGATTCATTATTTGGATACTGATGTTTTTGCTTTGAAAACGAAGTTTTTATGGACACTGCATCGTAAAACAGGATGAAGTACAATATCCTTAAGCATAAACGCAGTAACAGAGGCGGCTGTAGAAGATTCATCATTTGTTTTTTTTATCAAGTGTGTAAAAAAGTAGTCCTTCCCAGACTATATTTCGGCAGCAAATGTAAATATTTTATAGTTATATGAAGCAATAATATGTTGTTTTTTTTAATATATTAAATCGCAAATCTCGCTAAAGCCAACACTTTCTAAATATCCCATTATATTGAACTCAGGCCTTAAAAAGATCAGCCTTACCGATTTTTACTTCGGACAAAAGGGATAAAGCATTCGTACAGAGATCTTACCTGAGAATATTTATCATTCTTTTTCCTCTTTGTGGGGTGTTTATTTTTGTTATCTTACCGGCAAAAAAATAATATGAAAATGAAATTTCGAAATCTTGCTTCAGCCCTTGCTGTCATGTCGTTTTTGAATTTTGCCCATGCCCAGGAATCTCCTAAATATGATTACGTAGAAGCTTTCAAGCCATTCTTTTACACCCAGACCGGTACGGAAACAAGATCGGCCAGCGGGCAGCCCGGCCATGCCTACTGGCAGAATTCGGCAGATTATCACCTCCGGGTAAGTCTTGATGAAACCAAAAATGAAATAACTGGTACAGCTGATATTACCTATACCAACAACAGCCCGGATAAACTTGGCTTTCTTTGGCTTCAGCTCGATCAGAACCTGTTTGCAAAAGATTCCAGGGGAAATGCCGTCGTTCCGATGACCGGGAGCAGAAACGGAGCCCATGGTGAAGAGCTGGACGGAGGCTACAGGATAAAATCGGTAAAGCTTGCCGGAAAGGAGGTGCACTATACCATTACCGATACGAGAATGCAGATCGATCTTCCGTCTGAATTAAAGGCCCGTGGCGGTGTTGCCAGGATTACCATAGAGTATTCTTTCGTATCTCCCCAATACGGATCCGACCGGATGGGAATCCAGGATACCAAAAACGGGAAAGTCTTTACCGTGGCACAATGGTACCCGAGAATGTGCGTCTATGATGACGTTATGGGGTGGAATACCCTTCCTTATCTCGGGGCTTCAGAGTTTTACCTGGAATATGGAAATATAACAGCGGATATTACCGTTCCGGCCAGTCATTATGTCGTGGCCTCCGGAGAGCTTCTGAATGCGAAACAGGTATACTCCAGGGAAGAAAACAGCAGGTGGCAACAAGCCAGGAACAGTGATAAGACCGTCATGATCCGTCCCGAATCGGAGATCGGAAAAAATACAGCAGCCGGAACAAAAACCTGGAAGTTTAAAATGAGCCGGACAAGGGATTTTGCCTGGGCATCTTCTGCTGCCTTTATCCTGGATGCCGCAAGGATCAACCTTCCGGAAGGGAAAAAATCACTGGCCATATCTGCCTATCCCGCAGAAAGTGCCGGAGACAAAGCCTGGGGAAGATCTACGGAATACACCAAGGCGGCTATCGAACATTATTCTGCAAAATGGTACAGCTATACATATCCTGCAGCCACCAATGTAGCCGGAAACGAAGGCGGAATGGAATATCCCGGAATTGTTTTCTGTGACATGAATTCTAAAGGCGCGGAACTGTGGGGCGTCACCGATCATGAGTTCGGGCACAACTGGTTTCCGATGATTGTAGGCTCCAACGAAAGATTGTTTGCCTGGATGGATGAAGGCTTCGATTCCTTTATCAACGAGCTTTCCACAGAAGCATTCAACAAAGGGGAATATTACCAAAAGAAAAACGTTACGCAAATGGCCCCTTTCCTGATGAACGACCGTTTCGAGCCCATCATGACCGGAGCAGATAATATGAAGGAAGGAAGCATCGGTGTTTTGGCTTACTTTAAACCGGAACTGGGATTAGGGATCCTCCGTGAATCTATCCTGGGACCCGAAAAGTTTGATAAAGCTTTCAGGACCTATATCGACCGGTGGGCATTCAAACATCCTACACCATGGGATTTTTTCCACACCATGGAAAATGTTTCCGGAGAAGAGCTGAACTGGTTCTGGAGAGGGTGGTTTTTCAATAAATGGAAGATCGACCAGGCCGTAAAAGAGGTGAAGTATGTAAACGGTGACTTTAAAAACGGCGCCCTGATCACGGTGGAGAATATCGGCCAGCTGCCTATGCCGACGACTGTTCAGATCAGATTCAAAGATGGAACCGAACAGACCGCAACCCTCCCGATCGAAGTCTGGAAAAGAAATAAGGAATGGACCCTCAAAACCGATACGAATAAAGAAATCGACCAGGTGAAGCTTGACCCGAAATCGCAGATTCCGGATGTCAACATCACAAACAATACCTGGACTTCAGCCGACGCAAAGCCGTAAAATAATAGAATGACTTTATCATCAGACTCAGGAAGATACCGGAGTTTTTTATTTTAAATTATGTTTAAATTAAGTGCAGTCTTCATGATAAGCCTTACTTTTGCTTAAGCTAATTAAAATATATGATTATGAATTTAAGATTTTCAATCGTAAGTCTTATGATGTTTGCTTTGGGATTTTCTCAGGATCTTAAGGTGATGAGCTTCAACATCCGCCTGAATGTTGATTCTGATAAAGAGAATTCATGGACGAACAGAAAACAGGATGTTGCGGATCTGCTGACATATTATCACCCGGATTATTTCGGCGTTCAGGAAGCACTGCCTGAACAGATGAAAGATATTAAAACCGGATTGAAAAACTATGATTATGTAGGAGTAGGAAGAGACGACGGGAAAGAAAAAGGTGAATTCTCCGCTATATTTTATGATACGAAAAGGCTTCAGGTGATTAAATCGGGTACCTTCTGGCTTTCCGAAACACCCGAACAGCCATCCAAAGGCTGGGATGCGGCCCTGAACAGAATCTGTACCTACGCACTTTTCAAAGACAAGGCATCAAATAAGGAATTTATGGCTCTTAATCTGCATTTTGATCATGTAGGAAATGTAGCCAGAGTAAAATCTTCAGAACTGATCCTGAAGAAAATCAAAGAGCTGAATCCTAAAAACCTGCCGGTAACCGTGAGCGGCGATTTTAATTTGACGGAAGATTCGGAACCTATTAAGATCATGTCACAGAACATGGAAGACAGCTTCTATCATTCTGAAACGAAACATTACGGTCCAAAAGGTACTTTCACAGGTTTCAATGTGAATGAAGTTCCCAAAGAAAGAATTGATTATATTTTCGTGAAAGGATTTAAGATTAAATCTCACAGACATATCAACGACAGAAGGGAAAACCTACTGTATCCGTCGGATCATTTTCCGGTGCTTGCAGAACTTCAGTTCAAGTAGGGAACTTACAGCTGCGTATTATTCCCCAAAAGGCCATACAGAATCTTATCCCTGATTTCATCCGTAATATCCGAGGTAGATTCTGTATTTCTTTTAAACCAGAAATAAGAATTATTCAGGGTATGAAGAATGAATCTTGTCGTAAAGGCAGGTGATTTCAGTTCCCATTTTTCAGCCCGGAAGATCTTTGAAATCAATTCTTCCACTTCCTGCTGGTAGTTTTTTCTCAGGGCAATAAATTCTGGAAGCCGCTCCTCGAGGTGTTTCCATTCGTTGGAGTAAATGTGGGTGACATCACGGTTTTTAAGGACAACCGATAGATGCTTGTCCAGGAAAAGATTTAATTTTTCCTTCGGCGGAACATCCGTATTTTTTACTTCCTGAAGCTCATCGAAAAATTCCTGGGCGATCCCGAAACAGATCCATTCTAAAATCTCTTCCTTGGAACGGATGTGGGCATACAACGAAGCCGCCCTGATATTGAGCTTTGTGGCCAAATCCCGCACAGAACTGCCCATATACCCCTTTTCCTTGAAAAGTTCAACGGCAACATCCAATATTTTCTTTTGTTTTTCTTTAAGCTCCATCTGGTAAAAGGCAAAAGTAATTATTTTGATTTTAATATGCTGACTTTAGCATTATGATTTTTGATATCCTGATTGTCAATATCATTATCTAAAGCGAAGTTCGTCTTCATTTTATTAAATTTTTAATCAAAAAAATCTTAATGGTTTAATTCCTATCATTTCAAAATTCTAATCTATGACTGTTCTTCCGATTATTTTCATTTAATTTAAGCATAACCGGAAAATTTGTCTTTCATAATTTATTCTAAAATGTATATTTCGGAAATTTTGTCTCTGTTTTTTGAAAAATCAATAATTGAACACTTTTTGCGATATAGCTTTCGAATTAAATGATTGAATCAGATAAAGGACATCAGACTTTAGATATCAGTTTTAATTTGATTTTAATATAAAGTCTCATATAATGGTCTGGAATCTGATGTCTGAATCTGAAATAAAAGAAGTAACAAATCAAAAATAAATATATATATGAATCTTAATCAATATACCGTAAAATCACAGGAAGCCATCCAGGCCGCACAACAGGTAGCCATGGAGTTTGGCAACCAGAGTATTGAGCCTCAGCATCTTCTTGAAGGTATTTTTCAGGTGGATGAAAATATTTCGCCGTTCTTATTGAAAAAATCAGAGGCAGATGCTGCCCTGGTAAGAGAGCGCAACCGTGAAAATTTAGAAAAACTTCCGAAAGTGCAGGGTGGAAATATCTACCTTTCCCAGTCGGCCAATAAAGTATTACTTGATGCACCCAACATCGCTAAAAAAATGGGCGATGAATATGTAACGATCGAGCATTTGTGGCTTTCGTTACTGGAAACCAATTCAGAAGTTTCGAAAATGCTGAAAGATATGGGCATGACGAAAAATCTTCTGGAAGGCGGAATTAAAGAATTAAGGAAAGGAAGCAAAGCGACTTCTGCAAGCTCAGAAGAAACCTATCAGTCCTTAAATAAATATGCTAAGAACTTTAACGAATTAGCTGCGGAAGGAAAATTAGATCCTGTGATCGGACGTGATGAAGAGATCAGAAGGGTCTTGCAGATCCTTTCCAGAAGAACAAAAAACAACCCGATTTTGATTGGGGAGCCGGGTGTTGGTAAAACCGCCATCGCAGAAGGAATCGCGCACAGAATTATCAATGGCGACGTTCCGGAAAATTTGCAGGACAAAACATTGTACTCATTAGATATGGGAGCTCTGATTGCCGGGGCCAAATACAAAGGTGAGTTTGAAGAGCGTCTAAAATCCGTGGTGAATGAAGTCATCAAATCAGACGGGCAGATCATTCTTTTCATCGACGAAATCCATACCCTGGTAGGTGCCGGAGGTGGTGAAGGGGCGATGGATGCGGCGAATATTCTTAAACCGGCTTTAGCAAGAGGAGAGTTGAGAGCGATTGGTGCAACCACCCTGAACGAATATCAGAAATATTTTGAAAAGGATAAAGCCTTAGAAAGACGTTTTCAGAAAGTAATGGTGGAAGAACCTGATACCGAATCGGCTATTTCGATTCTTCGTGGAATTAAAGATAAATACGAAGCCCACCACAAAGTAAGAATCAAAGACGAGGCGATTATTGCCGCTGTGGAAATGTCTCAGCGATATATTTCTGACCGTTTCTTACCGGATAAAGCGATTGACCTGATCGATGAGGCTTCGGCTAAATTAAGAATGGAGATCAATTCAAAACCGGAAGAGCTGGATGTGCTCGACCGAAGATTGATGCAGCTGGAAATTGAGCTGGCCGCCATTTCAAGGGAAGGCAACCAGACCAAAATCGATCATCTGAAAGAAGATATTGCGAAAATTTCCGAGCAACGAAACGAGATCAATGCCAAATGGCTGAAAGAAAAACAAAAATCTGAAGATTTAACCCAGATTAAAAAAGATATAGAATCCCTGAAGCTGGAAGCCGAAAGAGCTTCAAGAGCCGGAGATTATGCCAAAGTAGCGGAAATCCAGTACGGAAAACTCCGCGAAAAAGAAGATGAGCTCTCCAAGCTTGAGCTGGAAATGCAGAATCATCAGAACGAACTGATTAAAGAAGAGGTGACTTCTGAAAATATTTCTGAAGTAATCGCCAAATGGACCGGAATTCCTGTGACCAAACTTCTTCAGTCTGAAAGGGAAAAATTACTCAACCTTGAAAATGAGCTTCACCATCGTGTGGTAGGTCAGAATGAAGCCATCACAGCGGTTGCCGATGCCATCCGAAGAAACAGGGCGGGGTTGAGCGACGACAAAAAACCGATCGGTTCGTTCTTGTTCCTGGGAACGACAGGGGTCGGAAAAACCGAGCTGGCAAAAGCTTTGGCTGAGTTTTTATTCGATGATGAAAACAATATGACCAGAATTGATATGAGTGAATATCAGGAACGTCACAGTGTGTCGAGACTGGTCGGAGCGCCTCCGGGATATGTAGGATATGATGAAGGCGGACAGCTGACGGAAGCAGTGAGAAGAAGACCTTATTCTGTGGTGCTTTTAGATGAAATTGAAAAAGCACATCCCGATGTTTTCAACACCTTGCTGCAGGTTCTGGATGACGGTCGTTTAACCGACAACAAAGGCCGGGTCGTGAATTTCAAAAACTCGATCATCATTATGACATCGAATTTGGGTTCACACCTGATCCAGGAGAATTTTGAAAATATCACCGATGAAAACCAGGATGAAATTGTTGATAAAACGAAAGATGAGGTTTTCGGCCTGCTGAAACAGACCTTACGTCCGGAGTTCCTGAACAGGATCGATGAAGTGGTCCTTTTCCAGCCTTTAAGAAAAAAAGAAATCGGAAAAATTGTTCAGTATCAGCTGAGAGGATTCAATGATATGCTGGCCAAACGGAATATCATTATGACGGCCACCCAGGATGCTGTAGATTATCTTATGAATAAAGGATATGATCCTGCTTTCGGTGCCCGACCGCTGAAAAGGGTAATCCAACAGGAAGTGCTGAATAAATTGTCGAAGGAAATCCTTGCCGGAACTGTAAATGACGGAGACCGCATCACCCTGGATTATTTCGAAGAAACCGGTCTAGTGTTCAGGCCAACCGACTTATAAGTAGTTTTTTTCATATATATTATTTTTGTAATAAGTGCCGCAGACGCCAATCTGCGGCACTTATTTTTTTATTTACTGAGAAGCTGGTTTAAAATATTTTTAGTTAAAACTATCTAAAGCCTGTACAATTTTAACCAAAAACCAACAATCCGTAAAATTCCCATAAATAAACAGTGAAAAACCTGTCCCGCCGATTTGTTTTTTTACGAAATTTGCGGAATCAACTAACATTCTAAAAAAACTAGCTTATGAAAACAAATCTAAACCCGGAAGCTGAAACCCCGGACCTTAAGCTGCTACCCGACACCATGACACACGATCTTATCCAGATCCTTGTGGATAATTACAGGAATAATCAGCTGAAATCCATAAAAGAGAAACTGGGAATAGAAGATGCCCATTCTATCCATTTTGATCTTGCGACCCTGAAGAAATTTATTTCCGAGATTGAAGCATTATCACTGGCAGGCAATCCGGATATCAGCACAGATGATCTCGGAATAAGATTTTATTATGCCGCCTATCCTAAAGCAGAAAACTGGAATATCATGGCTCAAACGCCTGTGAAGAAGGAATATGCCGGAAGACATACACTGATAATGGTTCCGACCATTAAAAAGGAAGACGAAAACGGAGAGCCGGGAAATTATGATTTTAATCCTTTAGCAAAGAGTGGTCATTTCGAAAAGAGAGCGATGGCATTGGGAAAAGGTGAGGACAACACTGAAGAGGGGGTGGTCTGCCAAAACCATGGTGCCCTGATTCCGCCGGACAGTAAAAAAACAGAATTTTTCTAATAAATACATTTAAGATTTAAACACAATGAGTGAGTTCCAAACAATAGCATTCGAATGTATGTACTGGGCAGAAGGCGTAGCCGCTGCTGTATCTCTTATCTTTTACAACCGTATAAAGGATAAATACTGGAAATACTTTGTGTTTTATCTTATTTTTATTTTTGTTTGCGAAAGCGTCGGAAGATGGGGAAGTCTTTTTTTTGATTACAATAAACAGGCTTTTTATAATTATTTTGTGATTCCGGTTCAGTTCATATTTTTTTATTGGCTGTACGCGGCTCAGTCTTTCAGGAGAATGAATCTTTTTATTATCCTCTCTTCCGTATATCTGCTTTCATTCTTGCCAAGCGAATTTCTGTATTCTGCAGATAAAGTGATGTTTTCCCTAAATTATACCTTAGGATGCCTCATTTTGATGATCCTTGTCGTAATGGAATATTACAAACAGATCAATGATTCTGATATTCTGAATTTCGACAAAAACCGAATGTTTTATATCAATCTCGGGGTTACGTTGTTCTATATAGGAACATTACCTTTCTGGACTTTTCTTGAACTCATTAAGCATTATCGTGAAATTTTCAACATATACTTTGCTTACTTTCTTGTTTCAGGAATTGTCATGTATGTATTATTTTCAATTTCATTTATATGGGGAAAACAGAACTCCTGATAACATTAATTCTTTTCAACATATTCTTTGTGTTGTTTGTAGCCGCCGTTATGGTCTACATCAGGAAATACAGGCAGCGGAAAAAAGAATATCTGAATGAAATTGAAGTGAAAAATGAAATTCACAAACGTGAACTTCTCGCTACCCAGCTGGAAATCCAGCAGGCGACCATGCAGCAGATCGGGCGTGAGCTTCATGATAATATCGGGCAGAAACTTACCCTGGTGAGCCTATACACGCAACAGCTTCTGTATGAAAATAAAGTCCCTGAAGTAAGCGAAAGGATAGACCAGGTTTCGCAAATCATCAACCAGTCGCTGCAGGATCTGAGGAGTCTCTCGAAAACACTGACGGATGACAATATCAGCCAAAAAGAAATCGTAACCCTCATCCAGGAGGAAGTAGACAACACCAATGCATTTAAAAAATGTCTTGTTGATTTTAAGCATAATTTTCAGCAGCTGGATCTGGGATTTGTTCATAAAAATGTCTTGTTGAGGATCACCCAGGAATTTATTCAGAACAGTATAAAGCACTCTAATTGTAAGAATATTTTCATCAGTCTTAATACTTCTGAGACCGTCCTCTGGGAGCTCACTTTGAAAGATGATGGCGTAGGATTCAACCAGTCAGTGGTTCAGTCAAACGGAATCGGTCTTACCAATATGAAGAACAGGGCACAGATCATTGGGGCTGATTTCAGTCTCGAGAGCAGTGAAAATTCAGGAACCACACTCAATATTATTTTAAAAAAACAGTCATGAAAAAGACCATAGTGATCGTAGACGACCACATTCTTATCGCAAAGGCATTAGAAGGCATTATCGGGAATTTCAAAGATTTTGAAGTGATCTACGTGGCGGAAAACGGCAGGGACCTTATTCAGAAATTTGAAAATAACAGCAGAATCCCTGATATTATTTTGATGGACATCAGCATGCCGATCATGGACGGATTTGAAGCTGTCCTTTGGCTGAAGGAAAATCATCCCGGCATTAAAGTAATGGCATTGAGCATGCAGGGCGATGATAAAAGTGTCATCAAAATGATAAAAAACGGGGCTAAAGGATATTTGCTCAAAAATACCCACCCGAAAGACCTTGAAAATGCCCTGATTAAATTGAATACCGATGGTTTTTTCTATCCGGACTGGGCCTCGAAGATCATTTTTTCGAATATGAACAATGAAGATCCGGCGGTCAACATCAGAATTTCGGAGCGTGAAAAAGAATTCCTGAAATACACTGTAACCGAGCTGAGCTATAAAGAAATTGCCGATAAAATGTGCTGCAGTCCACGGACGGTAGAAAGTTACCGCGATCAGCTTTGCGATAAACTCGATCTTAAAACCCGTGTCGGGCTGGCCGTTTTCGCCATTAAAAATGGCTTTGCTGGTTAGAATATGGCTTAAGGATTTTCTGATTTATTATGGTTAATCGTTAAACAAATGTTTATTTTGTTGATAAATAATTATATAAAATGGATAAGTATTATTGATTGGATAATAAAATTATATAACAATCTGGTGAAATACTTGCACGGGAATTCTAAATTTTATAATTTCATTTTTGTAACAAAATATACTTTTATGAAAAAACTACTATTCGGAGTTCTCGTGCTGAGCTTCATGTCCGCGTGTAACAGCGACAACCTTAATAATCAAACTGATGAATCGGTAAACAACCAGGAACCGTTAGCAGGATCTGCTTTAAAAAGGGGCTGCCCTTCTGAAGAAATCAGAAAAATTGCGCTCCAGAACAGTTCTGAACTCAGACAGAAGTATTCTGAACTGGAATTAAAGACAGAAAAATTTGAAAATGAACTTAAACTTGGAAAAGTATTATCCGACGGAACCGTTGAAATTCCGGTTGTGGTGAATGTGCTGTACAGAACATCAGCGGAAAATATTTCAGCATCCCGCATTGCGGAGCAGATTGCCGTTCTGAACGCCGACTATGGCGGAACAAATAGCGACGCTTCCAGTATTCCGACTGCTTTTCAGGGGGTAAAAGCAGGAGATGTGAAAGTAAGATTCAGGCTGGCGAATACCGTAAGAAAATCAACCACAAAAACAAGCTGGAGCACCAATGATGCGATGAAAAGATCTTCCAGTGGCGGAATTGATGCCACCAGCCCTGCCAATTATCTTAACATCTGGGTGGTCGGAAACATGGGACAGATCCTGGGGTATGCCACCTTCCCTGAATCTTCCGGGTTATGGAATGACGGTGTGGTTATCGCTGCGTCATATTTCGGGAAAACAGGTGCTTCAGCGCCATTCAACAAAGGAAGAACGGCTACTCACGAAGTGGGCCACTATCTGAACCTGAGACATATCTGGGGAGATGCCAATTGCGGAAACGACCTGGTATCTGATACGCCGACGCAGACAGGGCCAAATTACGGAACGCCAAGTTATCCTTTATATAATACCTGCGGTGGAGTACAGAGATCCGTTATGTTTATGAATTATATGGATTATGTAGATGATTCTGCGATGTTCATGTTCTCTTCCGGGCAAAAAACAAGAATGCAGTCGGTGGTTGCTTCATCAGGAGCAAGATCCGGTTTAAGGCTGTATTAAGAAGCTGATAACCTTTTCATAAATACGAGAACCGGCCCTTTTCATCGAAAAGGGCCGGTTTGTTTTACAGCGATTTTTTATTATCTTCCGGGGTATAGTCCATAAAGATCCCGCCGTCGGCAGTTACCGATTTTACTTTTTTGGTGATTGGGATGGTAAGCATTGTGTGCTTCTGATCTTTCTCCCAGACAGAAGGCGAAAAATGAAGCTTTTCAACCCTTCCGTCCTCATAGCTGATTTCCATATCGAAAGGAATGGCAAAACCACCGATGTTATCTATATTAATCGTAAGAAGGTCGTTAAGCTGGCCGGCTCTTGTGACTTTAAGGTCAATATAATTATTGGTGTAAAACCAGTTATTAAAGAACCAGTTGAGATTTTTCCCGGAACCTGTATTCATCGAGTAAAAGTAATCCCATGGAATAGGATGTTTTCCGTTCCAGTTATTCATGTAATGATGGAGTGCCTTTTTAAAAAGGTCGTCCCCGAGGTAATCTTTCAGTGCCAGATACGATAAAGATGCTTTCACATAAGAATTGTTGCCGTAGCCCGCGCCGCTTACCTGGGTACTCATCGTGATGATGGGCTGGTCCTGTTCGGCAGAAGGATCATTGATCCATCTTTTCACCCTGAAATTTTTATAAAAATCTTTAGCCTTCGCTTCACCGTTTTCGTCAATTCCGATCAGGTATTCCAGTGTTGTCGCCCAGCCTTCATCCATAAAAGCATATCTTGTTTCATTAATGCCCATGTAAAAAGGAAAGTAGGTGTGCGCTATTTCGTGATCGGCCGTCAGCCTTGCATCTTGAAAATCATCCGGAATACTGGTGTCGTTGATCATCATTGGATATTCCATATCGGCATACCCCTGAACAGCTGTCATGACATTATAAGGATATTCGACGCCCGGCCAGTTTTTTGAAAACCAATCCAGGTTGTACCGCATCCACTCTACATAATGCTCAAAATCTTTGGCATCGGATTTATAGGCAGCCTGTACGCTCGCTCTTTTTGTCTTCAGCTGAACACTCGAAGCATCCCATGTATAGTGGTTACTCAGTGCAAAACAGAAATCTGTAATATGGTTAGCTTTAAACTTCCAGACATTCCATTTGTTCTGTTTCGTTACTTTTCCGGCTTTCATTTCATGCTCAGTAGCTACATGAATTACCTTGTCACTTTTTAATGAAGATTTGTATCTTTTTAAATATTCAGGCTGAAGAACCGTTTCAGGATTCAGGAAATCGCCTGTTGCCCAGACCACATAATTTTTGGGAGCGGTGATGGCAAAGCTGTAATCATTAAAATCATTATAAAACTCCTGTCTGTCGGAATGAGGAAGCATATCCCATCCGTTGTAATCATCATACACTGAGATTCTTGGAAAAGAATAGGCAACGTAAAATGTTTCCGGATCAATCTGCCCTTCTCTTCCGCTCTGTACGGAGAGGGGATATTCCCATTCTATTTTAACCTCTGCCTTTCCTTTTGATTTTAAAGCGGAATGCAGTTTTACTTTCTCTACGGTGCCCCAGTTTTCACTGTTTACCGTATATTTTTCTCCATTTACGGAGAACGATTTAATATGCAGTCCGGTGGTCAGGAAATCTTTGGAAACCATTCCTGATCTTGGTGCCTGAGGCTTGTGCAAATTGTTTACGAATCTTATAGCAAGCTCATTAAGAGTATCCGGGCTATTGTTAGTGTACACGATTGTTTCTTTTCCTGAAACGATCTTTGTTCCGGCATCCACTTTTACCTCTACATTATAAATCCCTTTATTCTGCCAATAATTTTTTCCGGGTGCACCGGAAAGGTCGCGGGTTCCGTTTTCGTACGCTTTTCTAATATTTCTTGGCATATAAAGCTCCTGAGCAGAAAATTGCCACGACGTCAAAAGCAATAATCCCCAAACTAATCTTCTCATTAAAGTTTTTTTATAATCAATTAATTTAACATAAAAATAATAAAAACAGCAATTAAAATATTACTTCATCTTATTAATTATCAGCCAAAAAAAGCTATTTTCTGACATCCTTGTTTTTCTTAATCTTCAATGTCGTTAAGAATGTTCAGGATAGCTTTAATCGAACGTGCAAAGGTACGGCAAATTACAACTGAAGCCATAAAAAAACAATGGGAAAGATACGGTATCTGACACCGTAATTAAACGGTTTTTTTTAATAAAGCTGATTTATATCAAAAGCATTTACATGACGAAAATCATAAAAATTTGGCAGAAACAAAAAATCTTTTTACATTTACACCTAACAAGTGTTAGTTAGTTTAGTTATGGATTTTTCGGTGGAATATTTACAATGGGATCAGTTGCGGGCTTTACAGTCCGACCGGCTGATTCGTTTGGTACGGTATCTGGGTGAGAAATCGGAGTTTTATGCAGGGAAAATGATGGAGTCCGGACTTTCACCGGAAGATATTCGATCCATTGACGACATTGCTAAACTGCCGATCACCTACAAACAGGATTTAAGGGACAATTATCCGTTCGGATTATGCACGGTTCCGAAAAACGAACTGCAGCGGATTCACTGCTCCAGCGGGACAACCGGCAAACCGACGGTGGTAGGATATACCAAAGAGGATGTAGACGTGTTCAGCGAAGTGGTAGCCCGTTCACTGAATGCAGCAGGCGCCCGGCCGGGAATGCAGCTGCACAATGCCTATGGTTACGGGATTTTCACCGGAGGATTAGGACTTCATTACGGAGCCGAGAAATTAGGAATGAGTGTGCTGCCGATTTCAGGAGGAATGACGGCCAGACAGGTTGATTTAATTATCGATTTTAAGCCTGAAGTAATCTGCTGTTCACCATCGTATGCGCTTACGATCGCCGATGAATTTGCCCGCCGTGGAATTTCAGCAGAAGAGATCAGCCTGAAATATGCGGTGCTGGGTTCAGAGCCCTGGACAGAACTGATCAGGCATCATATTGAAGAACGATTAGGCGTTCATGCCACCAATATTTACGGGCTCAGCGAAATTATCGGTCCCGGGGTTTCGGTAGAAGATTTTGAAGAAAAAGGCGGTTCTTATATCTGGGAAGACCATTTTTATCCCGAAATTTTAGATCCGGTAACCAAGCAGCCGGTTCCTTTCGGGGAAGAAGGTGTTCTGGTGATTACCACCTTAACGAAAAAGGCCATGCCGCTGCTGCGCTATTGGACTAATGATATTACCAGCCTGTATTACGATGAAAAAGGCAAAAGGACCATGGTGAAAATGAAGCCGATCCTGGGAAGGGCAGACGATATGCTGATCGTAAGAGGCGTAAATGTTTACCCAAGCCAGATTGAAGAAGCATTCACCCATGTGAAAGGGGTTGTTCCCAATTATTATCTTACGCCTGTCGAGAAAGAGCAGATGTGTGTCGCCCTGGATGTTGATGTAGAAGTGGATGATGAATGGGTAAGAGCACAAAATTTAAGCTTAAATACCGATGATTATGCTATTTTTGTCGGAAATTTCGGAAAAACTATAGAAAACGAAATTAAAAAACGGGTAGGCATCACTACAAAAGTGAATATTCATGCCCAGGACAGCCTTCCGAAATGCGAAGGTGGAAAAATTAACAGAATACTAAAAAATAAATGAATTCATTTTACAAATTAAAGACGGTAAAAGTTCAGAAAGATACCAACGATGCAGTGAATGTAGCCGTGGAAATCCCTGAGGAGCTGAAGGATAAATTCAGGTTTAAGCAGGGACAGTATCTTAATTTCCGTATGATGATCGACGGAAATGAGGAAAGACGTTCTTATTCCATCTGCAATGCGCCGAGCGAAAAAAGCAACACGCTGGAAGTATTGGTAAAATTGCTGGAAGGCGGGAAAGTTTCCGGGTATTTCAACGAACACCTGCACATGGATGAGGTGCTGGAAGTGATGCCTCCAATGGGCGGTTTTAACACATCTTATCACCCGACGAATGTGAAAACCTATATCGGACTGGCTGCCGGAAGCGGAATCAGCCCGGTTTTATCCAATATCAAGGAAAGCCTTTACCAGGAGCCGAATTCCAATGCATATCTGTTTTACAGCAACCGGAGCATGAACCATGTGATGAAGAAAGCTGAAATTAAAGAACTGGTAAAAAAGTTCAACGGCAGGCTGAAGGTTATTTACCTGGTCAGCCGCGAAAAGCACGAGGATGAACTGTTTGAAGGAAGGATCTGTCCGGATAAGCTGGAGCAGCTGTTTGAAAGACATCCGGACATCGATGTGAAGGAATCTACCTATTTCATCTGTGGTCCTGCAGAAATGATCAAGAGCGTGGCGGATTATCTGAAAAAGGATAAAAAAGTACCGGCCATCCAGGTTTTGTTTGAATATTTTACCGCTCCGGATGAAGAAAACACGGAGGAAATGAGCGACGAATTCAAAGCCATTGCCAATATCGAAAGTATGGTGACGGTCATCATCGATGACGATGAATACTCATTCCATTTGAATTCAAAAAAAGAAAGTATTTTAGATAAAGCATTAAAGGACAATCTTCCTGTGCCGTTTGCCTGCAAAGGAGGAGTGTGCTGTACGTGTAAAGCCGAAGTTCTCGAAGGGGAAGTCTTCATGGAGAAAAACTACGCGCTTACCGAGGAAGAAGTAGCCAGAGGCTATGTACTGACCTGCCAGTGCCACCCGACGACCAACGTGGTGATGCTGAATTATGATGTGTAATTCAATTTGAAAATGTACTAATTTGGAAATTTGAAAATGGATAATACCTTATTTTCAGTTTCTCGAATAATTTTCAAATTAACTCATTCTCAAATTTTCAAATTAAAAGATTATGGACTTAGAAAAATTCGTACAATACGTACACGACGAAAATAAAGTGGAACCGAAAGACGTAATGCCTGATGATTACAGGAAGCTTTTGGTTCGCCAGATTTCCCAGCACGCTCATTCCGAAATCGTTGGGATGTTGCCGGAAGCCAACTGGATTTCCAGAGCACCTTCATTGAGAAGAAAAATGGCTTTGCTGGCTAAAGTTCAGGATGAGGCCGGACATGGACTGTACCTGTATTCCGCGACGGAAACATTAGGCGACGGAACCGTAAGAGCCGACCGTGATGCCACTTATGAAGATATGCTTTCCGGAAAAGCTAAATATTCAAGCATTTTTAACTACCCGACATTGAGCTGGGCGGATATCGGCGCGATCGGATGGCTGGTAGACGGTGCGGCGATCATGAACCAGGTGATGCTGATGGGGAATTCCTACGGTCCTTACTCAAGAGCGATGGTAAAAATATGTAAGGAAGAATCCTTCCACCAGAGACAGGGGTATGAAATCCTGATGGCCCTTTGCCGCGGAACCAAGCAACAGAAAGAAATGGCGCAGGCCTCGTTAAACCGTTTCTGGTGGCCGGCGCTGATGATGTTCGGACCGAATGACGACAGCTCACCAAACTCCAAAATCTCGATGAATTATCGGGTGAAAAGAGAGAGCAACGATAGCCTTCGTCAGCGTTTTGTTGATGTTACGGTTTCCCAGGCTGAGTTCTTAGGTTTGACCATTCCGGATAAAGACCTGAAATGGAATGAGGAAAGACAACATTACGATTTCGGGGAACTTCCGTGGGATGAATTCATGGAAATCCTGAAAGGAAACGGGCCGTGCAACAAAAAACGCATCGAGACCAAAAGAAAGGCGCAGAGAGAGAATTCTTGGGTAAAAGAAGCCGCCGCTGCTTTTGCAGAAAAACAACAAAAAGAAGTAATATAATTTGAAAATGTCCAAATTTGAAAATTTGAAAATGACCTTAACAAGTTATTTATACTCAAATTTTCCATGACGACGATTTATCAATTTTCAAATTAACCAATTTTCAAAATTTCAAATTAATTATGGCAAATTTAGATATGTGGGAAGTGTTTATCCAGACTAAACCGGGATTATCCCACAAACATGTAGGAATCGTACAGGCACCGACTGCCGAAATGGCGTTGCAGAATGCCAGGGATGTTTACACCAGAAGAAAAGAAGGGACTTCCGTTTGGGTAGTGCCGAGCAAGTATATCGTGACTTCGGAAGGGGTGGACAAAGAAGCATTCTTCGATCCGGCAGACGACAAACTCTACCGTCACCCGACGTTTTATGAGATCCCGAACGATGTAAAAAATATGTAAATTAATCAATTTGAAAATGTGGCTAATTTGAAAATTTGGAAATGACCTTACGTACGTTATTTTCTCAGGCTTTCAATTAAGGCGGACAATCAATTTTCAAATTAACTAATTCTCAAATTTTCAAATTAAAAAATAATGAATCCATTATACAATTATTTATTAAAACTGGCAGACGATAGCTTCATCATGGGGCAGCGTTTGTCGGCATGGTGTGGGGAAGGACCTTATCTGGAAGAAGATATTGCGTTAACGAATATCGCTTTGGATGAATTAGGCCAGGCCAACAACTTTTATGTGTATGCTTCGAGGGTAATCGATAACGGCAAAACGGAAGACGATCTTGCTTTTTTAAGATACGAGCACGAATATGTGAACGCCCACTGGACCGAACTTCCCAACGAAGATTATGCACAGACGATTCTGAAAGTCTATGTCTTTGCAATCTATCAAAAACTGATGTATGAAGCTTTGTCCCAATCTGCGGACGAAGAGCTGTCTGCCATTGCCCAGAAATCTTTAAAAGAAGTCCGTTACCATTATACCCACGCCGCTTCCTGGATGAAAATTTTCGCGCAGGGAACGGAAGAAAGCAGATCCCGCCTGGAAAAGGCTATTGAAAATATCTGGGAATATACCAAAGGTTTGTTTGCAAAAACCGAAGGCGAGGATAATCTGGTAGCTTTAAATATAGTTCCGGATACAGACGCGCTGTATGAAGAGTTTCTGGCGATCACGCAGAAAGATTTTGCCAATTTCGGTTTAATATATCCAACAAACCCTTTCATGCAGCCAAAATCCAGAACAGGATATCACACGGAATATTTCGGCTTTATGCTTTGCGAATTGCAATATATGCAGAGGGCGTATCCGGGATGCACCTGGTAAAAATCAATTAATTAATTTGAAAATGAGCTAATTTGAAAATGACAAACAACTTTAAATTTTCAAATTTCCCCAATTTTCAAATTTTCAAATTAATCAATGAAAGATCCTTTAGACATATTACAAATGGTTCCCGATCCGGAAATTCCGGTCATCAATATCGTGGAATTGGGCATTGTAAGAGCAGCGAAAGTTACCGGCGAGAATTCGTGTGAAGTAACGATTACGCCGACTTATTCAGCCTGTCCCGCTATGTTTACTATTGAGGAAGACATCATCAAGATCATGAAAGAAAACGGCTGGGAAGCAAAAGTGGTGACCAAAATGTTCCCAATCTGGACGACCGACTGGCTCACGGATGAAGCCCGGGAAAAGCTGAGCGCTTACGGAATCACGCCCCCGGAAAAAGGAGCGGATGAGCATCACATCGGGAAACCGAAAAAATGCCCGCGTTGCGGCTCGGAGCACACCAAACAGATCAGCCGGTTCGGGTCTACTTTATGTAAAGCCTCGTATCAGTGTCTAGATTGTTTGGAACCTTTTGATTATTTTAAATGCCATTAATACAATTTGAAAATGTGGTAGTTTGAAAATGTATCAATTTTAAAAAGTTGCTTAAATGAGTTTCAGATTGTCTGATTTCAGGTTAAAACATTGAATTAAAATATTAAACATTCATTATTTGGAAATGCGTAAATTTAAACAGTGATTCATCATTTTCAAATTGTCTAATTTTCAAATTAAAAAATAAAACTATGTACACCCAACTCGATATTGAAACGCACTTTGAAGGAAAGCTGAAAATCGCTTACCTCAACCAGCCGGAAACCATGAATGCGCTGACCAAGCCATCGCTTTCGGATCTGAAAGATTTCATCAAAGAATGCAGCAATGATCCTGCCGTTCGCTGTGTCGCTATTTCCGGAAGAGGAAGAGCGTTCTGTTCAGGCCAGAACCTGGATGATGCCTTTATAACCGGTAACGAACATCACGATCACGACATCATCCGGAAAATCGTAACTGATTATTACAATCCGCTGGTATTGGAACTAACGCGTTGCAAAAAACCGGTCGTAGCATTGGTCAATGGTCCTGCGGTAGGTGCCGGAGCGATGCTCGCACTGATCTGCGATTTTGTGCTGGCCAACAATAAAGCCTATTTCTCTCAGGCCTTCTCCAATATCGGGCTTATTCCGGATACGGGCGGAACATATTTCTTGCCAAGATTATTGGGCAGACAAATGGCAAACTACTTAGCATTTACCGGAAAGAAATTGTCGGCTGAAGAATCGAAAGCTTACGGATTGGTGGCTGAGGTATTTGCTGAAGAAGAGTTCAACTCCAAATCAATGGAAATTCTCGAAAGAATGTCCAACATGCCTACTGCAGCCTTTAAATTAACCAAAAAAGCATTCGCCAATTCGTATAACAACACTTTGAAAGAACAGCTGGAACTGGAAGCTGACCTTCAGCAGGAAGCCGCTGAAACAGAAGACTTCAAAGAGGGTGTAAGTGCTTTTTTACAGAAGAGAAAACCTGATTATAAAGGAAAATAGATCAATGTGAAAATGTATTAATTTGGAAATTTGAAAATGAGAAACGATAAAGAAAATATTATAGTTAATAAGACTTTTAATTTCGCATTAAACATTATTGAATTTACCGAAGAATTATATAAAGCAAAAAGATTTCCACTGGCCAATCAGATTTTTAAAGCAGGAACATCCATTGGTGCAAATGTAAGAGAAGCCCAGAATGCAGAAAGCAAAGCTGATTTTGTACATAAATTGAAAATTGCGGCTAAAGAAGCGGATGAGACGGAATACTGGCTCTTATTGTGTACGATGTCGCCTTATTTAAAATCTCCGGATGAAAAACTATTGTCGGATTTAAAAGAAATTGTTCTGATTCTTTCAAAAATTATCTCAACTTCAAAAATAAAATAATTATCAAATTAATACATTCTCAAATTTTCAAATTCAAAATATGAATATAGGAATTATCGGTGCCGGAACCATGGGAATAGGCATCGCTCAGGTAGCCGCTACAAACGGATGCAAAGTATGGGTATATGACGCCAATGCCCAACAGGTGGAAACCGCCACCCTCGGCCTGGAAAAAACACTCACCAAACTGGTAGACAAGCAAAAGATTTCAGGTGAAAAAATGACTGAAATTTTAGCCAATATCTCCATTGCAACCGAACTGAAGGACTTCAAAGAATGTGAACTCATCATTGAAGCTATCATCGAAAATAAAGAAATCAAGACCAAGGTTTTTACGGAACTGGAAAACCATGTTTCTGAAACCTGTATCATTGGTTCCAATACCTCATCCATTTCCATTACTTCTCTAAGTGCTGAACTGAAGCATCCTGAACGTTTTATCGGAATTCACTTCTTTAACCCGGCTCCACTGATGCCTCTGGTAGAAGTGATCCCGTCTTTGCTGACGGAAAAATCGTTGCCGGAAACAATCTACAGCCTGATGAAAGACTGGGGAAAAACGCCGGTGATCGCCAAAGATATTCCCGGATTTATCGTAAACAGGATTGCCCGTCCGTATTATGGGGAAGGATTGAGAATGGTGGAGGAAAACATCGCAACGGTAGAACAGGTAGATGATGCCATGAAAACGTTGGGGAACTTTAAAATGGGACCTTTTGAATTGATGGACCTTATCGGAGTGGATGTGAATTTTTCCGTTACCACAACAGTCTACAAAGAATATTTTTACGACCCGAAATACAAACCGTCCCTGCTTCAACAGAGAATGTCCGAAGCTAAATTGCACGGCCGGAAAACAGGTAAAGGTTTCTACGATTATGCGGAAGGGACAGAAAAACCGGTTGCCAAAAAAGACGATGCGCTTTACCGGCAAATTTTTTTAAGAATCATCTCCATGCTTATTAATGAAGCTGTAGAGGCGAAAAGATTAGGCATTGCCAATGATGAAGATTTGGAATTGGCCATGCAGAAAGGCGTCAATTACCCTAAAGGTCTTTTACAGTGGGGAAAAGAAATCGGATACGACTTAGTTTCTGAAGTCCTTGAAAATCTTTATGATGAATATCAGGAAGACAGATACAGGCAAAGTCCATTGCTACGTAGAATGTAATCTATTCATTTGTAGATTATTACTTTAGCAAATAATAAATTATGATTAAAAAAAAATTGATTTCGTCTTTCGCGGTAGCCTTTTTCTCAACAATTTTTGTAGGAGGTATATTTTACTTAACAGATGCTCGCTTTAAAACGACAGATGATAAAATGTTTAGTTGGGGATTCGTAATCATTTATTTTTCAGCTATGTTTCTGAGTCGTCTTTTTATGGATAAGCTGATGAATTTTTTAAAAAGACTTATCGAAAAAATTTGATAAAATAAATGATTGATGGATATAAATGCATTAAGAGCTGAACTGGAAACAAGACTAAACATTGAAAAAGAATACATCATTCAAGAACTTCCTTTGATACATGATTATCAGGAAAAGCTGGAATTATTAGGAAAGTTTAACGGAAAATATAAGGGGCTGATTAAAAGAATTGCTGATGAAGAAGGTATTGATCTAAATGCTCCTCACCAGAATGAAAGTGATCCAGGTTCAGAGAATCTTTCTAATGAGCAGATCATCTTTGGTATAACCATGAATATCTATGATAAAATGGCAGATGATTTATACGAAAAAATAACACATCAATAACAATTAATCTGAAACGTAAAAATGTATGCTTGAAAGAATCTTCACAAAGAAAAACTTTCTGCGTTCTCTCGCAAGTGCAATTGTTTTTTTGGTTAGCTTTTATCTCATTAAACTTCTTTTTTACTATTTAGGATGGGATGATGAAAAAAGCATGAGTATATATGGCTTTATATTTTATTTTGTCTTTGTGTTTTTAATGTTATTCATTTTAGACGGCAGAGAATACACCTGGAAAGATGTACTGAAATTTAAAAATTTAAATAAAAAATAAATGACCCCAAAACAGGTTGCAGAATATATGCTCGGTCAGGATCATTTTTCCCAATGGATGAATATCAGATTGATCGAAGTAAAAGAAAACTATTGTCTCATCGAAATGCCCGTAAAAAAGGAAATGATCAACGGGCTGAAAACGGTACATGGAGGTGTTACCTTCGCCTTTGCCGATTCCGCACTGGCGTTTTCCTCCAACAATTCCGGAGATGCCGCCGTTGCCCTCAACTGCGTCATCAATTTTACCAGAGCCGGAAAGGAAGGCGATATTTTCAGGGCAGAAAGCATCCTGGAAAATGAAACAAGGAAAACAGCCGTTTACGACATTAAGATCACCAATCAAAATGATGAACTGGTAGCCAAATTTGTCGGGACTGTGTATAAAATAGGGAAAAAAATAACAGAGTTATAAATAAGCAGTAAGCTTTAAGCAATAGGCCGTAAGCTTTTTCTAAGCTGGTAGAGCCTATTGCCTGTAGCTTTTAGCATAAAGCAAAAATTATGAACAACGTATACATCATAGACTATATCCGGACTCCCATTTCAAAATTAAGCGGAGGCCTTTCAGAAGTAAGAGCCGATGATCTGGCTGCTATTGTTATCAAAGAAATCATCTCCAGAAACCCGGAAGTGCCGGTAGAGGAAATTGAGGATGTGATCTTCGGATGCGCCAACCAGGCCGGGGAAGACAACCGGAACGTGGCGAGAATGGCTCTGCTGTTGGCCGGGCTTCCATATAAAATCGGCGGGGAAACAGTAAACAGATTGTGTGCTTCGGGAATGTCGGCGGTTGCCAATGCGTTCCGTGCCATTGCTGCGGGAGAAGGTGAAATTTATATCGCCGGCGGTGTGGAACACATGACGCGTTCGCCGTACGTGATGTCAAAACCGAGCACGGCTTTCGGAAGAGACAGCCAGATGTTCGACACCACTTTCGGATGGAGGTTTGTTAACCCGAAAATGAAAGAAATGTACGGTGTTGACGGGATGGGTGAAACAGCGGAAAACTTAGCCGATCTGCACCAGATCAGCCGTGAGGACCAGGACCAGTTTGCGCTGTGGTCTCAGCAGAAAGCTTCCAGAGCACAGGAAAGCGGAAGACTGGCTGAAGAGATCGTAAAAGTGGAAATCCCGCAGAAAAAAGGTGAGCCGAAAGTATTCGGTCAGGATGAATTTATTAAACCAACTTCTACTATGGAAGGTCTGGCAAAGCTTCGTCCCGCATTCCGAAAAGAAGGCGGAACGGTAACGGCCGGAAACGCTTCGGGAATGAACGACGGTGCCGCCGCCTTGATTTTAGCCAGCGAAGAAGCCGTGAAAAAATACGGACTTCAGCCCATCGCCAAGATCTTAGGATCAGCCGTTGCCGGAGTAGAACCCAGAATCATGGGAATCGGTCCGGTAGAAGCTGCTCAAAAGGTACTGAAAAGACTGGATTTGTCATTGGACGACATGGACATCATCGAACTGAACGAAGCATTTGCCGCCCAAGCTTTAGCCGTCACAAGATCTTTAGGCTTGAAAGACGACGATGCCAGAGTCAATCCGAATGGAGGAGCCATTGCCATCGGTCACCCACTGGGTGTTTCCGGAGCGAGAATCATCGGTTCGGCCGCCATGGAATTGCAGAAACAGAATAAAAAATACGCCTTGTGTACCCTTTGTATCGGTGTCGGACAGGGCTATGCGATGGTGATTGAACGGGTTTAATTTGAAAATGTGCTAATTTGAGAATTTGAAAATGATTATGACAATCTTAAGTTCTCAAATTGTAGTACTCAAGAATTTTCAAATTAACTCATTCTCAAATTTTCAAATTAAACTTATGAACATCTATTCATATCACGGGATCCGGCCGATCATTAAACCTTCCGCTTACGTTCATCCGCAGGCGGTGATTATCGGGAATGTGGAAATCGGTGAAGAAGTATACGTCGGTCCCAATGCGGTCATCCGCGGCGACTGGGGTAAAATTATCGTGAAAGACGGCGCCAATGTACAGGAAAACTGCACGCTGCATGTTTTCCCGGGCATTGAAACCATTCTGGAAGAATCGGCGCACGTCGGCCACGGAGCGATCATCCATTCCGGACATATTGGAAAAAATTGCCTGGTGGGAATGAATGCGGTGGTGATGGACAAAGCGGTCATCGGTGATGAATGTATCATTGGCGCGCTGGCTTTTGTTCCGGCGAACTTTAGATGCGAAGCCCGGAAGCTGATCGTCGGAAGCCCTGCGAAAATCATCCGGGATGTTTCTGATGAAATGATCAAATGGAAAACGGAAGGAACAAAACTATATCAGGAACTGGCCAGAGAAGGGAAAGACGCCATTCTGCCCTGCGAGCCGTTCACCGAATATGTGCAACAGATTCCGACTAAAATTATCGATTACAGTATTTGGGATGATGTGAAATAAGCTAAACCTAACGGGTTTTTCAAAACCCGTTAGGTTTAGAAAAAGTAAAGAAAATGATTAAAAAACTCTTTCTGATTTGCAGCATGCTGCTTGGATTTTCAAGCCTGGTTTCGGCCCAAAAGGGCAATGTGAAGCCATTGACGATTGGTGAAATCAGAACATTGAAGTCCAAGATTCTAAGCGAAGACAGAACATTAAACATCTATCTTCCACAGAATTTTGATAAGGCCAAATCCTATCCTGTCATCTATCTGCTGGACGGAAGTATGAATGAGGATTTTATTCATGTAACAGGCTTGATTCAGTTTTTCAATCAGATGTATTCGATGCTGGAGACGATTGTCGTGGGAATAGCCAATGTTGACCGGAAAAGAGATTTTACTTTTCATACGGATGTAAAAGATCTGCAAAAAGATTATCCTACAACGGGGCATTCCGATCAGTTCATCAGCTTTCTTGAAAAAGAATTGAAACCGTATATCGGCAATCAGTTTAAAGTCAACGATACATATTTATTCGGGCAATCGCTGGGCGGACTTTTGGCAACGGAGATTCTGTTGAAAAAGCCTGAATTGTTTAACAATTACTTTATCATCAGCCCGAGCTTATGGTGGGATGATGAAAGCCTTTTAAAACAGGCACCTCAGTTATCAGCCAAAATTAAAGACACAAAGAAATTTATCTATATTTCGGTCGGAAAAGGTGAACATCCGGTGATGGTAAAAGATGCGCAGGATTTATATGAGGTGCTGAAAAAATCCGGTAAAAAGAACTGGACGGTAGAATATAAAATGATGGAAACCGATAATCATGCAACCATTCTGCACAGAAGTTTGTATGAAGGCCTCTTGAAATTATTTCCCTATCAGGAACAAAAAAATTAAAATAACTGTAGAACCAATGTAAAAATGTAACAGCTAATTGGTAAACTGTTACATTGATCCATTGTTAAATTAAATTTTATGCAAAAATTAAAAAACTATATCCACGGCGAATGGATCGAAGGAACCGGAGACGGAATTCCTCTGTATAATGCCGTGACGGGAGAGCAGGTAGCCGTTTCTGATACGGAAGGGCTGAATTTTGAACAGGCTTTGGACTACGGAAGAACCGTAGGGTACAAAAATCTTTCTTCCATGACGTTCTATGACCGTGGAGAGATGCTGAAGAAAGTGGCCCTTTACCTTTTAGAAAGAAAGAAAAAATACTATGAATTGTCCTATAAAACCGGAGCCACGCATGTCGATTCCTGGGTAGATATTGAAGGCGGTTTCGGGACTTTTTTCACCTACTCCGGATTGGCGAAAAGAATGCTTCCCAATACCCCTTTTTGGGTAGATGGTGATACCCAGAAAATCTCTGCCAACGGAACGCACTTGGGAACGCATATCTTAACGCCGAGTGAAGGGGTTTCCGTTCAGATCAATGCGTACAACTTCCCGGTTTGGGGGATGCTGGAAAAACTGTCAACTTCATTATTGGCCGGCGTTCCTTCTATCGTAAAACCGTCACCGTTTGGTTCTTATCTTACCAATGCGGTATTCCAGGATATGATCGAAAGCGGGATTCTCCCGGAGGGAGCAGTACAGTTGGTATGTGGAGAACCGGGAAATATCCTGGATTATGTTCAGGACGGAGATTCCGTACTGTTTACCGGATCGGCGACAACGGGCAGAAAACTGAAATCTTTGCCGTCGGTGGCAGGCAATGCCGTTCGTTTTAATATGGAAGCGGATTCCCTGAATTGTTCCATCTTAGGATTGGAAGCGAAGCCGGGAACTCCGGAATTCGATTTGTTCATTAAGGAAGTCCGTAATGAAATGACCACCAAAGCCGGGCAGAAATGTACGGCCATCCGAAGAATTATCGTTCCGGAATATTTAATCGGAGACGTTCAGCATGCTTTATCGAAAGCTTTAGACCAAACTAAAATCGGAAACCCGTTAAGCAGGGAAACGAGAATGGGCTCTTTGGTCGGGAAACAGCAGTACGATGAGGTTTTAAGAAAAATAAATTTATTGAAAGCGGAAACGGAACTCATTTACGACGGACAGCACGAATTGGTAGATGCAGACTATGAAAACGGAGCCTTTATGAGCCCGAAGCTGTTCTTAAATGACAAACCTTTTGAAAAAAATATCTCTCACGACGTCGAAGCCTTCGGACCGGTTTCTACGCTGATGCCGTACAAAGATGCGGAAGAAGCCGCTGCTCTGGCGAAAAGAGGAAAAGGAAGTCTTGTAGGATCCATCGTTTCTTACGATGACCGGTTTGTGGCCGAAACTTCATGGAAAATGGCCTCCCAGCACGGAAGGATTTTCGTTTTGAACAGAGACAACGCGAAAGAAAGCACCGGCCACGGTTCTCCGCTGCCTACGCTGATGCACGGCGGTCCGGGAAGAGCCGGAGGAGGTGAGGAAATGGGCGGACTGAACGGTCTTCATTTTTTCCTCCAGAAAACAGCCATTCAGGGATCGCCGGATATTTTAACGGCGATTACCAAAGTATACCAGCAGGGTGCTGAAAAGAAGTATTCGGATAAACATCCGTTCCAGAAGTATTTTGAAGAAGTGGAAGTCGGTGATTCCCTGGAAACGGCGGGACGAACGGTAACCGATGCCGATATTGTGAATTTCTCCAATGTTTCATGGGATCATTTCTATGCCCACACCGATGCGACGAGCTTATCAGGAACGATTTTCGATAAAACCGTAGCACACGGATATTTCATCCTTTCCGCAGCGGCAGGACTGTTCGTTTCCGGTAAAAAAGGACCGGTGATCGCCAATTACGGGCTGGAAAACTGTTCGTTCTTTAAACCGGTATATGCCGGAGATACGATTACCGTTTATTTAACCGCCAAAGAAAAGATCAACCGTGGCGTAAAGGGAAGAAACATCCCTTCCGGAGTGGTAAAATGGCTCGTGGAAGTGGTAAACCAGAGAGAAGAAGTGGTGTGTGTAGCGACCATTTTAACGTTGGTGGCAAAGCAATCCCCGTTCATCGATTTGAATGTGAAAAATGTTCAGAAGATCCTGAGCGGCTTAACGGAAAATACCGCTTCACAATGGGGAAAAATGTCTGCCCAACAAATGATCGAACATTTGGAGCATGGCGTACTGGTAAGTCTCGGCGAGCCGGAAGCCGATCAGTGCTTCACTCCTGAAGAACAGCTGGAAAAATGGCAGGATTCCCTGTACAATCATCGCAAAATGCCAAAAGACTTCCAGGCCCCGTTCCTGAATGCCGACGGCTTTTTACCGGAACTGAAACATAAAAACCTGGAAGCCGCGAAACAATCGTTTCTGGATAACCTGAAAAGATTCTCCATTTACTACAGAGAAAATCCGCAGGCAGAGCACATGAATTATGTATTCGGAAAGCTGAATAAGGAAATGTGGGAACTGATGCATAAGAAGCATTTTACGCATCATTTCGAGCAGTTCGGATTGGTTTAATGTAACAATATAACAATTTAATAGTGTAGCAATGCAACAATCTCATAAGGTAATAATTTGAGAATGAATTATCATAACAGGACAGCAGTTTAGGAATAAGCTGCTGTTTTTTTATTGAGTTTTGCAGGTCTGAATAATTTTTATAAACTTTTGTTAAAACCTATGCTGTGTTTGATCTTCCTTTTTTTATTCCTTATTTTCATCATAACCAAACAAAAATAAAGATCATGAATGAAACATGGATGCAGCAGTGGGAAAAAGTAAAACATATTTTGGTCTGTCCTACAGATCTCGAAAGCTACTTTACTTCTGACGAGATTTTGGGTGAAAAAATGGAAGTTATGGAAATAGGAGAGGTATCGCTTCCTTCCGGGAAAGTGGTGGTCAGGGATCCTCTGGCTTATTTGAATTCCAAACAGCAGCCTTATTTCACAGAAACTCCGAAAGGAAATTTTCCGGTGACAATTGCTGTCGTAAAGTCCGAAGAATGGGGTGACCGATATGCAGCCGTGAAAGTTGAATTTACCGATGAGAAGCCTATTCGTTATCAGGAAGCTCTGATAGGAAACGAAAATCTTGATGGGATAAGAGAAGATGATTTTTTCGGATTTCATGTAGATGCAGGATTAGGATGTATAGCAGATGCTGAAGCGCTTCCGGAATTTGACAGATTTATATCCGGATTGAATGTCGGCAATATTTACGACGATTATTTTGCAGCATTGTTCGCGGAAAGTTATCGTCAAAATCCGGAGAATCAAAGAGAAGCAGGTGATTGGATCAACTGGAAAATTCCTGGTACAGATTACCGGATCCCAATGTTTGCCACCGGTTTCGGAGATGGCAGCTATCCTGTATATTTTGCTTATGATGCCCATGAAAACATCTGTGGTCTTTATATTCAGTTTATCGATATTGAACTCGCACTGAGCGACGATGATGAAGATGATAGTGAAGATAACGATGGACAGCCACAGAATTTTGTATTTCTTAATTAATGGACGACATTTTTGCCGATAAAGTAGTAGAATTTAACCGTAATCTGCATTATTCAGGAAAGCTACCGGATGATTTTCAGGTACTGAACCCGTATCTGGACAATCCTGAAACGATGGAGATCATGAAAAAATTTTATCTTAAATATTACAATGACTCAAACCTGAGAAAATTCCTGATAGGTATTAATCCCAGCAGACACGGTGCCGGCGTTACCGGAATTCCTTTTACAGATACGAAACGGTTGCAGAGCGTTTGCGGTATTACAATGAAATCTGCCTACACCCATGAAGTATCATCGGTATTCGTCTATGATATGATCGCTGAATATGGTGGGGCGGAAGCGTTTTACAAAGATGTTTATATCAATTCACCTTTTCCGTTGGCCATCGTCAGGAAATCAAAAGGCAGCTGGATCAACGCCAATTATTACGATGATAAAGCATTGTTCAACGATGTTAAGGATTTCATGATCGATTCTTTAAAAAAGCACCTCAGTCTGAATCTCGATGCTTCGGAAGTGTTTATCATGGGCAAAAAGAATGCGGATTTTCTGGCAAAGATCAATCAGGAAGCCCATTTATTCGAGAAAATGACGGTTCTTGAGCATCCAAGATATATCCAGCAATACAAATCAAAAGAAAAACAGCTGTATATCGATAAATATATTTTAGCCTTAAAAAAATGATCCCCCCGGAAATTCATCGGGGGGGGATCTCATCACACTTATGCATTAGAACCGTCACGGTATAATTACCTATTTCAAATTTTCCTGGTTATTAGTAAGTTTTAAATTCCGACTCTTTACGGCTTTTCAGATTTTGCATTTTTAAATAAATGCTTTACTTGATCAATGGTTCAAAATTACAACAATCATATTTTTTTTGGTAGCGTAGAAACTACTAAATCAACCATTACGTATTTCTACGGAGTGATAAATAGTTTGTTCTAATCTATTTATTTCTTAGGGTAAATCTGATCCCGTACTGATTTTTCAGTGTTATGTGAAGGCAGCTTTTAAGCGCTATAATGTGAAGTACAGTAATTATGACATTGTCAAAATAGAACTTTGCTTTTCGCCGAACTTTCCTATTTTTGTAGGAATCCAATTTAAATTAAAAATGAACGAATTTGTAGTATCAGAACTGAAAAACAGTATTGCCGAAATTACTTTCGGAACACCGAAAAGCAATTCTCTTCCGGGGGCCATCCTTGAAAAACTGGCGCAGACCATCCTTGATGAAGGTGCAAAAGATGAGGTAAAAGCAATACTTGTTAAGAGCGAAGGGGGAAAAGCGTTCTGTGCCGGGGCCAGTTTCGATGAATTGCTGGAAATTGAAGAACTGGAAAAATCGACAAAGTTTTTCGGCGGTTTTGCAAAAGTCCTGAATGCGATGAGGAACTGTGGTAAAATTGTAGTCGTAAGGGTACAGGGAAAAACTACAGGCGGTGGGGTAGGAATTGCCTGCGGTGCCGATTATTGTTTTGCGGTAAAAGATGCAGCCCTGGCTCTGACGGAAATTAATTTAGGAATCGGTCCTTTTGTAATCGGACCTTACGTTGAAAGGAAAATAGGGAAGTCACAATTCTCGGCCATGGCGATCGACGCGGATTTCAGATCGGCAGAGTGGGCGGAACAGCATAATATTTACCATTCGGTTTCCGAAAACATCGCAGAAATGGATGCAAAACTGGAGACGTTTCTGCAGACCCTGGCGTCAAGAAGCAGTGATGCCTTAGCTTTGATTAAAAAAGTATCTTGGGAAGGCACGGATCATTTCAACGAACTGATGCCGGCAAGAATCCACATGAGTGCGAGCCTGATCCTCGAAGATTCTGCGAAAAAAAGCATCGGAGCCATTAAAGAAAGGTTGAGATCGAAATAATCTTAATAATTCTATAAATGAAGACCGTCGGATTTTCCGGCGGTTTTTTATTTGATGCTATATAATTTTAAAATTGACAAGCAAAGCGAGTTGGCCATTCACCATTCACCATTTTTTCTGTAAAAAATTTTGCACATTCAAAAAAAATAATAACTTTGTAATTCAAAGTTCTTTTTATGGAATCAAAAAACTATCACGAAGACTTATCACACATCCGTTCTATGATGGAGCGTTCTTCCCGATTTATTTCTTTGAGCGGATTATCCGGAGTTGTTGCAGGACTGACCGCTATTATAGGCGCTGTGTATGTATATTTTGTATTTCAGAAGAATGGGATTGATTATTTTGACGGGAAAAGAAATATTTTCGGGCCTTCTCTGGTGAAAGAACTGGTGCTGATTGGGACCGTTATTTTGGTAGCAGCTGTACTTAGTGGTTATATTTTTACTGCCAACAAAAGTAAAAAGAAAGGACTGAAGATCTGGGATGCTACTACGAAGCGGCTTTTGATTACCTTTGCAGTCCCTTTGGTAACGGGAGGTTTCTTCTGTCTGGGATTGCTTTATCATCACCTTTTTGTATTTATAGCCCCGGCAACGTTGATTTTTTATGGCCTGGCGTTGGTCGGTGCGGAACGATATACCTTGACGGATGTAAAATATTTAGGATATTGTCAGATTATGTTGGGCCTGATGTCCTTATTCTTTTTGGGATGGGGATTGCTCTTCTGGACTATAGGTTTTGGAGCCCTGCATATTGTGTACGGATTGATTATGCATAAAAAGTATAAATAGGAATGGAAAGGGTGGCAAAATATTTCCTCATAGGAATAGCAATCATTGGAGGAGGTTTACTAACCGCTGCGATAATCTTTGCCGTTTCTTTTTCTAAAGCTTTCGGATTATTTGATAAAAATTATTCGGTTCAAGAGCTGCATGAAGAATATTTATACAAGGAAAAAGAAATTGATGATTTAATTAAATATTATTATAGCATCAAACCTAATAAAAGGGTAGAAATTGAATTTGAAAATGACGAAGTTCTGGAAAGATTAGTCGTGCAATCTGAAAGAGATTCTTTGAAATATTACCAGCAATGGGATGTTAAGATTAATGGGATACAAAAAACGGATGTTGGGAAAGAACTGGGATGGAACGAGGAGGATTTCAAGTCGTTAAAAGAAAAATTGGATGAAGCCAATTGTATTTCAATTGCGGATGGCGAACCAGTAAAGGTTGGCTTCAAAAGAAGTGGTTTGGGGATGTATTTCTTCAATATTTTTTATAAAAAAGAAACTGACAGAAGTTTATTTAATAATGGCTGCCAGTACATTCTTATAGATAATAAATTGGCCTTGGAATATGGTGGAGGTGCGATAGGACCGCAATGTTTTCCTAAACAAAAGAATTAAAATGATAAAAATAAATCAACTCAACAAAGAATTCGAAAGCCGTGTAAGATTGGGTATCATGTCCGTTCTTATGGTAAACGACTGGGTTGATTTTTCTGAAATGAAAGCCTTACTGGAAATTACGGACGGTAACCTGGCGAGCCACAGCAATGCATTGGAAAAATCCGGCTACATTGAAGTTAAAAAAGAATTCGTCGGCAAAAAACCGAAAACCTCTTACCGGGTGACCCAAAGCGGGAGAGAAGCTTTCACCGAGCATATCAATGTGCTTGAAAAATTGCTTGGAAAATAAGCTATATATTTTTTTATATTTATACTTTGAAATACAAAGTACTTTTAATGGATAAAAATTAAAATTATGATTTTAGACAAACAGAAAACAGCCATTATTTTTGCCATACCGGCATTGCTGACCGTTACTGCTTTTTTTGGAAACTTATTCGTGGAAGGGTGGAACTGGTCGCCGTTTGATTTCATCATTGCAGGAGTACTGCTCTTCGGGACCGCTTTTTTTATCAATCTGGTCATCAGATCAAAGAAGGCACTTCGTTCTAAATTCATTATCTGCTTTGTTATTCTTTTAATATTAGCGCTGATATGGATCGAATTGGCCGTAGGAATTTTCGGAACCCCTTTCGCGGGAAGCTAAAACATGAATTTTTATGGTGCGTCCGGAAATTACAGTATTCAAACTTAGACATGATGAAAGAGTTTAAATATAACAGAATTACATTAATATATTTCTGTGCAAGCTGGTTGATCGGTATTTTGATTATACTATTAATGGTACTGAAAACAGACGATGATACAGTAATGATATTAATCTTTTTATCTGGAATTAATCTGATTATCAATGTGTTTTTAGTACTGTTGCTTTTTGCATTTATCTTCATTTTTCCTGAAAACAGAACCGAATTCAGAAATTCCATGATATTGCTGCTATTCAATTTTCCGGTTCTCTTTTTCCTTTTTCTGATCCTATCCTTAACTTAAACTTTATAAACTATGAAAAAACTACGCGTCCGCTTTCTGCTTTTCGTTTACGATAAAACCCAGAAACTTTACCGGAAATATTTTAAGAAAAAGAAAAGGCAGTGGCAGTTTACGGAAAAACAGCTGCTGGAATTTCAGGAAGATTCCCTGGGCCGGAAACTCGGCGAATTTTATGAGAAACATGGCTTCAGCATGATCCCGAAAATGGAAAATCATGATGTCCATCATCTGATCACTGGCTGCGGAACCCATTTTGAGGATGAAATTGCTATGCAGTTTCTCCTGTTGGGGAACGGAAAGCTCAATGCCCACCTTCTGGCAGCCATCGTGTTGGGAAGCCTCATTCTGCCGGAATATTTCAGGATCTACATCAGGGCGTATCGGAAAGGAAAGAGCATGCGGACTTTTCACCACTGGGATTTTGAAGGGCTGCTCTGGCAAAATTTCGACCATTTAAAAGATTTTATCCAACAGAAAAATACCACTGTTTTACATTAAATTATGGGAAGTATCAGATTCAGTACTGAAGGAAAGACCGCGTTTTATCTTTCGTTCACTTTGGGAACGTTCCTCCTGATAAGCTATCTCCTCACCAGAAGTGAATGGCTGTTAACGATCGGATTCTATTATGTTCTGGCAGCTGCTGTCATTAATGTCATCGTATTCTTTTATTAGCTCACATTTTTCATCTCCAATATTGCCGACAATAAGCCGCACGGAAATGCTGCCGTCCTCATGCTGCTGCACATCCCGATCAGTATCATTTATTTCCTGGCGGTCATCAACTGCTGCAATTTTTAATTTTAAAAATAAACTATTATGAAAACACATCATTATATATTTCTTACGACTATCCTTTTTATTATTCTCTTTTACAATCAGAATATCGGGCTGAACCTCGGAATCATCGGATTGATCTACGCGGTTCTAACTTTTTTCAAAACTCCGGAGAGAAACAGGACCAAAACCTTTATTTTCCTTTTTATAACAAGTATTCTTTCCAGCGGTGCATTTGCCTGGTACGGGGATTTTCCTTCGTTTCTGGCTGTGGTCAGTTCGGTGATTTTGTTGGGCTACCGCTCAAGGAATAGGAGAATGAAAATCCTGCTGCTAATTCCCGTTATGGTTACTAACTTTTCTACTTTTTTGTGCAGGTTTTTCAGTTTTGACCAATGGCTTCCCAAGAAAAAAATAACAGGATTTTGGCAAAAAGCATTTGCATTGATCTTCGTCCCGTTGCTGTTGATCTCTGTTTTCTTTGGGGTTTACTCTGTCGGAAGTGACCATTTTGCCGGTCTTTTTAAAGATATTGAATTTGACATTAACTTCTGGCAGTTTATTGCCATTGCCACCTTAGGTATTTTTATTGCTTTTACGTACTGGAATCATGTTGTCGAAAGGTTAATTTATAAAACCAACTCTAGTTTAGATAATGACTTCAATGAAAAGGATAAAGTACTGAAACCTACCTATTCTTTTTTTGATCTCGATACAGAAAGAATGAGCGGCATGATTTCCCTTCTGGCCCTGAATATTTTGCTGGTATTTTTTATCATCACTTACAATTACGAACAGTTTTATGAATCGGTAAAAACCCCTGTGCAGCTTTCTGAAGAAACTCATGAAAGGGTAAATGCCGTAATCATTTCAATAGTCATGTCGATTCTGGTCATTATGTTTTATTTTAAATCAAGCTTTAATTTTGATCCTAAAGCAGGCCTTATGAAAAATTTAGCAAAAATCTGGATTTTCCTGAATGCGGTGTTGGTAATTTCGGCCATGTTGAAAAATTCGGAATACATAACCAGCTACGGATTTACCTACAAAAGACTGGGCGTTTATGCATTTTTGATTTTAGCACTGGTCGGATTGTCCATGACTTTCATTAAAATTCAAAAGCAGAAAAGGAATATTTTTTTATTCAATTCAATGGTGTGGTGCATATACGGAATAGTCCTTATCTGCAGCTACATCAACTGGGGTGGCATGATTACTTCCCAAAATATGAAACGCAAAGATTTTGTCCTGAATTATTATGAAACAACCATCAATTTTAATGACAGGCAGTTGTTGGACTATGCTGCAAAAACTCATGATGAAAGTCTCAGAAAATCGATCCTGAATAAAGCAGTAATGTACAGAAATGAGAAAATATTGTCCAGAGCCCTGTATTATCAGACCATAAAGTAGCAAAGGAAAATTTAATGAGTAAAAATTAATCTATTTAAAATCTAATTTTATTTTAAGGTTATAATGGACTTAATGGAATAATTTTGGCATCATTAACCGCCTATAGTTTAGAACATACAATTAAAGTCATTATTATGAAAAAAATCTTATTGCTCATTCCTTTGGTTATTATATCATGTAAAAAAGAATCGAAAACCTCTGATACACAACATACAGATTCGCTGGCTTCCGTAGAGCAGCCTGTACAAAAGGAAAATGATGATTCGGCAGCATTAAGAATGAAAGATTCCATCATCAATAACGCTCCGAAAACCAAAGAAGTTCTTCGGACAGGGGTGATGAGGGAAGTAAAGGACGGGCAGATTGTCAGAACGGTAGATGGTGAACATCTTCCAATAACATTAGGCGAGGAATTTACCAAAGATAACCAGGAGCTTGTTCTCAAAATCACCGATTTTGCGAATCCGGAAATAAAGGCAAAAATATCTACAAAAGAAAAGGATTTCAATATCCGCTTTAACCAGATCAAATTGCCCAACGGCGATTACGACGGGCCTTTTGGGAGAGACCTTACCTATACGCTCAAAGATAAAGGGGAGGTTTGGCTGATCATCGGGAAAAGCAACATGGCCTCAGGAAATACGAAGGGCAGCTTTACGGTAAGTATAGAATAATTTTTAACAATTTGGTATAGTTTCTGCTTCCAAAATTTTAAAATTTATCATTATGAAAAATATATTTTTGACAGCGGCAGTGGCCTCAGTGGCTTTGGTAAGTTGCGGCACCGTGCAGTCGTTGGTTCAGAATACATTTCCTTATACCGCTAATGTTTTGATTTCAACCGGCGTTCCTGCAGATAAAGAGGTTTCTTCTACTGCAACAGCATCAAATGTGCAGACCTGGTTTGGAGGTAATAATAATGCAAAGATAAAAGATGTGAGAATCTCGGAAGCTAAAGTTTCCGTGGTGTCGCCGTCAGGAGGGAATTTAAGTGCTTTTAAATCCATAAAAGTATATATTTCATCCAGCGGAACAGGAGAAAGGCTGGTGGCTTCCAGATCCAATCTCTCTACCGATGCCTCAAGTCTGACCCTTGATCTTGAAAATTCAGGTTTTCTGGATGAAGTTGTTAAAAGTACGGGCGTTACGGTAAGAACGGTTTATGAACTGAAAAATCAGACCAGTTCGGACATGAACCTTAGAGTTTCACTTAATTTCAGCAGTATTCCTGCGAATTAGTTTTTTTATAAAAGTTTATTTGAAAAAACGTCTTTCAGCGATGAAAGACGTTTTTATTTTTATCGGTAATATTTACTTGAAATCGACCAGCTCAACATCAAAAATCAACGTGGACCCCGGAGGGATTACATTTCCGGCTCCATTATCTCCGTAAGCTAGGTCAGCAGGCAGATAAAATCTGTATTTTGCCCCTTTGCTCATCAGCTGTATTCCTTCTGTCCAGCCTTTGATAACGCCTGAAAGACTGAGCTCAGCAGGTTTTCCACCATTCTTTTCTGTGGAATCGAAAACAGTTCCGTCCATCAGTTTTCCGGCGTAGATGACGGTTACGATGCTTGTTGCAGTTGGTTTTGCTTTTCCGTCGCCTTCTTTCAGTACTTCATACTGCAGGCCGCTTGCTGTTGTTTTTATATTTTTGTTAAGCTTGTTTTTCGCAAGAAATTCGTTGCCTTTCTTTTTGTTTTCTTCCGCTTTGGCTTTTTCGACAGCCATTCTTTTTTCGTTCTGCTTCTGCATGAATCCCTGCATGAAATTGCTCATTTCTTCTTTGGGGAATAATTTCGGCTTGTCACCGAATTCGTCTTTCATGGCCTGGGCAAGCAAATCGGGATCTACGGCAAAGCCCTGTCTTTTCATATTCTGTGCGATGTCAAGACCGATGTAATAGGAAGCTTTCTGATCTTCCGTATAGGTTTTCTGAGCATAAGTAGCGCTGATTCCCGAAAGAATAAGCAAAGTAATGAATGTTTTTTTCATTTTTTGTTAATTAAAAATTCGGTGCAAATTTAATATTTTATTACAGAATCCATCACGATTGTTACGGGTCCGTCATTTATTAATGAAACTTTCATGTCGGCTCCGAAAATTCCGCTTTCGGTTTTTAATCCGGATTTTGAGATTTCTTGTTTAAAATAATCAAAAAGCGGAACCGCTTTCTCCGGTTTTGCGGCTTTGATGAAAGACGGCCTGTTTCCTTTTTTGTAATCCGCAATCAGGGTAAACTGGCTGATGCAAAGGATTTCTCCTTTAATGTCCTTTACGGAAAGATTGAGTTTTCCGTTTTCATCCCCGAAAATTCTTAAATTTAAAATTTTCTGCACAAGCCAATCGGCATCGGTCTCAGTATCATTTTCATCAATTCCAATCAGAAGCATAAGGCCTTTTCCGATTTCTCCGACAGTTTTTCCGTTTACTTTTACGTGGGATTCCGAAACTCTTTGGATGACGACTTTCATTTAGTAATAAATATTTAAAATTTTCCCTGCCGGGTCATAATTGTAAAGATATGTTTTAGGAGGAACATTGGCTACGGCAGTAGGCTGTCCTGTCAATAAAATCCATTGGGCATTATCCTTCGGACAAACCACCCTTATATTATCCTTTACTTCTAATGTTGTATTGTTATCGGGGCAGATATGCGGTGCATTACGATCATATACTTTAAAAGTCGTATCGGAAGCCCTCACTACGATAAGCCCTCTTGTTCCGGACTGTTGTTCATTAATATAAACCCATCCTCCCACCTGATTCAGAGCATAATATGCGGGAAGATTAAGGTTAAGAGTCACATTGATAGGGTTACTGGGGAAACAACTCACCGTGTCTTCTCTGCTTCCACAGGATTTTATGGCTAAAACACTGACAATCAATAATGTTATTATAGATAATATTGAAAAAGTTTTTTTCATTTCAATTTAAATTTTTATATATTTGTAGAAATTAAACGATTACAACTCGAAAACATTGTCCGGCAAATGTCGGATTATTTTTTTATACTAAAACTAAATTTTGAAAATTATGGCAAGCTATGTTACAAAGGAGGGATTAGACAAAATGAAAGCTGAGCTGGAACAGTTGGAAACAATAGAGCGACCAAAAATTACCCAGCAGATTGCAGAGGCAAGAGACAAGGGAGATTTGTCTGAAAATGCAGAGTATGATGCCGCCAAAGAAGCGCAGGGAATGCTGGAAATGAGGATTTCGAAGCTGAAGGATATCATTGCGACGTCAAAAATCATTGATGAAAGCCAGCTTGATACCTCAAAAGTTTCCATTCTTACGACCGTAAAGCTGAAAAATAATGCAACAAAGCAGGAGCAGGTTTTTACCCTGGTTCCTGATAATGAGAGCGACCTTAAGGCAGGGAAAATTTCAGTAAATACTCCTATCGCAAAAGGTCTTCTCGGGAAGGTCGTAGGCGAAACGGCTGATATCACGCTGCCTAACGGAAATAAACTTTCCTTCGAAGTACTGGATATTAGTTTGTAGTACCGGATTTCTAACTTTAAATATTTAGAAAAAATGAGCACCATATTTACAAAGATCATCAATGGCGAAATTCCCTCATATATCATCGCCGAAAATGAAAATTTTATCGCTTTTCTGGATGCCATGCCTCTGGTAAAAGGCCATACGCTGGTCGTTCCCAAAAAAGAGGTAGATCTTATTTTTGATCTGGAAAGTGAGGAATATAAAAACCTTTGGGGATTTGCTCAGGAAGTGTCCAAAAAAATTAAAAAGGCCATCCCTTGTGTACGGGTCGGAGTAGCCGTGGTAGGGCTGGAGGTGCCTCATGCCCATATCCATTTAATTCCTTTAAACAAAGTAGAAGATATGAATTTCAAAAATGAAAGATTAAAGCTTTCAAATGAAGAATATACTGAAATTCAAAATTCAATCATTAATGCTTAAAATATGATAAACTCGTAAATTTTACGAGTTTATTTAATCTATACTTATATCTGATATAAAAATGAATTCAAACCAGTGTTCTTTCTGCGGAAGAAAGAGAAATGAAGTGCAGATGCTGATTTCCGGTCAGAATGGTTTTATTTGTGAAAACTGTATTGAGCAGGCTCACGCTATCGTAAAAGACAGCTCGGCAAAGCCGGGATTTTCACCTGCAGAAAATATGGAAGAACTGAAGAAACCAAAAGAGATCAAAGAATTTCTGGATCAGTATGTCATCGGACAGGACCAGGCGAAAAAACAATTGTCCATCGCTGTTTATAACCATTACAAAAGATTACTCCATGCCCAGAACGAAAACCGTGAAGTAGAGCTTGAGAAATCGAATATCATCATGATCGGCGAGACCGGAACCGGGAAAACCTTACTGGCAAAGACTATTGCTCGCGAGCTTAATGTTCCTTTCTGCATTGTAGATGCTACTATTTTAACGGAAGCCGGATATGTGGGAGAAGACGTTGAAAGTATCCTGTCAAGACTTCTGATGGTTGCAGATTACGATGTGGAAAAAGCTGAAAGAGGAATTGTCTTTATTGATGAAATTGATAAAATCGCCAGAAAATCGGATAACCCAAGCATTACCAGGGATGTTTCCGGAGAAGGTGTGCAGCAGGGTTTATTAAAGCTTCTTGAAGGAAGTATCGTGAATGTACCACCACAGGGAGGAAGAAAGCATCCGGATCAGAAATACATCCAGGTAAATACGCAGAACATTCTTTTCATCGCAGGTGGGGCTTTCGATGGGATTAAAGAAATCATTGAAAGAAGAATGAACAAGCAGGCTATTGGTTTCAGTGCCGAAAAGATTAACAAAACAGGTGAGGAGGAATATGTTTTAACAAATATCAACGCTATTGACCTTCGTTCCTTTGGATTGATCCCCGAGCTTTTGGGAAGATTCCCGATTATCACTTATCTTGATAAACTTACCAAAGAAACAATGATCAGGATTATGAAAGAGCCTAAAAATTCTATTGTAAACCAATTCATCGAGCTGTTTAAAATGGACGGAACAAACCTGGTTTTTACAGACGAAGCCATCGAAAAGATCGTGGAAGAAACTATCGAGAAAGGATTAGGAGCCAGAGGACTGAGAGGGACAACTGAAAAAGTTCTCGAAGATTACATGTTTTCTATCGGTGAAGAAAAGGAAATCGTATTAACGGAGGATAACATTTTTGTTAATAAATAAAATATTTTTGTTTTTTAATGAAAAAAATATAACTTTGCAATTGAAATATTGTATAACACACAAATAATACATACAATGAGAAAAAATTTATTTGCTATTGGCTTAATAGCAGCTGGTTATTCTGTTCAGGCGCAGAATATATTAGTACACGTAGATAATACGGCCGTTACATATGTAAGTAAAGGAACTCTGTTTTATACCGGCGGAGGCTTACAGATGAAAGGCAACGGTACGATTGAAAATCATGGTAATTTTATGATTGAAGGAACTTCCAGCGATTATTTTAAAACTATTGATATGTCGACACCTCCGGCTGACAAAACAGAAGCGAACGGAGGCGGAAATTTCGTTAATAAATTGAATGAACCCGATTATTACGCAACCTACAACGTTAATGATTCCCAGGTAGCGCCCAGCTATACTTATGGACAGCTTTATATTAACGGGATTCCTCAGGAACAAATTTTAGGTATTGTCGATCAGGAGTTTAGGGCCATTAAACATGGTACTTATCAACAAATAGGGTTGCCTTTCTATTATAAAAGAGTAGGTAGCTTAAGTGCGGAACTCGGTAAGACATTCGACAATAACAGACATTCTCAGAATGATATTCTCATGGTTAACAATACCACTGTTGTTCCCATGAGTGTCAGTCCATCTTCTTATATAGGAAGCCCTCAATATCCCAGTATAGCTTACTATATGTTGGGAGGTGCCAATCTCGATTTGAGTGTTACCAGAACAATAAAAGGGCGGCCTTTAAGCGAGGGCGATGTGATTACGCTTCAAGGTGCAGGTGCCACAGTAAATTTTGGAACCAATGGTAATGCTGAAAATCAATATCATGAAAAGTACTATACTTATCTTCAGGATGATTTTGTGACAACACCTTGGTCCGGAACCTACGGACGATATATGTATCAATACGCAAATCCGTTCTTAACAAACCTCGACTTATCACAAATTGCTATAGACGATACAAATGGTGATGGAGTAAACTTGAAAACAATTCAAGGGGTAAGGCTTGAAGTTTCCGCTGGTGCTGTACAAAGTACATCCGGAGGAACATTTGCAAGTGGATCTGGCGCGTATAAATATATTACATTTACATCTGGCGTGCCAACGGGTGATGTCAATTATGTAATGGTAAGACCGCTAGGAACTTTTGTTATTAAACTTACCAGCAATACTGTTGTTAATCCAAATGATAATAAGATTAATTTTGCAAATCTTAGAAGATTCAATTATTATAGCAGAAGTGCAGGAACGACTTACAATGTTACTGCCAGTAGAAATACATTAAATAATACAGTAAAACAATTAGGAGTAATTGGTCTTGATGCCGATGGTAATGAAGTAGCAAGGACATATTATGTAGTGTATCCTAACGGTACCACAGGGCATTCTGTTTCTCAAGCATTAACACAGGTAAAAGCCAGCAGCACCGATCTTTTAGGTACATTCGAAGAAGCTCCTGCAGGAGGTTATGATACCAATTACTCTGGCCAGTACTGGCTATATATTAATGAGGCAAATGAGAATAATTTCACAGGAAAAAATATTAAGATGGTTAATTATGACCTCAATAAGATAAAATCTTATAAATTCGAGATCAGAGAAAATGCCAACCCAGTAAGCAACGGAACGCATGCCTTATCTTCAGGAATAGGGTTTTATTATAAGCCTCAGAATGGAACTGTTCAGCAGGCTGTTCAGGGGGCTGTTATTCCTGCGAATACCGCTGAATTTGATCTTTATTATGGAGAACCTAGCAATATTGTATTGTCAACAGCTGATACATCTGTATCTACTCCTTCTCGAACTATGGTCGTTTATAACCCAGCGATCACGAATTACATCGTAAGATTTGATCCTAACTGGAAAAAAGCAGATATTGATGTTTATGATATGAGCGGTAAGCTGGTTATCACTAAAAAAGCTGTGGATGCTTCAACAGATTTTGTCATTGAACTGGATAATAAAATTAAAAATGCTTATTTAGTAAAGGTTGTTTCCGAAAAAGGAGAAGTCGTTACTGCCAAAATCTTAAAATAATAAATATGAAAGCGATAAATAAATTTATTCCTGTTTTTTTTCTACTCGGATTTCAACTCATAATTAATGCTCAGGATAAAGTCCCGCCGCCTAATTCCAATTCAAGTGCTAAAGGGATTGTGGGACCAGGGGTACAGTCCTCACCTGTTGATATGTATGTGTATATGCTTGCTGTTATTGCAGGTCTGTTAATAATTTTTTTCAGTAAAAAGTATGCACCTAAAAAAATATAATTTTTATTAAAATAATATTAAACTCTCTGATTACTCGGAGAGTTTTTTTATTTTTACCTTATGAAAAAGATTTTTACTTTAACGGCTGCAATCGCCGCATTTTCATTACACGCACAGTTTACCGTTACCATTCAGGCGCCTGCTGATTTTAAAGATCAGGATGCCATTCTATATATTTTAAATGGTTCCAAAGATATAATCTTTTCCAAGGAACAGAGTAAGAACAATACCTGGACTTTTAAATATCCGAAAAACTATATGGGAATGATGAAAGTTTATTTCCCTGCGTCAAACAATACTTTTAATTTTATTTCCGAAAATAAAAATGTCAGTGTAAAACTTGATACTCAGACTAATAAAATTAAGGACATTATCTACCTTGACGAAGCCAATGATCTTATGAGTAAATTTCAGGAAGGCTCTCAGAAAAAAGAGCTTATACTCCCGGCACTTGCTCAGATCAAAGAATATTATAAAGACAATACGGATTTTGGCAAAGCACTTAGAACCGAAATCAACAGGCTAAGCGGAAGTTCTGAAGGTATTGATCAGGCAAAGCATCCTTTCATCTATTATTACAATACAAATTACAGTAAATTTCTTTCTAATGACACTTCGAAAAAAGTGAGCCAGGAAGATATTATTAATTTTATTGATAAATCTAATGATATGCTTGAGACATCATCATTATTGAGACCGGTTCTTGTGTCTTACCTCAACTCCGGAGGAAATACCAATGTCAGCACATCGGTAGACAAGCTTCTCGACCGGCTTAAGGTTGAAACGCCAAGAGGACAGACCGTTCTTTCTGAGCTGATCGATATTTTTGACGTGTACGACATGCAGGATTTTAAAGATAAATACCTGAGTCTGGCTAAAAACCTTAAGTGTACAATCACCGACCGATTGGCCTCTACTCTGAAATCGAATGCTAATGTTGAAACGGGCGCCGTTTTCCCTAATTACAAATTCCAGTCTCCGGTCAATACCACCGCTAAAACCCTTCACGATATAAAAGCAGATAAGAAAATAATTGTATTCTGGTCGTCTACATGTTCACACTGTGAGAGTGAGCTTCCACAGCTTCTGGCAAAATATAATGATTTGAAAGCACAAAATATTCAGGTTGTCGGTTTGTCATTGGATGTAGATAAAGATTCTTATACCAAAAAGATCAGTGCGTTTCCATGGGTGAATGATACTGAATTAAGAGGATGGAACAGCAGCTATGCCGATATGTATAATGTTCATGCAACACCAACTTATTTTATTTTGGATGCTAACAATAAGATTATCAGTAAGCCAGAACATGTAGGAGATGTTTTGGAATATTTTAAGCTAAAATAATTTTGGTTACTTGTAAATATTTTCTATATTTGCACCACCAAAACGGCGAGGTAGCTCAGTTGGTTAGAGCGCAGGATTCATAACCCTGAGGTCACGGGTTCAATTCCCGTCTTCGCTACAAAAAAGTCTGTAAGAAATTTCTTACAGACTTTTATTTTATAGGATATAGAATGCAAAAAGTATATTTTCATTTTTGTGAATTATTATCTTTACTAACACAAAAATGCCAAAGCAAAAAACGCTACTTTTCGTATGATCAACTTTGGTACCCCAGCAGTTTTCTCATTTGATAGAAGAATCTTTCAATAAGTCTGAGGTCCTGGGTTACGATTTCTGCGTTTCCTTT
>NZ_JBWGXE010000002.1:0-387357 GCF_056333165.1 Chryseobacterium endophyticum
TGAAGACCTATGCAGATCCGTACTTTTAACAAATACTACGATAAGCTTACTACCGTTGAGAAAAAGAACAGTCCCAAGGAATTGTATTACAAAGGGGATTTTTCGTTATTGGAAAATGGAAGAAGGGTAGCGGCCGTTAGTTCCAGGAAGGTTTCTAAACTGGGTATAAGAATAGCAAGGAAGATTGTTAAATTATTGATAAGCGGTCGATAATCAAAGTATTGTTTTCACAGATAAATTACTTGATATGTTGATATTTTGTAGAACTCCACATTCTTGATAAATCAGATACACAGACCAGGAAGGAAACTTTAGAATGGGTGCATATTAACATCATTAATGCTAAGAGGAACTTCTGGAACACTATCATAAAATCACAAAAAATAGCTTCAGCTCTGTTTAAATGAAATTATCAACATACTTACCGAAGGTACTTTAGGTGAGAAACACTATGATAGGCACATTATTGCGAGCATACTGAATATTTTTTTATCTGATCTAAAGTCATATAATTTTTAAAGAAACAAATTATATTGGAACAATAAAGTTAAATTTTAATAATGAAAGAATAATATTATATATCCAATTGAAAAATAAATCTAAATATTTTGATTAAAAAAAGGATATACAAGAACAATAGTGGAATATAATAAATTTAATAATTGTAATATTTTTGAGTTTGACTGGTACAAAACTAAGTGGGCAAAAGTTTGCGGTTTATTTAATATTATAATATTGATGTGTAAAGTACTGTTGGTGAACGTATTGTGATGAATTGTTAAAAAAATGAATTTTAAATCTTTGCAAGATTTTACTGATGAACTAACCTTTGTTAAGTATTGGATTCTATAGCATGTTATATTTTAAGAAAAATCGCTCCAATTTCTAGTTATTGGACCGCAAAAAAGCTCATATAGATCCAAAGCCCTGCGTAAAGCAACAGAGCGATAGCGAAAAGAATGGCCATAATGAGTCCTATTAGTTTCCAGAAACTTATTTGCTTTTTTTCACGTCCAGGTTGGTCCGGGAAATAACTGGTCTTAATTATAGATGCCACAATTATTAGGATAATGATGCCAAATAACCAACGCAGCCTGTAAACCATGTCTTTTAAATAATGCCATCGTGCAACTGTTTTTTCTTCGAATGTGCTACGGATATTGGTCACATATGCACCCATTTCTGAATGACCTATTTTTACATCAAGTTGCTTTTTATCTTTCAGATAAAAATAAGTATATGGCCTAGCTTCCATTTTCATCGGTTGCTCATCCAATAAAATTGCAACCTCTGTATGATCAAAACCCAGTTTGCGTTTAAATACTTTGCGTACCTCCAATACCTTTACTTGCTTAAACACCTGCTCATTAACAGCTGCATTCCATAATAAGTTACTTTGTATGAATATATACTGAGTTGCAAAAGTTAATACAGCAATATATCCAAACAGGTAGCCTAGAAAACCATACCATTTAACTTTTTCAGCAAATCCTGTTCTTACTGCGGCATATATTGCAATAGGAGAAACTCCAAACGCTGCCCATTTTAAGATGCCAGGCATTAATTTAATTTCATTCATTTCAAATGTGAAACGTGAAGCCAGATAAATGACAAGCCATAAAGCAAAACAACTGATCAAGAAAAGTATTTCAGTTTTGCGAAGTTGACCTGTAATTTTCATGAATTAATTCCTTATTAGTTTATTTTTCTTGATTAGTATTTGAATGCTGTGTTCAACTAATTTTATCTCAATCCTCTCTTTTCTTTTAATGAGATTGATAGCCCTTGTCCACCTTGAATAAATCTCTAGGCCTGCTGATTGTACAGGAATATGTATTACTCTTTTCATACAGTCCAACGTTGATTTTTACTTTCCTGCCATCACAATTATTAAGATGGCAAAGATGCCTTTTATTCTAAACAAAAGATATGCCCATGCAAAAACGACAGGCAAATCGAATGGCGATGTTTGGGGGCAATTAATCAAAAATACACCAAATATAAAAGCTGTTTACTTATTTGAGCGATCCGTAAAGGTCGACTATTAATTGATCATGTGTAATTATGACTTGAAACGCCAAAACATTCCATTAAAAACCATGTAATCTCATTTAGAATTTTTTGATTTATTTTTAAAAACTTTCTTTATCAATAGTTAAAATACTAATGTTGATATAGGATTCTTATAAGTGTAGAAAAAGATAAATCAAGATTAATTATGGAAATAAATATTATCACAAAAGAAGATCTAAAAGAATTCAAAACCGAATTATTAGATGACATTAAAAACCTGCTCAGTATCAAAGTTTCTGAGCAGAAATTATGGTTGCGTTCATCAGAGGTCAAAGAGCTTCTGAAAATTTCTTCCGGAACCCTGCAAAATCTTCGTACAAGTGGGGCTTTGACATTTACTCGTGTCGGAGGAACGCTGTATTATAATTACAAAGACATCGAAAAAATGATTAATGGTAAAAGATAGATTACTGATTCAAAAATAATACAAATGAATTACATAAAACATCTAACAGGTTTCTATGAAAAAGTGGCTCTGGACAACACGCTTAATCCTACACACATCAGTCTTTATTTAGCTTTGTTCCAATTCTGGAATTTCAATCGTTTCCGAAACCCAATAAGTATTTCGCGCGATGAAGTGATGCGAATCAGTAAAATCCGTTCAAAAGCTACTTATCATAAATGTTTAAAGAATTTACATTCTCTAAAATACATTGATTATCAGCCTTCTTATAATCCATTCATTGGAAGTCAGGTTGTTATGTTGGACTTTACGATAAAACTGTAAATCAGTATAGAAAAATATTTTTTTTGAATTTCAGGGTTCAATTTTGAGAAATCTTTTTAAACTTTATTTTTAAATATTTTTCTGAATAGTATCCAAAGGCAAAATAGTTTTTAAAGATGAATTAAAAAACTTGTTCAAAATTTAGTACTCATTACTTGTATATTCCAACGAAAATTTTTAGCTTTACTAAGCAAAATTTAAATTAGGATTTTAACGCTTTTTTGCAGGTGACCTATTTAGGGCCAATTAAAAGATGCTACAGCAAAACGCTTATCAATAAAGAGATGACGGGAGGTTACAAAATCCCTCACTCTCCGCCAGGTTATAAACCAAAATAAGCTAAAACGCTGTAAACATAAATGTTTACAGCGTTTTTTGTTTTAGCGCAGTATCAAAAAAAATCAAAATAGGGAAGTCCAACGATTGTACATCTTTCAAAAAGTGGTAACAAAAAGTAAATTATCAGATTGTTATATGGTAACCCACTGAATCTTTAATTTTTAGCTTAGGATGATGAACGGGCAGACTCATAACCATAGAATTCTAAGACATGGGAAAGAAATACCCATATTTTATCTATTTTTGATCCAGCAATAACTAAAAATGAAATTTTACATCAATAGAGAACATCTGCTCACAGAGATTAAATACCCTAAAAGATTCACATCTGAAAAACTGATGAAAAGCTCGATTATCGTTTTCATGATTGTTTTTTTCTTTCTTTTACTTTTTAAACCTTTTGGCGTCTATGATCCTGAACTCAAATTACACTATTTGTTCATCTGTTTTTTTCATGCCTTTGCTCCATCACTTATATTGTATCTCTATTTCAGGACGTTCAACAATCTCAGAAGAAGAAAAAATGAACTTCACTGGACTCTGTTGAAGGAATATATACACATTATGATCGTTCTAATGCTTGTGGGAGCTGTCAGCTTTTTAATGAGGGATCTGCTGTATAATAATCCTGGTAACTGGTCCTGGCATTATTTCATTGGGGAGATCAGGAATTGTCTGGTAGCCGGGATTTTCTTTTATTTTTTTCTCAGGCTATTGAGCTCTTACATTGAATCCAAAAAAGGAGCGCCCTCTGTATTGCAGTTTATACCTGTAGCACTATCTGGAGAAAAGAAAATTGTTGATCCTCAAATTTTTATCAGTACTCAAGTAAGGCAAGATGATTTTCAGCTGGATATTGAAAACCTTCTTTTTGTTAAAGCCGATGGAAACTATATTGAACTGACCAGGTCAAAAGACAGCGGGATCATAACAGAAGTGAAAAGGATCTCTCTTACTCAATTCGAAAATCAGCTATCCGCTTATCCGAATCTTTTCAGATGTCATAGAGCTTACCTGGTCAACATGTTCAAAATCGAAAAAGTTACAGGTAATTCCCAAGGCTATATATTATTGTTCAGAGAAACCGATCTCAAAGTTCCTGTTTCAAGAAAGCAAACGGAAAGTTTTAATTCCTGTTATAAAGCGCTTAGTAACAAGCATAGTATTTAATCTAGTTGTTCATCACAAAAGCTAGTTGCCGATAACAAATCTGTATTAGCAGGCTTTTCTTGATGTATGTTTGCCATCAAAAATATTAAATCTATTTATGATGGCTAACTCACCGATCACTCCTGATCAGAATACCCGGACCGCAAATCAAATGATCTATGTCGACAATATTAAAGTTCTTCTGACCATACTGGTTGTACTTCATCACACTTTTATTGCCTATAGTTCTTCTGATGGCTGGTATTACAATGAACCCACATCGATCAAAGGTGCAAAACTGATAATGACAATGTTCGTCAGTGTAAACCAATCTTTTTTCATGGGATTTTTCTTTTTGCTGGCTGCTTATTTTACAGGAGCTTCTTATAACAGGAAAGTACCTTCCAGGTTTGTGAAGGACCGTTTAATCAGACTTGGTATTCCTTTAGTATTTTATTCTTTTATTCTCACACCTTTTATGTGCTATCTGGTTTACTATTTTGGAAAAGGAGGGTATGTTGGCATTATGGAATATCTTAGTGGCTATGATAGCTGGATCGATCCGGGAGTGACCTGGTTTATTGCAGCATTGTTGCTCTTTACATTAATTTATGTGGTCATAAGAAGATTATTTAACATTGGTTTTAACGGAAAGTTGGCAGCACCTGGCCTGAGTCGTATATTACAGTTCGCCTTCGGGTTAGGAATTATCAGTTTCGTGTTGAGAATTATTTTTCCGGTGGGTTTTGTACTGAAACCGCTTGGCTTTCAGTTGGGGCACTTTCCGCAGTATGTTGCTCTGTTTATTGTTGGTTTACTGGCTGCCAAAAATAAATGGTTTGATCAGCTCCCGGACAAATTAGGAATGCAGCTCAAAAGATCAGCATATCTGTGTCTGTTGTTTTTCCCGGTGTTTTTTGTTATTGCTTTAAAACTGAACACGCCGGTGGCCTATTTTTCTGGTGGCTTTCACTGGCAGGCATTGATTTATGCAATCTGGGAACAGTGGATCGGTATTTCCATTCTGACGGCATTACTCATCAACGGAAAAAAGAGATGGAATAATGCTTCAAAATTGTCCGGTCAATTAGCACGCAGCAGTTTTGCGGTCTATATTTTCCATCCGCTGATTATTGTAGTGATAACTTTGGCTTTTAGGAACTTGCAGATTGATGGTGCTGTTAAACTTTTGATGGTCGCTCCATTGACGGTTTTATTTAGTTTTCTGTTTGGCTCATTGATTATTTTAATTCCCGGCGTTAAAAAAATTATGTAGTAATTTTAATCTTAGGTTTAGTAATGGTAAGAAAAGTTACGAACATAAAAATTCGGGCTATCCCTGCTTAATATGGAATATTATAGATTTTTGTTATCCGCTCCTGTATTTTCAGTAAGCTTTCTAAGTCCATAAAAACAGTCTATCAGCGATTAAGATTTAATTACGAGCATTTTCCCCTGTAAAATATCGAACTTCCCGGATACATTATTATATTGTTTAAGATCTTCGATTTTGTCACCCTTGCAATATTTTAACGTCATGCGTAATACGGATTGTGTAAATATTTGAATTTGTGTTTATTATGTAACCCGTCGATAAGTTAGGAACTGCATTTTTTTGATTTATAAATCCAATAGCCCTTTCGATTGAAAGGGCTATTAGTTTAATTGTATGAGACGATCAATATCAAATCTCTATCAGGCTTATTTACTTATTGCAATTTATGATTTACATCCGTAAATGTTCCGGTAATGGTCGAAGTACCATTTTTGGTAACTGTTCCGTGAATTGTGATGGATGAATTCGTTCCGATAAATTCAATCTTGGATCCTTGGTTAATTGTAAGGTTTCCAAAAATTGTTACGTTCCCTTCAATTTTCCAGTTGGCATTGCTATTAAGAATCATATGCCCATAGGTGGTAAGGCTACCTTTCAGGTTAAGAAGTGCTCCGCTGTTGATATTAAGAGAATTCCACGGATTGCTTTGCGTACCCTGATAGAACTGCCCATAAATGTTGAATGTTGAATTGCTGTTCAGATTAACCCCCTGAGAAGCTGTTAGTGCTCCACACCAGGTCAATGTCTGGTTTACGTTGATTCCCTGAAGGCTTTTTGTTCCTGAATATTCTAAAGTTTGTCCGGAATTCACATTCAGCCAGTCCCCTCCATTGTATACGGCATAGCTGGAACAATTAGGCGCACCGCTTTCCGGAGCTACCGTTTTAATAATTTTTAATCCTCCGGCTCCTGTTGCAACGAAGATATATTCGCCTCTACTCATTACGAAATTCGATGACCCTGATAAATCCAGCGAACCCATGAGCGTAAGCTGGTTGTTGTCCGTCGTATAAACATACAAACCTGCTCCTCCATTGGCTACAAATACCCTCCCTGAATTCACGGATACAGCATTGCTTACGATATCTGCAGGATTGACACCCGAAACCTGCGTTGGTAAGGAAAGCGTTTGAAGTTTTGTTCCTGAAGTTAAATTATAAACTCCTACACCATTATAGCCTTCTGAAACCAGTAATTTACCGTCGATAAAATCTATTGTTCTTTTAGCTTCTGCTACGTCTGTAGAAGTGGAAAAAGAAGTGATTAAATTAAGACCGTTTGCGTCATAAATTCTTACCCCTTCCGTTCCGCTCAGTACCACAATTTTGTTGTTGTTATATCCCAATGCCCTGAGGTCGTTAAGAGGAATTGACATTTCAATCTGCTGACTGCTTTTATTAAGCTGTGCCAAAACGCCTGTAGCTCCTGAAACAGCATAATATTTTGCACTGCTTGAAGTAACATCCGTTCCTACTTTACCGGTAAGAACAGTCTGCTGGAGAGCGTTCGTAAGCATACCTCCATTAAGTGTCATGCTTCCTACAAAAGCGGGTGAAGCTGCTCCTGAAGCATAAATATCCTTCGCACCTGCTATATATAATTTACCATTATCGTATCGTACCGAACTTACATCTGTATCCGGAAGTATGGCCTGCATTACGAGCTGCGGAGCATTCGGATTGGTGATATTCAAAACCTCAATCGCTCCGAGGTACGTTTCGCCTTCCGTATTATAGGAAACGTACGCATAATTTCCTTCTATCGCAACATGTGTGGCTCTGAGGGTTTTTCCATTATAAACCGGAGGTGCTACTTCAGCTACCATTACAAGGGGGAAATCGCCAGCGCTTCCATTTTTTGCGGCGGAACCTGGTATCATATCCAGTACTCCGGCGCTTCCGAAGTCTATTCTTTTGCTTAATGCACCAGCGTCAGAACTTAAGATAGGGCCTGTTTGCTGTTGATTCTGAAAATCACTATCGTCATTTTGACAAGACAGAACTGTAAGAAAAGTAAGTGCAGCGATGTATCGTAAGAATTTTTTCATAAAGAAGTTTTGATTTATTTTATTGGCAAAGTAAGTTTTTTGTTAAGTTAAATTTCTATAGTCGTAATGATGGTATCATTTATTGTTTACTTAGATAATTCGATTTTGTTAATTTTTGATCGTCCTCTTTTGAACATTACAAAGGTACGTCGGCCATAAATGTTTTTTATGTAGTATAACATGAAAGCTGATGTAGTTTAATTACTACAATGATAAATAAATTTTCACTGAGGGTTTTGCGAGATGAATTAATTGCCTCGTAATCAATCGTTTTTTGAAAATGTGTTGTCTGTACCTAATGGGACTTTTAAAGTGAAGATTCAGGAAATAAGAGAATGTTTATTTACTATAGATCCTGAGAATCTCCACCAATTCGGGTATGGATCGTATTTTCAGTTTATCAAACAGCCTGGTTTTATAGGTGCTGATCGTCGATGAATGGAGATTTAACTGATTAGAAATTTCTTTGAGAGGAATGCCCTCTGCAAGTTTATTGGCAATTTGCAATTCGCGGTCGGACAGGGTTTCGAAAGGTGAATTTGTTGCCGAGCCGGTTAATGATTCTAAAAACATCGATTCTTTTACATTTTCACTGACATAAAGGCCCTTGATGAGCATTGATGTTAAAGCAGCCTCAATGACTTCAGTGGAGCTTTGCTTGCTGAGATACCCTCCGGCACCCATCTTAAGGTAACGTATGGCATAGACGTCTTCATCCTGTGAAGAAAATAGTAGAATTTTTAATTCAGGTCTGTGGATCTTTATGTAATCAATTGCTTCATTTATAGATCCATTAGGCATATTAACGTCCATAATAGCGAGATCCAATTCTTCTTTTAGAATTATTTTGTAAAACGCTTTATAATCTTCCACTTCTGAAATTATGGCATCGGGTCTGATTCGTTTAATCGTTTGTATCAAGCCCATCCGAACAATACCATGATCATCCGCAACAACAATACGAACATTTAATTTTAGATCCTTCATATTTTAAAATTAGGTAAAAAAAGGGAAACAGCCGTACCATTCCGCTCAGAAGAAATGATTTGAATATTTCCGTGCATCAACGATAAAAAATTTTGCACAATTTTCAAGCTTAGCCCAACGCCTTTTTCTCCTGAAGTTCCAAGGAATACCGGATTGTCATAAGTATAGATCGAAGATAAATACTTTTCATCCATTCCCGTTCCGAAATCGATGACAGAAAGTATGACCTGATCTCCTTCTGTAATTGCCTGTAAATAGATTTCTTTATCAGGGAAGGAATATTTTACCGAATTGTTAAAAATTTTATCTAAAACAAATTCGAGCAACAATCGATCTGTAGTTAGAAATGTATTGGGATCTCCTTTAAAACAACATTTAATATTTTTATTTTCTAATTTAACAGCATATTTTTCTTCTAAATGCTGAAAAATATCCATGACCATGATTTTAACGGGTTTAATCTCAAATTTTCCGTATTGTGTTTTTAGCCATGAGGTACTGTCCTGAACAGTTTGAAGATTCTTCTCAGCATCACTTTTCACTTCCTGCAACAATTTAAAAAAATCTTTCCCATCTATGGCTTTTTGTTCCAGTGCCTCTGTAAGCCGAAGAAAATTTCCAAACAGTTCCTTTGAGTCATGAGACAATATAGAGATAAGTCCATTCTTGAAATTAACTTCGTTTTCCAGTTTTTCGATTTTTAACTGTAGTTCGTTGATCAAATCATTCATAAATTCAGTATCATTGGTTTAAGAAGCTGTTTGAATTATTTTTTAGAAGAAGTATTAAATGCCCGAATTCAAAATAAATTCTTTAGGCCTTTCTGCCGTAAAGGGCAATTTATAAAAAAATATATTAGTAGAAAAGAAAAATCAAAAGGAAGATATCGGAATGGTTACAGATAACCAAATATTTAAAAAACGATAATTTGGATGGCCTGCACTCAGATGTAATTAGCTAAACTATTAAATTATCCAAATCACCAGGAATTAATTGGTATATTTACGTTCCAAAACTTTTAACAATGAAGCTTAACCAGACTTTACTTTTACTGCTGATTTCAGTCTTGTCTTTTGGTCAAAATAAACAATTTCTTTACGAATACAAATTCATTCCTGACTCTATGAACAAAGCTAATGTCAGATCAGAAATAATGATTCTTAACGTATTGAAAAACAGGTCTGAATACTACAGTGCCGTACGATACGCTTCGGATTCTGCTCAGGCTGCAGATTTTAAAAAAGGCATTTTTTCAATGCCGGCTAATATTGAATCGGTCAATGAATGGGTTACCAAATATCCCAATTCTAATGAAATTATACACACCACTTTTCTGGTTTGGGACAAATATAAAGTGAAGCAGGATGTAGAATTGAAGTGGAAACTCACCAACGAGTTTTCCAAAATCCTCAATTATGATGTTCAGAAAGCAACTACCCAATTTGGCGGTCGACAATGGACGGCCTGGTTTACCAAAGAAATTCCCATTCAGGATGGTCCGTACAAATTTAAAGGTCTTCCGGGATTGATTTTAAAGATTGAAGATTCAACGAAAAGCCACCGTTGGGAACTGAGAGGCATCCGATCTAACCATGAAGAATTCCACTATCCCGACCTTGGCCAATACAAAATTATTGAGTTAAATTACAATCAGTTCGTTAAGAAATTTAAAAATTACCGCGCCAATCCAACGGCTGATCTGGTGGGACGGATTCCCGACCAGACCAATGCTGACGGAACCATGCGTACATCAGCAGAAGTTATCAGGGAAATCAATCAGCAGATTATGGCAAAACTGGCTCACGATAATAATTTGATTGAACTGAACTTGCTGAAATAAATGTTTACTCATCAACTAACAAATAAAACCCTTCAGACATTCTGCAAGGGTTTGCTTTTAGCGATATAACGAAATTACGTCATCATTTATCTATAATCTGCCTTATATAAAGATCCAAATTTATTGATTCTTTCTTTACATCTTTTCTCAAATAATATAATTCAATGTTTTAAAACGGTCAATAAGCTTGAAAATTTATTATAATGTTAAAAGTATTAGAAAGAATAGGAATCAAAAATCACGCATTTCGACGGTAGCAAAAAATGAATCTTTGAGAAGTGTCGAATATCATCCGTGAAAATACCTGCGTGGCAAATCTGGTGTTTTTACGGATATGGAGTCAATGTAAATCACTTAACTTTGAACATGTTAGCTTAATAACAAATGATTTAAAATAACTTGCTTTGTCTGTTTTTCAGAAACCGTATTTGTGTAAAACTTGGGTTGTAAACTAATGTTTCACTGTACCATTCTGGGTGATATTTATAGAGCCGAAGTAAACGGAATTAGCTAAACAAGTTTACTCAATACACTTCGATTTTTCAAAATTTTAAATAACTTATATTATGAACAACCAAATTTTTATTAATTATTGGATAGGGCAGGAGCCTATCCCGCCATCACCTCAGTTAGATCAGATGCCATCTTATGTTAATATTGTGCCTTTGGCGTTTTTCAATATTGACGAAAACTACGAACTTCAGTTTGCCTGGAAAGAATATATTTCCAAGATCCCAGGCTGGATACAAATGATTAAAGCCAATGGGACAAAGGTTTTGGCATCCATCAATGATATTAAACTGGGAGATATACCTTCAGATAAGCAACCTTTATTTGTAAATAATGTAGTATCTCTTGTAAAAGAATGGGATTTGGATGGTATCGACTTTGATTTCGAACCTCCCTACAATCCCCATATAAATCTTATTGCAACGATTCAGGCACTACGCAATGCCCTGCCGGAAGGGTCAATATTTACGGCGCCTATATACAGTATTTGGTTAGATTATGAAGATTTACTGCAACAATTGTCTTCAGTGGTAGATTATGTAACCACCATGGATTATTCACCCTATCCTAAGTATGATCAGACGATAAATTACTGTAATCAATATGCCGCCATTATGAAGGGGGGATGGGAACAATTGGTGATTGGCATCAGCTGTATGGAACCATCCAAGAATTATTTCACACCCTATGAAGATGTAGTAAGACTGAGCCAATATCAGCCTGAAAATGGTCAAAAAGGTGGATGTATGTTATATACTTTTAGCTATGATGTCAAAGAACGCAATGGGGCAGGTACAGGTTATCCAGATGGTACATGGACTGAGACAATATTTAAAAATCTTTTTCCAAAATAATTTTTCAACTAAAGTATTGCATAAAATCCATCGATTAAATGATTACATGGAATGAAGACGGTAATTAAGCGATTAAATAAAAAAGTATTATTGACTCGAGACAAAGGTTTTCTTTCGTTGAGACATCATATTTAAAACTCTTCAAAACATAAAGCCATTCTTATCCACAACTCAAATTCAATCTTGGAAGTGTATAATCTGTAAATGGTGAAGAAAATATATTTCTAATTAATTTTATAATAATGTAATAAAATCCAATCTAAACTAAATTAACAACCATGAATCTCATACAAGACTCCACCTTGCAAGGTATTACCTTGACAAACTATGACATGGTGGTCGCCACTACACAGGTAGCCATCAACGAAACTATGGGCGAATATTTATATGCCCATCCGCAAGACTTTACCATTCTTGGAATTGTCGATGACAATGGTAATGTAACAAGTATTACGACTGACCCGAGCCAAGCGGCATGTTCTTTATCAGGAACAATCCAGCTGGAAAAAGATTCAAGGGGAAAGTACATTAATCTGGTAGATTTAACTACCCAAAAGGGTAATCAGACCGTTCAATATAATATTACCATGCAAAATGGTGATTTTAAGTACGATTGGCAAGGGCTCAGCTTTGAGAAAAAACAAGATTCCAGTGCGCCATGGATATTCCGAATGTTTGTAGAACTGAAAAACGATCCAGTATCTTTAAATGACCTTCCAACTGATTTGCAAACAAAACTGAGTTCTTTGGATGAAAACATATTCTCTATCCAGCAATTATATATGGATTTAAACACCGCAGCACTAAATACAATTGACGGTGTTACCTTTCCCGGGCCGGTACAAACCCCTGCCATGCAGATTCTTACTTTGTATTTAGCGCAGCAACAGGCTTCAGGAAAGCCATTGTTTGGAGTGTCTGTTACCTATACCGATCAGAATACTCCTCCTCCAACCCTTACACCTACTTTTGTAGATTTCTGCGTCACACCATATACGGACAATACCGGTAAAAATAGCAATCCGGATCTTGATACGTTAAATTATCTTGTCATGGTAAATAATAATACACCTCCGAAAACTCCTCCGTCCTCATTTAATTTTAATTGGGTTACCGATGAACAAAACATGGGTGCCATGGCTATTCGTGAAGATGAATTTACACCATTTGTAATTAATGAGTTAAATCCACTCTTGAAAACTGTTTGTCCGATCATGTATTGTAAAGCTGACGGAAGCAAGTCGTCACCTGATGATGCTGTAATTCAACTGAACACAGGAACCGATCATACATTCAATAATACTTTTAATGCCGGTACGGGACAGATAGCCAGCTACAGCTATTCAACCAATGATTCCAGTACAGATAACGGTCCATGGTATGCACCTTATGAACTTACGGTATCAGGAAATTATTCAAGTACGACCAATATTCTTTTAAATGCAGATACGATCCAGCTTAATGGCTCAATGACCGCTAACGGAGATTCCGTAAGTACGGTACAGGGGAGTAGCTGGGACAGTGAGATGCCAAATACAACATGGAATTGGTCTGTCGACCTGCAGTTATACTTCGACGCTGAAAATAATGGGCAGCTTGACCTTAAAATTATTAATCCTAATTTTAATACTCCTCCCACTGTTGAAGATCACAGCCAGTCATGGTGGGAAACTTTTCTTCAAAGCTTGGGCGGATACATGGTGTCTTATACAAATAACCTTGGGGATTTAGTAGGTACGGTAGAAAATAATATTGAAGGATCAATTGTAACAAGTTTAACCAGTATCCTTGCTACAGCAAACCATTTTATTTTTCCGGGAGCAAAGACTTTTGCATTTGAAAATCCCCAGTTTAGCAACAGCAGGGATTTGGTATCCAATATCACTTACTTAAACCCAAATGCCTGATGTTATGAGTAAAATTATAGTAGAAAGCGAACTGATGAAGAATCAGAAGGCTGCGGCGCTATTACCCGCGCAGTCTGCCTTCAATAGCCATCAATGCCAAAGTGGAGCCAGCATATTCCTTGCGATTAGTGATGCGGGTGTTTTTAATCTTCTGAAAGAGGAAAACCAGGATTCTCTGGGATGGATTTCTATTGATTTATGTGATGGACTTTCAGTGATTTATCCGGGCAAACAAATTGAGGTGAAAAGTTTTGCGAGCCAACAGAATTTTACTGGTGGAAACATAGATATAGCCATAGCAATAAGTGTAGAGGGAGACGCGAATACATATCTGTATGTGGCAACTTCTTTATCAAATGCGGATAATGCATCCTGGATGTCAGATATATCAAATATTGACTGGAATCCACTGCCTTATGATGATTTAACTCATCCGTTAAGCGTCGTTAATATTACCAACATTTACCTGTCGCCTCAGCAAAATCCGACCAGTGACCCTCAATTGGTATGTGAAGTAGATATCAATAATTACCTTCAGAACTATACCGTAAATTTAAGCGGTACCAATTCCTGGGCACAGTTGTCGACACCTGAAAACTTTGATACATTACTAGATAGTGCGGTAGGAAAAGCTTCAGCATCAACTTTTGCGGGCCTATATCAGTTGACAAGCATCAATGGTAGCATCGGACTTAACTTTATTCCGCTCCAATCTTTTTTCGGCCCACCAACAATCATCAAGATGATAGCACCCGATGGGGCTTCAAAAATTGCGACACTTACTGTTGATGATCAAAATAATACAAATCTGTTTGTTGCGGCGAACGGTTCGATATACTTATTTACTCCTGAAAATCAAAAGAACAATACCAGTGGTACAGCCATCGTAACCAATAGTATTATTGTGGGCTTGCAGGATTTTTATGCTCATCAAAGCAATGATTGCAGTATTTTATGGGGATTGGATCAGCAGGGACAAGTATTTTATACCTCTTGTATTAAGGGTCAGGAAGCAACTTCAGAGGCTTGGTCAGCTCCCATACCTATTCTAGACAATGCTGAAAGAATTTCTTCATATGTAAATTCTACATCAGGACAAATTATTATTTTCGCTCATACCAGTGATCAAAATATCATTCAATTAAGTCAGGATGTTACCAACAGCTTATGGCAGCAGAGAAATATTCTTTTGCCCCCTCCTGATTATAATACAGTCCAGGAATATAATACCTTTACCAGTAATATTCTTTTAACGGACGATAATGACCTCCCATTAAATGGCGTGCCGGCTACCATTACATCGGTCAATCAATGCACTGTATATATAAATTCGGTTTATCATATTCTTTCGCCAACAGTTCCCGTTAGTATTATGCCGGACAATACAGGCAATATAAGCATTGTACAGGAAACTCAAAGTTTGGGAGCAGTTTGTTACAAAGTTGAAACCGAAGGGGTAAGTATAGATGTTAATCCAATGTCTAAGATTATACTTACCTTATCAGTGATACAGAATGGTGATCAGCTAGGAGCTGTTCAGGTTGATAATGGTGACGGCAGTACTCAGCCTTTAGTCGGAAGTAACATCAGTGATGACCAGAAAAATGCGGCGGCTTCTGCATTACAGCAATTTGTGACCATTGCAGGTACTTTACCTGCCGATGGCTCTGCAAAGCAACCGTCATCAAACAATAGCCAGATAATGATTACTGAAAATTCAACAAATTTTACGGATAAAATCTGGGGTGTCTCCTACAAGGATGGACATCATTATTTTGAAGGCAGCCAGAATTTAACGTTGCCGGATATCTATCTTATGAATCAATCTATGGTTCTTAAAAATACGGTAGATTCGGTAAACAGTATCTGGGATGCTATCGAAACTGCCGCCGGCGATTTATGGAACTGGTTAAAAAATGCGTATGAAAAAGTAACTCAATTCTTCGTTGCCATTAAAGATGATCTCTACCATTTTTTCATTGAAATTGAGGGTATTCTTTACAGGGCGATAATTACTTGCGTGAACGATATTGTACAAGCAGTAGAATTTGTTTTTAATAAGATCGAAGTAGCATTTGAAGACCTCATCAAGTGGCTTGGCTTTATATTCTCCTGGAATGATATTGTCCGTACACACAATGTATTAAAAAATGTGATCAGTACTTATCTTGATCAGGCTATCGGAAATTTAAGTACGTATCCGGATAAGATAAAAAATACTTTTAGTGATATAGAAAATTTTATTGCTACCTGGGCAGATATTCCTGCGAATATTCCGGACTCCTTACAAAACAGCACTCGTGGCAGTTCCAATGCAGCGGCTACCCAACCCGCCGGTATCAATACCCCGCAAAGTAACTGGGGGATCACGCATGCCAAAAGTGGTGCGGGGTCTGCCAATACTAATGCAGACGGCACTCTGGGTGACATCGAGTCAATCTTATCTCCTTTACTGGCGATGCTCGAAAATGAAAAAGATGTTTTACAGGGAGCCTATGAAAGTTTTAAAACCGATGTTATTGATAAGATTGACCAGCTATCTTTTGTAGAAATTGTAAAAGCGATTGTGGCTATTATTGTCAATGCGGTTTTAGAAAGCGTAGAAAATATTTTAGTTGCTTCTGTTGAGGTTTTCCTAAACTTGGCGCAGGATATTGTGCGCTTATTGAATGAATCTATAGATATCCCGGTCATTTCATGGCTTTACAAAAAAGTATCCGGAAATGATTTAAGTATGCTTGATTTGGTGTGCCTGATCATAGCAATACCAACAACGATCGTGTACAAAATTATTGCTGAAGATGTACCATTTCCTGATAATACTGTCACAACCTCTCTTATTGAAGCACCAGACTTCGAAAGTTTAAGAAATATCTGCAATGGAACTGCTTCTTTGAAAAATAATCTAAATGCAAGTAATGATGCGCTGGTAGTTAATGCAGTCTCAGATAATGAAAAGACGATCAACCAAAAATTAGTATTATCTGCAGGTATCTGTTCAGCGATCGGCGCTGTGGGTGTATCTATATTCGGCCCGTTAAAAACAAAATTTCCGACAGGTACTTCCGGAAAGGTGTTTTCCGCTCTTAACGGAGGATCCTATCTTGCTTATGCCCTGCCGGATATTATTGGTCAAATACCCGATTTACAAGACAAAAAATGGTGGGCGGTCACCAATGAAATTGTTACAGATATTTGCATTGTTAAAGCCATGATTGACATGTCGATTGGGTTCAAGAAGGTACCTTCAGCCGGCTGGAATGCCTTTTCTCCATGGTTTGATTTCGGATCAAATATTGTATGGCAGGTACCTACAACAGGCGCGATTTTTGATTCAGAAAACCAGAATACTGCTGGAATTTTAAGCTATTGGGGTGGGACATGTTTCGATTGCAGTGGCATTCTGTCACCGGTTTTAGCTGATGATGATGAACCTGTAAGCTGGGGAATAGCGGTAGCTGCTAATGCTATATTTAATGCAGGTTATGGCAGCATGTCTTGCGCATCAAGTGTATTACTTTATAATGCTCAGCCATAACGTTTTATATTATACTTAAATAATACACTATAGTACTTTGACTATATAAATAAAAGTGGCTGTGAGAAATAAATCTCATAGCCATTTATTTTGAAATACAATTTAAAACCTCATCGTTTGCCCTTATAGGGTTACGAAGACCCGTATAAACCAGAATATGTTCGGGGTACACAAGGCAAGCTCAAAATGTTGTAAAAAGTGTTCTCAGATAGCCTATTCTTGCAACTTGGAAACATAACCCTGATAAGTTTTTTGGAAATTGGCCAGGTTTTCTTTTCCGGATCTGATGATCTTGCCATTTTCGTAAATGTCATAGGTGTTCGGTGCGTTGCTTTTTTTATTTTGATAATCTAAAGCGATCCCATGGGTAATGATTCCTGATCCATCGGTTTTGAAATAAGCCAGATCCTGTGGCGCAAATTTTTCTGCATAACTCCTGTAATATAGTTTCAGAAGCGCATCCTTTTCACTGAAAAACTTTCCGATATCTTCGAATATAGTGTCGAGGTTATCCAGATCAGGACGGATTTTGAGACCATAAAAGAGCTTATACGTTTTGTCCGGATTATCATCACCAAAAACTCCGTAATTGGTAGTCACGCTTACAGTCCGGATCATATTATCAGATAAAGACCTTGTAATGATGGTGTTTTTAGGCAATTTACCGATGTTGAAATCAATATTTTCTACAATGATTGCCGGTTTGTTGTTATAGAAAAAAGTCAGGACCTGCTTTTTATTTTTTAATCCTATAGTGATGACAGAATGCTTATCCTCAGCATTGGTAATCCTGATTTCGTCATGCAGTTTGGCAAAGATCAGCGCATTACCGTAATTGACCGCATACATGGCAACGACAATGCTGTCCAGCTTTCCGTTTTTATGTTTTTTGAATGTGCTTCCTTTTTCAATAGTCGTTTGTGTATAGCCCCGCGAAATAAGGTCCTGACCAAAAGAAAATAACGGTGCCATCAAAAATGCAATGATTGTGAGGGTTGTTTTCATACTTTTTATATTGCTTTAAGATACAAAATTATCGTTTCAAAAGGATGATGTTAAACGTAACGATGTCATACCCGGTTCTGATTTATAAATTACGCTTTAGTGACCTTTATCATACGTATTTTCAAAAGAAGTCTATAACTTTATTAAAAATTAAACAATGAAGATCGAGCAAATTTATACTGGGTGTCTGTCTCATGCAGCCTATTTTCTGGAAAGCGACGGAGAGGTTGCTGTTTTTGATCCGTTACGCGATGTAGATTCCTATATTTCAAAAGCAGAAGCTGAAAAAGCTAAAATAAAGTACATTTTCGAAACACATTTTCATGCAGACTTTGTAAGCGGGCATCTTGAATTAAAAGCCAAAACAGAAGCTGACATTGTTTTCGGACCAACGGCAAAACCTTCTTATGAGGCAATCGTGGCAGATGACGGAGATATTTTTTATGTAGGCAAATGCATGGTGAAGGTTATTCATACACCTGGCCATACCATGGAAAGCACCACGTACCTGATCTTCGACGAAAATGGTATTCAGCACGCCATCATTACCGGGGATACCTTATTTATCGGTGATGTCGGCCGGCCGGATCTTGCACAGCATGTCAACAGTGAGCTTACACGGGATAAACTGGCCAGACTGCTGTTTCATTCTTTAAGAGAAAAAATAATGCCTCTTGATGATCATTTGATCGTCTACCCAAATCATGGGGCAGGAAGTGCCTGTGGTAAAATGATGAGTAAAGAGACAACCGATACGTTAGGCCACCAGAAAGAAACAAATTATGCTCTCAGAAAAGATATGACCGAAGATGAGTTTGTGTCAGAATTGCTTTCCGGCTTAACAGACCCACCAGGATATTTTCCTAAAAATGTTTTGCTTAATATCAATGGTTATGATCATCTAGATGCCGTACTCGTTAAAGGAAAGAATCCACTTACCGTTGATGATTTTCTAAAAATGGCTGAGGCTGATGATGTACTGATCCTGGATACAAGAAATGCGTCCGTATTTGCAGAGGGTTTTATTCCTGGCAGCCTCAATGTCGGGCTTGATGGAAGTTTTGCCAATTGGGTCGGTGAAATGATCAGCGATATTAATCAAAAAATACTTTTAGTGACTGATGAAGGCAGGGAGGAAGAAAGTATGATAAGACTGTCCAGAGTAGGATATGACAATACCATCGGCTATCTTAAAGGAGGTTTCGAAGCCTGGAAGAATTCAGGCAAAAAAATTGAAACTGCAGAAAGAATCTCAGCTGAAAAATTGAAAGAGATCTATGATGAAAACCTAATTATCTTTGATGTAAGAAAGAATAGTGAGTTTGAATCCGAACATATTGCCGGCGCTGTTAATGTTCCTTTAAATAAAATAAACTTCTATTTCGATTCTTTTCCAAAGGACCAGCCGTTTATTATATATTGTGCCGGAGGCTATAGAAGTATGATAGCTGCATCTATATTAAAACAACATGGATTTAAAGATTTTGCAGATGTGAAAGGAGGATTTGCTGAAATAAAGAAGAACGATCTTCCGAGAACTGCTTATTCAGCGCCGACGACCTTGTTGTAAGGTTGAATTTTACAGTGTTTTTTAGAAGAATTACTGGTTGCAAGAGCAATAAAAGCGCTTAATTTTTAAGAGCGGAATTCTTGCTGTTCTGATATTGACATACTGTCGCATATCTGTTTACGGGCTTCTCTTGTCTCTCATGATTTTGCTGCTGAAAATATTGAATGGAAAATAAGCTTTTGATGGATAAGTTCGTGATCAGTTTAGTAAAGATTTCTTATACTGGCTTGGAGATAAGGAGGTTTTAATTCGGAATAGTTTGTTGAAAGACTGCGGGTGCTCAAATCCCAGTTGATAGGCAATTTCAGCGATGCTGAGTTTGTCCTTCGCAAGATATTCCTTGGCTTTCTCAATGACCTTTTCGTGAATGTATTGCTGCGTATTCAATCCGACCAGGTTCCGTAAAAGATCGCTCAGGTACCGCGGTGTTACCTTAAGGTTCTCCGCCAAAGTATTTACGGTAGGAATCCCATTGACCACCGGCATGTCATTATTGAAATAATTTTCCAGCTGGTGTTCGAGCCTGGCAAGAAGGTCATTGTTGACTGCCTTTCTGGTCAGAAACTGCCGGTCATAGAAACGGTTGGCATAATTGAGCAGCAACTCGATCTGGGAAATGATCACGTCCTGACTGAACTTATCGATGCGCTCGCTTAGCTCGTCCTGGATAAACCGGTAAATACTGAGTATCGTTGTTTTTTCTTTTTCCGAAAGGTAAAGCGCTTCTGCTGCAGAATAGTTGAAAAAGCCATAATGCCTTATGTTCGAGCCCAGCGGGTAAGGGCTTAACAGATCAGGATGGATGTGTAGGGTCATCCCATCATAATCAGCCTCTTCTTCCTGCATCTTCAGCAGCTGGCCCGGAGCAATGAACGACATTCCTCCCTCTTCGAAATCGTAGTAGCCCTGACCATATTTCAATTTTCCGGAAAAGCTTGTTTTAAAGGAAATTTTATAAAAATTCAGGATGATGCCCTGCTCGAAATCCCTGGGGTCAAACCGGGCTTCCCCATAGTTGATAATGCTGATGAGGGGATGTGAAGGGGCCGGCTGTCCCATTGCTTTATGAAGCTGGGATAAGGAATCAAAGATGACCGGTTGCTTTTTCATTATACAAATTTAAGTAATTAGTAAGTTATTCCCGGACGGTTAAAAATTACAGTCCGGGAACGACCTTCGGCTAGAATATAAACTGTCCTCGGATCTTCTCAAACTGTCCTTCCGGTGTTAATTCCAACCGTTCCCGGTAAAGGGCAACAGCGTCTTTGCCTGCAACGTACCTGAGCTGGGATTTTTCGTCGGTCGCAGCTTCGTAAATGATCTGAGCCACTTCTTCTGCTTTTGTATAATTGGCGATCTGTTCCTCACTGTAACCTTCGCTGACCTTTGCTACCAGCTGACTGTATGCTTCATGCATTCCTCCCTGAAGGGATCTCCCTGTAAAGTTGGTCTGCATCCCTCCCGGAGCGATGACTTTTACATTGATTCCAAATTGTGCGAGCTCGTAGGCCAAGCCTTCTGAAAATCCATCGACGGCAAATTTGCTGGCATTGTAAATAGAGCAGGTAGGATATCCCAGGAGGCCAAATGTACTGGTGATATTGATGAACGTTCCGCTTTTTCTTTCCCGGAAATAAGGAAGAAAGGCTTTAGTGATATGAATCACACCCAGTAAATTGGTTTGGATCTGCATTTGGATCTTTTCATCGGTCAATGATTCCAGGGGACCGATAAGGCCGTAACCTGCGTTGTTAAGCACGACATCAACGGTTTGGGATTTTAACATCTCAGATATAGTTGCCTGGCTTTTTACCGTATCGGTAACATCAAGTTCCAGCAGGACTACATTGGGAAGTTGATTGAGTTCTTTTTCCTCCTCGGGTCTTCGCATGGTCGCGATTACTTTCCATCCTTTTTCCTGGAATAATCGGGCGGTTGCCTTCCCTAATCCGGATGAAGCTCCGGTTATAAAAATTGTCTTTTGCATGATTTTGATTTATTTGTTGATGCAAAGTTGGGCATTTACCGAAGTTGAAAGTAAGTCAGACAGGTAATAATGTAAGCCGAAATGACGAAGCCTTCTGCTTTCTATCCATGTGCGTCCTTTTAATTTCATTGGCAGAAAATACCTGTTGAAAGGCTGGCTTTCGCAATTTAAAATCCTTCTCAATCTCCGAGTAATGAGCTGATGAAAAAATACATTCTCCCGTCTTTCAAAAAATAGTAATCATTTTTTTGTGTATCGAATATATAATTAATTGATAATATGGTAGTGGGGTAGTGTTTTTCATTTCTTCATTGGGAATGACTCTAAAACCTGCCATGCATGACCATCAGTCTGTTGTATCAATGAAATTTCTTTGAATATGATGGATTCAGGGATTTTCAGTTTTATGATTTCTTTGAAAATTTCATCCGTACAACAGGAATTTCGTGGATGCATTAGTGTTATATGCGGATTACCATAAGTATTCATTATATCACAATCTTTAAGTATGATTTGGCGTAGCTTGTGGAATTGATCATTTCTTTTTGCAGTTATCATCACACCTCTTTGTTCTGAAAAACGAATTAAGCGATCTAAATGGATTTTGACAGAATCGATATCAAGTGTACTCAGATTAAATTTTACCTGAGCAAGATTATCAAGTTCTTCTTCACGGCAAAGCGTTACATGAGCTCTGATCAGGTTAAACTGAACCGGATTGTATTTCTTCCTGATTTCCTCGATTTCTAAAGTGTCACTATGATCCAAAAACAAGGTAAGCTGCCTTCTCAGTTTATTCATTTTCTCTTAGCGGTTATTATCAAAAAATAGTAAGAAAAGAAATAAGAATCTGACGATACTACAGCAATGTCTGTCCGAAAGTAATCAGATTATTATCAGGATCCAATATCGAAAACTCTTTCTGACCCCAATGTTTTTGCTTCAGATGGCCAGCAGGATGAATTTCAATACTGTTATTAAGAAAAGACTGATAAATTGCATCGATCTCAGAACACCGTATGTAGACCTGTCCATAATTTTCAGCAGGCATCAGTGATTCAAATTCGAAAAAATGGATTTCCAAACCGTCTTTCTTTAACATCAGGTATCCCTGGAAGTCGTTCCCGGAGGTTTCAAATCCTAATTTGGCGTAGAATGCTCTCGTATTTTCTTTATTGCGCATGGGCAATTTTGGAATTATTGTTGTCATCATATTTTTTTTCAAAATTGATGATATTTTATGAAAATCACACTTGATCGAAATCAAAAAACAACATTGGCCCGCACTCTGCTTAGGGTCTCAGGTCTTATTTTCAGGTAAGAAGCAATCATTGATAGCGGGAATGTTTGTATCAGCTTGGGTTTTACCTGTAATAAGTATTTGTATTTTTCGGCTGGACTCATATTTTCATTGTAGAAATCCATTTTTAAATTGGATGTATTGAGAAGCTTGTTGAATTGCAAAAACTTCTGAGAGATGGCGATAAGTTCATGCAGATCCTGCAACGTCAGTTCCAGCACCTCGGATTTTTCAAATGCCTTTATGTTTGCTTTGGCGGGTTGCTGCATCACCAGACTTTGTAGGTTTATTGCCCATTCGCCTTCAATATGCAGATCCGTGATGATTTCTTCATCAAGATGTTCATGATAGTAATATTGGTAGAAGGAACCTCTGACAATGTAAAAGAGAGATGTTGAAATAGTCCCGGCTGGATCTAATACTTCATTTTTATCCAAATTCCTAGTAGAGAGATGGTTTTGCAATAATTGTTTCTCAGCATTGGAGAAATTTCCAACTGGTTCCAGCATGATGAACTTTTTTATTATTAGCAAATATAGAAGAATCAATCGAATTTATTTGGCAACAAAATTAAGCTTTGTCTTAGGGTTAAGTTGTTATATGTGACTAATTTCTAAAAAAGCTGGAAATCTCCAAATAGTTTCTATGAGACAGGTCACAAAAAATTAATTTTAATATTACCTTTCAAATCCTTGAATAGCCCATTGGTTAAAAGGCAGATAAATAATCTAATTAGTGTTTTGGAGAATGCTTCTTGTATGATTTAAAATCCACACTAAAAATTGTGCCTTCACCCGGTACGGACTTTAGTGAGATCTGGCCTTTGTGGACTTCAATAATTCTCGACACGATAGATAATCCGATACCATTCCCTTTTTGATTATTTTTATTATTCACTCTGTAGAACAGATCAAAGACCTTCGACTGGTCATCTACAGAGATACCAATGCCCTGGTCAATAAAATCGATCCGAAGATCCCCATTCTGCATGATAATTTCTACCGAGCAATATTTATTTGAAGAATACTTGCAGGCGTTCTCCATTAAATTTAAAAATGCAATTTGTAACAAATAGGGATTCCCGAAAAAATCATACATATTTTCTTCAGTATCTGCCCATCCATCCATATAATTGATCCCGACCCTGTAATCTGAATTTTTTTGTAACAAGGCTATTTTCGCATCAGCTAAAACTTCATCCAGGCGAAGATCTGTAAAGCTGATCTGTGAGACATCATAACTTGCCCTCGCAAAATCTAGTAAAGCTGAAGAAAGCTGTGAGGCATGCTGGGCGTCCTGCAAAGCATTGTCAATAGAATTCCTGTAATCTTCCAAGGTCACGTTCAACTCTTTTGCAAGTTCAAGTTCTGTGATCAATATCGCCAGCGGTGTCCGGAATTCATGTGAAATAGTCGTTACAAACTGTTTATGGCCATTAAATGATCTTTCCAGCCTGTTGAAGGTCGAGTTGAAAGTTTCCGTCAGTTCATAGATCTCGTCTTTTGCCTTTGGGACAACCAGTCTTTTATTAAGATTATGCTCAGAAATATCGCGGATCTGGAGAATAATATCTTTCAAAGGTTTCAGCGTATAATACGAAAATAGAAAACCAATGATGAAGATGATCACGATCGAAATGAAATAGATGATAATGATATCATATTTAAACTCGTCGATATGGGCTTTTCCCGTGATATCCACGGCACTTCCTATAATGTAATAACGCGCTCCATTAAACTCATATTTAATGGCCATATACTGGCGATCACTCCTTACCCAGGCTATTCTTTCCTTTTTACTTTTGATAAGTAGATCCAGATATTGCTTATTTTTTGAAGAAGGCCTGATGTCTGTAAACAGCAGTTTTTTATTACTGTCGTATACGCTTATATCTGCTTCATTGAGGATCTTCTTGTTTCGCTCGTGCAGTTCCCGGATCTTAGAATTGTTGATCTTGGCATCGAATATGAATTCCGATCTCCAGATGATCTTATAGCCCAGACGGTCATTGAACTCGTCTTCCCTGTTTTTCTCCGAAACGAAATATAATACATAGGCAAAAATGAAAAGGATCCCGGCGGTAAGTAAAGCATAGCTGAGTGCGGTTCTGGTGGCAATTTTCATATTATAATTGATCTGTAAATATGAAACCCACTCCAAGTTTTGTATGGATCAGTTTTTCATTAAAATCTTTATCGATCTTCTTTCGGAGATAGGCAATATAAACATCGATGTAATTGGTTCCCGTATCAAAATGATTACCCCATACATTTTCTGCAATCTCGTCGCGGGTCAGGATCCTTTCGGTATTACTCATCAGAAAAACCAGAAGTTTGAACTCTTTTGGGGTAAGGGCAATCTCTTTTTCGTTACGGAAGACACGGTTGGTATTCCTATCGACTTTAAGATCTTTATATTCAAGATGACGAGAAGGTCCGTTTTTTGCCGATGAGGTCGATTTCCTTAGTAAAACAGCTTTAATCCTTGCATAGAGCTCTCTGATCTCAAATGGCTTTACCATATAATCGTCGGCTCCCGCGTCAAAACCTTCTATCTTTTCATCAATTGTTCCAAGTGCTGTCAACATGATGATGGGGAGATCAGGATCTTTCTGTTTGATGATCTTACTCAATTCAATACCACTCATGTTCGGAAGCATAATGTCTGTGATTACAAGCTCAAACATGATCTTATCAACCATAACCAATGCATCTTCCGCATCTTCCGAAATATAGACCTGATAACCCTGGCTCTCCAGACCCCTCTTCAAAAGTGCGGAAACACGGGCATTATCTTCTATAATTAAAACCTTCATAAGAAAATTGTTTCCGGATAAATATCAGATCACCATCATCAACAAGCTAATGATCGATCATCCATTTTAAATTCTGTACAAAGGTATCTCATATTTTTGTTTTAAAGGTCTTTTAATGGATTTCTAAAGATCTTCTAATAGTTTTCTAACGATGATCCTTGATCCATGAACCTAATTTTGTCCCGTTGAAATCAACAAAACGGACGATACATTATGAACAAAAAATCTTTTAAGGCCGGACTGGCGATACTTACCATCATTGGACTGTCAGCTAAAATGGAGGCTCAGAAAAAAAATGACTTTAATAATCCGGGACTTACCCATTATCTGAATGACCAACACACCCGTTACATTTCTTTCAGCGGCTATGCGGAACTTTGGGCAAGATATACACAACTGAATCCGGGAAGTCTTATCAATGATCAGGCAAAATCCGATGTTTCCGATCTCTCCCTGAGAAGAGTAAGGGTAAAGATGACCTACAAACCAACAGAAAAATTAATGTTCGTTTTACAAACCGGGACGACTAATGTCAATATGAATGCAAAGGCCAGCAATTATATCGATCTTCTGGATGCGTATGCAGAATATGCCTTTAATGATAAAATCGCTGTGGGAGCCGGGCGTTCCACTTGGAGGGGGCTTTCACGACAGGCCCTTTAAATACGTTACTATACGACCTCCCTGCATATGCCACCTCCAATGCCGGAGCGACAGATTACACCGTGAGGGAACTGAGTGTCTATGCGAAAGGGCAACTGGGAAGACTGGATTACCGGCTTGTGGTCGCTGATCCTTATACAATGGCTACGGCGGAACCAAAGGTAAATGTTGCCACTTTCAGTAAAAATTCTCCGGGCAAAGACTTTTCCGGCTATTTCAGATATGCGTTTTTGGATAAGGAAAATATCACGACGCCATTCAACTCCGGGACTTATGGTGGTAAAAAGAATGTGCTGAGTATAGGGGCAGGTTTCGATTATATCCATAATGCCACGTGGCACAAAGACCTCAATAATAATGTCCAGAATGATGACATGCAGAATTATGCGGTCGACCTGTTCTACGATGCTCCGATCAATAAAGACAAAGGAACTTCCATTAGTGCTTATGGAATGGCGATGTACAATGATTATGGGCCCAACTATGTCCGTTACGTCGGAACAAACAATCCCGCAACTTCAGTGAATGCCTCACAAGCCAGCCTTAATGGCGCAGGAAACGCAATGCCGGTAATAGGAACGGGAAATACTTATTATGTACAAATTGGCGGAACACTGCCTTACTTCAATAAAGATAAAAAGAATCTGCAACTACAGCCTGCTGTCGGAATGCAATTGTCAGATCTTAAAGGACTTCACGACAATGCAATCGTTTATGATGCAGGAGTCTCATTATTGATGAACGGAATGTCCTCCCGTTTGACATTTGATGCTCAAAACAGGCCGATCTTCACCGGAGATGCGCTTAATAAAGGTGTTGTTTCCGACAGACAATGGCAATTCGTTTTGAAATACAGAATCGATTTCAATTAAAAAATATAAAATGGAAAGAAGAAAATTCTTAATGCGATCGCTTCAGGCGTCTGCCCTGATGCTGATCTCGGGAAGTATGTTTGCTTCAGTCTTCCCAAATCTAAACCCTGTAAAACCTAAAAAAATGTACGCTCACAATTTATTCTTTTGGTTAAAAAAAGATCTTTCTGAAGCAGAAGTGAAAAATTTCGAAAACTTCTTCGAAGGTCTTAAAAAATTACCTTACCAAAAAAACCTGCGATATGGCAAACCGGCAGGTTCAAGTCCGAGAACTGTTTTAGACAGCACTTACACTTATAATGCCTCAATGGAATTTGAAACGCTGGAGGCACTTGAAGCTTATGGAAAGCTCCCTGAACATCTTGCCTTGGTTCAAAAATACAAACCGATGTTCGAAAAGATGTTGGTTTACGACACAGTTTACAATTAAACTTAAATTAATATAATTCTTACAATGAAAAACATCATTAAAGGCATTAGCTTTGTTCTAGCCTTAAGCACATTTGGAATAATGAATGCACAAAACAAAGAGAACAAGAACCTCAGCATCAAGGTAAATAAGGAAGAATCGAAAGATTATATCCCTGCCGTAAGGTTGATCAATAATCCTGATGGCTCTTGCAGTTTCGAGAAAGGGAGAATCCCAACGTTGAAACATCTCAATACGACCACATTCTGGATGAGCAACAAAACCGAAGACTGGGAAAAAAATGCACATCCCGCCCCCAGAAGGCAATACGTTATAACTCTGAAAGGGAACATCAGATTTAAAGTTACCGATGGGTCAACCTTCATAATCAAACCCGGAACAGTCTTGCTGGCTGAAGACCTTAAAGGAAAGGGGCACAGCTGGGATATGGTAAAAAGCAAGGCTTGGGAAAGACTGTATATTCCATTGGATGAAAATGCAGATGATAATTTTGTCAAGAATGATTAATGTAATTTGTAAATAAACCAAAACAGGCTGCCCAAATTTTGGACAGCCCGTTTTTATTTGTTGGTATAAAAAAGCAAAATAGCTCAATATGATGAATTCGAAATATTTAATAGTAAATAGTGAAATTTAGTAGTAAAATGTACCACAAAATGAATTATATTGTAATTGATAGAATTTACTTGATTTCTATTAATAATAGTCAGAAAGTTCACCAATAATTCAACAGAAGCTTATGTTGATGAATATACAACATTTACGGACACTCAATTTGATTTTGTTACAGGCACCAGAACTGAAACCGATGATAAATTACGTTCAAACAAACCAGTGGCAATACGGAAAAAGAAAGTCTTAATCAGGCCATTGCAAAAAACAGGATATGAAATTTTCTGATAAAGATTTATATTAAAACCGAGGAGCAATAAGCTTCTGAAACGTCAGGTTTTCAGTTTGTTTTCATTAAGAATTAGTATTCCGATCCACAAAATATGGATGATTTTGGGTAAAGTTTTACATGGATTGAATTTCTTTTGGGTGACTTCATGGAAGTTGTAGGTTTTAACATGATGCTAAAAACTAATGATTACGTGTGTATTTGCGATTTATTATAAGGATCCAAAGTTTTAAATCCTTTTTGTAGATGTATACCAGATCGCTGATAACGATCACTTTTTTTCATACATTTACATAAAATTAATGACTTATGGAGAAGAAAGTAGTGCTTATTCAGGATAATGAACAAATATTAGAGGTTATGGATCACATCTTGACCAATGAAGGGTATGATGTGACCCCATCATTAACTACCGATCCGATTAAAGAGATTGAGGATATCAATCCTGATGTTGTGATTGTGGATGAGTATATTAAAGGTGATCAGACGGGAACCGAGGTGATTGAAGAGCTAAAGTCCGATCCTGCTACAGAAGACTTATCAGCCGTATTAACGTCCACCTCTCCTGAGTTATCTAAAAAGGCAGAACAATGCAAAGCTGATGACTATATTGAAAAACCTTTTGACATTGACGATCTGATTGATGTCGTTAAGAAAAATACTTAAACTTCCAAAGGTGCTGTGCAATTTTTTTAATTGAAAAATACGTACGGCATTTCAATTTTTCTCCAGACGAGTTATATCTTTTCCACTTATTTATCAGAATGACCCGCCATTATTAGTGGTCCTGCACTCAATTTAGTAGGTTCCTAACAAGGAAATAATGGGTTGTTGTGGTTTAGGATCAGCTATAGAAAGATCGTCTTTCAAACTTGCGGTTATTATTAACCCATGTATTATTTCCCATTTCAATTTAAACACGAAGATTCTCCTGCTGATCTTCAAGTTTTTGCTGTTTGCTTATACGGCATAGAATTTTTAAAGAACATTAAAAAAAGCTCAATTCAGCTCACTGAAGATCAGTATTGAGCCGTTCTATCATTGGAGATGTATTTGACTTCATTTAAGGACATCATTAGCTGAAGTAAAACCGCAATGCTCTATAAAATCTTACCGGATTGAAAGGATTTTTAAACATTTTTTCCCCTTCATTTTGGTATTTTTTTTAACTTGTAAAAAAATAAATCATGATTACAATCGGAATTATCGTTGCTATTTTGGCTATTGCTATCATTTGGGCAATCTCGGTTTATAATGGATTGGTAAATAAAAGGGCCAATGTGCAGGAAGGCTGGAGCTCGATAGATGTGTTTCTTAAAAAGCGAAATGATCTGATTCCCAATCTTGTAGAAACGGTAAAGGGTTATGCGTCACACGAATCTTCAGTTTTACAGAATGTAGTGGAAGCCAGGAACCTTTCCGGAAGAGCGCAGACGGCCAAAGAACAGGGCGCAGCGGAATCTACGATGCAAAATGCAATGATGAACCTGTTTGCCGTGGCAGAAAATTACCCTGACCTGAAAGCCAACAGTAATTTCATTTCTCTTCAGCAGGATTTGAACGCCCTGGAAGATGACATTGAAATGGCGAGAAGATATTACAACGGAAAAGTAAAGGAAAACAATGTTGCGATTGAGGTTTTCCCTTCCAACATGATTGCCAACGCTTTCAAATTTGAGAAAGCGGAATTTTTTGAAATTCAGAATGCGAGTGAGCGCGAGGTGGTGAAAGTTAATTTCTAACTTTTAATCATGAGATCCTATTACGCCAGTTTTGATGCTTTCCCTACAAGCAAAGGGGCTTCTACACATATTGATCACAGTTTGCAAGCTCTGTCGGAAATTGCGGATAAAGTAGATGTGTATTGCCTGCAAGGTAATTCCGCAATAGATACCAGGTTTGCGGCAAATGTAGAAATCCATCCTTTTTTTTTCGAAAATGATACTCAGAATTACCTGGAAAGAGCCCGGCTTTTTTCTGAGAAAGTCTACCATTGCACGGCACTTTCTCATGAAAAAGGAATTGGCCAGTTCCGTGATATCTGGAGCGGGCTTGGAATGATAAATCAGGCTCATCTCAAAACGGTTTTTGAAGTCAATGCGTTGACATCAATAGAATTGCCGGTGAGATTTCCGCTTTTAACACCTTCTCTCATTGCTGAAATCCGGAATATTGAACAAATTTGTCTTAAGGCCTGCGATCATATCGTAACGCCTTCTGCAGTCACCAAAAAGTATCTGACAGAAAAGTTTTCGATTGCTGAAGACAAAATATCGGTTATCCCAAATGGTGCGGAAACCGTTCCGACAATTGAAAAACCGATTGATCTTCCTACAGAATATATCGTTTATTTCGGTGCGCTGCAACCTTGGCAGGGATTGGATGTTTTGCTGAAATCTTTCCGGTATCTGCAAGATTATCAAAATTTAAAACTGGTCATTTGCTCTTCCGTGAAAGAAAAAGCAACCAAAGCTTATCATAAATTAATTGAAAATCTCGGAATCCAGGATCATGTTATTTTTAAATATGAACTGGAAAAAGAAGAGCTTTACGCCATCATCCAACATGCAAAAGCATCCGTTGCCCCGCTAAAATTTGGAGACAGAAACGTAGTACAGGGCTGTTGCCCCATCAAAATCCTGGAATCAATGGCCTGTAAAACACCAATTGTTGCAGCAGAACTGCCCGTAACCAAAGAATTGCTGACAGAAGATGAAGCTTACTTTTTCTGGCCGGAAGATGAATTGGATCTCAGCCGGTGCATCCGTTTTATTTTAGATAATCCGGAAGCGGCAAATGAGAAAGCTGAAAATGCATTCAACACATTCCAAGAGCAGTTTACCTGGAAACACCACAATCAAAAATTACAAAAAGTATATCAACATCTAATGTAAAACTATGGCAGAATATTATAATATCCAGTTGACAACGGAAGATATGGCGCCTATCGAGAGAGCACATCTGCACCGTGGTTTCAGTGCTAAAAAAACACCTCTGAAATGGATCAGATTTTTCAGGATGTGTGTGTTGCAACGTGAACTGTCCTTAAAAAAGAGAAAGAAGAAAACCACCACACTCTGGATTGGATTTTTTGCTGTTGCCGCTGCAGTGTTCTTTCTGGTTCCGGATTACTGGTTTATAATCAACATCATTTTGTTCGTGGTCGTTTTAATAATGGATTTGCGATACAGAAGAGAATTCAGAAAGAATTATACAGATGGCTACGACTTTTTCTCGGATTACTTTTCCGCCTTATTTACCTTGATAGAAGAAGAACTTCCACAATTGGGAACGATCCAGTTTACGGCCAATGTGAAGGAAACGCTGGCAGGTACGGAACATTTGAAATCTGCTCAGGATGCCACATTTGAAACACCCGGCTTCATTTCCGGTAAAGAAGAGTTTTACGAAAAAGAAATCGGAAAGGGATACTGTACTCTGAAAGATGGTGCAGAAGTCAGTTTCAGCTTTGTGGAAAAAGTGAGAAGACGCATTATCAAGAAGAGAGGAATCAGTGGGAAAAGAAAAACGAAGCAGAAATACAAATCCGTCTATCCTTTTATTCTGAAGCTGAAGCTTCCGAAATCCATTTATCAGCTGAAAAATGACATTGATAAATCTGATATCCAATTGGAAGAAGATGAGTCATTTTATTATATGAAAGCACGGCGGAAGTTTGATATTAAGGAAGAAAATCCTAATGATTACAGTGCCTATCAATACAATTCCACGCCATTGTTTTCTGTAGAATATTTTTCTTTGGAGGTGGTTAATTTGTTTAATATCTGCTACGGATGCTTTACCTTAAAATAATATGGAGAATATGGATCAAAATATAAATTGTCAGGAAAAATTAGGTTTGTTTCTCGTGGATGATTGTCCTGCTGTTGCCACGGAACAATGTACAAACTGCAACAAAAAAGTTTGCAAAAACCATATCTTCCTCCAGAATGAAAACGGCAAAAACCAAAAACTTTGTTTAACGTGTAAGGCCGTTCTGGATCCCAGGCTGACTTCCAAGATCGAATTATACTCACCGGACCGGCCTGTCTGGCGAAAAAAAATGATGAACAGGTTTCATGCAGAATATCCATTTCTGGTAACGATGGCAAGCCAGTACGGAGCATTGTTTGATACGGTTTTGTTCACAGATTTTTCCGATCACTCGGGTGATTCTTCACCTTTTGACAGTTAAATTCTATGAAACTGTTGCTGGTAACCCAAAATTATCCTCCGTCGAAAGGCGGAATGGCCGAATCCTGCGGAAGGATTGTCCGGAATCTGAAAAGAAAAGGTTGTGAAGTCCACGTCCTGCATTTTTCCAACCGGCAGAAGCCTTATGTGATAAAAACTGAAACCGGCGGAAACTACAGTGCACTAGGGATCTATGATACGGAAGAATATACGCTGAATCTGGCGACATTATTCCTGGAAAAGAGAAAGGAATTTTTGGATGTTGATGCAATTATTGCTTTTGGCGGATATCTGCCGATGATGTGGACGCCAGTCATCAGTCAGCTTTTTGAGAAACCTTTGTACACTTGTATCCGGGGAAATGATTTTGACGAAGGCTTATTTTCCAAGAAAAGAAATACACTTCTTTATTCCCTGGAACATTCGGAAGCGATATTGTCCGTCTGTAAGGATAAACAGGATAAAATCGCAAAATTGTTCCCTTCAAAAAAAGTATTTTACATGCCGAACGGAATTGATGCCTCTTTTTGGAATCTTAATGAAAACGAAAGAAACAAGGCCGATCAAAGAAAACAGGAATTAACGGACAAAAAGATTATTCTCATTGCAGGACAACTTAAATTTAAGAAGGGCATCCGCCATTTTATAGAGTCTTTTGATCAATTTCATTTTAAAAGTGATTACGAAATCTGGATGATCGGTGATCTGCCGGAAGAGGTTAAACTTTTTATTAATAATTTTGATTTGAATGTTAAACTCTTTCCGTTTGCCTCCAAATATGAGATGCGTAGTTTTTATGAGATGGCAGACGTCGTGTGTATTCCATCCTTGTATGACGGAATGCCTAATGTTTTATTAGAAGCCGGTGCATCGAAAAAACTGATTATTGCTACTGAAGTTGGCGGGATTCCGGACGTCATAGTGCATGGAAAATCAGGGCTTTTATATCATCCTTTGGAATCCAATGCACTCCTGGATGTTTTGATTCGCTATCACCATTTAGCCGAAGATGAAAAAGAATTAATGCAAAATGAAATTCATAACACTGTTTGTCAAAACTTTACAGAACGAAACGAAATACAAAACTACCTAAATCTATTTTTAATATGAAAAAAATTACAATCCTGTTTTTAGTGTCTTTTTTAAGCTTACATTCATGTAAGAAGGAAGCTCAAACCAGCAATTCCCCAACTACTGAGAAAACAGAAACGAAAGGCAGCAGCTATTCTGCAGACTATATTATTTCTGATAAAGAAGGAAAAGAAATCGCTGGTTTTACGGTAAATCCTCCGAAAGTTCAGTTTGGGTCAGAAACTTTTACCGCAAAAGAAAAAGAAGATAAAAGGAAATATTACAGCAATGGCACACAGCGGTATGAAGTAAAGCTAAAAGATGATACATACAAGCTGAGAGATGCAGGTTCCAAGCTTCTCTGGAAAGTAAAAACCTATCCGGACAAAATCAAAATTGCTGATAACGAAGAGAATCTGAATCCTTACGAAGTCAAAAATAACAACGGAGCGATAGAAGTTTCTAAAGACGGAAAAGTCATTAATACAATGAAAATTACAGGAAATGAAATCTCTGTAAACGGACAGCCTGCTTATAAAATTTCAAAAACGTCGGACAGTTTTGCTTTGGGAATACTGAGTATAGATCAGATTCCGATGGATCAAAGATTATTACTTCTTACCGAATTTCTATATCAGAAAAAGTGATACTGATTTATGCATATGGTTCAGGATTAGGTCATCTCAAAAGGGTGGCCTCTTTTCTGAAAAGCCAGAATTATGCTCCGGAACACTGTATTTTGCTGACCAACTCTAAATTTTCAGAATTTTGGGAATCGGGATGGAATGTAGTTCAAAAAGAAGATTTGTTTTTCTCTTCAGCTGAATTTTTGTTTTTTATCGAAAATTTAATTTCGGAAAATAATATCCATTCTTTTATTGTGGATGTTTTTCCTGCCGGGTTTTATGGTGAATTATCTTCATTATTAAATTATTTTCAAGGGAAAAAGATATTGCTGTCGAGGATCTTATCGAATTCTTATTTTGAAAAAAATTCTGATATCCCTGATTTTGACGAAATTTTCGTCATGGAAAAAGGGGTAGATCTCTCCCGGATCCGATCCGGAAAAATACTATATTCGGATAACCCGGAAAATGTTTTAGAAGAAATGTCTATACCGGTTAAAATGCCTTATTATCTCATTATCCATAGTCAGCCCTTAGCGGAAGTGCTTCATCTTTATAAGCTGGCCAATATGTACAGGACCAATCAGAAAATTATCATTTTAACGGCTACTGCTGTTCCGCAAGACAATACCAGCACTGAAGATTTAGTTCTATATCAACAAAAACCATCTCAATCTTTGCTGGACAATGCGGAGAAAATATTTTCCGGTGCAGGCTTTAATACCTTTCATATGTTGGTTCCGTACCAAAACAAATGGATTTGTAATCCTTTTCCAAGAACATTTGATGACCAATTTTTGAGAAAGGCTACTCATTATAAAAAAGACTAATTTTTTGATTAAAAAAGGTGATTAAGGTTCAATATTTTCCCGGTATTTCCAGATTTCCGGGAATATAATTGATAGCGGATTGAACTGTTCGTCAGATCTCTTTTTCCGAAATCTTCAAAAAACTTCCTGTGAGTATCAGGTACAGTTAAAGATCAATAGCATAAGTTGTGAGTTACTTTACAGAACCGGGACTATTTACGATTCGATTTCCTTATATGCTGAATATCAATAAATTTTAGTACTTTAGATCAACATAAAAATGACCTTATGAAAAACAAATCTCAGGTATTACTATTCATTGGAATAATCGCTTTGGCGATAGGTGGCTATCTTTATTTCCAGGCAGATGGTGACGCGGTCAATCGTAAAAATATGGAAATTGCTACCACTGCAACTACTGCGGAAGAGGCTGCCAAACAGATTTCTGCGAACAACCAAAGTGAAATCGGCGGCAATTCGGCAGCCATGTTTTTACTGGGTTTAGGCGGTGTACTTACACTGATGTCTATCATCAGCATGATGAAGAAAAAACAGGATAATTAGTTTTTGAAGATTAAGATTAGAACATTTTTTTCTGTAGAAATTGCTGTCATTTTAACCTTTTGGTAATCTGACCGGAAGCATCGATGGTATTGGCCTGTAAGTTTTGAACATGCTTAATGATTATAAAAAGTACGAACTATTCGGAAAAACGCTGATGCAGAAAATTGATCTGAAAGCGCCTTTCAAATATGATTTCCTAACTCCAGACAGAACGAGAATTGTCAGATTGTAATTGTTACTTTTTATCCTGATATTTTAAAAAAATATGACCGGGAACTACTTAAGATTGCTAAATGTTATTTAGAAAATATGTTTATTTTCCATTCAGCAAACTGATCATATAGCTGTAGCTGTATTTTTTGTCGAGCAGTCGGTATTCCTCATGCGGATAGGCACCCCAGCTGTCATCACCGCCAAGTCCGCGCTGTTTGAGGTCAATATTTAAAAATACCTGATGTCTTGGTGGCAAATCGACCGGATGCTGTTGCTTTTTGGTCAGACCGGGATCCAGGTCTTCCACGCTGTGGTTAATGGCTGTAAAAGCAATAGGCTGTGTGCCTTCCACCTTTATTCCGTTGCCCGACTCATCGGTCAGAATAAACCAACGAACATCCGTTTTATTGCCGCTCTCCTGAGGCCGGATGTAGCCTTTATAGTATTGATTTTCTACCTTATCCTGATAAATTCCAATAAAAGAAGCACTGTGCCGGTCGGTATAGTTCTCGTATGGACCTCTTCCATAATAACTGAGGTTATTAAAGCTTCCGGGCAATGTAGTACGCATCCCAAAGCGCGGAAGTTCGGGGAGATCTTTGTCAGCCATGTCCATTGTTGCGGTAATCTGTATGTCACCTTTATTATGGATGAAATAATTGATCTGATAAGGCACATCGATGCCCGCCAGTTGCCATTCAACCAGGATAGGCAGTCCGTTTTCAGTTTGCTCTCCAACCGTCACCTTTTTTAGTTTTTTCTGGTCATGGGCAGAACGCCACAAGCCCAATTTTGAAGGCAGACCGTTTCCGAAATCATTATCGGTAGGCGCTCTCCAGAAATAAGGCTCCGGAAAATTATTGAAATTGCTGTCTTTTTTGCTGTATCGGGTGAACTTTCCTTTTTGCAGGTCAAATTCACCTTTTACATCACCCGCATTGAAATTCACCTTTTTATCATCTTTTGTGATGACCAATTTTGGTGCTGCGGCCGGATCTTTCTCAAAATAAGAACCTGCATAACTGAACTGCTCTCTGGCAATCTCTGTTCCGGAAGGCAACATTTCTGTAGCTGCTTTCGTATAGACATAAAGATTAAGGAAATATTCGGTTCCGGCGATCGATTTATATTGTGGAAGGTTAAGCTTAACATCTTTTGACTGATGAGGAGCGAGCTGAACATCAAACAATCCTTCATTTGCTTTTTCACCATTCCTAAGCAGTTGCCATTTAAATATATATTGGTTAAGATTGGTAAAATCAAAGATATTTTCAATGCTGATCAAACCTTTGCTCAGGTCTTTTGCCGTGAAGATCACATTCTGGTACATCTTTTTTACTTCATAGGCGCCGGGATCAGGCGTCCGGTCGGAACTGATGATCCCATCGGCTATACCATTTTCGTCATTCTGCCAATAAAATGATCCCAAATCACCACCGTAAGCCCAGAATGTCTTACCGTTAGCGTCTTTGGTTTTAAGACCCTGATCTACCCAATCCCAGATGAACCCGCCCTGCATATTTTGGCTTTTCCGGATAATGTCAAAATAGGTCTGCATATTGCCATTGCTATTGCCCATTGCATGTGAATATTCGCACATAATGTAAGGTCTCTTTTTGGTGGAATCAGCCGCATATTTTTTCATATCGGCGATGCGCGGATACATAGGAGCTACAATGTCCGTATTCCAGTCTTGTCCTGCCTGCTCAAACTGTACCGGCCTGGAAGTATCCCGGCTTTTGATCCATTTGTAGCTATCGTGGAATACCGGTCCGTTTCCACATTCATTACCCAGAGACCAGATAATAATAGACGCGTGATTTTTGTCTCGCTCTGCCATTCTTACGATCCTGTCTGTAAGTGCCGGAGCCCATTCCGGCAGGTAGGCCGGATGTACCGTCTTATCAAACCCGCCCTGTAGTTCCGCACCCATACCGTGGATTTCGATATTGGCTTCATCTACGAGATATAACCCGTATTGATCACACAACTTATACCATAGCGGATCATTCGGATAATGCGAAAGCCGCACCGCATTGATGTTCAGCTCTTTCATTAACTTTATATCTTTCAGCATTAATGCTCTCGTGGTGGCATGGCCGGCTACATCATCGTGTTCATGACGGTTTACCCCGTGCACGGAGATTGGCATTCCATTGACCAGAAGTCTTGCATTTTTGATCTCAACTTTACGGAAGCCCACTTTTGAAGCCGTAATGCTGAGTACCGTTCCATTTTGATCTTTCAGGGTCAGCACACAATCATATAAATTGGGTGTTTCGGCATTCCATTGTAAAGGGTTTTTGATGGTCGTCCGGAATTTCAGGGTTTGAATGCTGTCTGCATTTACAATGAAGTTTTCCTGTTTGTTATAAACGGCTTTTCCTGATCTGTCCAGAAGACTGATTGTTACGCTCCCTCTTTTAAGGTCGTTCCCTTTAAATTGGCGAAGATCTACATCAGCACTGAACAATCCGTTTTTATATTGATCATCCAGATCTCCCTTCAGAAAGAAATCCCATATGGCTAACTTTGGTAATGTGTAGAGGTAAACATCCCGCTCCAATCCGCTTAGACGCCAGAAATCCTGATCTTCAAGATAGCTTCCATCGTGCCACCGAAATACCTGTACAGCGAGTAGGTTTTGTCCTTTTTTAAGATATTTTGTGATGTTGAATTCTGCTGGAGTTTTGGACGCTTTGGTCATTCCGACTTTAATGCCGTTCACATAAATAAATGCACATCCGGAAATAGAGCCAAAATGAAGCAATATTTCTTTCTGATCCCAATCTTCCGGAACGGTAAACGTTTTTCTGTAAGTCCCTACCGGATTATCCGGACCTATAAATGGTGGTGTTCTGGGATGAGGATAAGTAACATTGGTATAGATGGGTATTCCAAAACCGTTCAGCTCCCAATTGGAGGGAACTGTTAAATTTGCCCAGCCGGAATCATCCATTGTTGTGTTGTAGAAATCTGCCGGTCTGTCTTTGTAATGGTCTGTATAACTGAACTTCCATTGCCCGTTAAGTGATTTATAGTTCGCAGATCTGGTGTAATCATCTGAAATTGCGTCTTGCCGGTTTTCAAAGGGTACAAAGGTGACGTGCGGCTTTTCTTTTCCCTGGTCAACAATTTTAGGATTTTCCCAATCGTTATTTTGGGCCGTAACCGATACAAAAAAGATGGACAGTAATATAGAGGCTATTATTTTTAAATTCATAACAGGCATTTTCATGGTTTACTTGATAAGCAAATTTATAAAAAATGCACTGATAATCATTGGTTTCAAATATCAATAAAGATAACTTACTAATATGAAATAGTCTTTCTTCTATATTGATATAAAAACAGAATTAAAATACTGCGCGTCAATCTACATATCCGGAAATAAAAATCGGGGGATAAATAAAAAAAACCGATTAAACGATTAACCAAAAATTAATATTAGAAGGTCTATTTGTTCATGGTAAATTAATTTTTAAAATCAAATTTCATTTAAAATATTGACTATTAAATAGTTGTGATTTATTTATCAAGTATTAAAAATTTGCCAATTTACAATAATTTCCAAACTGCACAAATTTTTATGACTATTGTTTTTTTAATAATTTATAGAATATTTTTGCACTGTTAATCTAATCAATGAAAAGATCATCCATAAAAGATATTGCCAGAATTGCAGGAGTTTCCGTAGCAACAGTATCCTATGTGCTGAACAAAAAGGAAGGTCAGAGAATCAGTGAAGAGACTAAGAAAAAAATTTTCGAAGTTGCTGAAACGATTAACTATATTCCCAACAGAAATGCCAGAAGTTTGAAAAGCAATAAATCCAAACTGCTGGGGCTTATCGTGGCTGATATCTCAAATGACTTTTACTCCCATATTGCGAGAAAACTTGAAGATAAAGCCTTACAACTAGGTTATTCCTTGATTATTGGCAGTTCTGGTGAAAATGCGACAAAATTTGAAAAGCTGATCGAACTTTTTTCCCAGCAACAGGTTGACGGAATGATCGTTGCACCCGTGGTTGGTTCAGAAGCATCCCTGTTAAAATTGATCGAAAAGAATTATCCGGTCGTTACGATCGACAGGTATTTAAAAGGAATCAATGTTTCCGGAGTCATTCTGAATAACAGAGAAATTGCGGAAACGGCAACGGATTTCCTTTTAAAAAAATCCTTTGACCACATCATCTATATTGGCTATGAAACGAAATTAGAACATCTTTTAGACAGGCAAAAAGGTTTCGAATCCAGTATTGCAGAATTTGGTGCTGATGTTTTAACAGAAAATATTTTAGTTGGAATTGAAAATGTTGCAGAGGAGGTTCAAACTAAACTGGGTGATGCTTTGGGAAAAAAGCCGAAAAATACCGCTTTATATTTTTCCAGTAATAAGCTTGCGGTGGCGGGGCTTGCTTACCTTATTAAAAATAAGATCAGCGTTCCGCAGGATGTTTCTGTTTTGGCTTTTGATGAGACAGAAGCGTATCAATTGTTTCCGACAAAGATCAGCTATATCAAACAGCCTTTGGAAGAGATGGCGGATGAAGCGATAACAATTCTGGACTCACAGATCAATCAATATTCCAGGACGGCCAAGAAAATAACGTTATCGGCCAGCCTGATTCTACAAAATTCGATCAAATAATTTTTTTACTAAATAACTTAAACGTTTAATCTAAATGAATAAAGAAAATAATAATTACGCTGTATGCTTCGGGGAAATACTCTGGGACATTTTTCCAACCGGCGAACGGGCCGGAGGAGCACCTTTCAATGTGGCATACAATCTCGACAAAATGGGACTCGAAGTTAAAATGATCAGCAAGATCGGGAATGATGATTTGGGCAGGGAACTTATCAGTCAATTGGAAAACTGGAAGATCTCTACAGATTTCATTCAGATCGATGATGAGAGACCGACAGGTACTGTTCTCGCAACCTTCGATGAACACGGAGAAGCGCATTACGACATCATCAATAATGTAGCCTGGGATCATATCAAAATTTCGCAGGCACATAAAGAATTGGTCGGGAATTCTGACGCTTTCGTTTTTGGAAGTCTGATCGCCAGGAATGAAGAATCGAGAAATACCTTGCTTCAGTTGATAGAATATTCGAAATTCAGGGTTTTTGATGTCAATTTCCGTCCGCCTTACATTGAGTTTGAATTGGTTAAAACGCTGTTAGGCAAAGCAGATCTGGTGAAAATGAACAAAGCCGAATTGCGACAGATCATTGAATTCCTGGACGAGGATTATATTGACGAAGACCAGAGCATCCAGCATATCCGGAATTATTTCGACCTGAACGAGATTGTCCTGACCAAAGGAAGCAAAGGCGCAAGATATTTTGTCGGGAACGAGAATTATACATTTCCGGCAGTTTCCATCGAGGTTAATGATACGGTCGGAAGCGGAGATTCTTTCCTTGCCGGATTTTTGTCGAAAAGAATTCAGGCGAGATCATCGGAAGAGATTATGAGACAGGCCGTTTCTTTGGGCGCCTTCATCACTTCCAGATCGGGAGCCTGCCCGGATTACTCGTATGAAGAATTCAGAACGTTCAGAGAAGAACATTTCACCCCAACCATCTAAAAATCAAATTATGAATACTGCAAAATTTACAGAAAAGAAATATTATGTCGTACTGGCATTCGTTATTTCGTTATTTTTCTTTTGGGCCATCGCTCTCACGATGGGCGATGTTTTGAACAAACATTTCCAGAATGTCCTGAAAATTTCCAAATCAAAATCCGGACTGGTGCAGCTCTCGATTTTCGGAGCCTATGCTTTGATGGGGATTCCTGCGGGCTATTTTATGAAAAAATTCGGTTATAAAAAAGGGGTGATCCTGGGACTGTCACTTTTTGCACTTGGGTCATTTCTGTTTATTCCGGCTGCCAATCAGATGTCATTCAATTTTTTCAGAATTGCTCTTTTTGTCCTGGCAATGGGAATGGCGACCCTGGAAACTGTGGCACATCCGTTCGTGGCAGCGTTGGGAAATGAAAAAACGAGCGACCAGCGTGTCAATTTCGCACAGTCCTTCAACGGATTGGGAGCCATTATCGGTCCCTTGTTAGGCGGTTTTTTCATCTTTGGAAAATCCGGGTTAAATGATAATTCACTGGATTCGGTGAAAGATCTTTACACCTGGATCGGCGTTGTGATTTTAGTAATTACCATTATTTTTTCATTCATAAAAGTGCCGAGTCTGAAAGATCCTCACGCAGAAGATATCCAGGTCTCGGAGGGTGAAAATGGTGAAGAGGCTTCTGTTTCCGATCCGCACGCACCGCTTTACAAACAGAGACATTTTATATTTGCCGTCATCGCACAGTTTTTTAACATCGCGGCGCAAGGCGGAACCTGGGCATATTTCATCAATTATGGAGTGGAAAAAATGCATTTGCCCGAGACCCAGGCTTCGTATTATTTTTCATTAAGTATGGCAATGATGATGATCGGGCGTTTTGTAGGAACATTTCTGATGAGATTTATTGCTCCAAATAAGCTGCTGGCGATTTTCACAATGTGTAATATCATATTATGTCTGGTCATTTCTCAAAGTTTCGGCTGGGCATCATTTATCAGTCTGATCTTGTTGAATTTATTCCTCAGCGTAATGTACCCGACGATCTTCAGTCTTGGTCTCAAAAGATTGGGAAGCAAAGTGCCGCAGGCATCATCATTCCTGGTGATGGCAATGTTCGGAGGCGCCGTTTTCCCGCCATTGATGGGCAAGATCGCAGAAACCGATATCGCGCACGCTTACCTTCTTCCGATCCTTTGTTATGTTGTGATTCTCCTCTTTGCTCTGAAGTTTTATAAGCCTAAGACTTTAAAATAATATTATGAAAATCAATGTTTTAAAATACAGCTTTGGGATTTTGATTCTCATTGCTCAGGTTTCTTTTGCCCAAATTGTCATTACCAACAAAGATTTTTCTTTTGGGACAACGGGCAGAATTGGTGCAGGATATTCTCCCAATGCCGACGGAAAAACGGGAAAACAGCTGAATCTTAATAATCAGGGTTCATTGGGCGGAAGGATGGATCAGGGCGATTATGTGGATTTTTTACCGGCATTCCATTTTACTCCTGTGGTGAACGGCGACAGCGCAAAAGCAACGAAAATCGATATGCAGGCCAGATTAAGTTTCTATTCGGGCGGGACTTTCCTTGGAAATGTAGATTCAAAATCGAATCAGGGGATGATCATTGCATTGCCGGAGGCTTTTGTGGAAGCCAGGAATATTATGGGAAGCGATTGGGATGTTTGGGCCGGTTCCCGTTGGCTGAGATATGATGATGTTCATATTGCGGATTATTTTTATTTTGACGACCATTCGGCGACAGGTTGGGGTGTGAGACATAAAAATACCCGGTTTTCTATGTTTTTCCCTGCAGCGATCGATACGGCCGCCACCAACTCGACGCCTTATTCTTATACGAACGTGATCAGCGGAACAAAAAACCTGATCTACAGGCAAAGAGAAGTGATGATCCTCGAGCAGGTCGTTCCATTTAAAAATAATGTTCATAAGCTTAAACTTCTGGCAGAATTTCATAACCTTGATAAATCAGGGAAAAATTCGATGGAACAATATGCATCGGATCAGGGCTGGGTTTTCGGAGCGAAATTAAATTCAGCGATTAAAACAAAGATCAAAGGTTCTTTTAACCAGATTTCAGTACGTTACGGAACCGGAATTGCCAACGGCGGCGATAGCGGAAATACCCAGACCTGGCGGACATACGGTGCTCCGGACGAAATTACCAAAACTTACAAAGGCGCGTATTCTCTAACGGCTGTTGAGCATATTTTACTGAATCTCTCCAATCGCTGGTCCGCAAATGCTTACGCGGTTTTCACGATGAGCAAAGGCGGTTCTGATAGTGATAATAAAGCCTTAGACCTTTACAACAGAGAAATTTTCAACAAAAAATCGGAATTCAATACGGGGGTAAGAGCGACCTATTATTTCAATAACTGGTTCCATATCTTGTCTGAACTGCATTACGCTTCCCGAATAGACGGCAATCAAGATCCGGCCTCAATGGTAAAATTGGTTTTAGCGCCAACGATTGTTCCAACGGCGGAAAGAAGCGTTTGGGCAAGACCGCACATTCGTCTCATAGCAGAAGTTTCCAGATATAACGGTCAGGCGATGAACAGCCTTTATTCTCCGTTTTTACAACAATCCGGCGCGAAAAGATTCGGAACCTATCTTGGAGTAAGAACAGAGTGGTGGATCTTTTAATGAATGAAAAATTTTAAATACAATCAAATATAAATCGATATGAATATAAAATTCGGGGCTTCACTTCTCTCGTGGATCACACCGGTCTGGACACCGGAAGCAGGAAAATACGCCATTGAAAAAACGGCCAATGCAGGATTCGACCTGATAGAGATCCTGTTGCCGAGCTCGATGGAATTTAATTCAAAAGAAGTGAAAAAACAATTGAAGGATAATGATCTGGATGTCGTTTGTTCTTTAAATTTACCGAAAGAAGCGCATATTCCCTTTTACCCAAAATCTGCGGAAAAACTGATCAAACAGGCCATCGACAAAACCTCAGAATTGGAAACCAACTTTTTGGGAGGCGTTCTTCACAGCGGGATCGGTGTTTTTTCAGGAGATCCCCTGACAGAAAATGAAGCACAGATCATCACCGAAGTTTGGGGCAACGTTGCAGATTATGCAAAAGAAAAAGGCGTCAATATTGGAATTGAACCCATCAACCGTTATGAATCTTATGTTTGCAATACGGCAGAAAATGTTTTAAATCTGATACAGAAAACAGGGAAAGATAACCTTTTTCTCCATCTTGATACATTTCATATGAATATCGAGGAAAATAATTTCTATGACCCGGTGATCCTTGCGGATAAAAAACTGAAACACCTTCACATCACGGAATCTCACAGGGGAATGCCGGGAGAGGGAACCGTCAATTGGAACGAACTTTTCAAAGCTTTGAAAGCCGTCGGTTTTGAAGGAAATCTTGTATTGGAAAATTTCTCATCTTCTATTCCGGGAATGCAGCAGATGGTCTCACTCTGGCAAAAATCGCCGTACAAAGCGGAAGAATTGGCGGTTCGCAGTTTACAGTTTTTAAAGAGCTCTTTATAGCTGTGGGTTTTCCAGAAGAGCATTAACAGTGATAATATTCCAGACTGGATTTTAAAGATTAATTGAATACATATTCATTTAAAACAATGAGTTACTGAGTTTGTAAAATTATTTTATTAAACATTTTTTTAAGATAGTCGTATAAAAATTAAGAATTTAAAGTTGCAAAGAAAGAATTAAATCTGAAACTCATAAATAAAAATAAATGTGAAATGGGCTTTATTCAAAAAGATACTTATCCGGAAATTTCTTTAATAACTTTTTCCTTACAGCTTCTGGAATCGGAATCTATTATTCATTAACAAATAATTGACTACCCTCCACAGATCGTATATGCTGAATGTTGACAATGAAAAGAACGGTGCCCCTGAAAAAAAATAATTTGGCAAAACGATTAGCTTTTAATTTATTTGACAGTGGGTCGATTTTCTTGATGAATAGATACCACGAAATTTTATTCTGTGATCCAGCGTCAGGTTCCCGAACGGATTAAAGTATGAATCTACGCGGGTTTTGTTTTTGACACCATTCCAGGTCCGTTGCTCATCTTTAATCCTGGAAAGCAGTGTACGGTATTGGGCGGCCGCCTCCTTGGGTGAAACTTTTTTGAGGAGGACATCTATCGGGATCTCGAAGAGTTTGATCTCCACAAAATCTTCAGTTGAAGGAGCATCTTCTACAGGAATGTACATTCGGTATTGAAAGGCTCTTTTGGTATGACGCAGGTAAAACTTACCCATCGTCAATTTTTGTTCAGATTCTTATCCATTGTTTTACAGAGATGGTTTTAATTGCCTTTATAATAAATAGAAATATGATGAATATAAAAGTTTTTATTTTGCTGATAGCTTGCATTATTTCGTCTGATATATCTCTGGCGCAGGTTAGAACTGATAATCTTCTCCGATCGAAATTAGACACTGCTGCCGACCGGGCTGCAATGAAATATATGTCAGATAGTACTGCCCATAGCCTGAATATTGGAATTGTCTATGGAGGAAAAACCTTCAGTTATCATTATGGTGAAAATGTAAAAGGCAGTGGTAAATTACCCTCTGATGATTTATATTACAATATCGGATCAATTGCCAAAACTTTTACAGGCACTCTCCTTGCTCAAGCAGTGATCGACAAACGAATTGGACTAAACGATGACATCCGGAAATATCTTCCCGGTACTTATCCTAATCTTCAATATCAGGGCCATCCCGTCACGGTGGTTCAATTGGCCAATCATACCTCTGCTCTGCCCGGCGTTATCCGGGAGCTATATCCTGAGGAAAAAAATAAATTGCGCGAATTAGATTTTGTGGGACAGGCTAATTATCTATCAGGTTATAATGCAGATAGTTTGCTGAAGGATTTGCACAATGTAGTCCCGGATACGATACCGGGTACAAGGTACCGCTATAACACGAATGGGGTTATGCTCTTACAATATATATTAGAACGTGCTTATCATCGTAGCTACAAAAAACTTATAACGAAATATCTTCAGGCCCGATTGGGACTTTACCATATCACTCCCGTTTTGGACAAAAAGCAGATGAAACTCGCTGCTCAAGGGTATACCAAAGAGGGCAGGCGACAATCTTATGTTAATTTAGAGGGATATTACATCGGACCTAGCATCAACGCCACGATGCATGATCTGCTTGGTTATGTTAAAGCGCAATTGGAAGAGCGTGATCCGGCTATCCGCTTGTCTCATCAGCTTACCTGGACCGTGCAGAACGGATTTGCTGTTGGGCTCAACTGGATGTTTAATACCGAAAATGGGACTCCTTATTTTTACCATGACGGAAATACGAAACTTGGCTTTAACAGTTTATGTACGATTTATCCAACGCAAAATTTGGGCATATTTATTATCGCTAACGATGTACATAGCCAGCAAAGGATCGGACAAATGGAAAATACGATATATAACGCTGTTAAATGATCTAAAGGTTTGGACCGGTAACAAAGAAACTTATGTAAGGTCACAATTTACCCATCGATAATTTTTATTCAGATCCTTATCCAAAACATCAGGGCCGTATGTCTGCAAAAAAATAGGGAATTCTACGAAGGGAGATCAACGAATATTTTTCCTGATCCTGCTTAGCGAAGATTGTGTCACTCCCAAATAGGAGGCCAAATAGGAAAGAGGAATACGATTTACCAATTTTGGGTATTTCTCCATAAATGCCAGATAGCTGGTTGTGGCGTCTTCAGAAACCAGAGCGCTTCTCCGCTCTATCTTCTGTATCAATGATTTTTTGATGATTTTATTGACTATACTTTCCCAACCGACAATAGTATTGGCGATTTCTTCCCAATTCTGTTTAGAAAAAACAATGAGTTTGCAGTCGGTAACGGCTTGCACATATCCTGAAGAGGGAATTTTGTTGTCAAAACTGTCCAGGTCCACAACAAAATTGTTTTCGTCTATAAAATACTTCGTAATTTCTTCACCTTTGTTGTTATAATAGCAGACCCGAAGAATGCCATCCAAAATGAACCCGACCTGTTTTGCAATTTTACCTGCTTCTGAAAAATAGTCTTCTTTGCAAAGCACGACCTCCGTTGATTTGCTTGTAATGAAGTCAATTTGCGGCTTGTTCAGGTTTCCGAATTGTAATAAATAATTGATAAGTGCTTCCATAGTTTTTATTTCAGTTGGTTCATTATCATTCTGTCAAATAGTTTATCGGACATAATTTTTCTCAAAAATAACATCATTTTTGCTCCCGAGGCCCCAACATATCTTGTTTTCGGATGAGTTGCTTCAATGCCTTTTTTAATCAATTTGGCAATGACAATGGGGGCGGCAGCATCTTTTTCTACTGCTGCATACATCTTGATTACGCCTTTTGCCAAAGAGCTGTATGCGGTGTTGCCTGAAACTCTCGACATATACTCTGTTCCAAGTCCTGTCATTTCTGATTTTGTGCCGCCTGGCTCAATAACTATTACGTCAATCCCAAATGGCTTTACTTCTTTGCGAAGTGCATCACTCAATCCTTCAATGGCAAATTTGCTTGCGTGATACCATACACCCATGGGTAAGGTTACTTTTCCGCCAACTGATGAAATGTTTACAATTTTACCGTAGTTGTTTTTTCGCATACCGGGCAATACCAATTGTATTAAACGTGCCACACCAAAAACGTTTACTTCCAGCTGATATTTTGCATCAGATATCGGCATATCTTCCAACGCACCGTAATATCCTGAACCTGCATTGTTGATTAAAATGTCAATGCTTCCTGCTTCTTTCAAAATTTGTTCAACACATGCCACAAGGCTTTCTTCTTTGGTAACATCCAAAGAAATTGGTTTTATGCCGTGTGTTTTTAAGTACTGCATTTTCTCTATTCTGCGTGCAGCACCATAAACGTTGTAGCCGTTTTTTGCCAAAAAAATTGCTGTTGCTTTTCCAATTCCTGCCGAAGCACCTGTTACTAAAACGGTCTTTGCCATTATTTTATTTTTTAAATGATTAATGATGCAAAATTGGCTCAATGAGAAATGGAATTATTTGCCATTTGGCAAAAAAATGAGTTTTTGGGTTTTCTCGCTTATTTTTGCAGGGAAAAATATATCATAAATAATTAATGATCATAGAAGATGTTTTATCAAGGTTTAATAGTCAAAAAAGTAGTTAATAAAATTCTTTGTACTGCTAATTATTCCGGATGATATATGATCGGTGTCAGTGATCCGTTTTTTCATCGGCAGTAGGTTCCAACACCTCTTTGAGATCATGTTGCAGGTCGATCCATGCGCCTCCGTTATAGACATGCCTGAAGCCCCTTTCTTTTAAGATCCGTTCGGCCTTTACACTTCTTAATCCGTGTGAGCAGACCGTAATGTAGGTTTTAGCAGGATCAAGCTCAATATACCGTTGCCGGATTGTACCCAGAGAAATATTCTTTGCGCCTCTGATATGCCCTGTCCTGAATTCTCGTTCTGTTCTGACATCAAGAATTACAGCACCGTTTTTCACCAGACGGTACAGGCCTTTATCCTGCGTTTGGAATCTGTAGATTTTGTAAATGGAGTATACTGCAATCACAATAACGCACCCAAATAAAATACTTTTCATAAGCGGCTTAATATTTTACGGTCAATATAAAATGTGCCAAAAGGTATAATGCACGCAATCAATACCTTCCAGGTGGTCTGGTTGAATTTCCAGTTCTGTTCGATACCAACGCTTAGGGTATTAAATAAAAAAAGCAGAAATAAGGAACCATGAATGGGTCCCATCGTTTTTACCAGGGCCGGATTATCAAATCCGTATTTTAAAGGAACGGCAATAAATATCAGCACCAATAGAGAGATGCCTTCAAGGATGGCGATGATCCTTAATCTTCCGATTTTTGTTTTTAGTAAATAGGTCATATTATCTTAAATAAGGTCTGTTTGCTAAAGGGGAAAATGGCCAGGGAACTGCTAAGAATATAATAATCAGGGCGATGCCGTAATAAATCAGCATAGTCCTGAATTTTTTCTTTTCTGATAACTCTCTCTTTGCCATGGCAGATCCTATGGTGATCAGGGTAATCGAAATAAGCATTAGTACGATGTGGATGAGTCCGAAAAACAGCAGGTCAAATGATTCTTTAGCCACTTGAAAATTTTTCCAGAAATATTTAACGATTGGGCTCTGCGAGTATAGGGCAATGCCGAGCATTAACTGTATATGGGCAATTGTAGCCGTCCAGTGCCGTAGTGTATTGTCGCTTGCTGAAAATTTCAGGTCTTTAAAATAACCTTTATAGGCTCTTAAGATAGAAAACATCAGGCTTAAAAGAACGAGCCAGCGAACAGTTGAATGCAAAAAAGTCAATGTCTGATACATCACTAAATTTTAACGATGTGACAAAGGTATATAAAAAACATACTAGTTAGTATTTTTTTATAGAAAAAAATTATTTTTTGCTATCGAGATAAGATCTAAGTCCCTTTAGGAAAGTGAAATAGATTGATTTGGACGTTTCCAGCTTTCCCAGATTTCTGATGCCCCAGTATCCGGATAAAACAAATACTGTGATTTCCTTCGGATCAGTATCAACCCTGATTATCCCTTCTTTCTGGCTTTTTTCGATGGCCTGCGTCATGGCATTTTCCCATTCTTTTGAGAGTTCGTTCAAAGCAAGGGTAAAATCTTTATTCCACGGTGTCATTTCCTGGGTCAGGTTAGAGGCAGGGCAACCGTTTTCCAAAGTCATGGAAGGATCGTCGATCAGGAGATGGTAAATCAGGTTGTAGATGCTTTCCAATGCGTTATCCGAATGCTTCAGGGGCTCAATGAAGCCTGCGGAGAAAGCAGGTTTCAGCAGTTCGTTTAGAATGGCAAGGCCCATCTCGTCTTTCGTCTTAAAATGATAATAAAATGCACCTTTCGTAACATGAGTTTTTGCAATGATTTCATCTACACTTGTCGTCTGATAGCCATTACTGTAGATCAGGGCAAAAGCGGTCTGAAGGATATGAAGACGTGTTTCCTGTGATTTTTTCATTAAAATAGTATTCCTGCCAGTGTACAAAGTAACAAATAATATTTCAAACACCATCTCGGCTTGGATGGCTGCTGATCCATCATTGGTAAGCAGATCAATAGATATCCGCTGGTGAATTATATACAGATCATATTAAATACCTGATTATTCGCCCAAAGATTTCAGTATTTCTGCTGTTCTGGAATACACGAAATCCTCTTAATCTCAGCGATCAGAGGATTTTTTGAGTAGTCAATATTCAATAACCCAGATTACAACCTGTTTTGTTCGGCCGTTTTCTGGCCTGCTTTGGCGTCTTTTACCTTTTGGTTCCCGAAATTATATTTTAAATTAACCATAAAATACCGGGTGTCCCGATAGTCTTTGAAATATTGATTCTGGTCTGCGTATCTCGTCGAAATCGTATTTTTATTCGTTCGGAAAATATCGTTGAGTACTAAACCTGCTTCCAGTCGTTTGTCAAACATTTTTTTATTGATAATGATATTGGTGTACTGCGAGGAGCTGATGTCAAAGGAACCTTGAATTGTCTTTGAATTGTAAACATACGATACATTCAGATCCCAGGTCTTCGCCTTGTCCAAAGTAATTTGAGTCGATATATTGGCATTGTAAAAGAAGACTTCATTTTTATAAAGCGTATTGTCGGTTCCCATAAAATAATTTTCCTGGTATTCTCCCATGGCAAAAAGATTCAGTTTCCAGAATGGCTTTATGGAAAGGCTTTTGGAGAAATTGGCCCCTACATTTTCCCCGTGATCAATATTGGTATAATGGTACACCGTTTCAAAAGTCTGAGGATTCTGAACGGAAATTTCCATCGACGGATCTTTGATATAGCTGTAATAAGCTTCAAAATTCCAGTCTTTAAGCGTATAAGTCAAACTCAGGTTGTGAATGATGGTCGATTTCAGATTCGCATCGCCCTGGAAGTATGAATACAGGTTGTAATAAGATTTGGAAGGATTCAGGAAATCATAATTCGGGCGGTCGATTCTTTTTCCGTAAGAAAATCCGAGCTGCTGGTTGTCTTTAAGATTATACATCAGGTAAAAAGTAGGGAAGAGGTCGGTTCTGGAGGTCCTGTTTTCTACAACCGGGTTGTCGGAATTGGTTTTAATGAATGTCGTTTCCGAACGCAAGCCCGCTTTTATTTCCCATTTTTTCCATTTGTATTCGGATGAAAGATAAGCCGCGAAAATATTCTCTTTATAATCAAATAAATTACTTTTTGTAAAATCCTGAATCAAAGTTCCATTTGTGCCGTCAAAGAAATCGAGGTCATTTTTATTCTTTACAAAGCTGTATTTCAATCCGCTTTCCAGGGTTAATTTGTCATTTGAAAACCGGTAATCCAACTGCGTTGCCAGAAGTGAAATATCCTGGACGCTGTTATTGGCAAACCTGTTTTTACTTGCCGGCTGACCGTCGAAATCCAGTAATGTTTCAACATTCTGATTTTCTTTAAATCTTTTCACGCTGGAATTATTCGTCCAGGTCAGATTATGGTTTCCGAATTTTTTATCAAAGACCAGATAAGCATTAAAACTGTTGTCATATTGCCTTTTCTTGTTGGAAGTCAGATAATAAGATTGTAACTGATTATTGTCTGTGTCATAAATATTTGTTGGAACATTATAATGACCGTTGTTGTTTGGGGCATTGTAACCATCAAAACCGAACTGAACGGTTGACAAACTGTCTACGGCATACTGCCCGGAAAAATTATAAACGTGTTGCTCATGAGCGTGCGTTTTCCTTACCATATCGCTTTCCCAGCGTGTTTTGTCCTTATCGAAGGTAACAACGTCAAAGTTGTACCGCACATAATCTCCGGTCACAAAATTGTAATTCCCGGTGAGCTGCCATTTGTCCGTATTGTAAGACTGCGAAGTTCCAATCAATCCTCTGGCGTAGGTTGCCTGCGTATATCTTGTTGAGATTCTTCCTTTGTAGCCGGACAAAACATTTTGTTTCATTTTGATATTGATAATCGCGCTGCCTTGGGCTTCATATTTTGCCGGGGGATTGGTGATGACTTCAACCGAGGATACATTATTGCCATCGGTATTTTCAAGAAGCTGCTTCAGCTGTTCCTGGGTCATCAGTGTTTTTTTATCATTAATGGTGACGATGATCTGGGAATTTCCGCGAACGCTCAGTTCTTCATTTTTAACCAGAATATTGGGGGTGCTTTTCAGAATATCCCAGGCATTCAGATTCTGGAGCGGTGTTTTATCGATGTTGAATTCCAGTCGGTCGATTTTTCTTTTTAATAAAGGTTTGTTGGCTTTTATCGTTACGGCTTCAATAGATTTTACGGTATCTTTTATAAGGATAATATTCAGGATCTCATGGTCTTCAATCGTGATTTCATAATCCTGGTAATCCTGTTTTTTGATAACGATTGATACCGGAAATTTCGAAATGCCCTCAAGGGTAAAGTTCCCTTCCTGATCAGAATAAAATATCGATTGATGATCATTAATTTCAATTTTGGCTTCGGAAACAGGTTCCTGTTTTTCATTTTCAATATGACCTTTGACATTCTGACCCCAGATCACAGCCGGTATCAAGAATATCATGGTTAAATAAATTTTTACAGCTAACGATTTCATTTCAATAATTTTGAACAAAATTGAGACGAAACGCAGGGAAGTTTTGTTAATGAACGGTTAATGGAAGGTTAATACCATTTTTAAAAGAAATTTGATTGTATTTTTGGAATATGAATCGAAAGAGAAATATTACGATCATTTTGTTCACGTTCAGCCTTATTATTTTGGTTGTTCTGCAGGGCTATTACATCTACAATTCTTATCGTCTCGAGGAAAAAGAACTCAACAGGCAGGCCAGAGCGATTGCAGACAAAACCCTTGAAGCAATGGAAAAATACGAAACTGAAATTAATGAAGAGAAATTAATTGGCGATTTCGACAGATTAAAAAAACGAATCATAATACAGAAAGAAAAGATTACACATCCGGAAACAATTTATGGCTTGGAAAAGCTGTACAATCAAAAATTGGAAAAAATACTTAAAGACCATATTGGAGATTCTGGTTATAAAATTGCCATGAAAAATGAGATCTATTCTATTTTCGATGAGGTTCAAAAGAAAGAACTTTTGCCGGCCAACCGCCCTCTTGTTTTATATCAGACCGTAAAAAAGATGACGAATCCTTTGACGATCAATGAAGGCAAATGGTCCAGCCACCAGTCGAGAGAAAATACGGATCTGAAGATGGATGAAAAGGATTATTACGTGGTGAAATCAAAATCTACCTTTCAGCTGCTGAACCTGAAATTCCTGGTTCTTAAGAAAATTATTCCGTTGATTATCATTAGTCTGCTGATTATCATTCTGATTATTTTTTTGTTTAAAAACAGTATTAAAAATCTCAATCGCCAGGAAAAGAAAATTTTACAGCTTCATACAACCATCGACTCGATTGCTCATGAACTGAATACACCCATTACAACGCTGAAATTTTCAGTGGCTCAATATTCCGATTCCGAAACCAGAGCTTTGCTGGAACGCCAGATCAACCGTCTCGAGAATATCGTTTCATCGATTCATACTTCCGGTTCTGAAGATGTTTTGATGGATAAAATTGATATCGAAAATTACTTTTCTGAAATTAAAAAATCTTTTGAGAAAACCGATTTCAAGATTACAATTGATTTTACTGAAAACAAAACCTTGTTTCAAAATGATTTCAGGCAGATGATGGACAATTTAATCTCAAACTCTTCGAAATACGGAGCAGACGAAATCGAAATTTTTGTTAAAGCCGGAAAACAGATCGAACTGGAAGTTTCCGACAACGGAATCGGAATCCCAAAAGAAGAAAAACAGAAGATTTTTGATAAATATTACCGCATAACAAGACATGAAAACCTGCATGTGAACGGTCTTGGAGTCGGACTTTTCCTGGTTAAAAAAATAGTCGACAAATACAAAGGCGATATCGATGTGAATTCAAAAAAGAAAGGTGTTTCATTTAAAATAACCATTCCGAATGAAGCCTAAGATTTTATTAGTGGAAGACGACCCTGATCTCGGAATTGTTTTAAAACAATATCTGGAATTTTCTGATTTCGAAGTCAGCTGGATTTCAAATCCTGAAGAAATTCTGAACAATGAAAAATTGGTCAACCCATATCAATTGGCGATTCTTGATGTAATGTTACCGGTAATCGACGGTTTTGAATTGTCTAAACGGATCCGTAAAACCTCTGATATCCCGTTTTTATTTTTAACGGCGAAAGGGCAGAGTATTGACAGGATTTTAGGCTTAAAGCTTGGCGCAGACGATTACATTACAAAACCTTGTGAGCCGGAAGAACTGATCCTGAGAATCAGAAACATTCTCAGAAGGAAGCAAAACTCTGGAAGTGAGATGATTAAGATCGGTAATTACAGTTTTATTCCGTCACAGTTTCAGTTGTTTTTTCAGAATGAAACCGTACTGCTGACCGAGAAAGAATCCAGATTATTGCTTTTAATTTCCAAAAACAATCGGAAAATTATTAACAGAAAAGAAATCCTTGAAACACTTTGGGGTGAAGACGACTATTTTCTGGGACGGAGCCTGGACGTTTTCATGACAAGGCTCCGCAAGTACTTCCAGAAAGATGAAAGAATCAAATTCGATTCCGTTCGTGGAATAGGTTTCAGGATTGAATATCCGGAGTGATAGGAAGAGGGTTGTCTGTTAAAGTGCTGTCTACCAGTTTACAAACACAAATCTATCTTTCCAGGGAAGTTTTACAAGACCGATTCCCCAGGACAGTTTATCCAATAAAATATCCTGTGCTTTTCGCTCTACGGTAAGTGTGTAATCGTAGTCGGTGATGACAAGCTTACCGGGACGCTGGAAAAATTCATTTTGCAGCAATGCCGTCGACGAGTTTTTCATCGGGTTCCAGTTATGCTTTACACTGTCTATAAGGTTTTTAGCCTGCATTTTATGTATTCGTGAAAGTTTGCGGTGCCTGTTGATGGTCTGGTTGGCCGGAATATGGCATAAAAATTTTTCAAAAGTCATTTCATACTCGGGGGCGTTTGTTTTTCCGGTGGCCACGTAATGCAGTAGATGTGCACACAGTTCAGGGTCGGTAAGTTCTTGGTTTTTAGGGTTTAAAAGGTTACAATGTTCAAAAAAGGTTTTGAGGAAAGGATGGATCAGAATAAGCCCCGCATTTTGGAGGAATTGTCCGTCGTCAGCAAGTAATTCATCTTGAGCTGTACTGTTATTCTGTTCGGATCTTTTTTCCGTAATCTCAGGCTTGTCGTGGTTATCCTCTATATTTTTTTTAATACGTTCATTTTTCTCAGTATTTCTGAGGTTTTTAATGGTTTCGGTGATTTCATGTTTCCTGATAAAAGGGAATATTGCAACCATCGTTTCCCAGGTTTTGTGGACGCTTTTTATCGGTCTCGCCTCTGTTTTTTTGATTTCTGAAATTTGGCTTAAAAGATATTCACGAAGATTGGTATTTGAGGAGTGTAAATACTGTGATAAAACACGCAAAACCATTCGCCATATAAAAGTTCTGGAGTCGCGATTCAATGTTGATATTTGCCGGATCACCTCATCTTCAAGGTTGATTTTTAATTCTTTATCCTCTAAAATGATCCTGCACAATGCTGCGATCTGTTCGTCTGAAAGCTGATGAATGACCCGTTCCTGAATATGTGGCTTCGGCAAAACTGAGATGACGCTTTTCCTGAAAGTAGGGGCTGATGTAAGATTTTCAAATACATGGCTCTGCATAAAATCGGAATTGTTTTTGTCTGAATTCCACCAGGGCATGGATCCGGTTTCCAAAAAGTGAATAAAGGTTTGTACCATTTTTTCCTGTTCGTTGAGCCGGTACGGTTTAGAATCATCTCCTGGTTTCGGTCCTGACGTTTCGATATTCTGACTTATTTCAGAAAGCTCTTCCCGGAAAATCCGGGCAATTTTATCTTTTAATTCAGCATTCAGGGAGCTGCTTTTTACATTCAGGTCGAGTTCCAAACTGGGGATCTGCATTGTACATGCTCCTGTCCGATTATCCAGCTCCCTGATGCAGCGCTCGATCTCCGGAAATACATCCAAAGATAAGAAGCTGCCGATATCATCTTTTATACGATACGCCTTCTCTTTGTTGTTAACGGTTATTTCAACAAAAACTTTCTGAATGATATGATTCTGCATGACTTCCAATTGATTTAATGATGCACTGTGAGCCTTCCGGTTGATTATTTTTTGTCGAATTCTCCACCCCAGAAACCGGCCGGGCAAAGACTTAACTTAGATTTCTGCTTGGCGCTCAGTCTGCATCCGCAACCTCTGATAAAGCCGTCTTTAGGAACATCTATCACTTCCAGGGTTTCCGGATTCATCCATTTCATCGCATTGCAGTTGTTGCCGTTTTTTAAGGGACACGCATTGCAGATTTCTTCTCTTAATGAGAAAATAGTTTCTTCATTTTGATCGGCAATTCCCATTTTTGATCGCAGTTCATTGAAATGGCCGCCGATGATTTCATGGCGCTTGCCAAAAAGTTTTTTGATATTCATTGGATTTAAGTTTTTAAGATTATTGGGTCAAAATTAAAGGAAGAAAATCCATTTTGCGAATGATTACGGCCCTCCGTTCTGTCTTTGCAGTAAAAGACAAAATCGTTTTTTTTCACGTCGCCGACTGCAGCTGTTTATATGTCAAATTGAAAAAAGAAAAGTGGGAGGTCTTTAATTTTCCTTTTAAAGCTGAGGTGGATGAATTTAGCTCAGAAACCGGTTTTGCTGACCTCTCAAATTTCACCATGATTAGAATAAGGAAGTTTTTGATTAAATTATTATTTTTAAATATTTGAATTTCAATTAATTGAAAAATAATTTCTTTTTAATTCATGAAAAAAATACAAATGCTATTTACTGCAAAGACAGGTTTCACCCCTCAAAATATTTGTCTTTTGAAGGGCAGGGATTGTATGTTTGCAGCATAATAACAAAGAGCAAAATTATGATTAAAGAAGTATTGACAATTTTAAAAGATAAGCTGAATGATTCGGTGAACGGCTTAAAAGATGGTCAGCATAGCGGTGATATTGCGGTCGTAGATGACATTGCAAAGCATGATGAGGATACCTCGGGCCTCGATGATAAAGTGGTGATCACCCTTCTGAATGTAGAAGAAGAATCTACGCTGAAAAACAAATCATGGTACACCAGAACGGTAATCAGCGAAAACCCTCTTTTGTATGATATGAAAAAACAAAACCCACCGGCTTTTTTAAATTTATACCTGATGATCGCCGCCAACCGGAATGCTTATGATAAATCTTTATCGGATATCGCGAAAGTTATTGAGATATTCCAGACCAACAATGTCCTCGAATATACCGATGCTGAAGCGAGCAAAAGCTTCAGGTTCAGAATAGAGCTCCATTCTATTCCGTTTGAGCAGCTGAGTTACGTCTGGGGATTATTGGGAGGCAAAGTGATGCCTTCCGCTTTATACAAAGTAAGCGTTGTAAAGATTGAAGCAATTGAAGAAACCAATATAAACTTAATAGATGAAGTAAGTGTGAAAAGTATCAAAGTCGATTAAATAATATCATTAAAACTAAAAACTAATAACCTTTAACTTAAATTTTAAACATGCTAGATTCAACAACACCCGGTGTTTCAGTTGAAGAAATCACCCGGCTCCCTAATTCAGTTTCGTTAATTGATACGGCCATTCCTGTATTTATAGGATATACTGAGCTGATTCCTGCCGATCATAACAAGCCTTTTCTTATCAGTTCTCTTTTGGAATTTGGAAAATACTTTGGAAAAGCAAAAAAGGAAAAGATTCAGCTGAAAGATACTGAGGATAATGGGGTGAAACTGATAGCACCGGAAGTGAAATTTTTGATGTATTATTCATTGCAGATGTATTTTGCCAACGGCGGCGGCCCGTGCCAGATCGTGTCAGCAGGGAATTATGATTCAGGGCAGGTACAGCTTGCCGGTCTTCAGAATGGTCTGGAGAAAATTACGAACACCGATGATCCGAAACTTATTGTTTTTCCTGATGCTGTCTCACTAAGCGAAGATGATTTCTACATCATTTACAATCAGGCAATCGGCAAAGCAGAATCGACGTCGAAAAGCTGGTTTGTACTGTTAGACACGTATTACGGGAATTCCGTTGCGCAGCCGAACAGTTTAAACACCATTGCGAATTTTAGAAATGAAGTCGAACTTACGACTTATGCCGCAGCCTATTTTCCTCATCTCAGAACCATCCTGAATTACAATTTCGATGAAACGGAAGCTATCGTACACGCCGGCTTACAGGCTGAAGGACAATCCGGCGCAAGCTTTTATGCGGGTGAAATCGCAGCTTTGGACGAATTAAAAAGCCTGGCCACCATTGAAATACTTGGATCTGCAGATGCCTTCGTGCTGGCTGATCTCTTAGGGCAGGCAGTTGCGATTGCTGAAGAAATCTACGAATCTGCTGATGGACCATCCGGCGGAACAGACCATGCAAAAGCAGACCTGGAAGAAGCTATTGAAGAAGCAAAAGCGGTTCTTGAAGCCATCTACGACGGTACGATCGACGATTTTGTGATCCCTGATGATCTGGCTGCCGATACGCCGGTCTTCAGTGGAGAATTCGAAGCCTTAAAAAATGCCATCCTTGCTGTAAAAGATGAAGTAGGCGTTGCCAATGGTTTGACCCTTAAAAGTTTGGAATCATCCCATTCTGCATTGTACAGCCAGATAAAAAAAGAAATCAGCTCGTTAAACGTTGTTCTGCCTCCGTCATCAGCCATGGCAGGCGTATACGGAAGAATAGACAGCACAAGGGGAGTCTGGAAAGCACCGGCAAACGTCAGCCTCAATTATGTTGTTGGCCCGACGGAAAAAATTTCAGATCAGGAGCAATCGGATCTTAATATCAATAATTCAGGATCGGTAAATGCCATCAGAACATTTGCCGGAAAAGGAACTTTGGTCTGGGGTGCACGCACTTTCAACGGAAAAGAAAAAACGGGCGACGGAAAAGACAATCAGTGGAAATATATAAGTGTACGCCGCTATCATGACATGATGGAGCTGTCGATCCGGAAAGCATTACTGGAAGCAGAATTTATCAATAAACCGAATATACGCCACACCTGGCTGATTGCGAAAACGATGATAGAAAACTTTCTTCATCAGCAGTGGATGGATGGCGCATTGGCCGGCCATACGCCAAAAGAAGCTTATAAAGTGGAAGTTTCCGGGGACGAAAATAAACCTAAAACAATGAATGTGACCGTGGAAGTCGCATTGGTACGCCCGGCTGAATTTATCACCCTGAATTTCTCACACAAATTACAAGAGTTCTGATATATAATCAATCACGAGAAAAACATTCGAAGTTTCTGCTTCGAGGTATATTAATCTTAATTTAAAAATTTTAACAAATGAATTACAAAACCCCTGGAGTCTATGTGGAGGAACAGGAAAAATTTCCGCCTTCCGTAGCGCAAGTTGAAACGGCCATTCCTGCTTTTGTGGGACATACAGCATACGGCCCGACGAATAAGCCGACAAGAATCTCTTCTATGTTGGAATACGAACAGCTTTTTGGTAAAGCAAATCCTGAAAAGTTTGCGGTAGCTTTCAAAGACGGTGTGGCCACCGCGACACAGCCCAAACTAAGCGATTTTAAAATGTACTACGCCATGCAGATGTATTTTGCCAATGGCGGAGGACCGTGCTATATCGTTTCTGTAGGAAGTTACTCAGATCCCGTTCTGGTAGAATCTAACACCTCGGATAAAACTTTACTCAAAGGTCTTGAGTCGCTGAAAAAAGAAGACGAGCCGACGCTTATCGTTTTCCCTGATATTCAGAATAGGGTGGCTACGGTTGGTGAGGTTGCGGCTGCCAATTCTGCCCATCAGGCTGCAGAAGATCATGAGGACCAGGCTACTGCCGCTAAAGCTTCTGCTAAAGCTGTTTCAGATGCCGTCAATGGTGCCGATGTGGCTGCTGCGGTGGCTGCGGCAAAGGCTGTTGCCGATGATTATGAAATTACGGATCCTAATGATCTTAGCGAAGTTGCTGCTGCTCAGGCTGCCCAGGCGGTGATAGAAGCTGCCGATACTGCGGCTGACCTTACCGGTGCTACGTTGGTTTCCGTTAAAGCTGCTGCCAAAGCGGTGGCTGATGCTTATGAGGCTGATCTTACGACGGCTGCAGCGTTGGTAGCTCTTGCTGCTCAGCATGCAGATGATGTTACTGAAGCCAGCTCACCTACATCTGTATCCGAGATTTATTCTGTGTATAACACTGCCCTTAACCAGGCAGAATTGATGAAAGACCGATTTGTGATCATGGATGTTCTTGGAGATGATGCTACGTTCAGAAATAGAGTTAATGCATCAGGCTTAAAGTATGGGGCTGCGTACCACCCGAAATTAAAGACGGTTTTAAATTATGCTTTCAATGATGCTGAAGTTTTGGTGACCGGCGCATCGGGGATCTCAAATTTGAAGGATTTAAAATCTGCGAATTCAGAATGGTACAATCAGGCTAAAAAAGCTATTGAATCTAAAAGAGTGGTAATGGCTCCGTCTTCCTCAATGGCAGGCGTTTATGCCAGAGTAGACAGTACGGCCGGCGTATGGAAGTCACCTGCTAATCTGGGTTTAAATCTGGTAGAGGCTCCCGTAGTGAAAATCTCCGATAAAGAACAGGAAAAGCTGAATATAGATGCCGAAAGCGGAAAATCCATCAATGCCATCAGAACGTTTACCGGAAAGGGGACTTTGGTTTGGGGCGCCAGAACATTAGACGGCAACAGCAACGAGTGGAGATACATCTCGGTACGCCGTTTCTTCAACATGGTGGAAGAATCTGTGAAAAAAGCGACGGAACGTTTCGTTTTCGAACCGAATACCGCCAATACATGGATCAGAGTACAGACCATGATCGAGAACTTCCTGAACCAGCAGTGGCAGGACGGCGCTTTGGCAGGAAGCAAGCCTGAAGAAGCCTATTATGTAAGCGTTGGTTTAAACAAAACCATGTCTGCCCAGGATATCCTTGAAGGAAGAATGAATATCGAGATCGGTATGGCTGCGGTACGTCCGGCAGAATTTATCGTGCTTCGTTTTTCACACAAATTACAGGAATCATAACATTAAACAAATTAACAATTAAATATAAATCATTATGAATACATATCCATTAGTAAAGTTTGCCTTTGAAGTAGATTGGGGCGGAACGAAGGTAGGTTTTCAGGAAGTATCTGGACTGAATGTAGAAGCAGGTCTTATCGAGTACAGAGATGGAGCAAGCCCGGATTTCAGCAAGAAGAAAATGCCTGGCTTAAGGGTTTACAGCAACCTTACTTTAAAGAGAGGAACTTTCAAACAAGACAATGAGTTTTTCGAATGGTTCCAGTCGATTCAATTGAATACGGTAGAGCGCAGACCGATTACGATTTCTCTTTTGGATGAGAACGGAGAGCCTGCTGTTACGTGGAAAGTGAAAAATGCCTTCCCTCTGAAAATGCAGTCTACCGATCTTAAAGCAGAAGGCAATGAAGTGGCTATCGAAACCCTGGAACTGGCACACGAGGGATTAACTATTGAAAATAACTAATTATTAATTTAAAAATCTAAAAAAATGAATTACAAAACACCCGGAGTCTACGTAGAGGAATTGTCAAAATTTCCACCCTCTGTAGCACAAGTAGAAACGGCTATTCCTGCTTTTATCGGGCATACCGATAAAGGACCCAGAAATGAGCCGACAAGGATCTCTTCCATGCTGGAATACGAAACTCTTTTCGGTAAAGCAAAAAATGAAGCTTTCACCTTTGATATTGCTGCAGCAACCGATGACGCACCAAGAAGTGTTAGTGCGAATCTTTCACCAAGTCCTTTCAAAATGTACTACGCTATGCAGATGTATTTCGCCAACGGCGGGGGACCATGTTATATCGTTTCTGTAAGCGGATACGGATCAAATCCTTCGTTAGGAAACGAAACGACTGCCGGCAGTTTATTGTTCGGACTGAAAACATTAGAAAAAGAAGACGAGCCGACGCTTATTGTTTTCCCGGATGCTGAATACTTAGGAGCAAGTGCTTATGCGTTGTATAATCAGGCCTTAGATCAGGCGGAAGACTTAAAAGACAGATTTGTGATCATGGATGTTGTCGGAACGGTCGGTGATTTCAGAACCGGTGTTACCAAAGCTTTAAAATACGGTGCAGCTTATCACCCGAAATTAGAAACAGTCTTAAGCTATGCTTATGATCCGGCCATTTTGATTGATAATAAGTCTCTGGAATACTGGAAAACCCATGATTCGGAACTATACAACCTGGCAAAAAATGCAATGGAATCTAAAAAAGTAGTTATGGCTCCATCTTCTTCAATGGCAGGTATTTATGCTAAAATAGACAGCAACGCAGGCGTGTTCAAGGCACCGGCCAATGTGGGACTGAACTATGTGGTATCACCGACCGAAAAAATTTCTCACGAAGACCAGGAAAGCCTTAATGTGGATGCAACTTCAGGAAAATCCATCAACGCCATCAGAACGTTTACCGGAAAGGGAACTTTGGTTTGGGGCGCCAGAACATTAGACGGCAACAGCAACGAGTGGAGATACATCTCGGTACGCCGTTTCTTCAACATGGTGGAAGAATCTGTGAAAAAAGCAACGGAACGTTTCGTTTTCGAGCCGAATACCGCCAATACATGGATCAGGGTACAGACCATGATCGAGAACTTCCTGAACCAGCAGTGGCAGGATGGCGCTTTGGCAGGAAGCAAGCCTGAAGAAGCCTATTATGTAAGCGTTGGTTTAAACAAAACCATGTCTGCCCAGGATATCCTTGAAGGAAGAATGAATATCGAGATCGGTATGGCTGCGGTACGTCCGGCAGAATTCATCGTGCTTCGTTTTTCACACAAATTACAGGAATCATAACATTAAACCAAATAACAATTAAATATAAATCATTATGAATACATATCCATTAGTAAAGTTTGCCTTTGAAGTAGATTGGGGCGGAACGAAGGTAGGTTTTCAGGAAGTATCTGGACTGAATGTAGAAGCAGGTCTTATCGAGTACAGAGATGGAGCAAGCCCGGATTTCAGCAAAAAGAAAATGCCTGGCTTAAGGGTTTACAGCAACCTTACTTTAAAGAGAGGAACTTTCAAACAAGACAATGAGTTTTTCGAATGGTTCCAGTCGATTCAATTGAATACGGTAGAGCGCAGACCGATTACGATTTCTCTTTTGGATGAGAACGGAGAGCCTGCTGTTACGTGGAAAGTGAAAAATGCCTTCCCTTTGAAAATGCAGTCTACTGATCTTAAAGCAGAAGGCAATGAAGTGGCTATCGAAACCCTGGAACTGGCACACGAGGGATTAACTATTGAAAATAACTAATCATGGCTCTTTTATATCCTCCAACCAGTTTCTCTTTTATCGTTAACGGGATTTCAACAACAGAGGGTATTGACTCCAGATTTCAGTCTGTATCTGGTTTATCCACAGACATTCCAACCGAAGAATATGCCGAGGGCGGCGAGAACCGATTTGTTCATCAGCTTCCCCTAAGGCCGAAATATCCCAATTTAGTTTTAAAACGTGGGCTCCTGGTAAGTTCCGGACTGATAAGCTGGTGCAGAAATGCCATGGAAAACTTCGAATTTGAACCGCGGGATCTCATCGTTTCTCTTTACGGAGGGCTGCAGTCTACCGCACCCCTGATGGTCTGGAACGTCGTTGGAGCATACCCGGTAAGATGGGAAGTTTCAGAATTCAACGCGGAAGAAAGCAAATTAGCTATTGAAACGATAGAGCTGAAATACAGATATTTCACCATACCCACATCGTTAGCAAGTTTAGGCTTGTAATTTCTGAATCAAATCTAAGCGCACGAAAGCGTGTCGGCCTCAGGATAACTTTCAGCACAATATTTTGCAAAAATCAACAACGGATTGGTCTATCATAGGACTAACACCCTCTTTATGTGCTTAGATTTTTTTAAAAATAAATGTTAAATCATTGATTTTTAATATTTAAAATCAATTAAAAACAAACAAAATGCCAATAGAAATAAAAGAGCTTCACATTAAAATAAATGTGGACGAGAAAACAGCAGCAGCGACCACCGCTTCATCAGCAGATGAAGCAAAGATCATGCGGGCTGTGAGTGAAAGTGTAGAGCAGGCCGTAAATATTCAACAACGTAAAAAAGAAAGATAATGAAAGGAGCACTTCAAAAACTTACGATCGGAACCTATGAAAATTCTGATTATGATAAGAGAATTGAAAATCATGCTTTTACAGCATTTATCAATCCTACAGGGTATTCCGTAACCTATAAAACAGAGCTTGAAACCCCGCTGTTACCAGGAGCTGCCAAAACCGATGCAAAATATGTCGCTTCGCCCTCAACCGATTTGCAATTAGAATTTCTATTTGACGGAACCGGCGTCACAGAAGCCTATACGGGGAATAAACTGATCAACAAAATCAAAGGAAAGGCATTTAAGAAAACATCCGTAAAAGATCAGGTTGATGCCTTTTATAAAGCTACGGGCCAGGTTGCAGGCCCTATTCATAAGCCTTACAACATTATTATCAACTGGGGCGATTTTGAATTTAAAGGTGTACTGGCAGAATTTACGGTAGAATATAAGTTGTTTGACAACGAAGGAAAACCGCTCAGGGCTATCGGAAAAGCAAAATTTAGTGAATCCATCAGCCCTAAGTTAGAGGCTGCAGAGAAGAAGAATACCTCACCCGACCTTACCCACAAAAGAACCGTACAGGCAGGAGATACCTTACCCTTAATGACCGAGAAAATCTATGGCGATTCCAAATACTATCTGGAGGTTGCGAAAGTAAACGGTCTGATCAATTTCAGGCAATTAATTCCCGGGCAGGAACTGTTTTTTCCGCCACTAGAAAAAGTTTCATAACATGAATAACAGCGGATATATACAAACAGCAAAAAATCCGGATCTGATTACTTTTAAAGTGATGTCCGGAGGTACGGAACTGCCCGGAAAATACGGAGTAAAAAGCATTGTCGTAGAAAAAGAGGTCAACAGGATCCCGTATGCCCGCATCGTGGTTTTAGACGGAAGCGTACCGGAGCAGGATTTCAAATTAAGCAATGAAGATTTATTAATCCCCGGGAAAGAAATTGAGATCACGGCAGGTTATCACTCTGAAGAAGAAACCATCTTTAAAGGGGTTGTGGTAAAACATAATATCAGAGTGAGAAACGGTTCTTCCTACCTCATCATCGAGTGCAGGGATAAGGCCGTAAAAATGACGCTGGGGAGAAAAAGCAAATATTTCTACGACAGCAAAGACAGCGACATCATGGAAGAGCTGATCGGGAACAGCGGCGCGACTGCCGAGGTAGAAGCCACCCAGAATTTACACAAAGAGCTGGTTCAGTACCAGGCTTCGGACTGGGATTTTATGCTGACCCGAGCACAGGCCAACGGAAAACTCTGCTTTGTGGAAGACGGAACCATAAAAGTCGCCAAACCCAATTTCAGTGGCGAAGCAGTGGAAACGGTAGTATACGGATCATCCGTCCATGAATTTGACGGTGAAATCGACGCCCGGGACCAGTTCAGCAAAATTACCGCTAAAACGTGGAGCTATACCGATCAGGAACTTACGGAGGCAGAAGCCAAAGATCCGGCCATCAAACTCAATGGGAATCTTTCTTCCGGAGATCTGGCAAAAGTTTTCGGAATTGAAGACTTACAGCTGAAGCACGGGGGAAATCTCACTCAGGGCGAATTACAGGAGTGGGGCGATGCCAAAGCAACTTTTCAGCAACTCGCCAAAACAAGGGGAAGGGTAAAATTTCAAGGGATCCCATCGGTAAAGCCGGGTGTTTCACTGACTCTTCAGGGAGTCGGAAACCGGTTCAACGGTAAAATATACGTTACAGGAGTACGTCACGAAATCATAGACGGAAACTGGCTGGTAGACGCACAGTTCGGCCTTTCTCCCACCTGGTTTTCAGAAACCTATGATGTGAGTGAAATGCCGGGTTCGGGAATTATTCCTGCCATCAGCGGACTGCACGTCGGGATCGTTTCACAGCTCGAATCGGATCCGGATGGTGAAGACCGGATTCTGGTGCAGATACCGATCATCAACAGCGAAGAAGAGGGAATTTGGTCAAGAATAGCCACTCTGGATGCCGGGGAAAACAGAGGATCGTTTTTCAGACCGGAAATCGGTGATGAAGTAATTATCGGATTTATCAATGATGATCCCAATGACGCCGTAGTCCTGGGAATGCTGAACAGCAGTACAAAGCCTGCGCCTATTGTCGCTTCGGATGACAATCATGAAAAAGGATTTGTGACCCGCAGCGAAATGAAAATGATCTTCAACGACGATAAAATTTCCTACACCCTGGAAACTCCGAAAGGTAAAAAAGTAACCGTAGACGAAGACGCGGATATCATCAAAATAGAAGATGAACATGCGAACAGCCTGACGCTTAATAAAGACGGAATCAGCATCGAAAGTTCGAAAGACATTAAAATCAAAGCAAAAGGCGACATCAGTATGGAAGGCGTCAACATCAATGTGAAAGCCAGTGCCCAGTTAAAAGCCGAAGGAAGCTCAGGTTCCGAATTGAAATCGGGAGCGGTAACGGTTGTAAAAGGATCTCAGGTAAAAATCAATTAATCATGAAACCGGCAGCAAGAATTACAGATATGCACACCTGTCCGATGGTGACAGGAAACGTTCCGCATGTGGGCGGGCCCATCATCCCTGCAGGAGAACCTACCGTACTTATCGGAGGAAAACCCGCTGCAAGAGTGGGAGACAAAGCCGTGTGCACCGGTCCGACGGATACCATTGCTTCAGGATCTTCAAGTGTTCTGATCGGTGGGAAACCGGCGGCCAGAATGGGAGATTCAACAGCTCATGGGGGTGTCATTTCCGCAGGCGAACCTACCGTTCTGATCGGTGGATAATATTTTAAATCAGCATAAATCATATTTAAATATAAACTGCCCGCAAACAGAATGAAAGTACCATAACAACAATTAAATCAATGTTTAAGATGCTTGATGTTACTATTAAATATAACCAATAACGTATGAAAATAAATACAGATTTTTTAGGAACAGGCTGGAGTTTTCCGCCTGAGTTTAATGAAACTGAAGGAAAACTGGCCATGACTTCAGATGTAGAGGATATTAACAACAGCCTCATAATTCTGCTGTCAACACGCCCGGGGGAACGCGTCATGCTCCCGAACTATGGGTGCGACCTGCAGGAAATGCTCTTTAAGCCGCTGGATATCACGCTGATCACTCAGATGAAAGGGATCATTGAGCGCGCCATTTTATATCACGAGCCCAGAATCAATATTCTGAGTATCGAGATTGATGCCCAGGAAGAGCTTGAAGGTGAAGTTCTGATACAGATTAACTACGAAGTAAGAAATACGAATACAAGAAGCAATATGGTTTTTCCTTTCTACAAAGGAGAAGCTACCGAAATATAATGAATGACGGGATGTCTGTAGCCATTTTAAATACAACCGAAACCTACATCAAGTATTGCATCTTACCATAGATAGATAAATATAAAAAAATGAAAAAAACAGATACATTTTCACATTATCGTGAAGGAAAATCACAAATGCAGCGCTTTTTAGCAGAGCTGGATCCGGGAAATCTGGAATTACACGATTTCGATTTGTTTGATTGGCTGTTATTCGCAAACAACTTTGCACAGCGTGTAAACTATTTCGATAAGAATGATAATACAACACCAAAAGGAAACTGGGGAAATTTCTTCCTGGGTGATGATGCCAATGCCATCCCGAGAAGGGAAAGCGTTGAGTATAAAAGTATGAAAAAACAGGTTACAGACCTTATTTCCCAATTTGAGCAGGACAGCAGCCTGACTCCTCATCTTACTTTATTTGTCTGCTTCCTGAAATTATTGGATTTCTCTAAAAAAGCCTTTAATAATTTAACCAAAAGACATCTGGATTTCTATTATAACGAAATTCTGCAGATTGAAAAAAATGATGCCCGGCCGGATAAAGCGTATGTGATTTTCGAGCTGGCCAAAAAAGCAATTCAGGAGAGAATTCCCGGCGGAACCCTCCTTGATGGCGGCAAAGATGCCGGCGGTAAAAAGCGCGTTTATAAAACAAATGAAGAGCTTATTGCCAACCAGGCGAAAGTGAAGGAGATCAAAAGTTTTTTGAATGATGCTAAAAAGAGGGAACTCAGGATGGCTCAGGTTGCCAATTCAGCCGACGGACTGGGAGATAAACTTCCTGAAGAAAGCAATTACTGGTGGCCATTCGGATACAACGCCGATGAAACAAATTCTGATAAATCAATGTATAAAGTATTGCCGGAAGCAAAGCTTGGATTTTCAGTGGCCTCTTCATTATTTGATTTGAAAGAAGGAGAAAGAACCGTCAATATAAAAATCGACTTTATTAAAAATTCGACCGGGAAACTGCAAAACCTGTCGACAGCAGATATTGAGAATAACATCAGGGTGCTGTGCAGCGGCGAAAAAGACTGGCTGTCCGGCATTGTGCTGAGCTGCCTGAGAAATGACGAAAATCAGCTGGAGCTTTCTTTTACTTTATCGAAGGATTTTCCGGCGGTGGTGCCTTATAACAAAGATGTTTTAATGCAGACTTTTCAGACCGGTTTTCCAGTGGTAAGATTCATCATTGAAGGTGAAAAATATTATGATGTGTATGAAGCATTTTCCGAAAAAATGGTGAAAAATGTAGAAGTATCCGTTGATGTAAAAGGAGTGAAATCGATACAGCTCGAAAACGACAGCAGTACGCTGAATGCTGAAAAACCTTATTACCCGTTCACGGCACAGCCTGTAAAAGGATCAAATTTCTACATTAAATGCCCTGAGATGTTCTCCAAAAAATGGCAGAACGCAGAGATTACCATCAACTGGAAAAATACACCCGATTCGATAAAGGATCTTTACAGCGGATACATCATTCAGCCGAATCAAAATATCAGTTTAAATGTTTTCGAAGGCCTGAAAAACACTTCCATTGTTCGCTCCGATGCCTATTTCAGGGCAGATACAGCGCTCCTGGAAAGAGAAATCTGGCAAGAAAAAGGTAAGGATCTTGAATTATTCAAAAAATCGGAAAACGGCTATAAAACACAATTTTCGATCTTCAATACAAGCCATGAATCCGGGACTTCCGAGGCAATCAGATTAACGCTGAACCAATCGGCATTACAGGATGTTTATCCGAAATTGTACACCCTGGCATTATCCAGCAAACCGACAAGTGAAAAACTCATTCCGAACGAGCCGTACATTCCTTTCGCCGAAGATATCGAACTGAATTACAGCGCGAGTGAAACCGCCTATTCCTATTTAGGAAAAGATTCCGCGGGAGAAGCTTCCAAAAGCGAAGATCTGCAACTGTATCATGAAGATGCATTCGGACAGTATGAAAAAGATTTGGAAACCAGAAGTATAATGCCTGTCCACCAAAACGGAGGTGAATTATATATCGGGCTGGAAGCTACGCCTCAGACAACCGTTTCCCTGCTGATCCAGATGCTGGAAGGCAGTGAAAATGCTCTGGCAGATCCATTAGACGAGAAGGAGTTTATCGAATGGCACATCCTTTCGGGTAATTCCTGGATCGATTTATCGAAAAGCATTTTGAAAAACGAAACACGGAAATTCCTGGAATCGGGTATTATGGAGTTTAAAATTCCGAAAGATATTCAGATGAATCATACAAGATTTACCGACGGATTGGTCTGGATCAGGGCAAAATCCCGAAGGAGTTATGATGCTGTCTGCAAAATTCAGGGAATCTATACACAGGCGGTGCTGGCCACATTCGAGAATCAGGATAATGATCTGGCGCATCTGGAAAACGGTCTGGAGGCCAATACCATTTCCAAACTGATTACGAGGGTGCCTCAGATAAAAGAAGTGGAGCAGCCCTATAATTCCTTTGGCGGAAAATATAAGGAAGCCGATACGGAGTTTTACAGAAGGGTGAGCGAACGCCTGAGACACAAGCACAGAGCGATTACCCAGTGGGATTACGAGAGCCTGGTCCTGCAGGAATTTCCCGAAGTTTTTAAGGTAAAATGCTTAAATCACACCTCTGAAAATTCATATATGGCTCCGGGACACGTAACGCTCATGGTGGTTCCGAACATCAGGAATAAAAATGCTTTCGACGTCTATCAGCCGAGGGTGAGCCGCGCAAGCCTGGGCAGGATTCAGAATTATGTCAATGAATTGAATACCATGCATATAAAGGCACAGGTCATTAACCCGAATTACAAAGAAGCGAAAATACAGACCAAAGTGAAATTCTTTGAACCGTATGACGAAACATTTTACATGAAACAGCTGGATGAAGATATTAAAAAATACATATCGCCGTGGGCTTTTACAGAGGCTAAGGATATTGATTTTAATGTGGAACTGAATGTCAACCAGCTGATTGCCTACCTGGAACAGCTGTATTATGTAGATTACATCGACGAGATCAAAATACTGGTGGACGATATTTTACAGAAAAAATCTCTAATAGAAGTAGATCCGAAATCAATTCTCGTATCTGCCAAACAACATCAAATTACGATTGCAGAACAAGTATGTATTTAATTATAAATAAGAAGAAACATCACCATGTCAGAAAATAAGCACATCAGTATACCCAAAAATGTAGAAACCGGAGATCAGAACGACTTTCAGTTTCTGCGAAGGACCGGTATTGAATACATAGAAAAATTAGGAGGGAAACTCTGGACAGATTATAATTCTCATGATCCCGGTATTACGACCTTAGAAGTTCTGAGCTACGCCATCACAGATCTCGGTATGAGAATGAACCTCAACATGGAAGATATCCTGGCTTCTAAAGACGTAGATTCAGATATCCATACCCAGTTTTTAAAAGCTACGGAAATTCTGCCTGCAAGACCTTTAACCGAACTTGATTACCGAAAGCTGTTCATCGACATCAACTTTACTTCCGGGCACAAAAGACCGATCCGCAACTGCTGGCTGGTGCCAAACAATGAATCATTGTATGTGGATTGTAAAACAGGTCAGCTGGATTTTAAACCGATCGGCGATAAAACGAAGAGCTTTGATATCAAAGGCTTGTATGACCTCTATGTAGACTACGCCGAAGACCTAGACGAAGAGACGGAAGGATGCGGGAAATCCAGTGTCAATCTTCAGATCCTGGACCGTTATCATGCCAACAGAAGTCTTTGCGAAGATCTGGCGGAAATAAAAGAAGTTGAAATTCAGAAAGTAGCGGTGTGCGCCCGTATCGGATTGGTAAACAAGGCCGATGAAGAGCTGGTGCATGCCAAAGTATTAAAAGCAATCCGCAATTACCTTTCGCCGGAAGTTCACTTTTATTCCTTAAAGCAAATGCTAGACAAAGGTTTGACGACCGATCAGATTTTCGAAGGCCCTCTTTTAGACAACGGTTTTATTGATACTGAAGAACTTAAAAACAGCCAACTGAGAAGAGAAGTACGTCTTTCTGACATCATCAGTGAAGTCATGAAAATTGACGGCGTAAAAGAAATCCACGAGATTTCCATTGCAGGCTGTGATCATGTGATCAAACAGACCAACGACTGGCTCATCTGCATTGAAAAAGGGAGAAAGCCCGAACTCTGTGAACTAAGTTCATTCAGCTACAGTAAAGGTTCGCTTCCTTTAAATATAAATGATAAAAAGGTCGGGGAATACCTGCAGAACCTTAAAAACGAAGAAGAAGTCCTGAGAGAAGATGCAAGGCAGAACAGAGAATTATCCCTGCCGAAAGGAACTTCTTATGATATCGCAAATTATGCGACGATTCTTGATGAATTTCCGGATACCTACGGCGTGGGAACTTCAGGAATCATCGGCCATAAAACGCCTGAAAGAGAAGCCCTGGCCAAACAGTTTAAGGGATATCTCCTGTTTTTTGATCAAATCCTGGCGGGTTATTTTAAGCATCTTGAAAAAGTAAAAGAAGTCTTAAGTGTACATGGAAATCTGAAAAGAACATACTTCACACAGACCCTGAAAAACATCAAGGGACTCGACGAACTGATACCTCATTATTCAGAAAATGATGATGAACTGACCGACTCTTTGTACGAAGAGCTGGACAACAGTGTCGAACGCCGGAATGAAGTACTGGATCATCTCATTTCCCGTTTCGCAGAGACATTCAGCGACTATACCTTCCTGATGAAATCATTGTACGGAAATTCTGCCGATGAGATCGTTCTCAACAACAAACAGAACTTCCTGAACGAATATGCTTCTTTAAGCAAAGACCGCGGGATCGGATACAATTATACATTGTTTGGCAATTCAGATCTCTGGAATACCACCAATATTTCCGGGGCGCAGAAAAGAATATCGCGATTGCTGGGGATTAAAGACTACACGCAAAGAAATTTATCCCAGTCACCGGTTTTAATTACGAAAACATTAAGCGGCAATAAGCCAAGCTATACCTGGAAAGTAAAAGATGCCGACGGCAATATCATTTTATCATCCATCAAAAGCTATGAGATTGAGTATGCGGCCACTAAAAACCTCAATGAGGCGATTTACCAGATCATCCAGATTGATGAGGAGGATCTTAGCAATGTGCTTGAGAGCCTGGGAACATGCCAGGATAATACCTGTTTCGTCGGGAATATGAACATCCGGTTTTCGGGTGGCGGTAACTATTATTTTGATGTGGTGGATGATTCCCCGCAGAAAAATGTCATTGCCACACACAGGAGAACCAATCCGTACCCCAATCTGGGAGCTCTGAAAGAAGGAATGATTAAAGCCGTAAAATATTTTAAATATAACTTTACGGAAGAAGGTATGTTCCTGGTAGAACATTTATTGTTAAAGCCTGCGGTAAAAGATTACAGGCTGATGGGCGGCATCGGGTGCATGGAGATCGACCGTACTTTCAAAGTGATGTACGATATCGAAGACCTAGCCGCCACAGATCCCGTGGAATATTCCGAAACCTTTATGCATTCGTGCGAAGAAGACTGCGAGACCGATGTTTTTGATCCTTATTCTTACAGGGTGAGCGTTGTTCTTCCGGGATATGCGTACCGTTTCCAGGATCCTGATTTCAGGCGTTATGCAGAAACTGTTATCAGGCAGGAAATTCCGGCGCATGTCTTAGCTAAAATATGTTGGGTAGGAGACCGTCTTACTGAAACGCAGACTGCCAAAAGCGACCTTTCCGAATTTGAAACAGCCTTTAAACAATTCCTTTCGGACAAATCGAAAAATAATACGGCCAATCTCGGAAACAGCATTCACGATGTACTGACTGCGCTTACCAATCTGAACAATATTTACCGGCCGGGAAGGCTCCTGGATTGTGAAAGGGACGATAATGACAGTTTAGACGGAAAAATCATACTAGGACAATCAAACTTATAAAAATTGATAAACAATGAATACTAAATTAGATAATGTAACGACCCAATATAGAAAGTTCAACGAAAATCAGGCGTTAACCGACGGGCAATTAAATGAATTTATAGATTATTTTGAAGATCAGGACAGGCTGTCGAGAACAAGATTGAGCGGAGTAGGGCTGGTCTGTGGTTTCAAACCGGTATCTTCAGATTCCGAGGCTGCTGTTGTTATTTCGCAGGGAGCCGGTGTGACGACAGACGGAGACCTGATAACACTCCGTCAGAAACTGGAAGAAACATCGGACGTCAACATAAGCTTTGATGCCCAAAGCTATACCTATTACAAAGATTACACCGACGAAATGGAATACAAACATTTCCGTATCGGCGGTAAGCAAGTACCTCTCGCAGAAATCATTACCAGCGATGAATACGATAAATTGCCCAATAAAGAAGGATTTAACCCTGTAAAAAATCTCGGAAGCACGATTTATAATAAAGTGGTCATTTTGTACCTGGAAAGCTATTCGAATGATGAAACTCCCTGTCAGGATGCCGATTGCGACAATACGGGGGCTGAGCAGGTTTCCCTTCTCAAAGTTCTCTTAGCCGACTCAGAGGCGGTACTTAATCTCATCTCTGGCGGTGATGCAAAAGATACGATTTATAAATCGCATGACGCTTACCAGGTGCTGTTTGACCAGTTGCCAAAAATAGAGGCTAAAAGAGTGATCCTGGATGCAAGTGTCGTTCGCCCGTCAGATTTAAAGGCAAAATTTCAGAATGCCAATTCGGCTATTGCAGATCTGAGTAAAGGTTTTAATGCTATCGCCGGAACTTTCAAGATAGGCCTCAACTTCGGAGGGCAGGATCTTACCGGTAAACTGAATTCCTTATTGAATCCCGGCGGTGTGCTTAGGCTGGACGATTATCAGTACCGCTACGATCTCCTGAAAGATTTGATCGATACCTATAACGAAATCAAAGGACTTCTCCTGGATCTCAATGCCGAATGTTGCCCGGATATCAGTTCATTCCCGAAACACCTGCTTTTGGGCCGCGTGGGAGCGTCGCTCGAATTGGGAGAACGTACCCTTTACCGTCATGGTTTCTACCATTCACCGGTAGCGACTGCTGATGATGAAAATTTCGAAAGGCTCATCATGCTGGCCAACCGTTTTGTGCAGAAAATCAATGGATTTCAGTCGTATATCGGACCTGTAAAAATCACGCCTTCCCGTTTTTATGTAAATTTAGGCGAGAAAGCTATTCCGTACTATTACAATGTCGATAAATTGTTATTGAATAAATGGAATTATGAAAAAACAAAAACCGACAGGGAAACCTATAATTTAAGCTATCACACGGCGAATCTTGCCGGTGATGACTTTATTCAGAATCCGCTGAATTATAATATTGATGATCATGATTTTTACAGGATTGAAGGTCATCTGGATTTACCTTTTGAAACGGCGGTACAAAATATCAATGATCTTAAGGCACAGTACGGGCTGGCTTTTGACGTTGCCGTATTAATCCTGCGGAAAAGCGAAAAACCTGAAAGTATTCCGTCTGCCGAACCGAGAAAAGTGTCTATCGAAGACCTCAGAAAACAGCTGATATCCGTCTCTAAAGATATCAGCCGTGAAAAAGTCGACCCGAAAAGTGCTTTGCTGAACTTGTCAAAAATAGACAGTCAGCTCAGATTGCTGAATAAGGTAGATTTTAAAGCTGTTGCCGGATCGTCAGGAGAAGAAGTAACCGTGGTAAAAGAAGATGTCCGCAAGGAAGAAATTACCACAGAGCTTCTCAGTGAATTTTTAGAAAGAAAATCGGGACTTGAGCATTTGGCCGGTGTAAAACCTGGCGGAACCTTTATTCTGATCTGCGAATCGGATACGAACAACCAGGTGCTTGCGGATTTCTCGCTTCCATACCTGTGCTGTTCTAAGCAGAAACCAAATATTCCGCCTGTGGCTACTGATGAAAAAGCTTCGTGCATGATCGGTAAAACGGTCGTGATTCCTGTTTTGGATAATGATTACGATGCAGATAATGATATTTTAACGGTGATTAAAAAATCAAACCCGGCTCACGGAACGGTGGTTCTGAACAACGACAATACCTTCACGTACACCCACGACGGTTCTGAAAATCTTAAAGATTCATTCACTTACTGTGTGAACGACGGCAGAGACGACAGCAATATTGCGACTGTATTTATCGATATCAAATCGGCACCGGTAGCGGTAAATGATCATGCCTCAACAGTAGTCGGAGGTATTATAGATATTGCCGTTAAAGACAATGATTATGATTTAGGGAATACTCCGTTAAAAGTATTTATCAAAACCCAGCCATCAAACGGAACAGCATCGGTAAATCCTGACGGCACCATAAAATATACCCACACCAATCCGACAGGTCTTACGGATTCATTTACCTATTACATCAATGATGGTGAACTGGACAGTAATATCGCAACGGTGACGATTACCATAGCGCCGCCGCCATGTGATTCGGGAATGGATGTTGTGTTTATCTTCGATTACACCGGAAGTATGGGAACCCAGATTGAGGCTGCTAAAGCGGGTGCCTCCAATATCATCTCGACCATCCGAAGCCAGTCCGGTACAAATGCTTATCGATTAGGGATCGTATTGGCCGATGAATATGGCTCCGGAACAGTGTCAAACTACCATACTGCGGCAGCCTACACAAGCTTAAATCCTTCCCGAAAGTTCATCAATACAGGACTTAATTCAAAATACCAGTGGATAACGGCCATGGAAGTAATGGCGGATAATAATGAATCTACCTTTAAAGCTCAATTGGGCAAGATGAATAACTATAGCGGCGGAATGGCTCTGGGATCAGGATATGGAGCTCCGGAACCGACCGATATGGCCCTAAGCAGAGTGGTGGAATATGATTTTGCCGGTAAATTCAGAAATGGTGTCGCCAAGTACGTTATTATCATCACCGATATCACTCCTGGTGGTAATGATGATACGGCAGACGCTACGGATATCAATGAAATCATCAGGCTGAAGAACAAATGTGTAGAAAAGTCGGTGAAAGTGATCGTATTGGGAGCAGGTGTGAATAGCCTGATCAACGGAAGATATGTCTGGAGAGAATTGGCCGACGGAACAGGAGGTTCATGGAACTCAAGTTATAATGCAAGTGCTATTGAAACAGCCATTAAAAACGGATGTGGCGGTAGCGATAAATAATAAGGTAAAATTCTGGTAACCGGGAATACTTTATTCTCAATAGCCAGCATAACTTCTCGGGCAGAAAAAGCTCTGCCTGAGAAGCTTATGGGAATTACCTTAATCAATCATTAAAAATGAATCATAATGAATAATCAATTAAGCAATATATCAACCCAATACCGCAAATTCAGCAAAGGACAATATGTAGAACATACCCAGTTCAACGAGTTCCTTGATTTTTTTGAAGACCAGGACCGCTTGTCAAGGGTAATGCTTCAGGGCGTAGGGATCGTTTGCGGACTGAAACCGGAACTTGTTTATAAAGACCGGCTTCTTAACAGCATACGGATTTCTCAGGGCGTGGCCATCACAACGGATGGTGACCTGCTTACCTTAAATAAAATAAATAATGTAAGTAAAGAGCCATATGTAAGTGACTTGAAAACCATTGACTTAGATGGGATGAACTATACTCATTTTAAGGTTTATGATAATTTTAAAGTGAAATATCCTGCTTTTTACCAGGGTTCGGAACAGATCGATCTTTGGGAACTGGCAACGGCGGAGGAAGCGGGGTCTGATTTTCAGGCTATTAGTACACTTACTGATGCAGATGATAAATATCTCCTGCTTTATTTAGAAAGCTACGAAAAAGAAGTAAAACCCTGCCGGGGTGTAGATTGTGATAATCACGGAATGCAACAGGTGAGGAACCTCAAAGTTTTGATTACCACAGAAGAAGGAATCAAATACATTGCCGGTAAAGACAAGATCCAGCCTCATCCTTTATTTTTAAAAGGGATCATGCAGGATGTGAAACTTGAACGCGTGATTGCAGAACGCCTTATTCTGGAAAACGACTCCGATACGAAGTTTTCCTTTTCAGACTTAAAAAGCCTCTATTCGGATATTCTCGAAAAGAATAATTATGGGGAAGAAGTTTTCAAAAAGGTCAATGCCATTTCTCAGCTGCTGGGAATCCCTGCAGTGAATCATGAAAGCTTCACCAGCGTACTGAAGCAGTGCCTTTCGCAAACAAAAGGGTTTCAGTACGTTTATGATGTTGTGAAAGACTTAACGGATACCTACTCAGAAATCATCCTGTCTTTGCCACAATCGTTTGCCAGGTGTTTTCCGGATTTTCTGTCTTTTCCCAAACACATCATGCTCGGAAAACTGATCCCGGATATTCAGCTAGATCCAAACAGGCATCGGTTTTACCATTCTCCTGTACTGGATGATGATAAAGCTATGCAGAAAGTGAAAGTGTTAATGAATCGCTTTAAGCAACAGGTTCAAAACTTCAGTTATTCAGGTGGTTTTGAGGTTGGATCTCAGATTAAAGTTACGCCGTCTCTTCAATCGGGAGCACTCGGCAGCAGAGCGATTCCTTTTTATTACAAAGTTTCGGAGGAATTTTTAAAAGCCTGGAATTTTGATAAAACCCGTTATCGCTCGTCCCGATATAACCTCGGTTACGATACCGGTCTGTTGTCATCGGATGCTCATATACAAAATCCTTTGAATTTTAATAAAGATAAAAATTCATTTTATAATATAGAGGGCCATATCGGTAAATCTTACCAGCGGGCTTTTGATGAGATTACAAAAATCCGGAATAATCAGCAGCTTGATTTTGATGTCATGGTGTTGTCTTTGGAAGAATTGGCGAACGATAAAGATATGTTCAAGGCGTATTTCAATGAATATCTGGAAAAGCACCAGGGCCTTGAGCATAAGCGTGGCGTAAAAGAAGGAGGTACGTTTGTCATCGTTTGCGAATCATTAAAAACACCTGTCGTTATCGCAGATTTTTCACTTCCTTACATTTGCTGTACACCGAAAATTGAAGTTAAACTCTCGTTGCCGGATTCTGTTTTCTGTTCAAAAGAAGATCGTGTACCTTTCACGGTATTCCCAATGAATGGAGACGTGAAAGCTGTTGTGGCTGAAGGATTAAACGGAGGTGTTGAAGAAATAGACGGTAAATATTATTTCAATCCGTCGAAGGTGAGTCCCGGGCTCTATCATCAGGCCATCAGCTTTACGGTAAACGGAAAACCCACGGCATGCTCTGTTGAAGTGGTTCCGCAGTCTGATATTGATATCGCTGTGGATTCGGAAACTTTCCCGAAAGGAGAGGTCATGGAAACGAAGGTTACTTTTACGGTCTCCGGATCAGGTTTCTCAGACTATACTTATACCTGGGATTTCTTCGACAGCGGAGAATGGGTGGTGGTAAACCCTGATAAGGACGGACATGTGTTCTACTCTTATTACGGGCTGATGCCGGACAGAATTCCGACCGTTAAAGTACAGGTGGACGGCAAAGGATGTACGCAGACCATTACGCTGAGTGACTGGTACGATGCGCCTGAAGTTCCGAAATTGGTGGTAGACGGCATCAATTTTTCAGACGGAGGAACGAATTGTTGTGAAGGCATTATTCCTGAAGTAAAGGCCAGTGCATCAGGTCCCAAGACCGTCATTCTAAAACAGGGAAATTTCGAATTGCTGGGAAGTGGTGAAGGGCCGTCGTCGTTAATGTATTCATGGGCGAAGCTTGAAGGTCCTCAGGTTACTCTTTCCGGAGCCAACAAAGCGGATCTGAAAGTGATGGACCTGGTTGTGGGAGCGTATGTTTTCCAGCTTACCGTCGTGGATGTTGAAAGTGGCTTATTTGCCAGGTCAGAGCCGGTAAGCGTTAATGTGATTTACGAAGGTTAACCAAATTCTTTGTAAGAGGTCAAAAGGGATGATCATCAGTTCATCCCTTAGATTTTAAAAAATATAATAACAATAAAAAATAATATAATGGCAGCAGCATGCAAAATTTCATTTAAGACAAAATATACATCTTCCATGCCGATTACCAAAGCGACTGCATTCTATAAAATGAAAAGCGCGCCGACCTTTACGGAATACAATATCCCGTCTCCACTGCCGGTGAGCGATGCTACTTTGGTTCAGCTTCCTGAAATTGATGAACCGGGCGAATATGATCTGATGGTGGAACTCGCTGTAAATGGAGTTATTGCCAGAGGTGCGGCTTCTTTCCGGATTGGCAAGTGTAATCCGTTGGATTGTAAAGCTCCGCTGATCTCGAATGTATTTTTGGGGGAGAACGATCAGATCATTATGAATTATTCTGTGGATACGGAAAATCTTTATGCAATACAGTATCAGATATCAACAGACAGCAGCTTCAGCAATATTGTACAGCTGAAAGTGATCATGGGAAGCGATTACGATCCGGTACAGAATATTGAAATGAATGACGGAACGATTCCAAACAACACCTCGTTGTATATAAGGGCAAGAAAACACTGTTCCGAATCTGAAGTGTCGGAGTGGTCGAATGTCAAAGGGTTCAGGTCCGGAACATGGGTGGCGGAAAAAGTTCTTTATCCTTTTGTTGACGCATATTGCGTTTCGGGTGCATTTGAAGGGGTTGATCCTACGGATATTTCTGAATTTAAAGCCAGTATCTGCTTCATAAATGATAATCCTTTAATGAAGAAAGTCAGCCTTACGACTCCCGTTCCGCAGATAGGAAGCTATATTTATACGTTGGGATTAACGCCTGAAAAACCGGCAATACCGGCAAACCTTGCAGACTTTGATGTTCCCGGCGGAGTAAGTATGGGATTTGCCCGGAGCGGGATAAGATGGATCAGGTTCCATAGTGCGGATCCTTCCGTGATTTATGATGTCAATCCGGCCACCGGCCAGATTACCGGACGTTCCGCTTACAGATGTTTATACTAATTATGGTTTAAAACAAATAAAATCCTCACTGTGAGGATTTTATTTGTTATCGTCTGTTGTTTTTGCGTCTCGTACTTATGATATTGAAAAGTTTGGCGACATCCTGAAGATGGATTTCGAAATCATCATAATATTCATTTAAAGAATGTAGGGTAATGATGCCTTTTTCAACATCGTGGTTGATGATTCTTTTTACCAGGATGCCTTTTTCTTTGTGAACGATCACGAAGTCCCATTTGTCATAATGGAGCTTGCTCATCCAGTAATCCTGCCTGATGTTCCTGCATAGAAGGATATCGCCTTCCAGGTAGCTTTCGTAGGATCCGTCGTCCATACTGTCGCCTTTTACTTCAAAGCACATATATTCACCGCGGTGTTCCACATCATCGGTGAAAGGTATTGTCGGAAGGCTTTCGATGTATTCTTCATCAGCAAATCTGCTCAGATAGCCCGCCTGTGCGTATTGGTTGGCAAGCGGCACATTCATTATTTTCAAATCTGAAAAAGTGAGCGGAGAGGCGCTGTCTTCATTTTGTTTCTTTTCTTGCTTTAAAAGTAAATTGGTCACAAAATACGCAGTAGTTTCCGGGATCTTTCGTTCGCCTTTTTCCCAATATTGTACTGCCCGGGTGCCTACTCCAATCGATTTTGCTATATCGGCCTGCTTCATATTGAGCTTCTTTCTGATTTCTTTGAATTCTAAATAGTTCATTTTTAATTTTTTACAGTTGTTTCACTAAAAAAAGTGAAAAATATTCATGATAATACTTTGAAAAGCGAACAATGTTCGTATATTTGTTTCGAAGTTAAAATGAAACACAGCAAATATACGAAATTATATTGATGGTTGAATTTTTATTTAATATTTAAAAACATTTTTAATATTAGGTAAATGTTTGTAATCAGTAAGTTAAATGCTGGTTTTATACTTAATGATTAGAAGGCTTCCCTTTTTATTGTATCAGGCGCCGATCGTAATAAAAATATCTTCTAATATTTTTTAAATGTAAAAAGTTCGCTTTTTTGTACGGGTTGTTAAGATTTTTGTTCATATAAAATGATTAAAGTTCGTCTTGTTTCCTGCTTTATTTGAAAGGCAATATTTTGTTTTATTCGAATAATAAGTCTGGAAATGGAACTGACAAACACTGCTTGCAGATAAATCGTCACAGCTTCATTTAAGTGAGTGGACAAAATTCAAAAATAGTCCTTATCCGAGGACGATACAGCGTTCTTTTTAAAAAAATTACCCTCAGCAGCCGGATCCTGTAATCATTGTTGAAATGTCTTTTCATTAAATGGTCACCAACGGCTTCTGAATTGAAATTTAAGTAAGAGAAATATCAAAAATACGGTATTTACTTTTAGGAAAATCAAGACCGAATAATGTGATTAAACATCTTGCGAAGGCTTAAAGCCGGCCTTCATGGGTTTCTTATGGCCTTAACCGGCACTCAAAATAATAAGAAGCACAAAGATCTGTTTTAATTCAGAAATAAAAACTTTTAACATAAAAACTTTAACCAAAATGAAACGTAGCAAAGAATTAGTAGAAAAAAGAAAAGATTTTGTCATCGATTATGTAAAACGTAATCAGGACAAACAGATGAAAGTCATTGTCACCGAACTGACGGAAATGCTCTTTTTATCCGAAAGAACAATTTATAATATTCTTCTCCAGGCATAGAAGCAACGCAGTATGAAAATCAATTGTTGCCATCGTGCACCACATCCATCGATAAATAGATCTTTAAAAACCGATCAGTGCTCATGATCAGTTCTTTATCATTCGAGTAACGAAAAGCCCTGCGAGTATGCTTCAGGGATTCAGATTTATTTTACAGATCCATACAATAAGGTAAAAACGGTTTTAATTTTTAGTTCTATGCTTTAAAACAGTCCATAAATTTTGAGGAAAACCGTTCGCTCCTTCGCTAAAATAAAACTTAAAAAATAATCATCAAAAAACTCCGGAAACCATGAATAAAAAAAGAAGAAAGAAAATAAAAAGAAACAGAGAGAAAGTACAGAATCCCAGAAAAAACATCAGTGACCTTATTGATGAACTGGCTTATGCAGACGAAGCTGAAAACATGCTAAAAAGCAAAAAGTTTTTAGATGACCTATACATGCTCGATTTGGAGTAGCATACAACAGAAAGCTACGCCATCAGGCAATTTAATCCATAATATATAACTGAAAAGATGAATTTAGATAGTATAAAAGCTCTTTTAATCGGAACGGCCATCGCTTTTTCCGGCGGATTACTAAGAGTCTTAATTTCAATACAGAATAAAGAAAAAAAAAAGCCCTGGGAACACCTGATCACCCTGATGATCGTCGTTATCGTAGGTTTTACAATGAGCTACCTGATGAACAGGGCAGAACTGCATGACAAATGGTATTCGACAGGGATATTATTTGTGCTTGGCTATGGTTATGATAAATTTTTAAAGATGATCACCACCAATCTCCCAAACTGGATCGAGAAAGCCGTGAGCCTTTTCATTGAAACCCGATATGGCATCAGAACGGAAAGACCGTTTGAAAAGGAGGAAGCTCCCGTCATCAATCTTCCCGAAGACCAGATCGAAAAGTAATGGAAACGATGTTATAATACGAAACAAATGAAAAACAAAGCAGGATCAGCTGTTGAAGACTTGTTACTGCAACTACAGAATCCATTGCTGTGAAAATGAGGTTATCTCCTCAGAAAACATGATTTTTGAACCGGGTAACCTGGAAATCGAAATAAGAAAATAAAACACTGGAGTGGCTCCATCATTACCTGTTTCTTATCGCTAAATGCCACTTCCGATTACTTACATTCTCTAAAAAATCTCCCGCACCGGGTTTGATTTTTTCACATTCAACAGGTGTATAAAACGCAATTATTCCAATTGCGTTTTGTATGCCTTTTAAACCAAAATGAAATTAAAAAAACTAAGTCAATGAAAACAGCAAAACCTGTAGAAGTAGACCCTAAAGTCCACCAAAGGCAAAGTAATAAACAAAAGCCGAAAGATGCGGTGGTTATACCGCTGTCTGAGGCTGAAATAACCAACACACAGATCCGAAAATCAGGAAACCCGGGAGTGAGTGCCGGATTTGAAAATCCAGGCAGCAGCACGCTTGGACTTAATGGTAAAGTAGCGGCTGTTCACGGATCGCAAACCATTTATGATCAGGGTTCTGACATAGCGTACGGGAAATTTACAGCAAATTTACAGCAGACCGGAGATCTCAGTAATCCCGAAACCAAAGAGATGGAAAAAAGCTATATGGCTACCCTGAATGCTAATCAGATGCAGGATTACAATGATACCAAATCCGGGACTTCTATCCCGAAAACGGTAGAAGAGCAGGCAGAAGTGCATCAGCAAAATAAAAAAACTCAGGAAGGAAAGGTTGCCCAACCGGAAACAGCCGGAAAACGTGAAAATCCTGCCGAAGCAAAACCAGCCTCAGAAATTAAAGATAATGCTGAAGAGCAAATCGCTGAAGCAGCACCTTCTCCGAATGCCAAAAATAATCCTGAATTTACGGAATTAAGCGGGAAGATCGCAACAACGGCACAATCTCAGAAAAGCCACGAGCCCTCTCAAAAGGCAAGCAATGATGCTCAGGCTGCCGCTCCGTCACCTGCCAACGAACGGGAAAGTATGGCGCAGGCCGGCAAAGTAAACCATATGGATGCCCAAAAACCGGGAACATTCAGCAAAGAAGATTTTAAAGCTTTACTAAAACAAAAAATTGAAGGAATCAGGCTTCCTAAAGATGAAGCTGAAGCCGATGATTTCGAGAAAAATAACAACATACAACAAGTTAATACAAATGCGGTTGCTGACGTCAAAAATGAGAAAAATGCAGCTTCGGGGGATATTGCATCAGCGACCGCCGCAAAACCGAATGTCGAGGGTCAACCTGTCCGTTCCGTTGCCAAGATGCCGGCCCCTAATGCCGGTAAAGCCCCCATTATTCCGAATGCAGCCAAAGCAATGCCTAACAAAAGGGACTCTGCAAGCGTGGAGAAGCCGCTGCAGAAGGAAACCAATACCATTGACAGCGAGATGAAGACTCACGGAGTTACCGATAAAATGCTCGCAAACTCTAATGAACCTTCATTTACAGAAGCTTTAGGCGAAAAAAATAAAGCCAAAACAGAAAGTGCCGCCGCCACGGAGAAATTCAGGAATACGGAAAACAGCGAATTGTCTAAAACACGCGAACAGGCACAATCTCAGGCCATTCATCATATCGGCGGAATGCACAATGCCCGTAAAGGCGGATTGAATCATGCACACGGGGAGCAAAAGAACACCGCCACAAAAGATACCCAGAAACGAAAAGAAATAGCCGACCGTATCAACAGCATTTACAATACTTCTAAAACAGATGTAGACACGATTTTAAATACTCTTGATAAAGACGTCGCCGCGAAGTTTGATAAAGGAAGTAAAGATGCTAAAAGAGTTTTCGAAGATCATGTAGAAAGAAAAATGCAAGCATATAAGAAAGAACGGTATGGAGGATCCTGGCTAAGCTGGAAAAATATTAAAAGAGTGGGAGATGCCATTGTAGGCTTGCCTAAAGAAGTTAATGCTTTCTTTGTTACAGGGAAGCAGGAATATATTAAAACGATGGACCGCTATATTGACGACATTGCCATCCTTGTTACCAACCAGCTTAATGCCGCCAAAGCCCGAATTGCAAAAGGTAAAAAAGAAGTCCAGACGTATGTCAACAGTTTATCGCCAAGCTTACGTAAGATCGGTAAGGAAGCCATTGCTGAGATTCAGAATAAGTTCAATGCGCTGGAAGAAAGCGTCAACAGTAAGAAAGATGCGCTCATCGACGTACTGGCCAAAAAGTATGCTGAAAATATTGCCGGTATAGATGCAAGGATTGAAGAATTAAAATCTCAGAACAGCGGACTGGTGAGCAAGGCGCTGAATGCCCTTAGTGGTGTGTTTGCCTTTATCATTGAAATTAAAAACACGCTGACCAACTTATTATCAGGCATTGCAGATGTAGTCATGGCTATTATAGCCGATCCGATAGGTTTCTTTAAAAACCTTATTGCAGGGGTCGGGCAGGGATTTGCCAATTTCGGGGCTAATATCTGGACGCATCTTAAAACCGGATTATTTACCTGGCTGACCGGTGCTACGAAAGGTATCGATCTAAACATGCCGGAAGATATATTTTCCCTTAAAGGAATTTTCTCCATAACCACCCAGGTGCTTGGCCTGACCTGGAATGGCATCAGAGCTATCGGTTCACGGGTTATAGGAGAACCCGTGATGAAAGTTCTTGAAACCGGCTTCGAAATGGTACAGATCGTCCGTAAAGAAGGTGTTGCAGGACTTTGGGAACATCTGAAAGACCAGTTTGCCGACCTGAAAGCCACGATCATGGATACCATCATGGATATGATCCGGACCCAGGTGATCCAGGCAGGAATCAAATGGATTATGGGCTTACTGACTCCGGTAGGGGCATTCATTAAAGCGGCCATGGCCATTATTGATGTAGTGAAATTCTTTATCCAGCGTGCCGCACAGATCATGGAGCTGATAAAAGCCTTCATCGACAGTGTTGCAGCCATCGCCAGCGGAAATGTAGGTGCCGTTGCCAAATCCATAGAAAATGCTTTGGGTAAAGCAGTTCCTGTTTTAATTGGCTTTTTAGCTTCATTGCTTGGAATTGGCGGATTGGCAGATAAAGTTTTGGGCGTTATCCGTAATATCAGACAGCGTATTGAAAATGCCATTGTGAAGTTCTGGACTTTTGTAAAAGGGAAGGCGAAAGGTTTGCTTGGGAAAATTGGTGTTGGAAAAGATAAGGTAGATAAAAAAGATAAGGTATTTAGAAAACAAGAAGACCTACGTACTACAGCTGAAAAACAAAAAGATTTAGATGCGGGAATAAAAGAAGGAACTTCTTATTTAAAACAAAATAAACGTCTTAAAAAAGTAAATATTCTTAGTATATTTGACAAAATAATTGCTAAATATCATTTAGTAGACTTAAAACTTGTTGTCGACAGGCAGGAAAAAGATAATAAGTATTTAGTCCATATTCATGGAAAAGTAAATCCAGAAAAAGATGGTAATTTACTTGAAATTGAGTTGGAAGATGAACCAGTTGTAAAAGCAAGTAGTCTACCTGTTAAAGAAAATGATTTAATTAAAGCCAAATATGTCAAAGGTAAATTTTTAGCCGATATAAAAGAAATTCATGAACCGAACGAAAATAATAAAGAAGATTTTGTAAAGCATGAGTTTCGTTATAAAGGGTTAAGTAATGCTGTTGAGAAAAATACATTTAAACAGTTTTTAGCCAAATGGAAAAATGGAGATATTGAAAAGGTTAATGGAGAACGAAAATATCTGATGGAGAATAGGCCCAGTTATAAGGCTGGATTAGTAGAAAAAGTTTGGGCAATAGCTGAAAAGCAACGACCCGATAAAAGAGTTTTTGATCCAAACTTAAGACCACTAAAAGAATTGTTTTGGGATAGAAATAAAAGCAGATTTGATCAATGGCACATGGGACATAAACCAGAACATAAATATAGCGAATTAGTTGATGAATATATTTCAGGATATAAGTCTTATGAAGAGTTTTTATCAGAGTATAATAATGAGGAAAATTATTATCCTGAAGACCCTAAAGCAAATATGAGTCACAAATATGAATAATAACAAAATAAATAATTATGGAAATTGAATTACAAAGAAAATTAGGAGCGATGATTCGTGCTGATAAAGACATTAATAATGTTATTAAAACCCTTGATGAATACCCGACAGAAATTAATTTGGTTGATGGTACACCATTAAACCATGCTATAAATCGTGGTAGAAATGAAATTGTAAAATATTTAGTAGAAAGAGGGGCAAATGTTAATGCTCTATATGAGGGACATTATTCCCCTTTGATGTCTGCAGTTGGAAACAATAATTTGGAAATGGTAAAATTATTATTGGAAAATGGAGCTGATCTTAATTTAAAAGACAAACATGGTAACGACGCTCTATGGAAGGCTGTATTTAATTATAACTTAGAAATTGTTAGAATATTAGTAGAAGCGGGAGCAGACCCTTTCAAAGCAGACAATCCTGAAAATTATAGTAATTATAATCTTGCAATAGATCTACTGCCAGCAACAGAGGAAATCATAAATTATTTTAATAGTTTAAAATAATTGTTGCCAAACAAATATCTTTTATAGTTTATATATATCATAACAAGCGGAACTTTTGAAGTTTCGCTTTTTTTATAACAATCAAGGTCTGTTTTTTTAATAATAACTGCAATTAAGGTTATTGGTATAGTAGATTCTTATATTAAAAAAGTTATAACAAATGGGAAAGTATTTAATATAAGGACATACTCTACATTCAACGTCACATTGACCACACCATCAATAGTACATTGACCGCACTGTCAGGAAGGTGTTGACCGCCCGAGTGTGAGACCCTTGACAGTACCATGCAAAAGGTATTGAATATGAAATGGTAAAGTCAATCAAAGTTTTAGAACTTCAATTTAAAGAATTCTGATCGCGTTGGAAAATCTGTGCTTCTGTTCAGAAAATCATCTATTTTATTTAAAAAAATTCGTCATATATTAGTATTGCCAAAGAATTAAAATCTTAACCCCATGAAAAAAGCAATACTTATTTGTTTCCTGTTATTCAATCTTTCCATTCTAACCGCCCAAACTATAGAATCCGGAAGCCACCATACTGCGGTCTACATCAAAAGTGACGGAACCATCGAAGACAGAAGTCATGCGACGGTAGGGTATATCAAAAGCGACGGCACCATTGAAAATAAAAGCCACGGTACCATTGGGTATATTAAAAGTGACGGTACGATCGAAAACAGAAGCCATTCTACAGTGGGGTATGTTAAAAAAGAAGGAACCGTAGAAAACAGCAGTCATACAACGATTGGTTACATTAGAAATGACGGGACGGTGGAAGACAGCAGCCACAATACCATCGGCTATGCAAAAGATGTGAAGATAGAGTGGGTGGCGGTCGTTTTTTTCTTCTTTAAGGTGGATTAGCAGAAATTTTTCATTGCATTTTAGATAAAAATTAAGGCTCGGATTTATAATCTGAGCTTTTTTATATGGTAAGATCAGAGGTTTGCTCCGTTTATCCTGTTTGTTATTTCAACCTACTGCAACTACAGAATCCGTAGGGTAAAAAACTTTACCAGTAGGTAAAAAATTGTGACTTTTGAACAGTGAAAGTAATCTTCTTCAGCCGAATTATTAAGCTTAAAGATCACACATTTTTTTTACAAGGAAATCCAATCGTGAACTCATCAAACCTAAATTTAACCTAAATATAAACCAATGACAAATTCACAAAACAATTCTCAATCCGGTAAACAACCAACCGAAGCTGGACCTGACAACTCTCATCATGCAGATGAAAATATGCCTGTTGGCAACATTGAAACCAATATTTTGAACGACAATACAGTAGTAAACGATGAAAATATGGATAATGATATTCTATTAAAAGTTGAAACAATATCTGATTTACGGGAAAAAGAAGGATCTTATGAAAACCAGGAGATTATTCTGCTTGGTTATTATGTATCAGGCGACAAAAATCCGTTGATATATAAATTTACAACCCAGAACTTTTCCACATTAGTAGATGATGGAGGGGCGGTAATAAAGACAACACTAGGTTCCTGGATCGCACAATTTGTAGATACCCTTTCTGCAGAAGACTATGGTGCAAAAGGAGATGGTGTAGCAGACGATTCATTATACATTAATAAAGCTTTAGAGAATATACAAGTCAAATTTCTTTCATTTAGTAAAAAAACATATTTAATTGGGACTAGCATTAATTTATCGGATGGAAAATTGTTAATTGGTAATCTCGCTACTTTAAAAACAAATTCAAATATAAATTTAATATTATTAGAAGGAAACAATAGGATTGATAATTTAAATCTGGAAGGACCTGGCTATATAAATTTAAATAATTTATCTGTTGCAATTTCCGCTATCGGAACTAACAGTTCTAATTATATATCCAATATTACATTAAATAATGTAAGTATTAAATCATTCGCATATTACGGTATATTATTAGAATTTTGTAGAAATATCAATATAAAAGATCTTTATATTGAGGGTGTTGGATACGCAGGAATTATGGCATTCAGTGTAGAGAATGTAAATATTCAGAAAGGGTATGTGAAGAATATAACAGGTATGTCCACTTTAGGCTACGGTATTGCTTTTACAAGAAGAGCTACTGATTCATCTTTAATTATGTTCCCCAGATCAAAAAACTGTGCCGTAAAAGATTTTTTAGTTGAAAATAATCCTAAATGGGAAGGATTTGATACTCATGCAGGTGATAATATTAGTTTTATAAATTGTACAACTCTTAATTGTAAAGTAGGATTTGCTATCGTTCCCAGTCAATATCAAAACGTAGATGATCACGCACCCTTAAGCTGTAAAGTTACGGAATGTAGGATTGAAGGAATTGGTACAGGAGCAGGAATTGTAATTTCGGGCGCAATGGGTAGTAATGGAAATCCCCCTGTAGAATTTGCAACAGACTGTCTAATCACTAATAATTTAATTATTGGGGCAGGACAAGCAGGTAATAATATAGGAGGTAGTATTAAATTACAAGCTACTCAAAGTATTATTGTAGAAAGTAACAATTTAAGCTTATCTAGGGAGATCGGAATTAATTTATATGTTTATAATAGCTTTTTAAAAATTAGCAATAATATAATTTTAGATACGTATTCTGAAATTTACAGTTTGGCTCCATGCATAGCTATCAGAGGAAGTAATAATACAGGAGATATAACCAATAATAGTACGTTAAGAATGAATACCACTCTAGGTACTTATGTATCTGTACAAGGTATTGTATTACTAAGTAATATTACAAATTCTGTTAATGTAGGGGTAGGATATAATACTTGTATACTCGCATCTAATGAAGCTGTAGGTATAAATACCAAATATGTATCTTTAGGAGGAGATAGATATTTAATAACAAATAATGCAACTCCTGAAGGAGCTATTACAGCGCCCAGGGGTAGTTTATGTATTGTAGTTAATGGTACCAAAGGAAGTATATTATATCTTAAAGAAACAGCTACAGGAAACACGGGATGGAGTAATCTGACAAGTGTAGCGAATGCAACTGCAACTGTTTATGGACTAGTTAAACAATCTATCGCAATAGCAGATGTAGGATCACCTAATGGAGTAAAAGCTACAGCTTCTACAGCAACAGATGTAGCAGGAGTAGTAACAGATCTAAATGATTTAATATCGAAGTTCAATACAGTTGTTGAGCTTGTAAATGAAACTAAGAGCCAATTAAACGCCAGTTTTGCTGCAGATAGAATTTCAGGTCAGCAGAAAGACATTTAGATACAACTAACCGCAGATCGCGCAGCTGGAATTCAATCCACATAAACAAACACCCACTGCAACTACAGAATCCACCCACCAAAAAACTTTGTTAAAGATTTAAAAATCATGAATTTTGAGCCATAAATCATAAGCAGCAAAGATTAATAAAACAAATGGAAAATAACGGAATAACCACGAAAGAAAAATTAAAAACCTATTTTGAGACAGGCAAATACCCGACAGAAGACCAGTTTGCCGAACTGATCGATTTTTTAAGCCTTAAAGAAGACGCTCTCAGCAATAAAGAACTGGTGACGCTCGCCAATAACCTTGCGGCCCTTGATAACGGATATATTCTTTATAATACCATTACGATTGAAGATGAGAAATTCCCGATCGTGGTAAGCTCAAAGGAAGGAGAAGAGCAGACTTTTACAATCGGTAAAACCGAAAACAAAGAGCAAAAGCGCTATTTTCAGGGCAGCGCGCCTTATAAGATCAGCACAAAAGAATTTCTCGTAAACGAATTGGAAGGACACAAATATTACTATCTGAACACTCAGATCGACGACGGCCACAACACCAACAGGCTGTTTGGAAATAATCTGCCCCCCATTCCGGAGAATTTTAGGCTGGGAACAGTAGAAAGTAAAAAGATCTCCGTAAAAATAAGTAATGAGGATTTTGATCGTAAAATAAATAATGTACATACGAATCTTACTTTTGTTAATAAAACCGAAGCATTCATCGAATACGCATTATATGCGAACTACTGGTCGAATACCTATATCTCTGAAGATATAGTAACGGATCATTATGACATAGGAGATTTTTTAGTCTGCTTTTACAGAGCTGATCTCTCCGGGACCAATAAATCCATAGCATGCAGGATTTATGACACGGATAACGATACGCTGCTCATGACAGCCTCTTTGTTACAGGGCCAGAAAAATATCAATGTCCCGGCCGGAGGCGTACTGTCAGGAATAAGAAATGCCAGGATAGAATGTGATTATGAAAGCTAAGTGATTTCATCTTAAAATAAGACTCACTGCAACTACAGAACAGACAAGGCAAAAAACTTTTACAGAAAGAAAAAAAGTCTGAACTTTGAAATATCAAAAATAAAGGCAAAAATATTCAATCAAAATAAAAGCCGCTGCAACTACTGAACAGGCAAGGCAGAAAGCTTTTATAAGAACAAAAAAATACTGAACTTTGAGCATCAATTTAAAGGCCGGTAAAAGCCTTATCTAATGAAAAACCAAAAGGCTTTCAAGCCTTACAGGTAAACCATGACATCATAAAATAAATCCTCAGCCGGGTAAGATCCTCGATTACGGGACACCCTTTACTCCTGAAATACCGGGATTTTCTGAGCCGTATCAGTCAGAATCTCATCCGCGAAGTAAGATAACAGAAAGTCCTTCCGGGCAGACTTTTATTTTCTTTCAGAAGTTAGTTCACGCTTTAAAAAGTGGGAATTCCAGTCATAGGGAAGCTTTAAAAACAACAACGGTTACGACCGTTGGTAAGATTCCCGATCAGGAGCTGCTTTCCGGCTGAGGTTTATTTTTAATCATTAAATCATTTACACATTCAGACAACACTAAAACATCGCCGGCCGTGATCCCGTGATAATGGAAGACATCCGCTAAAACATCAGAATATTATGGAAGAAATAAACAAATTAACCCAGAGAGAGGAGCTGAAAACGTATTTTGAAACAGGTAAATATCCCACACAAAGTCAGTTTGGCAGATTCATCGATAATTATGTCCATCTGAATGAATTTAATTTCGGACTGGATGTAAAATCTACAGGAGATCATAAAACCAAAAACTATCATTTCTATGTTGCTGAAAAGCCTGCAGAAAATAATAGAGGCCATATCAATCTTGAAAATACGGACGGACGCGCGGCAGAGAAAATAGACGGCTACACGCATGTGTTGTCCAGGGATGTAAGGTATAAATGCCTCAATATAAAATTATCAAAAGAGCTGGATATCGATAAATACCGGCCGAAGATCATCATCGAACGCTATAAGCAGACAAAAAAACTCCAGAGCGGATCTGTAAAAAAAGCAGGTTTTTACCAGGAGCTTCCCGGCGATGCCGAATTGTGGGGCAGGCAGTCTGAATATCCTGTTCAGTCCAATGAAATGGTGCTTGATATTAATCCCATCAATTACTTCAGGCCCGGCAAAACTTACCGGGATTTTTACCCCGCCGGTACGCTCAACAGACCAGGCTCATTCAGGTATTCGGTGCATCACAGAAAACCGTTTTCACTGATCCGGATACTTCTGGAAATCGATGTGAACGGAACCCGATTCAGATCCAATCCCGTTACGGTAAAAATTATTCTGGGAGAAGAAAATGATATAATCAATTACATGATCGATTAATTGAATTAAAACAAAAATCGATTAAGGTAGAACTCTGAAATAATGGATTTAAAAACAATATAAAAACTGATAACCATGAAGACAGAATTTTACTTCCATTACTTATACTCAGCTGTGAGCAGCTTTCCGGTTTAGGTTTACAGAATAAACCAGAGAAATATACAATGCTAAACTTCTAAGAATGTAGGGCATTATATTAAAAAAACCGGGTAAGATACTCCGAAGCAGGATCCCTTTTACTTTTGAAATAGTGAAATTTTTTGATGCACAGCATCAGGATCTCATTCATGATGGATGATGATGGATCACAAGGTCCGTTATTTTCTTTCAAAAGGAGATCAATTCTTTAAAAAGTGGGAATTCCGGAAGGGGAAAGACTTTCAAAATGAGCGGTTTCAGCAGCTCCGGTAAGACTTTCTGTATGAGTTATAATGAATGAAGGTAATCATAATTAAATGTCTTCCAAAAATTATTTCAATAAAAATTTCTAATGACTGCAATGAAAAGTATTGCACAACCCAATAAAAAACAAGTTTTAATTTCAAACGGAAAAGACTAATGGAGGCAGAAAAACTACAAACATTATTTACTCATCTGGAAGAGGTGATTACCTGGAGGATCAACAATGCCTCGGCAGATTTCAGGACGGCAGCACCGGAATTTATAAACGATAACCATGAAAACTTTCCGTTAGGAGACTATATTTCACAAAAGGGACTTGTACACCAGGAAGTCATCATTCTTTTAATGGCTTTGCTGCCCAGGCTGGATCCCGCGTTACTGAAACGCATCTATCTCGAATTCCCTGGTAATGCCATGTTTGATTTTTGCGCGCTTAACGAAAACGGAAGGCTCTTCTTTCCGACCGTTCAGATGGTTCAGTACATTTTAGGAGGCGAAAGTATTTCCGAAAGATTGAATGTGCTGGATTATTTAAGCCCAGATTCTGTCTTGGTTAAAGATGAGATGATTGCTTTTGTCGGTACGGCCGGTGATCGTACACCGGTCAACAGCCCGATAAGTGTCCCTCAGGAAGCTTTTAATACCATGATTTTGGGAACGGAAGTATTGCCGCAAATGAGCAATGATTTCCCTGCAGAGCAGCTGCATACCAGCCGGTCGTGGACGGATCTTATCCTTCCTCAGAATACCATGGATGAGCTTCAGGGTATCGAAGCCTGGTACAACAGCAACCCGGTTCTTATGAAAGACTGGGGCATGCAGAAAAAACTGAAGCCGGGTTTCAGGGTCCTGTTCTACGGCGATCCGGGTACGGGAAAAACTTTGGCCGCCAGCCTTTTGGGGAAATACATCAAACGTCCTGTCTTCAGGGTAGATGTTTCGATGCTGGTGTCAAAATACATCGGGGAAACAGAAAAACAACTCTCCAAATTATTCGATAAAGCGGAAAACAAAAACTGGATCCTGTTTTTTGATGAGGCTGATGCTATTTTCGGAAAACGGACCAATGTAAAAGATGCTCATGATAAATACGCCAACCAGGAAGTTTCCTATCTCCTGCAGAGGATAGAAACGTTTTCCGGACTGATTATCCTGGCCTCCAACTTCAAAAATAATATGGATAAAGCCTTTACGCGACGCTTTCACAGCTGCATCAAATTCAATAATCCCAAGCATGAGGAGCGTCTGCGTATCTGGCAGCACAATTTACCCATACAGCTAAAACTCATCGATATTGATCTGGAACAGGTTGCCAGACGGTACGAACTTACAGGGTCAAACATTATGAACATCATCCAGGATGTCAGTTTAAAAGCCATTGCATTAAAGGATCCTGACTATAAAGTGAGTTCCGAGATGTTCCTGGAAAGCATCAGAAAAGAATACATGAAGGAAGATAAGATCTTCTCCTAGAAAAAAGATGCCATCCCACAGAATAATTCACTTTTTGATCTTTTGGAAAATGCTGTAAATCGCTGAGAAGTAATAAATTGTACTTGATTTTCTCTTCTAACTGGTTGATCGCTTCTTCTAACTGGTTGATTGCTTCTTCTAAACGGTTGATCGCTTCTTCTGAACGGTTGATTCTCTCTTCGGACTGCCTGATCGCCTCTTCGGATTGGTTGGTGGGCTCTTCGGACTGGTTGACGGGCTCTTCTGAACCCTTGACGGCTTCTTTGAAGAGGTTTACGGATCTAACGAACTGCCTGATGGGTTCAGCGGTATAAGCAAATGCTCTACTTCCAGTTATCCGGGCTTTTAGGGAAAATGCATCTCTGATTTTTAAGCCTAAACAATATAGATAAAGGAAAGTCTTCGGAAGATCAAAATCAGCATCTGAAGATTTTCATCCATTAATCATTAAAACTAAAACTAATGAAAGCAAAAATTCTGCTCCTGATCATATTCAGTGGTCTTATCCTGGGCTGCTGCCGGAGCAAACAGAAAATAACTTCCGTTTCCAGGGAAGTCAAAAAGGAAATGGAGCAGGTAAAGGCCGATTCGTCGAGCGTACAGCATACAGAAACCATTCATAATGCAAGCGCTCAGGCCGAAGTCACTGAAAAGAAAGATGAAATATCCGGAGACCTGCTGATCAGCGGAAAGTCGGATCTGTCGAATCCCTTTGTTTTTCACAATGTGATAGGAAAGGATACGGTCCAGAGTATTTCCATTATGGGAAATGCGGAATATTCAATCAGTAATCGTTATGCAAAAGCATCGAACGGGTATTCTGAAAGCAAAAAGGAAAAATCTGCGGATATTCTTCAGCACACCGCCCAGAAGGCGGTATCCAAAGAAATGATCAAAGAAAAGAATTCGGTGGTCTCTCAGGAAACAAAGAAAATAAAAGTGAGCGGATTTGAAATCACTGCCTGGATTTTCCTTACGGTGATGGGCATCACTTTAATCCTCATGTTTTTCACCTATAAATATTTTAAGAAATGAAAATCTCACAAAAAGGAATCAGCCTGATTTTATCATTTGAAGGATTCAGTGCCCAACCTTATTTAGATTCGGCGGGCATTCCGACTATCGGCTATGGAAACACGTATTATCCGAATGGTAAAAAAGTAACCCTTAAAGATCCTGCGATCACCCGGGAAAAAGGAGCGGAATTGTTTTCATCCGTTTTACCGGTTTATGAGAAAATCGTCAGCCGCAAAATTAAGGTGGATCTTACACAAAATCAGTTCGATGCGCTGGTTTCTCATACCTACAATACCGGAGGATCGGATACCCTGTTTTCTCTGATCAATAAAAAGGCGGATGCGGAAGCCATCAGAAGCTGGTTTACATCCAGATACATTACCGCCGGCGGAAAAATCCTGAACGGGCTTATAAGACGAAGAAAAGCAGAAGCCGATTTGTTTTTTGACAAATAAGATCCTGCCGCTTCGGACCTCGGAAAGAAAGTTTTAACTCAAATAAAAATTATATGGAATAACTTAAAAAATCAGAAGCAAATGAAAAAAATCAGACATTAATTAATTTAGAAAATTGTGATAACAAATGAAGAACTCAAACCTAATTTCAGATAATCATGGCAGTACCATTAACGACAATATTTAGCTGGTTTGAAAAGGGCGATACCCCCACGCAGTCTCAGTTTCAGGAAACTTTTTCGTCTTTCCGTCATGTAGCGGATAAAATCCGGATGGAAGAAGTGAATGGCCTGAATGAAGTTCTGCAAGCTATTCCGTCTGCAGATCACCTTACTGATGAAAACGCGCATCATGCCGTGCTGGCCAAACTCAACGCATCCAATCTGAGTCCGGACGATGTGGAAAAGTGGAAGGAAAAATTAAAAATCAATCTGGCAGCGACCGTCGACGGCGACGGAGTACCCGGAAATGTTTATACCAAGGCACAGATCACGGAAATGGTGAATATGCTGAAAGCAAGTGATAACGATTTGCTGGTACGTATTGGGAAGATCGATGAAATGCTGGCCTCGGATGATGTAAATCTCGATGAGCTCAGGGAGATCGTCGACTATATCAAAGCAAACAGGGAGCAGATCGAATGGCTGAGCGCAGCAATAGCAGAGGGAAGTTCGGATGACAAAATCAGGCTCCTGGGACTGTATTCCGGCTGGGGTTCGCTAATCTATCAGAATCAGTTTAATAATCAGGTCTACAGTAGAATTCAAAACCTGGAAGCTGCCGTAGACCCCGAAAAAAATACGCACCAGGAAAAGGTACGGGGCGACGCCGTGATCAAACATGATCTGGATACTTTAAACTTTGTGATCGATGCTTACGACACCGTTACCATGTTTACCGTACCGCTCAAGGTAAAAAGAATAGACCTTAAAAATATTCAGGTGCTGTTTGATTCAGTACCGCCAAATTTAATTCAGTTAACAATAAAAAAATTATAATTATGGATATCAAATACGCTTACTATCGTAGTTCCGTCGGATACAAAATCGAAGGAAAAACAGACAATGACATTTTAACAGCCGGTGGCAGTACACGGCCAATCAGTTCCTTCTGGTATGACGGAAACTTTAATCCTCTGGATTATGTGCCTAAAACCAGGACTTTAACCATCAACGGGACGTCTTATGATCTCTCGGCAAACCGTTCAATCAGCACGCCGGATACCATCACGCGTTTAAAAGGAGGAGCATCGGGCTCACTGGTTTCCGGTGATGTGACGCTTGCCGCAGGGGCCAATATGGCCGTCAGCCAAAGTGGCAATACGATCACTTTAGCCTCTTCGGATACTACGTACAGCGCAGGAAACGGTTTAACATTGTCCGGAACGACCTTTTCCTTACCGGTAGCGACTTCAGGAAGTGGAAATGTTGTAACAGGGATTGTACAGACCGCCAATGGGATCACCGTAAATTTGGCTTCTATGCCTACGTCGTCGGATCTGGCAAATTATGTTCCTCTATCCCAAAAAGGGGCAGCAAACGGAGTTGCCGCACTTGATGCGTCGGGGTTGGTACCGGCCTCTCAATTGCCATCGTACGTAGATGATGTACTCGAAGGTTATTATAGAACGGCAGACGGAAAGTTCTATAAGGAAGCTGCATATACCAACGTGATCAACGGGGAAACCGGTAAGATCTATGTATCCCTTGATACCAATAAAACATACCGTTGGACGGGAACAACTTTCGTCTATATCACTTCCGGAGCAGTCGATTCCGTGAACGGATTGACAGGGGTCGTTGTTTTAAATAAATCCCATGTAGGACTGGCAAATGCTGACAATACAGCGGATGCAGCAAAAAGTGTTCTGAGTGCAACAAAATTAACGACACCAAGGACGATCGGCGTTTCAGGTGTTACGGGAACGGCCCAGTCTTTTGACGGAAGTGCGAATATTGTCATCCCGATTACCGCGGTGCCTGCCACACTATTATCAGGTACGGCAGCGATCAACACCACAGGATCTGCCGCTAAGCTCACAACTCCAAGAACAATCTCGGCAACAGGTGACGGAACCTGGAGTGTTTCTTTTGACGGCTCCGTCAATGCAACTTCCGCACTTACCCTAGCTGCCACAGGAGTAGCGGCCGGTACTTATGACCAGGTGACGGTAGATGCCAAAGGTAGAGTGACTGCCGGAAGTAATATCGTAAGGTCTTATACAACTTCCATTGTAGGAACGGCAAGTATCGCACACAATTTGGGAACCAGAAATATCGAGGTCGCCATGTACGATACTGTTACGTTTTATAAAATAGACGGCAGAATAAAATTAACGGATCCGAACAAAATAGATGTTGAGTTTGATTCCGCTTTACCTAATACCGTATCCATTACCATAACCAGCAAAGACTTGTAACATGAGCGATATCAAATATGCACTTTATACCTCTTCAAAGGGCTTTAAAGTCGTAGGAGGTACAGCCGCTCAATTTTTAAAGGCTGATGGAACATTAGACAGTGTTCAATATATTCCTTTGTCACAGAAAAATGCGTCCAACGGTGTGCCGTCGCTGGATTCCACAGGTAAGATCTCCAATGGGCAAATTCCGGATAGATTGGTTAATAAAATTATTGCAATTGGCGGAGAAGCTGCCGACAAGGGTTTTACCGGATTATATGACCGAAACCAACTGGCATTGGCAGATAAGGAACATGATGTATCGGTTGTGATTAATGGAAGTGGTAGCTTTAGCGGAACGGAAGAAAGTTTTAAAAGCGGAATTTTCAATCAGAAACCAGGATTTGTATCTCTTATAAATTGTGATGCCACCACGGAGCTGATCATAACCATTAATTTTAGTTCTGTACTTTCAAATTATTCACGTGCACTTTGGCAGCCTTTTGTTCACACAAGATTTAATACGGAACGTTATTTTAGAGACATCACGGTGGAGGTGATGGATAATAATAATGTGTGGTATAGTCCTGCTAATTTTAGTGCTACTAATATTACGAATATTTTGAATTCCGGGCTGTATTTGTTTGCTGAATCTATAGTAGGCACTATTTCCGTTCGCGGGGTTAGATTTAAATTATCAAATCCGACGACAACAGATGGTTTGGTTTACCTTTCACAGATCGGATTCCGGCATTTGTCACATACTTTTGCTCCGCAATTTCCGCATCGTGGCGACGACAATATTTTTTTCGGTATTAATAATTTTACGAAATCTCCTACAGTTCCGGTGGCCACCCAAAGTAACCAAGCTGTAAACTTTGGTCAGCTTTCCAATTATTTCACGAAATCAGAATCATTAAGTCAGTTTGTTGGGAAAAGTGGGAATGAAACCATTTCAGGGACAAAAACTTTCACCAACAGCCCGGTTGTTCCTAATGCTTCATCGAATGGCCATGCCGTTAATTATGGTCAGATGGATTCGTTGTTGAATGCTACTTTAAGTGGTTTTGTACCTCTGGGATTGTTGGGTGTATTTAATGGAGTGGCTACACTTGATAGCGGAGGGAAAGTGCCGGCTTCCCAGTTACCACTTGCCAGCGATTCAACATTTGGTGCGGTAAAATTGGGGAGTAATGTATTCGTGAGTGGTGCTTCCAGTCCTTCTCCCGAGGTGGCGGGAAGAATTTATCCTGTCATGCAAAATTCGCAAAATCAATTGGTGGTTGTGGTACCCTGGACGTCGAGTACCTATACCCACCCTAATTCAGGAGTAACGGCGGGAACCTATCGATCGGTAACCGTGAATGCGCAGGGACACGTCACAGGCGGAACGAATCCAACGACATTAGCAGGTTATGGTATTACAGATGCCATGAGTACTTCACATCCGGCCAGTAACATTAACCAGATATGGATCAATACATGGAATGACATTGCTAATTACGGGATCAGGGTTAATCAGGAATTTACCTACAATTTAGGGACGGGACTGGTCATAGCAGATGATTATTTTGGAGGTGACTCCGGAATTGTAGACAGAAACCAGGAAAGATTTCTGACCGTGAAACGAAGTGAGTATTATATTTATGGATCCAGGCATGATGAATTTGACGGCTTAAATTATCATACTGAGCAAAGAGCCTTCGGGATGGGACGGGAAGCCAATGGTAAGGATAAACTCACGGTAGAGGGATCGGTAAAAGCCAGCAAGAATTTTAAATCTGAAGATGAAAAACCGGATACGATATTCATTCCTGATGGTAATATTGCTTCTTTGACCGATGAGATCATTAATGACCAATCCGGATATGCGGTCAGATTGGATCCTCATGAATATTATGTGCCGGGAGGAAGCGTTCTTAAAGTTGACGACAGAAACCGGTTGATCCATATTATCGGACAGGAGATTAAAATGGCTGTTGATTTTATGAAAATTCATCCGAAACAGCAGATTGTTATTTACAATTTTGACCAATCCGGAACGAATATGCCGGTAATGCTCATGGGTAAACAGATTGCCAATATTCCGGCATCTTGTTTCATCAGACTGTACGTGACAAAATCATTACGGGTAATCATAGAAAAGGAACAGTCCTGTAAATATTTATGATCAGATTAAAAATGGATGAATAAGTTTTTAACCATTCAATAAAAACAGAAGCCACAGCCGGAGGATGACATCTTCTGATTGTGGCTTCTTTTATTATTCAATTTAAAATTTTTTAGATGATTCTTTTCAGGAATACTTACTGATCAGTGCCTGTATGAAAGACCTACAAAGTAATTTTTCTCTGCATGATGCTGTAATCCGAAATTTAGTCCTGCATCGACTTTAAAATCTTTCGCTACTTCCATCTGAATGGCGGCATTTACATAATTTGAAAATTCATGTGCTTTAAAATCATAAGTATAGTACGTCTCCGCAATGCCATCGATGTTTTTGGCTAAAGGGTGGCTGAGGGTAAGCGTCTGTAAAAACTCAGTATGCATTTCCGGAAGATCCTGGTCTTTTAGTTTGTCGAGTTCTACCTGAAATCCAAGATTCCAGTCGCCTGCAAACTGGTAAAGCATGGGAACGATCAGTCCGTATTCTATGCGGCTTTCCTCATCGTATTGAGAAGATGGAATTTTTATATAAGGCAAAACGGCCATTACAAAATTCCCTTTGTCATTTCCTGTGATATTTTGTTTTATCCTGAAGTTGATATCACCAAAACCTTGCGTAGTAGATATTTGTCCCGAATTCTTTTCGGTTTCTTTCTGAATTCCATAGGTTTGAAAACCAATCTGTATGGCGGTTGAACCTGTAATTCCAATCTTCACATTTCCCTGGTTGATTAATAAGGTCCTGGTATTCGTAAGATCAGAATTCTCATTTTTCAGCCTGAGAAGATCGGTTTCGTATTGAATGTGTCCGGCATCCACGGTGAAAGGAGATTCGGTGACATCCGGGCGGTCGGTTTCCATTTCCCGCATGAGTGCTTTCGGAACAGGATTAAACAAAGTATATTTTCTTGGTGATTCCTTCTGGGCATAGAAAAGGTTTGAAATGAAAAATACCGGGACAATAAGTTTCAGCAAATGGTAGTGATAAGTCATCGTTTTTTTTTGGAGGACAGTACAAAATGTATACTAATATTTTAAAAAAAGATGAAATGTGGTATTAAAATGAATAAATATAAATCCTGATATGGTGTCCGGAAGGTTAAGGTGAAATGTTTACTTTTGCATCAGTTTTAAATCATCGACTGTTTATTATGAATTATACTTCGTCAGAAAACGGCTACGTTCTCGTTTCTTCTTTTTCGGAACTTGTTTCATTCAATTTTCAGGGAAGTACCAATGCTGTTTGCTGGCAAAGAGATTTGGATGGTGATTTTGAGGAAATTGTTTCTAAACTCACCTTAAAAGAAAATATCACGGAAGTATGTGTTGATGATCTTATGCAGCTGGATTTATCGGAAAAAGGAAATCTGGCCAGGGAAATTATTATCGGTGATCTGAAAATGCTTTCGGATTTTGGCGCGGCTCCATCGCTTAACCTCGTGAAAAACTATGACCGGGACGAGGAGTTTGATTTTATTTCTACAGATGTATATTCGTACCACGCAGACCGTTCACCGGTTGCGACCGATACTTTTCTGTGTACTTATTTTGGTGCGGCGAGCGATTTTTTACCCAACGACCAATGCATACAGAAGATCCTGGTTCCCGAGATCCGTGAAAAGCTCCGGACTTTATGCGATGGTGACGATGAAGAATTTGAAACATTCCTGAGAGAGAATTATTTTGATCTTCATTACATGCCAAAACCGGATGCGAGGCCTGTTAATCTGGGAAAGAATAACCTCTGGCGACTGGCTGTAGATCATCCTGGGCAGAAAGTTTTACCCTGCATCCATAGAGCACCGCTGGAAAACGAAGGAGAATACCGGCTACTGCTGATTTGTTAGGATTTAAATTTCATTATTCAGTAAATTATGATTATTCTGTGATCTCAATGATGTTGTTTTCCGGATCCAGAATGACACTTTCATAATATCCGTCTCCGGTGACTCTGGGTTCTCCAGCAACAGTGTAACCGTCTCTTCTTAAAGTTTCTGTCAGCTCATCCACTTTTTCCCTGCTTCCTGTGGAGAAGGCAAGATGGGTAAGACCATGTTTTTGAACCGTGTAAGAATGGTCACTTTCTTTAATATTAGGTCTTTTCATGATCTCAAGCCGACAGCTGTTGTCAAAATTTAAAAAATAAGATTCAAAGCTTTTCGTCGGGTTATTATATTTTTCATTCGAAACGGCTCCGAAATACTTCTCGTAGAATGCTCTGATCTTTTCCAGGTCTTTCACCCATATTGCTATATGATCTATTTTCATTTAATTATTTATTTAGCAATTAATTTTCTGTTTAGCCATTTTCTAACCGGAATATCATAAACTTTCATCAGCAGATAAGCCAGAATAACAGAGGCCGCAACGGTAAGTAATCCTGTCATCCAGGTTATGGGCTCACTCAAAGTATGTTTCCCATTTACGACCCAGGCCATATAGACATTGACCAGCGGAAAATGAGTAATATAAAGAGGATAGGAGATCTCCCCGAAAAATTTGCATAAACGATTGGCTTTATAACCCATTACTTTTCCGCCGGCTCCCAGTAGAATGATCGCCGGAAAAAGAATCATCAGGGTAAGGCACTCATACAAAGCATTCCATTCATGATTATCATAGCCTCCAAGACGCGGAAATGCCAGGATAGCTACCAGTAAAATACCGGTGGTCAGGAATGCGTTCTTAGTGTATTTTAAAGTCATGGCCTTTGCTAAAAACATTCCCATCAGAAAAGGAAATGTCAATCTTGTAAAACCTATTTTCAGCTGTGTGGCATCATCAATCGACCAACCTCCGATAATGTCACCATTAGGATTCGTAAATGCATAATACAAAGTGAATCCTAAAGAAATGAAGACCAAAATTCCCAGTACCGTTTTAGAAACCTTTCTCAGGATCAGCGCATAGGCGATGTTGGCAATGTATTCGTAAAACAATGACCAGGACGGACCGTTTAAAGGATGCATTTCACCCCAGCCGCGAATGTCAAGTGCTTTGGTGACAGGGAGAACGGTCATTCCAATGAGCATGACAAGGATAAGCTTCCAGACGGGGGTCGTGGAAATTCCGCCCCAGCCCAATCCTTCAGACTGCTGAAAATAAAAAAGACAGGCGCCGACCAGAGTTCCCATAATGATCATCGGCTGCAATCGTACCAGGCGTCGGACAAAGAAATCTTTTGTTGTCATCTGGTTCCAGCGGTTATCATAAGCATAGCTGATGACATAGCCCGAAAGCATAAAGAAAAAGTCTACCGCCAGATAACCGTGATTAATGATCTGCTTTACATGATCTCCGTTGGAAAAGGTTTCAAAAATGTGAAAAATGACAACCACAATCGCGGCCACACCGCGCAGTCCGTCGAGAATTTCATAATGAGGTTTAGATTGGGAAATAGGTAAGGTCTGATCCATGAGTTTTTGTAAAATGTTCTGCAAAAATAAAAGGTGATCAATCAAAACGATTGTTGTATATTTTTTATTTATTGTCTTATATTTACTTTTATAAGAATTGATTCTAAATGAAGCAGAAATTGAAATATTATCCCAAACCTAAGGGCCGCACTTTTCAGATTGATCATGTACATGTAAAATGGGATCAGCAGGTTCCGCTCCATCAGCAGGAAACTTGGGAACTTTCCTATATAGTCACGGGAGGAGGGATCAGGACGATCGGTGAAAAAACGGAAACCTTTTCAAAAGGAGAGATTATCCTCATTCCGCCTAATATTCCGCATTGCTGGTCTTTTGATCAAGCGGTGCATGACGATGAAGGAAAAATTGAGAATATCACGATGATCTTTGATCATGACTTTATTGTAAACAGCAAAGACTTCTTCCCTGAATTATTCACCAGAATCTCTGAATTCCTGAATATTCAGGATGCCGTTTCTTTTAAAGACGATACTGTCAAGCGATTACAGATGATGATGACTTCCATAGCAAATCAGGATGAGGCAGGAAGAATCACAAGTTTTATCGAAATACTGCAACTGATCTCGAACAGCAAAGAAATACAGGTCGTCGGAATGCCTGTTATAGAGAATACGAAAGAAAGAAAATTCCAGGAAATCTATCTTTTTATCTTAAGTAATTTCCAGAGGAATATCACACTGGAAGAAGTCTCAAAGCTGGCCGGAATGCAAAAATCTTCATTTTGTGTATTCTTTAAAAAAATGACAGGGAAATCGTTCTTCAGCTACCTGACAGAATTTCGAATTGAAAGTTCCTGCCAGATGTTACTGAAGACCAAATTATCGGTCGCTGAGATTTGTATTGCTTCGGGATTCAGTGATATACCTTATTATAACAGGGTTTTTAAGAAAATGAAAACAGTTTCCCCGACACGGTTTAGGAAGGATAATGCATCGGCAGAAAGCTCATCAGATGGATTCTAATTGAAATATAATGATAGGAATTTAAAACATCTTATTCATCCATTTTCTTGATTGTTCCATGCCTATTCCGAAGATAATATGCGAACCGAACTCCCAGACCCACCATGATTTAGGCATTTCGGAGACCTTCCCCTGAAGCTGAAGTGCGGGAACGACAGATCCGTGGGTAAGCATCCACACGCCGGCACCTGCGAGGATACCTTCACCTGAGGTCAGGTTTTTGTTTTTATGAGCGGCAAAAACGTACCCGACACCAATTAATGTCCCCAAAGTATAATGAATGATCTTCATCGACTGGAGGGTTTTTTCTGATGAAAGCGGTTTATGGGTAATATTGTAATACACTTTCTGTGCAAGAATGGCAGGTGGCATATTTTCCGGCTGCCGGCTTACGTCTGCACCCCGTAATTTGAGTTCATCAGATGTGGGAGGAAACTCTTTTTCGCCCAGTTTCTGCAATGGCGGTTCTGCCAATGACTTTATCCAGGAGGCCAGTAATCCCGCGGCAATTCCTTTTATAAGAGTTTTGGTTAATGTATTCATTGTAAGGTTTTTAAAATTCAGATAAGGTAAAACAGGCGTCCGTACAAAACAGACGCCCATATTTGATGATTTACATAATGGTTGATCAATGAAATTACTTCTTCAGTACGGAAATTAATTTTTCTGCGGCACTTTCGGAAGAGGCAGGATTTTGTCCTGTAATCAGCAATCCGTCCTGCACAACGTGTACGCCCCAGTCGTCGGTTTTGGTATACCGGCCACCCGATTTTTTCAGTTCGTCCTCAACGAGGAACGGAACCACATCCGTAAGCTGAACAGCTTCTTCTTCAGTATTTGAAAAACCTGTAACGTTTTTACCTTTTACGAATGGCTCACCGTTTTCAAGCGTTATATTTTTAAATACTCCCGGTGCATGGCAAACTGCTGCCACAGGCTTCTTACTGTTATAAAAATCAAGGATTAATTTTTGGGAATCTTTGTCTTCAGCTAAATCCCATAAAGGTCCGTGGCCGCCCGGATAGAAAACAGCATCAAAGTCATCTGCTTTCTGATCACTCAGTTTTTGGGTATTGGCAATAATGTCCTGTACTTCTTTATCCTGGTAATAGCGCTCGGTAGCAGGAGTCTGTGCATCAGGATCTTCGCTTTTCGGATCGATAGGTGCCCGTCCGCCTTTTGGTGTGGCAATGACAATGTCGAAACCTGTATCTTTCAGCGAATAATAAGGGGCTGCAAATTCTTCTACCCAAAATCCTGTTTTTTTGCCTGTATTTCCCAGTTGGTCATGTGATGTAACTACAAATAGTACTTTCATTTTAATTATTTTAGTGTTGGTTGATTCAGTGATTTTTTAAAATTATCTGACAGCATTCAATGATAAACATGCTGATTCTATAGGATGAATACATTAAGGCTGTATCCGGATATCAGTATACAACTTTATTGCCAACAAGACTTGTAAGAGTAATAAATGTGGTATGAAGCCGAACGTAAAATATGTAAGGCATACGATTCGGTATTGTAACCGCAGTACTAAGGGTTTTGCATCATCAGTTCAATCATCACCATGATAGAAATAAACTTCTTGGAAGACTGGTATTTGGGATTTAGCTGTTCCCTGATTTCACCGATAGCGTTGCTCAGTTTATTGCTGACGGTTTTATTGGTTAATCCTAATGCTTCAGCGGTTTCATCTACAGACTTGTTCTTACGGATCCTCAGGTCGTAAACTTTCTGTTCGGTAAGCGGAAGCCTGGAAACCACTTCATCGATCATTGCAAACAGATCAGAAATTTCATGCTGTTCAAGGATTTCAAAATATTCGGTGTCGGTTATATCGGCCGGCGTTTCGGTGTCGTCAATACTTATGGTAGACCGGTCTTTCTTCTGGCTGTTGAAGTAATCAATCACCCTGAAATGCAGATGCTTGAGGAAATATCCTTTTGCGCTTTCATTTCCGTCAGTCTGTATGCTTTCCGTGTTTTCAAGAATTTTGATCCAGAGATTCTGTAATAATTCTTCTGCCAGCTCCCTGTCTTTGGTTCTTACAAAAACAAACCGGTACAAATCATCCCAATACCTTTCATAAAGCGTCATAAAAGCAGGCCGGTCGCCTGTTTTTATTTTTTTCAATAGTATGTGATCCGTCTGATTCATTGATGCAAAATTACTTAAAGGAAAATTAACTTTTTGTGAACATTAAGGAATGTAATATTAATTATTTCTGAAAATCAAACTTAAAAAGGAGGTTGAATTCCTGCGATCGGTTAACAAATGCTGAAAATTGTTAACAAGTTGATCCTAATGTGAATACAATGTTAAATCTGCTCTGGGGAAGTTTCCCGTTTCCGCTGTTTTATAGATGTAACGGCGAACGTTTATCAGGTATTTATGAAAAACATACAGTATAAAGAAATTCAGGCATTCGTTTTCAGGCTTTGGGAAAGGGAGGTAACTGAAGAAAAAATGACAGGGAAAGAAACAGAACTTTTAAACCGGTGGGAAACCATTGCAGGGAAAGAAATCGACCCCAATCACAGCAAAAAGTCAAAAGAAAAGGTTTTGTTTTCTTTAGAGCCGTATTTTATTCAAACCACCGCAGCAATTCATCATCCGAATATGTTTAAGAAATACCTGTTTCCTGTAGCCGCTGCTATTTTACTGCTCTTTCCTGTAGGAGGTTTTTTTATGTATACTATTTTTGTGAAACCCGATATCTATTTTGCAGACTCTACAAATACGAAAGTACATCTTGCAGATGGTTCGGTAGTCCTGCTGCTTCCTGGATCACAGCTTACTGTCGAAAAATCTTTCCCTGCCGATACAAGAGTGGTGAAGTTGTCGGGAAATGCGGTTTTTTCAGTGGCAAAATCAAAAAAGCATCCTTTCATTGTACAGGCTGACGGTTTCAGTACGAGGGTGCTGGGAACTGTTTTTAAAATTACCCAGACCGGCAGCAGCAAAGCGGTAGATCTTTACGAAGGGAAAGTAGCCGTCTCATATGCCGGAACTCATGTGGCTTTTCTGAAGCCTAATCAGAAATGGACCAACTTCGGCATCGCCCGTACCGCCGCCGTGATTTCTTACAGGACAAAAAAAACATCGGAAAATACGTCAACATCTTTATTGTCATTAAGCTTTAATGATGTTATGCTGAAGGAAGTTGCTGAAGTTCTGCAGAAAAGCTATAAGGTCACTATTATTTATCCTAAAGAATTCGCCGACCGGAAAATAACGGCCGATTTTACAGGAGGAAATACGGATGAAAACGTTGAAGCGCTTGCCTTCATCCTCGGGCTGGAGGTGCAAAAGGAGAATCAGACCTACATCCTGAAAAATACTAAATAAAAAACGAATAATCAGATAAATAACAAAGAGAATACTGAACAATGAAAAGTTTGAAATGTAGTTTTACCATTGCTGCAATATTTTTTACAGCAGCGGCGGAGGCTCAGGAATTGTCACAGAAAGTGTCATTTTATGCTCCTGCAGGAAAGCCTCTGATCGAAGCACTTGAAGAATTTGCAGGTAAAACAGGAATGAGACTGGCTTATTCTAAGGCAGATATTAAAGAATTAAAAATTAAAACCATAAAATGTGAAAATATCCCTGTCGATCACTGTCTGAATGACATGATCCTCGGTCTTCCGGTGGTTTACCGTCTTCGGGGCGATCTTATTTCACTTAAATATAAATCACAAAATGCTTCTGCCTTCGGAAAGGGAAAAATCTCCGGAAAGATCGTTGATGAGGTGGGAAATCCGGTAATTGGCGCAGAAATCAATATTGCAGGAAGGAAAACCGTGACGGACAACAACGGTGATTTCATCATAGAACTTCCTTCAGGAGTCTATACATTAACGGTAAAGTCGCCCAAATACAACACTTTGCGGGTAGAAAAGCTCTCCGTAAATAATAATGAAACCAATACCGTATCCTTCGCCATGCGCCAGGTTTCAGATAAAATCTCTGATATAAAAGAAGTCGTGATCACAGGGACCCGGAAAGCCGATACACAAGCCGGACTGCTGACCCAACAGAAAAAAGCGGCACAGATGAGCGACGGAATTTCTGCCGAACAGATTTCGAAGACACCGGATAATGACCTGGGAGCAACCCTGAAAAGAGTAACCGGAGTAACAACCATTGATAATAAATACGTAGTTGTACGCTCCATGGGCGAGCGTTGGAATACCGCCGCAATGGATGGCATTAATCTTCCGAGTACGGAAGCTTACAACCAGAATTTCTCCTTCGACATCATTCCGAATGCTATGGTGGAAAGTGTCGTGATCAGCAAAACGGCTACCCCGGATATGAATGCCAGCTTTGCCGGAGGATTCGTGGAAGTGCGCACCAAAGATATTCCCAATGAAGATTTTACCACCATAACATTGGGCACATCTTATAATGATATAGCTACTTTTAAAGAATTTCTGACCCGAAAAAGAGGTAAATACGATTATTTCGGATATGATGACGGTAACAGGGATTTTCCCATGGATCTGGAATTTACCGACTGGAACAACCCTCTGTTTTTTGAACAGTCCAAACGTTTTACCAATGATAATTTTACGAATTACAGGACCAAAGCAGACATGAATTCGAATATGCAGCTGGCACTGGGAAGGAGCTTTAAGCTGAAAAACAATAATAAATGGGGACTCGCCGGAGCGCTCACCATCAGAAATGAGCAAAACAAACTGGATATCGACCACACGGGAAGAGGCGGGTGGCTTGATAATGCAGGATTGGTGAATAACTGGCAGGAATTAGGTGTTCCACCGGTAAAGTTTTTTGATTTTAAAAATAAAGGAGCCTCTTACAGCTACAATTCAACCATCGGGGCCATGCTGAATTTTGGATTGCAGCTGGGGAAAAGCAGATTGTCTTTCAGGAACTCATATACCCATATTTATGACCAGACCCTTACCAGAGTAACAGGATGGAATGAATATACCGGAGGCACCGGGCAGCCGGCCATGGCAGAAGCGTCCTATCATTATTTTTACAATGGCGTAATTCCCAATAATGATCCCTCGCAGCTGGCTTCTTTAGACAGACCGTACACGGATAATACGGATTATCCTGTATACCAGACGCTGCTGCAGAATAAGCTGGAAGGCAGCCACAAAATAAATGATGTTGAAATCAATTGGTTTGCGGCAAGAACAGGAGTCGTATCCGATACGAAGGATTATACCCAATATCAGACTTTCTATGATTTTGTGGGAAGTGAAATTTTAACTTATCATAAAATTTACAATTCAGGCAATAATTTTTCACGAGGATATATTGGAAACAATGAAACAGATTACAATTTCGGAACCTCGGTAAAATGGAAAATGGATGCCGGAGATTTTAAAACGGATGTAAAGGTCGGATATGCCGGAGCCCTGAAAAGCAATACCAACGAGCAGCAGAAGTTCTTCCTGAAAGTTGATGAAAACAGGGATGTTCCCAACAGTGAAAAGAACTACCTGCTGATGTACGGACTGCTTTCCAGTTGGTTTGACGGTTCTCATTATACACAGGGCGGAATAGGATGGCAGACGAAGCCATTATACAAAAATGACAGGTATGAAGGGGAAGTCAGCCAACATGCACCCTACATCATGTTCGATAACAGATGGAAAAATAAATTAAGGCTGGTATGGGGTCTGAGGGCAGAATATTTCAGGTACGATCTGATCTCCCAGCAGCTCGATCCCTCCGATCCGCGAAATGTAAGTAAGGAACCGATCGAGGAAAAACCCTGGCAATGGATGCCTTCTGCAAACTTTACGTACAGCCCGACCAACAAGATCAACCTGAGGCTGGCATACAACAGATCGGTGATCCGGCCGCAGTTTAACGAAAGAACAGGCTTGCCTTATTTCGATCCTGTTGCCAACGGTTTGATTTATAACACTGAAATGACCTCGTCCGTGATCAATAATTATGATTTTAAATTTGAATGGTTCCCTGGGCTTGGCGAAATAATTTCTGCAGGATTATATTACAAAAACATCGACAGGCCGATAGAGCGTGAAGGCTATATATCCAGTGAAGGGAATCTCTTTCTCTACAACGGAAATTCGAAGAATGCAAAACTGAAAGGCTTTGAAGTAGAAGTAAGGAAAAGCCTCGGTTTTATAAGAGAAAATGCATTGCTGCAGCATCTTTTCATCAGCGGAAATTTTACATACAACACCACAAAGGTGATTGCCTTTAAAGACAATTACAAAACAAGCGATACCGATGCCACGTATGAAGTTGAACGCCCTTTATACGGCCAGACCCCTTATGCGTACAATCTGGGATTGTTATATGATGGAGACCGTTTGGGACTCAGCTTTTTATACAATGCCAAAGGCGACCAGTACATTACCGTAGGGTACGCCTACATCGGGGAAGAAATCCAGAGGCCTTATGCGGTGGCTGATGCTCAGATTTCTTATAAATTATTAAGAAACAAAAATTTGGAAGTCAAACTGAATGTCAGGAACCTGTTCAACAGGGTAAAAGAATTTTACAACAACTTCAATTCTTATTCTGTTTTCAAAGGCAGCGGAACTGATTATGAAACCCAGCGGGAAGCTTTGGAACTTCTGCCCGGAGCGACCGATAAATATGATAAAGATATAGACAGGGTATTATTCAGGGCTTATAACGGAAGGACATTCGGGCTAAGCGTGAATTATACTTTCTGAAATAAATGAATTCAAAGGAGAGCTCATGGAAATGTACAGGTTTTTAGATCCTGATATTGAATCGATGATCCTACTGGTGGTGCGCAACACAGTAATGATTCAGCGAGATTAGATGCTGATATTTTCCCGGATATCAGTGATGGAAAACAGGGAAGGCTTCACGGTAGCTCCTCATATCGTGCAGTGTAAAAAAAACAACCAAATCGCAGAAATACAGAGGCGGGTATTTCTAAATATTTAAATACATCAGGCCTGGAAAAATATATAAGGCCTGATCTGTCAAAACTTTTAACAATGAGAAAATTAACTTTAATTGCAGTTACAGCTTTGTCTCTTACAGCTTGTCAGCACGAAACTTTAGCAGATTCTACATCTCCATTCGAAATGCAGTCTGCTTCAGCAGAATATTTAACAGCTTCTTCGCTTCCTGTGACCACAGTAACCGGGGCAATCACTACCAACACAACATGGAGTGGTGTAATCGAGCTTGATGGAATCGTAACCGTAAAAAGCGGGGCTACCCTTACCATCCAGCCTGGAACTTTCATTAAAGCAAAACCAACAGCCAACAACACGGCTACAGGAGTTTTGGTAATTTCAAGAGGAAGTAAGCTTAACGCTCAGGGAACTTCTTCACAGCCGATCATCTTCACGAGCTACAATTTGCTGGATGGTGACGAAAGCACTACAGCAAAACCCGGAGATTTCGGTGGGGTAATTATGCTGGGAGCTGCGCCTACCAACAAACCTACAACTACGGTAATTGAAGGTCTTTCAGGTGTTGATTATCAGTATGGAGGTTCTAATGCTTCTGATAACAGTGGTAGTTTAAAGTATGCCCGTATCGAATTTGCAGGATACGATCTTCTTGCTCCTAATTCAGGAAACGAAATCAACGGATTAACTTTAGGAGGAGTTGGAAGCGGTACTACTTTAGACCATATCCAGGTGGCTTACGGTAAAGACGATTCTTTTGAATTCTTCGGAGGTACGGTAAATGCTTCAAACCTGATATCTTTCGCCGCTGATGACGATAACTTCGATTTCGATTTCGGATATTCGGGAACGATCAACTGTGCGCTGGCTTTGGCAGATCAGAATTCTACCCATAGTCAAAGTGGAGCAAATCCTGATTCTAACGGTATCGAGCTGGATAACGATGGTACAGGTTCTTCTGCATCACCTTTCACTCATCCGGTAATCAATAACCTTACCATTGTGGGTGCAGGTACTTCTTCTTTCGGTGCTTTGTATGAAAATGCAATCCATGTAAGAAGAAACGGGAAACTAACATTAAACAATGCTACGGTTACAGGATATCCTGTCGGGGTATTATTGGAAACGGTAAGTGGTGCTCCTGTGAATCTTTCAGACCTGAACTTTACCAACGTACAGGCTTTCGGATATTCATTCAACTATGCTTCACTGGTAGGTTCCAGCAAAACAGCACTTACAGTTCCCGGAGGTACAGCAACTACGCTTAACGGAGGAATGCCTCAGCCTTTCTTCAATACAGGTACTGTAGATCTTGGATCAAGAAATTGCGGAAATTTCTTTGCTTCATGGACTAAATATAACTTCTCAATAGTGGAATAATTTCACCGCAGGGAGCAGTAGGAAATGACTGCTTCCTGCCTTTTTTTAAATCTGATAAATATTTTCATAATGAAAAAGACAATTTTATTTTCTATCCTGCTTTTGCCACTGCTGGCCTATTCTCAGCTTCCTGTCTGGGTAAATTCTTTCGATACTCCTCAGGATTTACAGGGATGGACTTTCTATGACGGAAACAGCAATAACAATCAATGGCAGCAGGGAAATAATATTTTTTACAACGGAACAGCTTTGGCGTATGGCTCTGCCAGCGTGTTGAGGTATTCTATTAATTTGGTACCGTCCGGTACAGCCGCCAGTTTCTCTACGGAAAACGACTGGATCGTTTCTCCAGAAATAGACTTGACGGAAGCCTCAGGAACCATTACCCTGGCAGCCTACATCGGCAGACAGAGAACCACGCATACCATCGTTGGACGCGATTTGTGGATCTTTGTGAGCACGCCTCAGAAACCAGTACCTACTTTGGCTGATTTTCAGGCAATGACCGTAGACGGAAACGGAAATAATCTATCAAGTCCGTATGCCATTATTGCCGGAAATACCAATAATCCATGGCCTTCCACAGATCTGAACCAGACTGCTGAATCTTTGGTAAATCTTTCCAGTTTCGCAGGAAAGAAAATCTATATCGGATTCTGGTCAAACCGAATTTCAACAGGTCTTAACGTACAGAATATCAACATAGACGAAATAGGAATTTATGCTTCCTCACTCGTATTAGGTACGAAGGAATCCAAAAATCAAAAAAACAGTACGAAAGTAATGGAGAATCCTGTATCAGCTTCTTTACAGCTGCAGCTTAATCCTGCTCTTAAAGAAAGTACAACTACAATAAGCATTTATAATATGGCGGGACAAAAGGTTTTAATGTCGCGATATTCGAAAAATATCAATGTTAACACTTTATCTGCCGGAACTTATCTTGCCACCGTATCGGATGGGAAAACTACTGAAAATCTGAAGTTTATAAAAAAATAACAGTTTCTCACCAGGAGAAAACCATGAAAACTCAAACTAAACATTTCTTACGTAAATTTTTATAATTAGGTAATTGCCCAATGCTTTCGATGTTTTGGGCAGTTTTTCTAAAACAGATGACGAATTAATGATAAATAAGATGAAACACATTCCAGCACTTTTATTATTCACTGTATTTTTTTCATGTACGGATAATAATACTCTTGAGACCTATGATAAAGATCAGATCGCCGCTGAAGTCAATATAAAAGGATTTTCAAAACCGGACATCATCCAGATAAGAATGAACGGCAAACCGGTTTCCATCAACGGAGCATCTTCTTACACCGATAAAATAGAAACCCGGATCAATTTCGTGCTGGATAAAGGTGAATCCGACGAACTCGGAATTTATAATAGTCAGACAGGAAATCAGATTGCCAGGTACTCTATTGATTATGATAATGCCCAGAAGTATAAAAACCTGAATTTTTTTAATCTGCCCGGAATTTTTTTGCAGGCTTATGCCGTAAAGCCATCGGTAAATTTAGGAAAGGTAGGCTTTGAATTTATCTTTCCCAACCTCGGCGAGTTTTCAGGATCCAATGGCGAAGGGGTAAAAGGGATATTGAAAAGAGAAAACGGACTCGTACTTGCCGAATTCGAAAGCATTGGAAAAAAGGATTTTACCAATGTTAAGATTTATAATTATTTCAGCGCCACAGCTCCGGTTTACCTGGAACTCTACAAACCCGGAACAACAGAACCTTACACCGGATCGACCATTATAAAAGCCACCTTAAAGCAGGATATTGGTGCCAACATGATCGTACTTCAGGAAAAAATGGAAAATGGTGTTATGGTCGTGAAAGGTGACATTGATGTAGCTGATTATTTATAAGGATAATGATTTATGAAGGATTTTTTTAAAATTCAGTTTTTGCTTTTAATGCTGGGGTCCGTTTTTGCGGTCTCCTGCAACCGTACTGATGATGACGCACCTGAATTCGAGGAAGGCACTGTGGAATACACGAATCTTTGGATCCGGGACAGTATGCGGCGCTATTACTACTGGGCCGACCAAATGCCTGCAAAGCCCGATTATCATCTTCCTGCAAAAGATTTTTTTAAAAGTTTGCTGTCTCCTCAGGATCGTTTTTCATTCGCTGTCAATACGGCAGATGAGTCTTCTTATCCAAGGTCAGTAAGGAATATGTTCGGTTTCGATTATGCGATTTTGCAGTCAGCCGATGGGAAAGTGCAAACGGTCATCAAACTGGTTTTAAAAAATTCTCCAGCTTCAAATGCCGGGCTGGAACGCGGAATGCTGATTAAAAAAATAAACGGTAAGGAAATTACGGCATCAAACGCAGAACAGCTTGCCGGGGATATTCCCGGACATACCGTTTTGGAGCTTTCGGTCGGAAACTGGCAGAACGGTTCTTTAACCAATGAAAAAGAAATAACGGTATATTACGGTTATACGCTCGATCAGCCTTTGATATCCAAAATATTTGAGCAGAATGGCAAAAAAACAGGATATCTTTATATCTATGATTTTCCGGACGGAATGGCCTCGGCTTTGAATCAGAAGTTTGCAGAGTTTAAATCTTCAGGAATCCAGGAACTTATTCTGGACCTTCGTTACAATTACGGCGGTTCAGTTTCTTCGGCTGCGGCACTGTGTTCGATGATTCCGGCGGGAATTTCTTCGGGCTCACCTTTTATCACTTATAAAGGCAACAAGAATGGAGGCGAAGTACAACGGTCTTTTTCCCAGCAAATTGCCTATGATCCCGGTGCGATGCCTTTCAGTTCGCTGCACGCCCATTCTTTAGGTTTAAATAAAGTATATGTTTTAACCTCAAAAAGCACGGCTTCCGCAGCCGAAATCGTGATCAATAATCTGAAGCCTTATATGGAAGTCATCCAGATCGGGGATGTGACTTTGGGAAAAGATATGGCTGGGTTTTCCATAGAAGACAGGCGGAAACCGAAAAAAATTACCTGGCAGCTTCATCCTGTCATTTACAAAGTTTTTAATGCTGACGGAAACGGTGGTTATGTAAACGGAATCAGTCCGCAATTTACTGTCAATGAATTTAATACACTGCCTTTACTTCCCTTAGGCGATCCGGATGAAACCTTAATTTTCTATGTTCTGGGAAAAATTTATTCCAAACAGGCCAATATGATAATGGATAATAACTATAGTATATTGTTTCAGAGTGACAGTCCGGCAGCAGCATTTTCAAGGTTGAATCTAAACAGATAGTCATGCAGGGAATAGAACAGAAAATTCACACCAGCCTTATCGAACGGATGAAATATTATTCGGATCTAGTAAAAAACTGCGAACATCATTCTTTAATGGATACGAATGATCCACAACTGATAATGACTCAGCTGAATGAGCTTTATGAAGATTATTTAAACAAAAAAAGAAATCTTGAGAAAAGCATAAAAATCTACAGGGAATTCTACCAGGGACAGCAGAAAATCCTGACCCCTAAAATCCGTCAGCTGAAAAGAATCCGCAAATAATCATCACAACGAATTACAGAAAAAGCATGCCTAAGCAAGCTTTTGTATTAAATTATTATTGGTAATCTATTATATTATGATGATACGATCTTATCGGCAACGAAATCAGGTTTCAGGGAAAGGGCAACTCTTTTTCCGGCAGTATCACAAAAATCAAGTCCCGAATAATCCGGATTCAGGCCGGCAATATACGGAACAGCCATAATGAAAAGATTTTCCGTGGTTTTCCCATAATAATCAACCGCCTGAAAAGAATCGTTGATATTCAATCCGTCCACCCTCAGGTAATAATGATCAGGATCCGTTTTGAGGATTTTTGTATGGTCTTTTTCAAATTGCTCCCGTCCCGCATTCGTATCTTTAAATTTCAGATATCCTGAACTGATCAATCCTTCTTCACGCAAAGTTTTGAAAGGAATATCATTAAAATTGACGGGTTGCTGACCGATAGCGTCAACATACATTTTGTAGTGATCGGATTTTTTGTCACCGGTATGAGAATCGGTGTAATGGTATAGAACGCCTTCATCATCAGGTTCCACATAACTTTCGTCATCCACGCTTACAAGGCTGATCAATCCCTTATTGTACAAGGCAATAATTTCCCGGTAAGAAGATTGAGGAAGAGAAGCAATGATCACAGAAATCAAAGGAAGCAAAGTTTTTCGCATCCGGATCATATCTTCTGCGGCAAAGTGTTTCGCAGGATAATTTATGGCATAGCTAAAAGCGGCAAGCGTTTCTTTCCAGGCGATGGTCTGGTGTCTTTCGATTGATTTTTGTGCTTCGTAATATTCTGCTTTGAAAAGCTCAAAACTGTCGAGCTCCTCCCGAATGCTGAGCATTTTTTTTACAAATTCTTCAATGCTGAGGTCTTTGATCTCCTGGTAGAATTTTTCATTTTTCTTACGCAGGGGTTGCTTAAAATTTCGCTCGAATACGTAATCCAGATCTACAAAGCCGCCATGGTTTTTTTTATAATCATAAATTTCTTCCTGAGACATAATCCAGCCTTCTGAAAAAGCACTTCCTTCCGAGTGGAAACGTAGCGCGGGAAGATATCCTCTTTTTGAAAACAAAGTGAGTGAGAAATCACGGCTTTCTTCGTTTAATGTATACAAAATTTGATGATCGTTTTCAGTGAATTTCCCGTTGAGACGCGCCAGGGTTTTGATGGCATCTACGGCGGTCAGCGAAGTACCGCGTATCGCTACGGAATAATTGGTGGGACCGGAGAATTTTGAGGGCGGATAAGGAGAATCATACCAGCCTTGTACATGCTGTTCATATTTTTTTGGCCAGTGATGTCCCGTGCATAAGATCGTTGCGGAGCATTCGTAGACTTCATCATGATCGGTAACAATTTCAAATGAATCTCCTTTTTTGCGGATATCGGTAACTGTAGTCTCTGTACATACTTTTACGTGGATTCCCATTTTACCTGCGTTTCTGATCAGTATTTTAAATTGTTCCTCCATGTAATCGCCCAGTATAAGCCTGGGAATTACTTTATATTCATTAATGTTATGATAATCAGAAAATTCGGCGTGATGAGGATAAGGTTTTCTTTTGATAAAGGATGAAAAACTTTCGGGCAGCTCAGGAAGTTCATTGGATGAAACATTGGCCACATGCTCGTCGGAAGCTCCTTCGTGGCTGTAAGGCATTCCTGCTCCAAGCCGCTTGCCCTTCTCAAAAATATACAAATTTTGCGGGATAACGTTTTCTGAAAGAAGATGTTTTACAACAAATAATGCTGCAGGCCCACCCCCAACAATTCCGATACTGTCGATTTTTTCCATATCTATACTTCGATTTTTTGCAGTGATTGCTGTATAAAACCGGCTATAGCGAAATAATTAAACCGGTTTATGACCACAGTCATGATATTGTCTTCAAAGCGTATGCCAGCACCCCAATATGCTGATTTCTGTGGTACTTATTGTAGGAAGTCTGTTATATATTCAGATTTAATCTTAAATAATTTCATCACATCGTACGTGCAAATTCTTCCGCAAATAGTCTGACCTGAAGAGGCCTTTTCTTTTTATCAACTTCCAGTCTGTTGTAAAATCCTGTTTTTACGATTACCATTTTCTTTTCCGGGATCATGATGATAAACTGTCCCAGGAAGCCGTAAAAAAAGCGGTATTTCAAGGGCGTTTCATCATCTGCCCATATCGTAAAGCAGAAGGCGTCATTCACTTTTGTGGGAGTAAGCATTCTCTTGCAGTAATCTTCGCTGATGAGTTGCCTGCCTTTCCAGGAGCCGTTCTGCATAATAAGTTGTCCGATCTTTGCAAAATCTCTCGGAGTGGCATGAATACAGCAGAAAGCTTTCTCAATTCCCTTTTTGTCGATGCTCCATGTGGCAGGAAATTCCATCCCAAGCGGCTGCCATATTTTTTCAGACAGATAAGTAGCCAGATCTTTCCCGGTTACTTTTCTTAATGCCAGGCCTAAGAGTTGTGCGGCAACACTTTGATATTCATAATTTTCACCGGGCATTTCTTTAAAATCGATTTCAAAAGCCTGCTTCTCAAGATCTTCGACGAAGTATTGCTTAGAATTTTCAGAAAAAGGGTGGTGGTATTCTTCTTTCCAGTCAAGGCCCGTCTGCATCGTCATTAAGTGGTGTAAGGTGAGGTGCTTTCCATAAAAACTATTTTTATAGTGTGGAAATATGGATGAGAGCAGCTGGTGTTCAGACTGCAGATAACCGTCGTCGATGGCGCATCCGACCAGTATCGACAGCATGCCTTTAGCCATTGAAAAAGAATTCATCTGCGAAGAAGAATGGTGATCTTTCCAATATTCTTCGTGAATTAATTTGTAGTCTCGAATAACAATAAGCGAAGATGCTCTTGTTTTTTTGAGCTCTTTAACAATAGTTTCAGAAAGTCTGTTTGAATTATAATCAGCTGATTTTTGCCACGGATCAGGATTGAGGTTAGGAATGCTTCTTGAAGAAAATTTTTCTGCATCGTCACCGGAAGGCGTTAAGGGACCTTTTTTCATGTTCAGCGCAAAAGCTTTAAATATAAAATCATAGCCGGACAGATAGATAGCAGCCACAAGAGCCGAAGTGGTGATTACAAATGCAGACAATACTTTTTTCATAATTATAAAGTGAAAAGCGATCTTTGGTTACGGTACAGATGGCTTTTATCCTTATTCAAAGCCTATGCCGTTGGTTTTATCAACTATGAATTTTAGAAATGTGAATGATTCAATAAAGTATTGAAATGAAGATCGAATCGGAGGTGCCCTTAGAAGACAAAGGATGATTATAATTTTGACATTCTCAACGATAAATGCTTATTGCTTTATTATTTTTTCGATATTCGACTTTGCCATGCGTAAGGCTTCTTCAGCTTCCTCGTAAAGAACTTTCATGGAGATCTGGAAGCCGTTGCTCATAAAATAAGTAACCTTGCTTTCCGTGTCAAAACTCAGAAAATTAATTTGTTCAGCATTGATAATAAGAGGAAAACCTAAAACCTTTGCACCGTCCACAGAGTTGGGTTTACCGATCCTGATGATGACTGAGGCTTTAATATAAATTAATCCCTCTTGAGTCGTCTTTATGGTGTAAGCCACTTTTTATTTTTTGCTAAAATACTAAAACATCAGATAAAGACGGGGGAATGTGGTATGTGATATAAATTAAGAATTATTTATACATAAATTTTATAATAGATAATTTTTTTAAACCAATTAAGTTTAACCAATACATTTTCATGGCTTTTTTAGCGCTCTGTACTGATTGGGAGACATCGCGTTGGCCGATTTAAAATACTTGCCAAAATGTGAATTATCTGTAAATCCAAGTTCGTAAGAAATTTCCGTTACCGATAAAGTAGTGTGGAGCAGAAGTCTTTCCGCTTCAAGGATCACCCTGTTTCTGATGTAATTTCCGGCACTCATGGCAAGCTGATCTTTTACCAATGTATTCAGATAATTGGGCGTGAGGTTCAGCTTTTCAGCGTACGGCGCTGTGGTCTTAAATTCTTTATAAAACAGGTTGACAAGTTCTGAGAATTTTTCTACGGTTTCCTTTTTGTGATCGGCCGGTGCGGGAAGTTCATTTTGCCCGGCTGAAGCTCTGATGAACTGCAATATGAATATTTTCAGCTGCATGCAAATGATTTCCTTGCCATACAGCCTGTTTCCTGAATATTCCTTTTTAATGTTTTGTAAACTCTCATGGAATTCCTTTTTAAACGAAGCATTCATTTCGGTAATCGGTGGCAGATCTGCCAAGGCCGTGTCACTGCGAATAAGTTTATTTCCCGTATAGATATAATTGTAGAAAGATTTGGTAAACAAAATGGCGTACCCTTCAGGTTCGGAAGACGGATTAAAATAATACACCTGATTGTAATTTAAGAAAAGCATCTGGTTTTCACCCAGTTCATAAAGCTGGTTATCGATCACTACGGATCCCGATGCTTCTTTGAACATAAAGATTCCGTAAAACCGGTTTCGCCAGTGTTTTTTCAGATCAAATCTGGTGAACAATTCTGCAACAGGCCCAATCAACAGGTCGTTTTTCAGGCGATGTTTTTTTTCCAGATGGTGCAGCTGCAGTGTTTTAATGTTCTGTTTCAAAATATAAGGCTTTCCGTTATCATCTAAATATATAAAAAATACCGCAAATCTCTTCTGCGGTATTTTAGTCTTGTTTAAATTTTAACGTGCTGCTTTTTCGGGGATTTTTTTCATTTTGCCTGTATTGATGACCTTTTTATCCACATAATCAGAATTCATCGCCCGCAGTACGGCAAGATAGCTTACCCCGAAGTCAAGCTCGTCGCCCACATTTACCTCTTTATTTTCATCGGTAATATTTAAAATCATCATGTCTGAGCTGGCTCCCAGGATTTCAATACCTTCACCAAGAGGGTAGACCTGTTTTACATCGATGTCTAAAACCCCAAGATCCACAATTGCCCTGCATGACGTTTTACCCCTGTCATTCTGGTCATATTCCGGACTTTCACCCGTAAGGTTTTTACCTACTTTTCCTGTGGGGACCATCGGTTTTTCATTGACTTCGATCACTTCGGCCGTTAGGGCAAAAACATCACGGTGCATTCCTGTAATATAATGATCATTAAATACATCGGTTCCGAAAAACAGGCTTTCACCCACCCTGAAATGGTTGATTCCTTCAGGAACATTCCCGTCTTTTAGCAGCGGAATGGTAACGGAAGACCCGGCGCTGATATACGGAATTTTCTTTTTAAAATGAACCTCGGCATCCCGTCTGTATCGGATGAGGCTGTTGAGCTTTTCACGGTCAGGAAGGATCCCGTTAAGGCATTTCAGGTTGGTTCCGATTCCTGAAACCTCGATGTTGGGAAGCTTGATGACTTCAGCATAAAAATCAATCAGTGAGTCGGCCATGATTCCTTCACGCAGCTCGCCCATTTCGATCATGATAACGATTCGGTGAGTTATGTCTTGTTTAAAAGCTTCTTCCGATAATACTTTTATGGTTTCTATTTCAGAATTGAAGCTGACATCGGCATATTTCACAATGCTTGCTGCAAGACGTTTTGCAGGAGGTTTGATATAGACCGTTTTGGTTTCCGGCGACAGCGCTTTGATCTTTTTCAGGTTGCTGAGACGCGAATCGCAGACATCATTGTCGATCACGGAGAGGAGGCTTTTCAGAAAGATCTCATTTCCGCAGAGAAGTTTGGCAACGACGGCCCATTCAATATCGTGGCGGTCGAAAAGCTGGTTGAGAAAATTATAATTATGGGTTAGTTTTTGTTTATTTAAAGTGATATAAGACATATTATTTTTTTAATCGCATTTCAAGATATTTGGTTTTGAATCCCAGCTTTTCGTAAAGATGACGGGCCGGGTTTTCACTTTCGCAGTGGAGTGCGATATCTCCTTCTGCGGTTTCAATTACTTTTTCCATGATATTTTTTCCGATTCCCTGGCCTCTGGCCTGTTTGTCGGTGGCAATGTAAACCAGTATGTTCTCAGGAATATATCCGCTCATCCCTGTTTTATTGACTACACAGACACCTTTTAATTCCTGTGTATGCTGATCTTTGGCTGTTACGATAAGTCCACCGGGTTTACTGTCTTTTCCCAGGGCATAGTCAATGGCTTTTATAATATCAGACTGGTCATCTCCGTATTGCTCGAGATGTTCAAAAAGAAATCCGGAAATTTTTTTAATATCGGTGGTTTCGTTTGATGGTTTTGGTTTGTATATTTCTATTGTTATCATATTTATTCTGTTATCCCGGAAAGGGTAGGGTAATATCATATCCGCTGGGTTCCGGGTCCTGCGGTGTGGCTTCATCATCCTTAAAAAAGAGCAAAGGAACAGAAGTGTTGTTTATGATCTGTTTAAAGAAATTCTCTGCGAAGAAAGATTTCCAGCCCTCTTCGTCCTGATAATTCAGAATGATCAGATCAAATTTATCATCTTTAGAGGCTTTTGAAATTTCAACGGCCTTGTGATGATTGCTTACCACGAAAGAAGAATGGTGCATGGCTTCGTCTCCGCGCAGAGATTCCCTGGCTTTGATGAAAGCCTTCCGTACATCGCGGAAATGTTCATTGTCTGAAATGCCGAGAAGACCTATAAATCCCTTATTTTTTTCTGCAATAAGCTTTGAAATCTGAAGTTTTTCATCAAGCTTATTGGTAACCCTTACCGGAACGAGGATTTTTTCAAAAGTATACTGATGAGAATCTTCAGGCATGAGAAGAACAGAGCACTTGACCCCTGTAAGTATCTGATACGATGATGATCCCAAAATGAGCTCCCGAAGGCCTTGTTTTCCGGATGTGCCGGCAATGACAAGATCAACCGATTCGCTATCTATGATTTTGTTGATGCTGTTGACGATAGAGTCGTTGCCAATGATTTTGATAAAACTGACATCATGATATTTTACCTGAAGATTATCTTTCATCAGGCGCAGGCTGTTTTCCGCTTCCTTGTAATGTTTGCTTACGGTTTCTTCTCCTACCATCTGCCTTCCTGTTCTGTCGATGACATAAAAATGGGTCAGATTATGGAAAAGGATGACCCGTGCGTGGTGACGTCTGGCCATATGAACGGCAAGCAGTACTGCGCTGTCTGCTTTTTCACTGAAATCTACAGCAACGAGTATTGTTTTAATTCTGATCTGTTTTTCCATATCATTGTGATTTAGAATACAAAATTACGGACAACCCATAACTTTTCGTGTCACAAATCATTGTTATTATGGTATATTTTACATTGTTTTCGATGAAAATTTCACAAAAATTTAAATTTTTTATAAAAAAAATCAGTGAAAAAATAAATGTCAAATTTTGGTTTTTCTAGAACTTTTAAAGGTGAAATTCCTTAAAAATCATCAGCCGATAAAAAAATATGAAAAAAATATTCAGCGCATAATACTGTGCTGAAAAGTAGAGTTATTTTATTTTTATATATTTTTTTAAAACAAATCCGTTAAAAATTAATTTATGTAAATATTTGATAGTCAATTATTTGAAAATTTCCATTTTCAACTCAATAAAATTTACTTCATCACTTGTTGAATTATTAATTTTCCGATTATTAAATTATTTGGTTATTTAAGTGAATTTTAATTGTTTAAAGCTTTTAAAATCTGAATATATTTTAGTAAATTTGAATTCAATAAAAGGTGATATAAAAAACCGGAAAAATAATCCTCTGTCTTTTTTGATATAGGAAATGATAACTAATTATTTTAATTTTACTATTCTAAATTTGGGTCGTAAGGCTTATCTTTAGGTGCTAAATTTTTTTTATTATGAACATAAAACTATTATTATCCGGAATCTTATTACTGTCACTTTTAACGGCTTGTTCGGACAGAAGTGAAGAGGCAGACTCTTCCCCTGTTCAGACAAAAAGTTCCAAAATTTTCATGAAAACAGGTGAAGAAAACAGCGGAACGACAGCGAAAGTAGTAGCGGACTCAATGAAAACCAACGAAATTATCAATGCAACACAAGAAATCTCAGGCGGAATTTCCTCACAACAGGGAGACAATTCAGGAGAAACAATTGACCCGACAAAACCGGACAGGCCTAAGTAAGCTCATTATTGAGATCACGGCTTCTGTTTTTGTAATTATTTCTGCTATATTGCCTTTTCTGAACAATATAGTGGGGTATTTCATGGATGTGAGTGTGCAGCTTGATAACAACGCCGGGGTAAGAAGTCTCGATCTGGATTCTGCAATCTATTTCCTGTCGATACCGGTTTGTATGATACTGTTGGCGTTGGGCGGTCTGTTCAGAGCTAACAGGTTTACTTTTTATGCCGCATTAATATCCGGCTATTTTCACTTAAGCACGTATGTGAAATTTGTGTTTTTCAATCAGAACAAAATTTCTGCTATCGCCGATCTTGCTATTGTAAGTCTGCTTTTGGTGATTATAGTCCTTGTATTTCTGCTGGACAGGTACTACAGGAAAATTTATCTTCTGGATAAATTCAATAACAGTACATTAGAGAGGTTTTCTTCCATATTATTTAAACGATTAGGTAAAAATGAGTAGTCACAGAGATAGATTAAAGATTCTTGTTGCTCTCTCGGATAAATTATGGGAAGATTACGACAATGCAGTAATATCTGAAGAGGAATACATACGAAAAATGAATCTTGTAAAGAAAGAGATTAACAATGGTTTTATCAAAACCCTTGAGGATCTTGAAGTTTTCACCAATGAGCTTGGGTATCTTGTGATGTCTGTGCCTACGAAAAGCTTTATTTACGGATCGGAAAAAATAATCATCAACAAAAACTGATTATTTTACTGTTGTCTTCATGGCTGAAAGAATTTCATTCAACATTTTGTTTTGTTCCGAAATGGCTTTACTGTATTTCTGTTCAATTTTATTAATCTGGCTTTGTAAGAACATCAAACTTTTGTCCTGGGTATTGTACTGGGCAAAAAGGTTCGCAAGTAGATCTCCGATTTTATCATTAATATCATTCGCATAAAGATCATCATTCTGATGGTCTTTTTCATTTTGTGCTGTTTCCGTCAGCAATTCACCTTCACCGGTAATCAGCCAGATGAGGTTATCATTAAGTTCCGGATATATTTTTAGAATTCTGGCAAGTTTGTCTACGCCAAGGTCGCTTTTTAGACCAGCTCCCTTAAAATTCGATGCCGCTATTCCGGTTTCTCTGTAAAAAGACTCCTTTTTAATGCCGTTTTTTTCAAGAAAAATGAAAATTCTTTCTTTTGTGGTCTGAATTTTGTCCATAAATATTTTTTATAGTCGGAATTTAGTCTATATTTGCAAATATAAAACAAAATTACAGAATATCAGTATAAATGAAAAATTATATGCAGTCGGCCAATGACTATTATAGTCATTTTGTACAGCCAAATGATTTTGTTGAGTTTAAATCAGGATTTTTCCTCTCGGAAGGGATTTATAAAATATCCGTTGAAGAGCAGTGCTCCTGGCTTTTACAGATCATCTGTTTTCAGCCTAAATCATCAGAAGGAGAACTTTTGGAATTTTGGACACTGAAAAGAAATGAAGGACTACAATATCTGCTGCAGTGCAAAGACAGCCAAAGCAATATAATTTTTGAAAAGCCTTTTATCTCGCCTGATTTCTTATTTGAGGAAATCGTGATCTGGAAAATTGGCAATTACCTGATCCTGCCGAGTGAATATAATGAATTTGTAAAGCAGATCAGAAATGAAACAGGTACAGAACTTTATCAGAATATCGACAGTAAAACAAAATTGAATTAAAAACCTTTATAATTTATAAACTAAATCTCATGAGTATTATTAAACGAAACAAAAAAAGAAACTCTGCGAATACGCTTTACGATGCATATAAAGCAGCTGAAGATTTATACGAATATAAGCAAGGGTATAAATTGACAAAAGGAATTTTTGATGTATCCAGTGAAGAAGACTGCACGTGGCTACTTGAAATTATTTTAAACGAACAACCGAATTTATCCTGTGAGATCCAGCACTGGCATTTTAAGAGAGTGGAGGGTAATACCTTCACGCTGTATTGCAAGGATGAAGACGGAAATGTGCTTACGGAAGTAAACGATATATCAATACGTTTTTATTTCGACGATCTCTTTTTAATTGTAAAGAAAAATCTTCTGTGCCTGCCTATTGAATACAAAATGTACGCATAGAAAATCTATCATATATTAATATTTTTTGTTTAAGTGCTGATTCATTTATTATTGAATGACAGCACTTAACTTTTTTACCGTATGAGCAGAAAAATATCCCAATGCTCCGTTGCTGATGTTGCTCGGCGGATTCGCTGGCGTAGTTCCTCCACCGGGACCACTTCCTGAAAGCTGAAGAAGAGCAGAATAAAAGGTAAATATATTCTGATCGATACACTGCATTTCTACATTGATCGTGTCTCCCGCTGCAACTTTTATATCTCCCGGATCCGTGTCATCGTTCGGCAGCAGCAAAGGCCTCTGGTTCGGCAATCCATTATTTACATTATCGGAAAACTCTGAAAAAAACTTCTGCGAACTGTCATTTACGGTATACACAAACAGATAACGGTTGCCTAAAGCCGGCGGATCTGTGAACACCGGTAAAAGCGTATAGGTAGTTTCGCTTCCGATGGAGAAAGAATCCTGCTCAAGACCATTGAAGTCAACCGGCTGGGGCATTGTGCTGTTGGCGGTATATACATTTCCATCAACACTTACGCTTAGAGTATAAGTTTTTCCAGGTTCTCCCGTAAAGGTCTGTGCCTCATAATTTCCTCCCCCGATATGCTGAAGGGTTTCCTTGTGTCCCGCATTGTCGCTGAGGGTTACCTGCGCATTGTCGACCGAAGGATACTGGTTGTATTCCGTAAACGCTACGGACTTGGTAATTCTTACAAAATAGGGTCCCGGCTCATCAGTAATGTTTCCTTCAATAACGATTTTTCCGCTTTGATCCTCCAGGTCGAGGTCGATCTCTTTTTTACATGATATCAAACAGAGGGCTGATAATATAATGATGCACGTCTTTTTCATGATTAAAATTTAAAGTTATAAGTGATGTTGGGAACCCATCGGAATAATGAGGTTTGTACAGCTCTGGTCGTCCCGGGTTTGTCGGGATTGTTTTCAAAATTGATGATGTAGGCATTTTCACGGCCGTATACATTATAAACGCCGAATGACCACGAACCTTTAAAACGCCTGTTACTGGCCGGTTCATACGTCGCATTAAGGTCCATTCGGTGATAGGCCGGCATTCGGTCTGCATTTCTGTTGCTGTACTGAAATATAGTCTGCCCGTTGAGCTCATATTTTCCTGTGGGAAAAGTCACCGCATAACCGGTACTGTAAAGAAATAATCCTGAAAAAGACCATTTTGGATTCAGCTGATAAGTGGCAACCACGGAAATGTCGTGTGTCTTATCCAGTCTGGCATTATACCATTGATCGTCATTAATTCCATTGATTTTTCTTTCCGTTTTGGACAGCGTATAGGAAATCCAGCCGGTGAGTTTTCCGCTTTTTTTCTTGGCAATGATCTCAAGACCATAGGCTCTTCCTTCTCCGAAAAGAAGTTCGCTTTCGACATCGCTGCCGGTGTCAAACGTTATTTCGGCACCGTTCTTATAGTCGATCTGGTTCTGCATCGATTTATAATAAACCTCTGCATTCAGCTCAAAATTATTATTGCTGAAATTCCTGCTGTATCCAACGCTTATCTGATCAGCTATTTCAGGCTTTACCGTAAGGCTGCTTCCGATCCACTGATCGGTAGGATTTCCACTTCCGCTGGTGCTCAGCAGATGCAGATTCTGTGTATTCCTGGAATATCCTCCTTTGATGCTGCTGACTTCATTAAGCCGGTAATTGGCCGTGATTCTGGGCTCAAGATTGATATAGGTTTTCCCGAATTTTCCTTTTTCGATAAATTCCGAATTTGTTAAAATACCATTTTCATACGTGTTAAAGGTGTCGCCGCCCAATACACTGAACAGCGCAAGCCTTAAACCGTAATTAACCGTAAAACTTTCAGAGACTTTGTAATCGTCATTGATATACAGCGCATTTTCCCATGAATATCTCGGGTTTCGTGGATAGCTGCTGACACTTGTTCCCGAAGCACTGCTTGGGGTGATCGTATGGTAAACAGACTGAAGACCAAACTTTACAGAATGATTGTTGCCTGCAAACCAGCTAAAATCCTGCTTAAGATTCCAGTCTTCGATTTTGGAAGAAATGCCAAAAGTATTATTGTTACTGCTTAAACTTACATTATAGTTGTAATTGCTGTAAATCAAAGACGTATTGGAAAACAATTTGCTGTTGATGATGCTGTTCCACCGGAGGGTAGTCGTGGTATTTCCCCAATCCGTTGAAAAGGTATTTCCCAATCCTAAGACGTCTCTCCCGAAATATCCCGATAAATAAAGCCGGTTATTGTCGTCGATCTGATAATTAGCCTTTAAATTCAGATCATAAAAATAAAGCTTATTGTTTTTAAAATCGTCGGTCGTTTTCAGGAAAAGATCGGCGTACGTTCTTCTTCCCGACACGATGAATGAAGACTTTTCTTTCTGAATGGGTCCCTCCACGCTCAATCTGCTGCTGATCAGTCCTACACCGCCATTGATGTTATAATCTTTGTTGTTTCCGTCTTTCATCTTGACATCCAGTACGGAAGACAGTCTTCCGCCGTACTGGGCAGGGCTGTTCCCTTTGATGATGCTTACATCCTTCAGTGCGTCACTGTTGAAAGTACTGAAAAACCCCAGAAGATGCGAAGCATTATATACCGAAGCCTCATCCAGGAGAATCAGGTTCTGGTCGGTGGCGCCGCCTCTTACACTGAAACCGCTGTTTCCTTCGCCGGTGCTTTTAATACCGGGCAAAAGCTGTATCGTCTTCATAATGTCTTTCTCACCAAATAAGACAGGAAGTTTTTCGATATTTTTTATACTTAAAGTTTCCGTACCCATCTGGGCAGAGGTCAGGTTTTTGTCCTTTTTTACACCCGAGATTACTACTTCATCTATTTTCGCAACCCTTTCTTCCTCCTGCGGACTCAGTTGCAGATCCTGCTTTATATTGTCTTCAACCGTAACGCTTTGCCGGAAATCTTTGAATCCGGGATAAGAAATAATGAGGTGATAATCCCCTTTGGGAAGTGACAGAGAATAAAAGCCATATTCGTTGGACACTACGGAAACGGTAGGGTCCTCGGCTATTTTTACGGCAACACCAATCTGGAGCTCTCCGGTTTTTAAATCTTTTACGGTACCGCTTACCGAATATCGCTGCTGGGCAAAAACGGCTGTGCTTAAACAAATTGCAGCTGATGAAGCGGCAGTTTTAAATGAAAATATCTTCATTTGGTTTTTTTTGATGAAAATAAATTGAAATTTGACGCTGCTAAAAGTACAATTTTTCGGCGGACCAACCTATCGATCCGTCAATACTTTCAGCTTTCATAAGCCTTTCTGCAAAGAAAAACAAGGTTATTTCAGATGGGTGTTGATAAAATCGGCCAGCATTTTGGTATTGCCGCCATAGTGATGATCACCGGCAATATGTTTCATCTGATAATTGCTTTTTAGACTTATCTGCTGATAAGGAAAATGCGCAAATTCGAAATCACTGAGAATGACCATTAACGGAACCCCGGTCATCTTATTGATCTCCGGAATCACCGGTAAACTTCCCTTAGGTTCCTCCCCGAAATATTCCTCCAGATGTATTTTAAAATCATTGCTTTTTGAAGGTCCGATGATGAATACTTTTTGAATTTTATCCTTCAGGTCACTTGAAAACCTGTTGTATACAAAAGGGGTGACATCGGCTCCAAATGAAAATCCTACAATGATTACATGCTGGTTCTTTCTCCCTTTAAGCTGTTCATTAATATAGTTTTCGATATCGGATGAGGTTTGCTGCGGTGTTTTTTTATTCCAGAAATACGTCTTCGTATTCAAAGCAAAAACATCATAGCCGAAATGATGGAGGTTTTCTCCGAAGTTTTTCGAGAACGTATTAAAACCGGCGTCCCCGCTGATATAGAAAATGATCGGCTTATCGGTATGATCGTTCCATTGGGTGATCTTAAAATCTTGATCGGATTGGCATCCCACTAAACTCACCACGAAGGATACGCAGATGATCCTAAAAATTAAGGTTAAAAATTTTTTCACGGCTTCATTATTTTATTTAAAACGGCTGGCAGCTGAAGTAAGTCCAGATCGTTGTCGTAGATCAGATATTTGTTTTCCCACAGGTCGGCATATTTCTCTTTAAAATTTCTCAGGGTCTGATAATGTTTAAAGCTTCCCACGCGCTGGTAGGCAAATTTCAGGATTTCTTCAGCCGTGTTGTTGGGTTCTTCTATTCCTGCCATGGGGGTCATTCCCATGTTGATGAACTTGAGGTCTTTGCTTTTGGCGTATTCCACAAGCTTTACGATCAGGGCATCGGTACTTCCGCCGGGAGCATTTTCAGTTTTCCGGATCATATCGTAGCTGCATTCGTCAGGAGCACAGAAGGGGATGATATTAAGAAAAGCAATGCATTTCCCGTCAGGGTCGGAGATTGTTATGAGATCCTGGTTTTTTACAACCTCCCGCTCGTACATTCCCTCGGCAAAAACAATTTCTTTTTTGTCGAATTCCTTCAGCCATTCGTTAGAAACATATTCCACCTGATCCAGTGTTTTTTCATCATGCGGAGCATATTTTACCGCTGTGACATATCCTGATTTCTGGAGCGCATTGATTCCGTTTCTCACCGATTTTCTCTCTTTTCCCGTAAGACTGAAATTCTCTGCATCAAGAATGGCATCCTGGCCGATGTAAAGTTTCTGCTTATGAAGCGGATCAAAATAAATAAGACTGCTTTCCCCGACACGGTAATAAGAGGTTTTAAGGCTGTGGTGACGGCAATATTTTTCAAACTCCAGAATAAGATTGGTCTTATCATTCTCTGCACACACAGGATCTTCCAGCACCACCGCAAATCCATTGGCCGTTTTGTAAGAAAGAAAGCCTTCCTTGTTTTCATTAAAGAAAAACTGTTTATCCCAGGTCAGTTTAAAATAATCCAATGAAGAAACGCCGTATTCCCTTACCAGGTTTTCTGCATCGATATGGTCTTGCGTGTCATTTTGTTTTTTGTAGGCATTGGTTTTATAGAACGAAAAAATAAGAACCAGCCATGAAATAACACCTAGAATATAATTAAGCTGCTGAAAATCCCTGGCAAAACCCGTTCTGGGAACCAGTCCGGAATCTTTAAAAAGAAGAAAGGTGTGTAAGGTATAGTATAAAGCCTGCTGTTTCGTGAAGTCGATCCCGAAATGAGATTTACTAATAAAATAAAACGCCAGATAATTAAAAATAAAGATGGCGGCAAAAATCCCCAGAAACCAACCGAATCCGCGCTGAAGCGAAAACCTGCTGGTCCGGAATGTATATTCTTTACGGCTGTAAAACAGCAAGCCAAGCGTAAACAGTGCAAATAAGGCTTCTTCATAATCCAAAGCTTTGGCGATATTGAAAACCACGGAAGTGATAGCAAGGCCCACTGCAAAATACCATGCTCTTTTGGTTCCTTTAAAAAGATTGGCAGAAGTCACCAATAGCAAAACGCCCGCAATAAGTGTAAGCATTTTTGAAAGATGAATAAAATCTAATGATAAATAATTCTTAACCAGATCCAGCCGGTTGGCCAATGCCGGAGTAATAACGGAAAGTATGTTGATGACACCCAGCAGGAAAATCATGAGTACAGGCAACAGCCGGGCAAACAGTTTTCTTCCGCCCCAAAGAAATGCCGCTACGCCCAGGATCAGCGGGAGCCAGAACTCAAAGAAACGGTAAAGAAGCGTGATTCCCAATCCTTGTGAATGCTCGTATCCGAAAGCCGCAAGAATATATGTAAGCGAAAATTCCACAGCCCCCAGTCCTCTTAAAAAAGGAGATACGATCATCAGTAACACGGAAATAACGTATGAAATAGCCGCCGCAGAAAAAGATTCTTTTACGCCGAAGGCATACATGGCAATCAGCAGATGAAAAACCCCGCAAAATTCTATGGCAACCGAAACAGCGATGGTATAGCGGAAATTTTTCCTGTCAACCTCACTGCTGAAAATTTCTTCCGATGAGCTGATGATTTTAGGGAATTTCTTTTCAGTATAACGGTAGAGCCTGTTTTTTCTTTTAAATGAAATAAAGACTCCGTACAGCAAAGAAAGAACGAGAACCAAAACAAGTATTCCGATCCAGCTGTTTCCAAAATTTTTATGAATCGATACCGCATAGAACAGCAGTGGAATTCCAACGATGACCACCGTCAGCAGACCCACAAAGCCATAGATGGCACTGGCCTGGTGAACTTTTGAAGATTTGTAGCCGAGAATTCTTATATTTCTGGGAAGATAGGCCAGTGAACTTACGCCGCCGGCCGGAAGGAAAACACTTAAAAAGTTCCTTTTCAGAAACAGTCCGATGGCATCGGAAATACTGATATTCAGCCCGACACTTCTGAAACTGGTTACATACATTAATCCCTGGAGAAAAATATAGATAAGAGATAAAACAATTCCGGCGAGAATCCACATGGGATCGGAGTTCTTCAGTTGGGGCCCGATAGAGGCCAGTTCATGCCTTTCACTTCTGAAAAAAACAAATGCCAGAAGAAGAACAACGATAGCAAGGATCTCTTTCCAGCGGATTTGCCTGAACACTCCTGATATTTTAAGCGTTTTCATACCGGTTTAATTTCATTTAGCTTTTAACCAAAAATAATTAAAAGTTCCGGATTGCAAATAGGTATGCTCGGTAATTTTAATATTTAAAAAATCTAATGAATGTTTTGTTAAAATTTATTGATCGTCAAAACCGGATAAATATTATTTTAATGATGGTTAAATATGGTATATGTTGAATAAATTTTATTTTTTAACTGATTTAAATGAATATTTGATGATCTTTAATTATTAAGGAATAAACAATTTTTTCCGCATTATTTTTTTCATCATAAGCATTTACGTAATTTTATTCTCTGTATAACAGAATTTATATAATATCATTACAATGGAAGGATATAATTACGGGATGATCGGCCTCGGAGTGATGGGGAGAAATCTTCTCTACAACATTGCTGATAACGGATTCTCAGTGGCAGGTTTCGACCTCGATCAGGAAAAAGTAAACCAGCTGCACAGCGATGCAACTTCAGAAATGAAAATCACAGGAACAGGATCGATGCAGGAATTTGTCGCTGCGCTGGAAACACCAAGGAAAATTATTCTGATGGTTCCTGCAGGAAAACCTGTAGACGCTGTTCTGGATAGCATTTCACCACTCCTCACCAGGGGAGATATCGTTATTGATGCCGGAAATTCTTATTTTCAGGATACCAACAGAAGGGTGGCCGATATGGCAGTAAAAGGTCTGCATTTTATGGGAATGGGGGTGTCAGGTGGTGAAAAAGGAGCCCGTACAGGTCCCAGCATTATGCCCGGTGGCGATGCCGAAGCCTTCAGCCTTCTGAAGCCCATGCTCGAAGCCATTGCTGCAAAAGTAGACCATGAGCCATGTACCGCATATATGGGAAAAGGATCCGCTGGGAATTACGTGAAAATGGTGCATAACGGAATCGAATATGCCATTATGCAGCTCATCAGCGAAGCCTATGATCTTCTTAAAAGAGGAGCAGGTCTCAATAACGATGAGCTTTACGAAGTATTTAAAGAATGGAATAACGGTGAGATGAATTCTTTCCTTATCGAAATTACCAGGGATATATTCAAACAGAAAGATACTTTAACAAACAGTGATCTTTTAGATCAGATCCTCGACAAAGCCGGCGCAAAAGGCACCGGAAAATGGACCTCAGAGCAGGCCATGGAAATAGGTGTGTCGATCCCCACCATCGATATTGCGGTTACTTCCAGGATTTTATCAGCCTATAAAGAAGAAAGAATCCAGGCTTCAGAGATATATTCCGAAAAAGAAATCACAAACCCTGAAGACAAAGAATTGTTTATCCGTGAGGTAGGAGATGCCCTTTATTTGGCCACCCTCATCAGCTACGCACAGGGCTTGGCTTTATTGATAAAAGCTTCGGAAGAATATCAGTTTGAAATTCCTTTAAAAGATGTCGTAAAAATCTGGAGAGGAGGATGCATCATCCGTTCTTTACTGTTAGAGAAATTTTATGCCGCCTACACCGAAAATCCTGAACTGACCAATATTTTACTGGATAAAGAAATCTCTTTACTGGTAAAATCTAAAATAAAATCATTACGCAAAACGTCATCATACGCAGTTCTGAACGGGATTCCGAGTCTCGGTCTGCAGACAGCTCTGGGATATTTTGATGCTTATACCACCAGATCTCTGCCTGTCAATCTTATCCAGGCACAGAGAGATTACTTCGGAGCACACACGTATCAGAGAATCGACAGGGAAGGGGTCTTCCATACTTCTTGGAACAGTACAAATCAATAAATTTCGGAAAAATGAACGACAATAAAAGCCTGAGACCTACGACCGTAATTATCTTCGGGGCAACAGGCGATCTTGCAAAAAGAAAACTATTTCCGGCATTTTATAACTTATATATCGACGGAAGAATGCCTAAAGGATTCAATATTCTCGCTTTAGGCAGGGCAGACAATAAAGATGAAGATTTTAAGAACTATGTGAAGGAAAATCTTGAAAGCTTTTCAAGAAAGAAACTGACCCAGGAAGACTGGGCGGGTTTCCAGGCACATATTACCTATTTCAGACATCAGCTGGATGAAGAAAATTCATACAATGACCTTCAGAAGAAACTCGATGATTTCGATAAGATTTACGGAACAAGGGCCAACAGGTTATTCTACCTCTCTATCGGACCCAATTTCATATCTACGATCTCCAATCATATCAAAAGCAGCTCACTGGCTTCGGATCCTAAAAAAGACCGCATCATTATCGAAAAACCTTTCGGGCATGATAAGCAGTCGGCAATCGAACTCAATAACCTCCTTTCCGAAACCTTTGAAGAAGAACAGATCTACCGTATCGACCATTATTTAGGCAAAGAAACGGTGCAGAATATTCTTGCTTTCAGATTTGGAAATTCCATATTCGAGCCGCTTTGGGATTCCAAGCACATTGAATCGGTTCAGATTACCGTAGCCGAAGAAGTCGGTGTGGAGACAAGAGGAAGCTTCTATGAGCAGACCGGCGCACTGAGAGATATGATCCAGAATCACCTGCTGCAGATCCTCTGCATGGTAGCCATGGAACCACCTGCATCACTGGGATCCGGTGAAATCCGTGATCGCAAGGTAGATGTGCTCAAGTCGATCCGCAGAATTCCGGCAGATAAAGTTGATCACTATGCAGTAAGAGGGCAGTACGGAAGAAATGTAGTGAATGGCGTAGAGTCTAAGGGCTATCGCCAGGAAAATGGTATCGCACCCGACTCCAACACGGAAACCTTTGCGGCAGTCAAGTTTTATCTCGATAATGAGCGTTGGCAGGGTGTTCCTTTCTACGTTCGCACCGGGAAAAAAATGAAAGAGAAACACTCTTATATTACCATTCAGTTTAAGCCCCTTCCGCATTCCACTTTCTCAGATACCCAACATTTGCTGTCGGCCAACAGGCTGGTCATTAATATTCAGCCGCTCATGGATATCAGGTTGCAGTTTATGGCCAAAAAACCGGGACTTTCACTGGCTCTTGAGCCGGTAGAAATGATTTTCGATTATTTCGTATGCCAGGAAGACACGCCCGAAGCGTATGAAACGCTGCTCCTTGATGCGCTCTTAGGGGATCTAACCCTGTTTATGCGTTCCGACCAGGTAGAAGAAGCCTGGGACGTCGTAAAAACCATTCAGGAAGCATGGGCCAATAATAAAGATGCCTCGTTTCCGAATTATAAAGCCGGAACATGGGGCCCTGATGAAAGCTTTGCACTCGTTGAAAGACAGGGACACAGCTGGTGGTAAAATTGTTTAATATAAAAAACTGAAAATGAATATCACAGTATTTGATGATTTAGATACATTATATAAAGAAGCCGCCGATACTTTTGCAGAACTCGCCGGAAAATCAATACAGAAAAAAGGAAGTTTTGCCGTAGCACTCAGCGGAGGTTCCTCTCCAAAAGCTATTTTTAAATTGCTCGCCACAGAAGAATATGCCACGAGAATCGACTGGAACAAGATCGATTTCTTTTGGGTTGATGAAAGATGGGTGCCGTTAAATGACGACAAAAGCAACGCGAAAATGACTTTTGAAACATTGCTTGATAGAGTGCCGGTAGACCGTGGTCGTGTTTTTCCAATGTATAAAGACAATGTTCTTCCGGAAGATTTTGCAAAGGAATATGAAGCACAGATCCGAAATGTTCTTGGAGATGAAGGAATTTTTGATTTTATCCTTCTGGGGATGGGTGATGATGGGCATACGGCATCGTTATTTCCGGGTGAAAAAATTCTGCATGAAAAGGATAAATGGGTCGATGCCTATTACCTGAAACCCCAGGAAATGTTCAGAATCACACTCACCGCACCGATCATCAATAAGGCGGAAAATATATTAGCTGTTGCATTTGGCGAAACCAAAAGACATGCCCTGAATGAAATCCTCAACGGAGCCTACAACCCGGAATTATATCCGATGCAGCTTATCGAGAAAAAAGAAAATTTCAGGTTTTTTACCGATCATAAAGCGATGGGAAATTAAAATGTAAATAATCGGGCTGTCTCAAAACTGAGACAGCCCGATTTTATTTTTATTCTGAAAAACCGCTATCCGGTTTATCCACGATTTTGATGTAGCTGTTCTTTATTAAATCAGTGGGATAAATATGCTGATCCCCATCAGCACTCTTAACAACAATAGCCGGTTGTTCATCATTTAAGCATCGATCAATCTGCTGTTGCATTTCCTGCAGTTTTCCCGGTTCTACAGGTAAATGATACTCTCCGGTAGAGTGTCTGATAACAATGATTTTTTCGCCTATGCGCTTATTTTTTTTTGGTTAATATTGATTCTCTTTCAAAGTTAATTCTTTCCCGGTAACTTCGGAACATACATTTTAATAAGGTATAGTTATCAGGTTGTTTTCTGCTGAGCCGGATAACACCGGAACTCTGTAAAAGCATATTCTTGCCAGATAAGTTTACGTTAAGGCCAGGCAAGTTTACTTTTTTGCTTGGAAAGTTTATATTCTTGCATAGAAAGTTTACTTTCTTGTATGGAAATTTTACTTTCTCGTATGGAAAGTTTATGTTTTTGCATCTGCAATTAATATTCTCGCGCCTGTAAACTATATTCTTGCTCCTGTAGATTATATTTTTACACCTGCAAACCATATTCTTCCACCTGTAAACCATACTCTTACATCTTTACATCATATTCTCAAACCTACAGCTGATATTCCTGCAGTATCATCACGAAATCCCAAAACCGGCATTACACTTTTGTGGTATTTTTAATAAATCCGTTAAAATTTTTAGTTAAAAAAGGTAACTTTATGCTATAAAATAAGTAATTATGAAAGCATTAATTAAAAAAATGAAATACGGCCTGGGGATTATCCTGTTCCTTTTTGCCGGTGGAAGTTTATCTTCTCAAAACTATGTAGGGAAGATCATCGATCAGCTGCGGGGCCAGTCTTTCTCGCTGTATGACAACGGCCTGATCGTTCAGGATGGAAATCCGGGAAACAGAGGTTTTGCTCAACGTGACCCTTCAGGGGTGATGTTTCTCAGGCTGCCCGCTGTCAATCCCTACAGAAATGCCTACTTCCTCGATTATCGCGGAAACTTTATCGAAATCGATTATTCATTAGGCAGCAGAGTGATTGGTAAATACGATTTTCAGCCCCCGGCACCTCCTGTTGTAAATTATCAGCCCCCGCAGTTCAATCCCAATATAGGAATTATGACGGCCAGTGGAAATGTGACACCCATTCCGGTCAGTCTCGTGAATCGGGATCAGCCGTTTGGTGATGTGATGATGACCTCGGAGCAGGCTGCTCTTAATTGCTATAATCAGTCACTTACCTCAAGTAATCAGCTCAGTCAAAATGCATTCGGTGACTGTATGATCGCCAATATGACCGGAAAAAGAGAAAACGAAGTATATGAATGCGTTAAGAATTCCGCAACCGTTGAAGAGCAGACCTTATGTATGGTCTCCGTCATGGGAGGAAGCAGGGAACAGCAATATGCGCAGATGCTTACCAAATGCTACAAGGAATTCGGTGCCGACTACAGTAAATATCCTCTGTGCCTCGCAGGTGAAGTTTCAGACCCCGATCTGCAGAAACTTGTGTCCTGCGTAAAAGAGCAGGCGCAAACCGGTCAGGTTAATTTTATGAATACCGCCATGTGTTATGGAGCAGATAAGTTTAATCTGAATACGGAAGCAACCATCGCCGTTCAGTGTGCCGCAACATCCGGCGGACAGCCCTATGTGTTTGTAGGATGTGCCGGTGGTCAGCTTACGGCAATGGAACTGAATAAGTGTCTAACCAAAGGCGTCGGCGGAGACAGCGGATGTTTCGGAAAAAACAACACCATCGTGAAAACCCTCAATTCTTTAGGAAATGAAATCAGCAAACAGTTTGGCCCCAACAATGATCTGGTGAAGAATTTCAATAATGCGGTACAGGACTTTTCAACAGGTCCAGGATACAACCATGAAGCGGTTAAATTACTCAGGAACACAGGAAATGAGCTGAGTAAAGCCGGAGGAAATATCGAAAGAGAAGTGAAGAAAGTTCTCCCGAGGATAAAATGGTAAATAAATCATCAGTCTGATATCATTTAAATCATATAAAAAAAATAAAGATCATCTTTTTTTAACAGCCTTCCATAACCGGATTATGGAAGGTTTTCATTAAATTTGTTAGTGTTCTCAAAAAAATAATCACCACTCACAAATGTTTATGAACATAAAGAAAACTTCTGTGTCGCTTTTTTTGATGCTTTCAGCAAAAATATTCTGTCAGCAGTTTTCTTTACAGGATTGCATAGAAAAAGCACATCAGAACAGTACAGTCGTAAAACTCGCTGAGCAGTCCCTGGAAACCAGGCAGAAGCTTTTTAAATCTACCCAGAATAACGGACTTCCCAAGCTCGATCTCCTCGCAGGATACAACTATATCGGTGAGCCACTGAGGGTAAATCTCCAGCAGGTAAAAGACGGTATCGTGGAAGGCTCGGCCAATCAGGCAGTCTATTCGGCCAATACCGCTTATCAGCAGGTGACCGGAAACCAGCTGTCGCAGCAAGTGCAGGATGTCATTTACCAAACCTCAAAAGACATCATCAGTGCCGTATATCCCAATTACAATCCTGAAATTACCAAACAAAGCTACTTCCTGGCCGGACTGGTCGTACGCCAGCCGATTTATCTCGGAGGGAAGCTGAAATCATCCCGCAAACTTTCTGAAGAGCAAATGAAAAGCGGTGAAGCCAACCTTCAGTCATCAAAAGATATTACCACCTACAATATTGCATTACAATATATTCAGGTTATGTATCTCAATTCAATGATAGAGAAACAAAAGAACAGCCTGGAATCTTTGCAGAAAAATGAAACCTATGCCGGTAATCTCCTGAAAGCTGAAATTATCCCTCCCTATCAGAAAAACTGGACCGATATTGCCAAAGCTCATGGCGAAATAAACTTAAAGAGTTTGGTCATGGAAAAAGAGAATGCTTTATATATCCTGAAAGACATGATGGGAATTTCTCTTGACGAACCTGTAGAAATCAATGAAAAGCTAAATGAAACGACAGAAATTCCTGTTTTCATGTCATCTGGAAATAATGCAGATGTCAAACTTCTCCAAAGTAAAAAAGCCGAAGCCGAAACCGGACTGGATATCACCAGATCTTTATCCAGACCCAATCTCTTTGCGATAGGAAATGTTCAGTTTTTCCGGAAAGATCTTCCCGTTATCACCCCTCCGTGGCTCGTCGGGCTGGAGCTGCAATGGACACTTTTTGATCCGGAACGCCGCTCCAGGAATCTCGCCTCCGAATCCCTGGTTAAAGAAGCAGACCTTTTGATCGAACAAAAACAGAAGTCTGTGAATCTTGCCACTAAAATTGCTGAGAATAAGCTGGTAAGCCTTAAAGAACAGAGTGAAACTTTTGATGCCTCCCGGAAACAGGCGTATGCGACGACGGAAATGGTAAGAAAAAGAATGGAAAACAGCCTTTCATCCGTAAAAGATGTGAATGATGCTTTACAGCTGCAGTACGAAACCGAAAAGCTGTATTATACATCACTGGTAGCGTATCAGACTGCGCTGGCCACCTATTTTTACATCACAGGAAATCCTGAAAATATCACTAGTTATATTCCATAAATGGTCATGATTAAATGATCTTTAGCTAAAACAATAAATCATAAACCGGATCTGATCCGAAGAATAACCAACCGACCGATGAAAAATTTTATAAAAAACTACTGGGCTGTCTTTATACCAATCATAGTACTTGCAGCAGCACTTTTTTATCTTTTTAAAGAGAAGCCTTCCGAAAACCAGAAAGATGCCGTCATCGGAATGGTAGACGCTGAATTTGTCGATGTTTCCGCATCGCTTCCCGGCCGTGTCCTGGATATTCCGGTAAAGGAAGGTGATGAGGTAAAAGAAGGACAGGTCGTAGCCCAGATGAAAACTTCTGAAATAGAAACCATCCAGTCGCAGGTTGCCGATGCCGTTGAAATAGCCCGCAACCAGCTGGATAAAGTCGACCGTGGCGTAGAGCCTGAAGTACTGGCTTCAGCAAAAAATCTTCAGCAGATTGCCCAACAGCAGATGAATCTGATGTCTAAAACGTATAGCCGTTTCCAGAATCTGTATTCGGAAGGCGTCGTTTCCGGACAGGAGCGTGACGTGATTTATTTTAAATACAAAGCCGCCCAGAAAGAACTTGAAACCGCCAATCTGAATGTACAACTCTTACAAAGAGGAAGTAATAAAGAACTGAAGAACTCTGCACAGGCCATTCTTAACCAGACTCAGAATGCTGAAAAACTGACTCAGGAAATCAAAGACAATGCTTCTCTGAAAGCACCGGTCTCGGGAAGAATATCAACTATTGTTTCCAATAAAGGTGAAATGGTCAATGCGGGATATCCGATGATGACCATTCAGAAGGATGATTCGTACTTTGTAAAGTTTAACCTGCGGCAAAATCAGATGTCGGCCATAGAAAAAGGAAGTGCGGTTACGATGAAGATTCCCGGATGTGTTCCGGAAACGGTGAAAGGAAAAATTTCAGAACTGGCTCCTGCACTGGGTTATGCCGACTGGGTTCCTGAAAAGCAGAACGGAGAATTTGAACTCCGGACGTTTCAGATCAAAGTGAAGCCTGAAAATCCGGATGCCGTTAAGGGATTACGTTCAGGAATGACAGCACAGCTTATTTTACCCTAATTAAATTTTAATTCCTTGAAAAAAATCAGCATCATCATGGTACGGGAATGGAAACGGATCTTTTCGATTCCGAATTTCTATGTGGTTTTGCTGGTGATTCCGCCGATTATTTTTCTGTTTTACGGATTTATTTACCAGAAACAGTTTGCCCGGGAACTTCCGATGGCGGTTTGGGATGAGGACCGGTCATCGGTATCAAGAACGCTGACCGATATGATGGAGCAGAATGAGAACATTCATTTCACGAATGTAGTATTCAGCAATGCTGAAATCGAAACGCTGATGAAGGAAGGAAAAATCTTCGGAGCTGTTCATTTCCCTAAAAATATGGAATCGGATGCCAAGAAAAACCATCAGTCGAATATCACCTTATACACCAACGGCGCTTACCTGGTTCCTGCCAAAATGATTTATAAAGGAGCCGCCGAGATTATCATTAAGGCAGGTCTTGCCGTAGTTCTTCAAAAAGCGGAAAAACAGGGAATGCCTGCCGATAAAGCCAACACTCTTGTTCAGCCAATCAAGCTGAATACGACCGTACTTTACAATCCGGAATTCAATTACCAGATGTATCTGACGCCCGGGTTGGTAACGGTAGGACTTCAGATGGCTCTGATCGTTGCTTCGGTACTGATTCTTAACCTTGAATTTAAGAAAAATACCATCGGCAGTCTGCTCAGAATTTCCACTTCGTCTTCGCAGATCGTTATCGGGAAAATGCTGGCTCACCTTTGTATTGCCTGGCTTTTGTTTATCATGATCAGTTTTGTGGTGTTTCCGGTTTTTGATTTGGGGAAGCCACAGACGGATTTCAGCTTTTTTGTTCTGTATACTTTGCTGGCTTTGGCCTGTATCGGAATCGGGATGATGCTTTCTGCAATTTCTGATAATTTGCTGTTTGTGGTGGATGTGGCGTTGTTTTTCACTTCTCCGGCTTTTGTGTTCAGTGGTTTTACATTTCCCCGATGGGCTATGCCGTGGTATGATCAGGTCTACGCTGATATTATGCCTTATACTCATTTTCTGGACGGATTTATCAAGCTTTACTTTATGGAACTTCCCATTGGATATGCTTTTCCTGAAATGATCAGACTTTGTGTTTTCATTGGGATCACATTTCCGGTTGCGGTTGTTGTTTTCCAGAAGAAGATTAATCAATATTTAAAAAACATTCAGCATTGAAAGAAATTTTTGACATATTGAAAAGGGAAGTGAGAAATATCTCAAAGGATTCGAGTCTGTTTCTGATTCTGCTTATTGCTCCCGTGTTGTACGCATTTATGTACGGCAGTATCTACCTGAATAAAGGCGAAGAAAAGGTAAAGCTCGCCCTGATCGATGAAGACGGAACAGCAGTTTCCCGGTTACTAACCGAGCAGCTGAATTCAACACCGATGATTGAAATTATTCCCAGCTCAGATATTTCCGAAGCTCAGGAAAAAATGTACCAGGATGAGGTCGAGGGATATTTTTATATTCAGAAGGACCTTGAAAAATATATTCTTTCACAGAAGCAGGCTAATGTTAATCTTGTTCTGAATGCATCGCGTTTCCTGCCTTCCAGTGATTTACTGAGTACCGTGACGAAAGTCTGCCTTACCGTGGGAGCCGGTGTACGGAAAACCTATTTTAACAAGCAGGGAATGAACGAAGATGAATCGATGAAAATGACCAATCCTATTAATATGGATTACCGCCCGCTTTATAATTCAAGTATGACGTATGGGGCTTTCCTTTTGCCGGGATTACTGGCTATTATCCTTCAGCAGACGCTTCTGATCGGGGTAGCTGCCGGTTTTACCTCAGAAAGGGAGGAGAAAAAGCTTCGTGATCTTTATGAAATCTCAGGATGTAGCATCTCTAAGATGATCTTCGGCAAAGGAATGCTGTATTTCTGTGTTTTCATGATCTTCGGGGTGTTTTTTGCGGTTGTCAATTTTTCAGTTTTTGGCGTGACCATAAGAGGAAGTTTTCCTGATCTGGCATTTATTACAGCGATCTTTATTGCTTCGGTCATTATATTGGGAATGCTGATCGGCAGTTTTTTTAAAAGTAAGCTTTTTGCATTTCAGGTGTTGGTTTTTTCCTCTTATCCGATATTTCTGGTGACGGGATATTCCATGCCTTACCAGTCACTGCCTAAAGGGATTCAGGTATTTTCGGATCTTTTGCCGACTTCTCCGTTCCTGAAGGTGTATATCTCCATTGTTCAGACGGGCGGATCAGTCGTAGATAATATGGGTTCGGTTGTTCATCTTTTGATATTGCTGATTGCTCTTTTGCTCTTTCTGATGTTAAGGATTAAATATCTTGTCAGTAAAGCTTAAATGTCGTCTGTCTTCAATGATACTGTTTTAAAAGTTTGCTTGCTGTTTGTATCAATATTTTCAAGTTGATCACACTTAGGCGGCTAAGTGGATCTCACTTAGGATGCTAAGGGGAAACTCAATAGCAGGCTAAGGGAGACACACTTCTATGCGGAACATTAGACCTGCTTTTACTAACATCATTAAGAAATTGTTCAGTGAATAGCTTTTAATAATATCCTAACACTTTCATCCAGAGTCCGCCCAGTCCCATGTAAATAATAAGCAGGACAATTCCGATTTCTAATCCGCGGAGCCACCATGATTTAAGGTCTACATATCCGCTTCCGAAAAATACGGGTGCCGGGCCATGGCCGTAGTGGGTGAGTACTCCATAGATGGATCCCAGGAAGCCCAGCATCATGGCGAGCAGCATCGGAGGAATTCCTACAGCGATGCCTACACTGAGCAAAGCAGCATACATAGCGGCAACATGCGCCGTAGCACTGGCAAAAATATAATGGCTGAAAAAATACACCAGGATGATCACGGGAAAAGCAACTGTCCAGGTCATTCCGCCAATTTCAGCTTTGATAAGGTTGCTGAACCATCCGATAAATCCAAGTTCATTCAGTGAGCTGGCCATCATCACGAGCACGGCAAACCAGACAATGGTATCCCAGGCCCCTTTTTCAGACTTTACATCTTCCCAGGTGAGTACGGAAGTGAGCAAAAGCAAAGTAAGCCCGATGAAGGCTGTTGTGGTCGCATCAATGGAAAGGCTTCCTCCAAAAATCCACAGGGCGAGTAATATAAAAAAGGCGAGAAGCATGAGCCATTCGTTCTTGGTGATGGGACCCATTTCTTTAAGTTTTTCAGCGGCCATTCTCGGAGCGTCACCGGTTTTCTTTAATTCCGGCGGGTATAATTTATACAAAACCAGAGGAACAATAAAAAATGCGGCCAGTCCCGGAATGAAACCTGCGGCCGCCCATGACATCCAGGTAATGTCGATGCCCAAATTAGCGGCAAATTTCTGGCACATCGGGTTGCTGGCGGTGCCCGTAAGGAACATGGAGGAAGAGATGAGGTTCATGTAATAACTGTTTAGGGTTAAATAAGAGCCCAGTTTCCTATGGGTTTCCGGTTTCTCCGGGACTGAGTCGAAGCTGATCGCCATCGATTTCATGATCGGATAAATGATACCGCCGCCTCTTGCCGTGTTGCTCGGGATGGCAGGGGCTAAGCAAACGTCTGCCAGCCCGAGTCCGTACGCAAGTCCCAGGGAACTTTTACCGAAAATCCTGATGAATAAAAAAGCGATGCGGTTTCCCAGACCGGTTTTAATAAATCCCCTGGCGATAAAGAATGAGATACCGATCAACCAGATGACTTTATCTCCGAATCCCGACAGTGCTTTGGTGATTGATTTTCCGGCATCTCCCGGAGCTACGACCTGGGTAAGTGCGGTGAAGCCGATTGCCATCATACACATGGTTCCCATAGGTGCGGCTTTAAGGATAATTCCTAAAATAGTAGCTGCAAAAATCGCAAACAGATGCCATGCATTTTCGGTAACTCCTTTAGGAACGGGGATAAACCATAGAACAAGTCCCGCAGCAAAGGTGATCGCAATATTTTTAATGTTTATTTCTTTCATGATAATGGGTTTTAAATGGTTTAGAATCTGCTCTGAACCTGAATAATGAAAAGATTGTTATTGTACTGTGTGGTATTTTCGACCTGGTATTTGTAGCGGTCAAGCTGCATCCCCAGCTGTATTCTTGCGCCGTAGTTTTTCAGGAATTCAAGACCGAACATCGGGGTGATCGTCTGTCTGGGATTAGAATTCAGCCTGAAGTTGGTGTCTAAATATTCATACCGGCAGGAAAGCTCAAAGGCACTTAAGTTTCTGTGATTAACTTCATATCTTAGGTTGGGAAGGAAATAGGCTCCGCGAATTAAGTATTCATCGGGATTCTGTGGCCTTGTTTCGGGATTGGCGGCAAAGTAAAGAACATGGTTTGTAGCCTGTTTGGCTTCAAGCTGCATATCCAGACTCCATCTCGGATTAAAATTAACCAGTGAACTCACATCGACCCCTACCGCATAGATTTTTTTACCGAAGACTTCACCGGTGCCACCGTTTAAACCAAAATTCAGATGGTATTTTTCTGATAAACCGAAAACCAGCCGGCTTGAATACTGCTTACCGTTGTCATTGTCATTGATCTGGTTTTTACCGTTGCCATTAACGACAGAAACAGAATATTGAAACGGAATTTCACCCAGGTTAAGCTGTCCGGTTGCGGAAAGACCGATCTGAAAGCTCGTCCAGCCCAGTTTTCCGAATTCGGTATATTGATTGGACCAGTCCAGTGATTTGATGATATCGATAGGGTAGGTTTCCTCAATTCCGAACCACGGACGGAACTGCCCCGCGGTAAAGGCGAGTTTGGGATTAAAAGTATATTTCAGGTAAGCATTTTCCAGGACTCTCGATTTGGGATCATTCTTGAAATCGGCGAGATTGGCCAGGACTACCACTTCCGTGCGTTTGCTGATCTGGGCACGCAGTTGAACCCGCATATATTTAATCATGAAATTATTATCCGTACCGGTGTGGTCTGAGTGATGGAGACCGTTTACATCCACGTCTTCCGTTGTACCCACCAGGTAGCGGGCCTGGAATAATCCTTTGATCTGAAGCTGCGGATATTTTACGTCTTCCTTTTCAGGAGTACTATACAGGGAATCCGGTTTCTGCGCGGTAGTCAGGCTGAAAAGTATGATGAATAGAGGCAATAATGCCTTTTTTAGAAAAACCATATAAAATTGTATTTGATGAAAATGCTTTAAGAAATTACTTCAGCCCTAAAAATGTAAATGGCTTTGCTTCTTTAAAGCCTGGATTTGCTTTTCCGTTGTAGGTCTGAAAGTTGCTCAGATCAAGCTTCATGGTTTTTCCTTTGCTGCTGAGGTCAAATTCATTGAGATTAACCCAAAATGTATTTGGGGTAAAAACGGTTTCAAAATAATAGGTAAGGTTTTTCTGGTCGGCAACGGAGCGCCATCGGGTAGATGAAATATTCGGCTCTGTCTCTGAAGAGATGCCGTACGGAACGGAACAGTTTCTGATGACGCTGAACACACTGGCTACCGCAGTTCTGGTGTCTGCCGTTTTAGGAATGGCATCGATGTAATAGGAGGCCCTCACAAAGCGGTCGGCGGCACGGTTGGTCCCCGGCAGCATTACGGTTCCGGGAATTCCTTTCCAGTAGTTGTTTAGAGCCAGCTGCTGATCGAACACCGGTGAATTGGTCATTACCGTATAATCCGGTGAATGATGGATGACCAGTTTTCCGTTGATGTATTCAAAAACGGCGCTGTCTCCGGACGCATCGGAGATGGACAAATGTACGGTAGTGAATTTTTCGGTTCCGGGAATGTAATCGCTGACGATGACAAAGTTTTCTTTTCTTGCATCTTCCACCGCTTCTTTTACGGTTCCGAAATTATCGAGGAAATACTGTGCCCATAAAGAAATAGCAATTCCTTTTTGTTTGCCTTTGGGATCAAATTTGGGATATTGAGATTCGCCGAGCCATAAAAGATTGGCGACAAGACCTTTTTCGTTCATACCGTCGCAGGTAGCGATGTCCCATGAGGTGCTGACCACGCTTCCATATTTAGATTTCCATTTCATGGAGATCGGACCTACGGCGCCATTTCGATCTGTTCCTTTGGGGAGAATCCAGATGTTGGCGGGGATTTCATCACGCCAGTCCATGGAGCGGGCGGTGAGAATGGTATTTTCGTGACCTTTATAAACGACCCTTGTGCAGGCATCGGAATGGGTCCACAGCCCTGCAGAAAGAGCGACCAGTAATAGACTCAAGGAAATTTTTTTCATGATATAGTATTAGGTGATGTTCAAAGATTAATTATTATTACAAATAAATCTTTTAATGTTGAAATAAATTTAAAGAAATTATTTCTTAATTATTGATTTTATTGTCATAAATCTTTAATTATCTTCAAAATTTCCAGCTAATCATGAAATCTTAGATAAAGAATAAAGGGAATATTATAAAATGGGTGATCTTAAATGCCGATCAAATAAGATAAGCACTCATTGGTCTGTATATGAGTTCAGCCATCGGTGAAACCTTCCGTCAGGTTATGAATAACGAAACGGCTGTCATCTTCTGTGCTGACCAAACCCTATATACAGGCGGAATTAATTAAGTTCGTAGTTGAAGATAATCAGACTTAGCATAAAGTGGATGTAATTCTGATCGGCTTCTTTTCTGTTGATGAGTTTGTTTTTATAATCGTAAGAGTTTAGCACTCTGGATAATTGCTGATATTGTTCGAATTTGTCATCTTTGATTTTTACTCTCAGATTTCCGTCTCTTCTTTTAATAAGTTCATCATCCAGTGTTCTCAGCTTGAAAATAACTTCGCATAATTTAGGATTGAAATTCATTTTTCCGGTATATCGTTCAATGATATTAACCTTAAATGCATCGAATTTTATGGTGTTAAAGACAAGATTGGAGCCAGACTCTTGTGTGTTGAGCTCAAGCGTATAATTCATAAATTTAAATTTAGTACAAATGTAGTCAGAAGCTGAAAAAATTCAAAATAAATAGAACAACTAATATACCATTTATAGCAATTTATTTTTATTATGCCTTTTCCGGGAGCAATAATGGGGGGTAAAATTATTTACCGCCAAATTTTTTAACCCTGATTTTCTTTTCTTTCACTTTTATAATGAATACGTTGAGCTGGCTTATTTTTCCGGGTACCACTTCAAAATCCTGCATTATATTTTCGCAATAGGTATTGGAAGGCAATGAGTTTTCGTTGAGCTTTATTTTGTAGGTACCGGATTCTATAAAAGATACAATTTCACCATTATCATCCGTGATGCAATGTCTTACGAGCTGTTCGCCTTTATAGATTTCGAAAGCAATTCCTCCGGATTTCGGTTCAAACTCAAGAGCTGTTTTTTTATCGAACTCGTACATTATTTTTCCCTGAACAGTACCATTCTGATGCAGTGGAATCTGCAGGACATACTGGTGTGCAGTCACATCAAATTCAGATTCATTATAATACCATCCCTGCTGGACTACCGGTCTTAAGGTATATCGGTTGTAAGGAATCGCGCGGTATCCGATATTCCCGTCGTCGTCGGTTTTGAATGTAATGTCGTTGAGCATGATAATGTAGCCAGGTGCTTTCTCATCGCCTTCATCGTAGGTATTGTTATTATTGCGGTCATAATAGACAAAAGCGGTAAGATTGCTTTTCTTTCCGGCATCCAGGTTATTGCTCCGTAAATTAATGGTAACCCCGGCTTCGACGGTGAGAAGATTGTTGGTAAAATTATTCAGGGAGTAACTGAACCATGAAGAATTGAGATAGAATCCGTAACGTTCCTTTGAAAATTTCACATTAACAAACCCCGAAGGCGACTTCCCGTAAAGCGTATCATCGGTATACGACAAGCCTGAATTAATGCTCAGTTTGCCCTTCAGCATGGTATTGGTTATGAATGCTGACGCAGAGGTTTTTTCGTAATTACTGCTGGCCCCGAGTAATTTTGAAAAAGCATATTCTGAGAGATAGTAGCTTCCATACTGGTAGATGAACTGGAAATTCAGCCATTTGTAGGCATAGTTTCCCGTAAATTTCATCTGATATTGGCTTTTGTCGGCACCCGGGTAATTCACCAATCCTGTTTCTATTCCGACGATCGAAGAATGCTTTCTGTCGTTACTCGACCAGCTGATGCGCTCGATCAGTCTTTTTGCAGTCATTTCTTTCAGCTCCTTGTTTTCCGTAAGTCCGAAAAAAGTATTGTAGGTATTTGAATTTTCATTCTGATACTGAAAACTGATGCCCAGACCGAAATTTTTTCTCTTTGGGAAATTAAATCCTGCTTCCAGCCTGCTGCTGTTGGTTTCGAGATTGTTATTGTAAAAATAAAATTTAGGTGAAAAATTAGATACCATCATATTGGCATAAATGGAATTATCTTTAAAAATATTGCTGGAAATATTCTGTTGCACCTGGAATATTCCTCTCTGGTTGCCCGGATAATAATTGCTGCTGAATGAATAATTACCACTGAGATTGATCTTATTGATGATCCCTGAATACTGCGTTTCCAAAGCGCCTGAAGGTTTTGTGATATTGAGGCTTTCGTAAGTACTTAATCCGCTGTATAATTTTCCGCTTACTTTCCATTCTTTGCTTAGAGTATATTGGAAATCTGCCCCTAAAAGACTATGCTTAGCTTTTTCGAAAGGATCATTTTTAAACACATAAGCGGCCGAAATATTGCGGCTTGCATTACTTGCCCCGAGTGTCCCGCGAACATAAAATCCATAACCCAATTTCAGGAAAGGAGTTCTTTCTATAAGACTGAAGCTCTGGTCGATAAACCCGAATTCCAGCTTTTTATTTTTGTCGGATGAGGTGAAAGCGTATTCCGCGCCTCTTCCGTATAGTGAAAGTTCGATAATTTTACTGATATTTCCTACGGTAAATTCACTTTTTTCCCTTTTGTAAGTCACGAACGTGTTGTTGATGACAGGATCTTCCGGACCGTTTGTCTTGTAAATGTTTCCTCTTATGAAAACATATCCGGACGGAAGATTGAAGCCTCCTGAACCAATCATCTGGTATAGGAAAGATTCTCTTCCAAGATAACGGTAGCTTGCTGTAATGCTGTTTTTCGTATAGCTTAAAGTATTATTGTCCAAAGACTGATATCGCTGTGTAGACGAGTTATTCTGAATTGAAACCGTACTGTTCCCGAATATTTCCTTATCGGGATCCCGGAAGCCTACAATATTTACACTGAACTGAGGCGTTCTTACCAGATTGTTTGAAGGCCTGAACCTGTAAATGAAAACGGAGTCTTTCTGGATGGCAATACTTCCTTTCTTTTCAACAAAAAAGTTTCCCTGGTCTGCTTCAGGAATTTTAAATACAATAGTGACATCCTGCCTTTTATTTCCCAAATTAGAAACTCTTGCCCGTACCTCAATAGAATCATTTACATTGCTCATATAAATAACAGGGGTGTCGGTACTAATCGCCATTGAGTTGTTTTCAGCGATATGATGGGTAATTGTCTTGGTCACTAAGTTCTTATTCTGAAGGTCGGTAAGGTTAAAATCAATTTTACTTTCACCAAAACCGGCGTTGCTGTTGATAAGAATTTTTACAGGCAGATAAATATTTCCGCCCGGCTGAATATCAATATCCGAGATATTTCCTGAGATATTTCTGAATCCTGTGGGAACTATAATGTTTAATTTTCCGTTAAAACGGGTTTGAGAATCGTTTTTAATTTCGGCAACAGTGCTTATGATTCGATCTCTTCCCATAGTGGATTCCTCACGGATTTTCATGCTGAGGCCGTTCCCGGTCTGAGCAGAAACCAGCAATGAAAGAAAAGGAATGAGAAGGATGATGATTCTCCGAAAATGGTTAAAAGGCATTAGTTTTTTATTGAGGTGTTATCTCGTATTGAAGAGTCGCAGTATAGTCATCTGATTTTGCGCTGATGAAAATTTCATCATTATGGGTGGTAGAATATTTTACGTCGTAACTCACCGTATTTCCCTGAGTAGCGTTCCCTTTGGCAATGAGCTGGGACAACGGACTCAATGAGATAGGAAAAACATTGGTGTTGGCTGTTGCTGAAGAAAGTACCATTTTTACGGCATCTATGGGGATGGTATTGCCCAGGGATGAGGTAAACTGAGACTGTAAGGATTTCAGTTTGATCTGGTAATTCGTATTGCTCTTTACAATCAGAGCATTATTATAAGTAACACTTACGCCATTGGTATAGTCATCCAAACTTTTGAATTCCAGAAGGGCATTTTGTGCGCTGGGAGCAAAAGTGAGTGACAATTCAGGAATATCTGTTGGTGGTATTCCGGAAAGTGTGCCGATCTGTAGCTCAAAATTGTGGCTCATTTTACCGATCACATTATTATACTGATCATACAAGGTAAATTCTACCGGAGCGTAGAATTTCATCCACGCCGGATAGCTTCCGAGATAAGCTCCACCCATAACGGTAAGGCTGAACTTCAGCTGCAGATTGTAATATCCGTTAGGCTGGCTGGGCTGATTGTATAACGGTGCATTGGAACTGGGAACCAGAAATACTTCCTGTCCTTCCTGAAGGAAAACATTCAGAGGCATGCCAATCTGCGGGATCGAAGGCACCGGATTTGGATAAGCCTGTCCCGAAGAAGATACCGGATGCAAAGATATTTTGTTGCCGGGGATGGTATAATTCCCGTCGGTAGATTTTATAGGTTGCTGCAATTTTGCGGACAGCCGCCATAAAGGAACATTGAAATTGCCGTTTCCGCTCAACATGGCGGTGTAGGCATCAGGATTTGTGTTTCCGTCGTACGAATTGATCTGAAGATAACTATTAACCCATGAATAGTAAGAAATCTGTGAATAGCAATATTGACATATTAATAAAAGTACGACTGAGATTGTTTTAATCATACATAAAATTTAACTCGCCGAGTTCAAGATTATTGTCTCCGTAATCGATCATTACGGATGCTGTATATTTTCCTTTCGGAAGATCGGCAGGAAGCAGGATATCCATCTCCCTTTTATTACCCGGCATGGTATAAAATATAATAGGATCTATGGAAATCTTCTTGCCATCTTCAGTATTGACCAGATCTGTATACACTTTGCCATCTGTCCAGATATTTCCCTGATTTTCAAAAAACAGATCGAGCTGTTTTTTTGTTTTATCAAAGGTAAGATTCTGAATTTCAATTTTTTTAGTCTTAGCAGCAGGCAGTTTATGGAAAATTTTTATTCCGGACCTTATGCTTACCTTGATTTTGGCCCCTTTACTGTCTACATCATCTACAGGATTCATCTGGCTTACATATAGAACAGCCGTATGCGCAGCTAATGTGTCAATAGGTTTATTGGGAACCGTAATGGTAACATCGATATCTTTTCTTTGTCCCGGAGCCAGTGAAAAATAGTTGTCTTCTTTTTTTACACTGATCCATCCTGCACAGGAATTTTTGAGTGTATTGGCAGCATACATCATATTTTCGCCTTTTTCATTGTATTCCCAGTCTCCGAGGCTCAACGCGAGATCGAGCGTGTTTTTGGTGCTTACGTTGGTAACGGTGATTTTCTGCGTATTACTGTTTCCTGCGGTAGATTCAAAATATACTCGCGGTGGCGATACAGACACCCCTGTCTGTGCGTGGCCCTGAGGTAAAAATGAAACTAAAATAAAGATAAAAATAAGATGTATTTTGTAGGTCTTGTTCATCATGAAATTTAAGACTAAAACAGCAGAAAAAATGCCACAATTACTTGTAGCATTTTTATTTTTGTAAATGATCTACAATATTTATTATTGCGCGATAATAGTGTAGGTAAGCTCAGTAGAATATACTGTAGGATCCTGTCCTACAATATAATTGTCTAAATACGCGTTTCCTCCTGCACCTTTATATTCAATGCTGATTTGCTTATTAACACCTCCTGCTGCAGATGTAACCAATAGTGCATCGTTATTAGATAGAGTAGCAGCCTGAGAGTACTGCGCTCCGTTTACGGCGTTTGTACCTGCACTTGCTTTTACCTGAATACTACTGGCCTGAATATTTTTATTTCCGTTTTGTAAAGCTACACTAGCGCTTTTCACTTTCACCTGGAATCCACCGGTACTGTAGATTGTTAAGTGATCTGGATTTGGAGAAGATACACCGCTTGCGTAATCATCTTTAGTAACGTAGTCTAAGTTTACTATTTTCTGTGAACTGTTAACCACCAAAGTCTGGATTGGTTTTAATCTAACGTTTAAAGTAACGGTTTGTTGTGCCTTCATTGCTGCGAACCCTAACAAAGCAAATGAAGCTAAAATACACTTTTTCATAATACGATTATTGTTTTTAATATTAATTCAAAAATTATGGTGCAAATGTATTGACTAGATTTATTAGGATCTTTGTGAAAAAATACCAATCTTTTGTAATTTTTGTAGCTGAGAATAAGCAATATAGGAATATGTTTTTATTGATAATTCAATAAAAAATAATTATGAAAATGGAAATAACTCCACAAAATGCGATTATTTTAAAATTAAATAATCATTAATTAAATATGTGTGCTAAATTAATAAAACTTTAAATCTATATTTTTTTTGTTTTTATTAGTTAATTTTTATTTAATTAGACATCATTGTCAAGACATAATAGTCTTCTTCGGGCAACGTTGCCATATTTTTCTCACTGTCTTTCAGATGATGGTTGATTTCAAATATTTTTTCAATAACTCCCTTTTTGTATTTAAGAAGGTTGTAGGCTTTATCCTCATTCAGTGACTGACGTTTGTCATCACGATCTTTAAAGTCGCTAGAGTGATCATTGGTGTGCTGCATTTTTATTTCAAATCCTGAAGGACTTGAAATCATGACAAATCTTGATTCCTGATCGTCTTTTGTTGTATAGGAGTCCTTATCCGGAGAAGTGATGGCAAGCATCTGGACAGGAAATAACCTCACGTTTACAGTCGTTCCGTCGTTTTGGGCACGGAAGCAAGTGAAAGCAAGAAGACAGATTGTAATAATAAAATACTTGGTATACATTTCCTGATTTATCACCGTGTGGTTACATAATCAAATATACAAATATTTTTTAATTATCGCATTTCTGAAGGGTTTTTTTCTGTGTGTTTTTTAAAAAAGTTGGTAAAGTTTCCTTCGTCCGTGAATCCCAACTCGTACGCGACTTGTGAAACAGTAAGATTGGTATAGGTTAGCATTTTTTTAGACTCACTGATAAGTTTCTCAATAATAACATGTTTCGCACTTTTACCTAATACATACTCTGTCATTTCCGTCAGTTTTCGTGGGGTTATATTTAATTCGCTGGCGTAATGAGATACTTTTTTAGCTGTTTTGTAATCCCGCTGCAGAATGACCTTAAATCTGTTTACACAATAAAGATAATCAAATTTTATATCTTTTTTTACTTCTTCTGTAGGAATATGAAGAAAAGCATCAAGAATTAATCTTTCAATGGCATTATGAGCTGCGGAAACATACAGGCTTTTGTCTTTACGGCGGAAACTTTCCATCCTTTCCATAAAGACCACACGCATCTGTTCTATATTAATGAATGGCGCTACGAAAATATCGGAATTATAATTGAAAAAGAGTTGGGAGTTTAAAAACAAGCTGTCCTTGATCGATCTTTCATAAAAGCTTGAAGAAAATGCGATGATAAAAGTATCGTAACCCGGAGTACTCCCGAATTCAAAAGTTTTTTGGGGTCCAACAAATACGATATTTCCAGCAGTAATAGGGTGGGTATTATTTTCAACTTTCATTTCAATATCTTCCATGGCGATAAAAATGAAAAAGTATTCCAGGCTATTGAATTTTCTGTTGTTCTTATTTCTTTTGATGATTTGATCCAACCGATTTATACTGAAACCATTTTCCTTTAGCTGATTTGTAATGATATACATATTATTTTCTGCTGAATTAATAGCGCGCTAAGATAATTTTTTGCGGAGATTATATTGATATCATTTTATTAGATATAATTCTATAAAATTATTAAATAATATAGTATTTATTCCTTATATATAATGCGCTATCAATGCAAAGAATAACGATTGTTTTGTTTTTATAATAAAGATTAAAATTATAATTATTGTTATACAGTTCTACATATAATTTGAAAAACATGATTAAATCAAAATTCTTCACTAGGAAGCATTATAAAAAGTGAGATAATTTTCACATTCTTAACATAAATTACGATTCCGGAAATGCATAAAAATTTTTCTATGATGTTTTAAAAATGAATAAAATCTAAAAAAAGTAAATTTCAGTCTTGTCTTTTTTTATTGTAATGATAAAACCCATTATGTCTTAAGATTTTCAGAATGTTGCTCCTTTTATCACTGTTATATGATATTTAACAGCCTTTACCATGGCAATCCGTATTATCCCGGTACTTAGAATTATTGTAGTTATTGTATACATAATTTATTATCTTTGGGGTGTAAAAACAAGATATGTTAGAAGAGGCTAATAATGTATAACAATTTTACTTTTATTAATACTGATTTTGATTTACGAAAAAAGCAGTCATAAATAATTATGCTGATAATGTGATCATTCTGTGGGATGCAGAATTTATTTTCCTAATAATGTGTTTTCGGCAGAATAATTGTTATAGGAAAGCATTAAAAAAATCCACAGTTAAAAGTGAGTTTACAAATTAATATTATAACCTTAAAAAATAATTTAGCTCTTTTTAAAAACAGAGTGCTATCTTTAGCTGATTAAATAACTATGAGTAAAAATATTATTAAATATCTTTTGTTGGTATCTATTACATTATTATCGTGTAAACCAAAGCAAAACATGGTATACATGTCGAAGGATAATATGGAAGAAGAAGTAGCGAAAGCCAAGTTTCAGGGTTTGCACATTCAGGAGGGAGACGTTCTCCTTATTCTTGTTTCTGCACTGGATGAAGCTGCGGTAAAACCTTTCAACCTTAATACCGCAAATAAAGTAGGCAGTGAAAATACGAACGGCGTGAACCAATATGTACAGCCAAGCGAATATCTTGTAAATTCTGAAGGTTACATCAATTTTCCCGTAATAGGTGATGTATATACTAAAGGAATGACCCAAATTCAATTGAAACAGGATCTGGAAACTCGTTTAAAAAGATATCTTACAGATCCTTTGGTGACAATTACCCTGAAAAACTTTAATGTAAGCATATTAGGAGAGGTAAAACAACCCGGACAGAAAGAGAGTTTGTCACAGAAAATCAATGTATTCCAGGCGCTTGGCCTTGCTGGAGATATGACGGATTTCGGTGATCGTACACATGTGAAGCTTATAAGAACAACAGACGAAGGAAGTGATGAGATCGTTAATCTTGATCTTACCAGATCAGACATTGTAAGCTCTCCGTATTATTATATGAAGCAAAACGATATATTGTATGTTCAGCCTGATCATAATAAGCAGATCCAGGCAAATTCAAATCCGAACAGGGCCTTAACCTTCCAGATTATTGGTACATTGGTCACTGTAGCTACCTTAATTATTGCTTTAAAAAGATAACTGTAAATATGCAACAAATTGAACTTCAGGAAAAGGAGGAAACATTAGACATAAGGAAAGCAATTGCAAAATACCTCTATAAATGGCCTTGGTTTTTGGCATCAGTATTCGTTTTTTTAATATTCGCTTTTGGCTATTTAAGATACAGTGTTCCAAAATATCAGACAAAAACAACTTTAAAATTTGACAAAAAAGAAAATGATCTGACTTCAGCGCTTTCTGATCTCAGTAACCTTGGAATAGGCCTGGGAAATTCTGATGAGCTTAAAAGTGAAGCGGCGGTAGTCACATCAAGACCAATATTAATGCAGGTTGTAAAAAATCTGAATCTTAATGTTGAATATTACAATACAGGAGAAATTAAAGATTATCAACTCTTTACTAAAGTTCCTGTCGCGGGTAAAATTTTGAATTTTGATCCTAAATTTGTTTCATCCGAATATCATCTCACAAAAATTTCTGGAGACGATTTCACTATTGTAAATGAACATAATAGAAAATTTTCCGGAAAATTCAATGCTCCTTTGAAGCTTGATTTTGGAACAGTGGTATTAACCAGAAATTCTCTTTATGAGGTGAAGCCGGGATATAAAATTGTCTTTTGGAGTCCTATTGAAAAAGTAAAGAAACTTGAAAAAACAATTCAGGTAAATTTACCAGATGAAAAAGCTATGTTGATGGACATAAGCTTAGTTGGGTCGGTACCAGAGAAGTCGGAAACAATTCTTAATGAAGTTACACGCCAATATAATTTAGACGGTCAGAGAGATAAAAACTTACAAGCTGAAAATACACAGAAGTTTATCGATAAGAGACTGGAGGTGATTACCCGTGATCTTTCTGGAGTTGAAAACCAAAAGGAAGATTTCCAAAACCGAAATCGTATTGTTGATCTTCAGGCGCAGGCTCAATTAGCGATGCAAAATACAAGTGAGAATACAAAGGCACTTTTACAGCAGCAGGCTCAGCTTGATCTCTTAAATTCACTTACTACTGAGGCTTCTAAAGGCAATAATCAGTTAATGCCTTCAAATCTTGGCTTAAATCCTTCTCTTGAGCAATCTATTGCGCAATATAACCAAATTTTAATCAGTAGAAACAAGACGCTGAAACAGGCCACGAATGAAAACCCGGCCGTGGTAGAAATGAACAGGGAGATTGCATCATTAAAAGACATTATCAGGGATAATATCAGAGAACAGAAAGATGCAGTGAAAGCAACCATTTCACAATTACAAAATCAGATTACAACAGCTAATACGATGATTGAAAAAGTACCGGGACAATCAAAAGTATACCGGGGGATCGAACGCCAGCAAAATCTTAAGGAACAGCTTTTTCTCTTTCTTCTTCAAAAAAGGGAAGAGAACGCAATCAATTTATCAGTTGATGTTCCTAAGGCTAAAATTGTGAATCCTGCCTTTACTGAAGATGAACCGGTTTCTCCTAAAAAAAATATTGTTATTCTCGGAGCGTTTTTTCTTGGTTTGATTATTCCTTTTGCTATTTTTTACCTAATATTCCTTTTAGATGATAAAATTTACAGTAGGGATGACATTAAAGAAAGATCTAATTTAGGTGTTTTGGTAGATATCCCTTCTTTAAAGGAAACAGATAATCACTTGGTACAGAAAAATGACTTTTCCGAACTGGCAGAAGCATTCAGAGTTTTGGTTTCAAATCTTAAATTTGTATTGCCGAAGAAAGATTCTGCAAAAATTATTATGGTTACTTCTTCTGTAAAAGGTGAAGGTAAAACCCTTGTTTCTGTTAACCTTGCTTTAACCATCGCCAATAAAAACGGAAGGGCTCTTTTGATCGGTTCAGATATACGGAATCCACAAATTCAGAGATATGATAGTGAACCTGTAAAAAGAAAAGGTCTTACAGAATTTTTATACGATGAATCCGTACATGTTGAAGAACTTATCCACAATTCATATACCAACCCTTATTGTGATGTAATCTATGCGGGAACTATTCCTCCAAATCCTCAGGAACTTCTTTCGAATGGGAGATATCAAAAGCTCATCGCTCAAATGTCATCCATGTACGCTTATATCATTATAGACTCGGCACCACTCATGCTGGTTTCTGATACACTAAGTATAGCAGATGTTGCAGATGCTACATTATATGTTGTAAGATCAGGAGAATCAAAGAATATACTTATTGATTTTGCCAATGATCTTGTTAAAGATGGTAAGCTTACTAATGTATCTTTCATTGTAAATGATGTTACCAAGAGAGCAGGAGGTTATGGCTATAATTATAGTTATGGATATGGCTACAGTCAGGATACCAACAAGAAAAAGTGGTGGAATAGAATTTTTAAAATTTAACGATGGGTAAAATTTTAATCACCGGGGGAGCAGGGTTCATAGGTTCCAACCTTACTGAGCATTTTTTAAATAAAGGCTTTGAAGTGGTTTGTCTTGATAATTTTTCCACGGGGCACCGCTATAATGTAGAGCCTTTTCTGGAAAACCCTAATTATGTATTGATCGAAGGAAGCATCTGCGATCTTGAAGTTTGCAGAACAGCAGTTGAAAACGCGGATTATGTTTTACATCAGGCTGCACTCGGTTCGGTTCCAAGATCAATCAACGATCCGATCACCAGCAATGAGGTAAATGTTTCGGGCTTTCTTAATATGCTCGTGGCTGCGAGAGATGCAAAGGTGAAGCGTTTTGTATACGCCGCATCATCATCAACGTATGGTGATTCAGCTTCTTTACCGAAAGTAGAAGATGTCATCGGCCGGCCTTTGTCTCCGTATGCGATTACCAAATATGTAAATGAATTGTATGCAGATGTTTTTTCAAGGACGTATGGTATAGAGTGTATAGGATTAAGGTATTTCAATGTTTTTGGAAGAAGACAAGACCCCAACGGTGCATATGCTGCAGTAATTCCTTTGTTTGTAAAGCAGTTAATGAATCATCAGTCTCCCAAGATCAACGGAACCGGGGATTATTCGAGAGACTTTACCTATATTGATAATGTGATTCAGATGAATGAACTGGCTATGCTTACTGACAATCCTGAAGCTATTAATACCGTTTATAATACGGCTGTAGGTGACCGGACAACACTGAATGACCTTGTGAACTATATTAAAAAATATTTAAGTGATTACGATGCAAAGATTGCTGACGTCGAAATTGTACATGGTCCGAACCGTGTAGGAGACATCCCACACTCGCTTGCTTCCATAGAAAAAGCTAAGACTCTTCTAGGATACAGGCCTACCCATCCTATTGAAAATGGTCTAAAAGAAGCCGTCAAATGGTATTGGGAAAATTTAAGATAACGATCAAATAGAATTTTTATGGGAAAACAATATAAAATCGCAGTTATTGGTCTTGGGTACGTAGGACTTCCTCTAGCGCGTTTATTTGCCACAAAATATCCGGTCGTAGGATTCGACATTAATGAGAGCAGAATTGGTGAGTTGAGATCAGGAAAAGATAGTACATTAGAAGTAGAAAGCGAAATTCTGAAATCGGTTTTAGTTGATGAAAATCCTTTCGGCAAAAAGAATAGTGGTTTTTTTACTTCGGCGGACCTTAAGGATATTAAAGATGCCAACGTCTATATAGTAACGGTTCCTACGCCTGTAGACAAACATAACCGTCCGGATCTTACCCCATTATATAAGTCGTCAGAAACAGTAGGTAAAGTGCTTTCTAAAGGCGATATTGTTATTTATGAATCTACAGTATATCCAGGGGTAACAGAAGAAGAATGTATTCCGGTTTTAGAAAAAATTTCTGGAATGAAATTTAACGAAGATTTTTTTGCAGGTTATTCCCCGGAACGTATTAATCCGGGAGATAAAGACCATACTGTAGAAAAAATTCTAAAAGTAACTTCCGGTTCTACCCCTGAGATTGGTCAGGTTGTAGACAATCTTTACAAATCAGTAATTGTAGCAGGTACTCATCTTGCTCCCACTATAAAAGTTGCCGAAGCCGCCAAAGTCATTGAAAACTCACAAAGAGATATCAATATTGCCTTTGTTAATGAACTGGCAAAAATTTTCAATTTACTTGAGATAGATACCCACGAAGTCCTAAAAGCTGCAGGAACAAAATGGAATTTTTTACATTTTAAACCAGGGCTGGTAGGCGGTCATTGTATCGGCGTAGATCCTTATTATCTTGCACAGAAGGCACAGGAAAATGGTTATCATCCTGAAATAATTCTGGCAGGGCGTCGTCTTAATGATTCTATGGGGCAATATGTGGCATCGCAGCTTGTAAAATGCATGATTAAGAAAAATCTAAACATCAATGGTGCAGAGGTATTAAATTTAGGAATAACCTTTAAAGAAAACTGCCCGGACGTCCGTAATACAAAAGCGGTAGATGTTATTCACGGGCTTGAAGATTATTCTTTGAAAGTCACTACTTATGATCCATTGGCTAATGCTAAAGAGGTTGAGCATGAATATGGGCTAAATCTTGTCAAAAAAATGCCTGACCGAAAGTTTGATGCGATCATCCTTACTGTCGCCCATAATGAATTTATGAATCTGAATCTGAATGATTACCTGAAAGACGATGGTGTAATTTATGATGTACAAGGAATTCTTGCAGAATGTGATTCCAGACTTTAAAGGGAATTATAGATATAAATATATTTAAAATTCATTTCATATTTCCTGAATTTAAGTTTATCTAAATTTTAAAAGAAGTAAATTATTTAGATAATTTTGTATGTAAGCATGCTATTGACAGATTTTAGTTTGTAAAGTTAATATTAGATCGATCATAATTCATTATGAAAGAATTTAATGCATATTAAAATAAAAATACAGAATGTATAAAAGTGTATTTAAAAGAATAATCGACTTTCTGATAGCCCTTATTGGATTGATTATACTTTCACCTATATTTGTGATCGTTTTGATTATCTTGTATTTTCAGAATGATGGAAAGCCATTTTTTTTTCAGTCAAGACCCGGGATGCATGAAAAAATGTTCAATATCGTCAAGTTTAAAACCATGACGGACAAAAAGGACAGCCAGGGTAATCTTCTGCCGGACGCTGACAGGCTAACTTCCATAGGGAATTTCATTCGCCAGACTTCTCTGGATGAGATTCCCCAGCTTATCAATGTGCTCAAAGGTGATATGTCGCTTATAGGACCCCGTCCGCTGCTGCCCCAGTATCTTCCGCTATACAATACCACCCAGAGACGTAGACATGAAGTACGCCCCGGAATAACAGGCTGGGCACAGGTAAACGGAAGAAATGCTATCTCATGGGTGAAAAAATTTGAATTAGACGTCTGGTATATTGACCATCTTTCTTTTATTCTGGATTGTAAAATCATACTTCTTACTTTTAAAAAAGTTTTTAAAAAAGAAGGGATTAATAAAGAAGGACAGGCAACCACTGAGGCATTTAACGGAAATAATTAAACAGATAACGAATGTATTTGTACGGAGCAAGCGGTCATGGCAAGGTAGTTGCTGAAATTGCTGAAGAAAAGGGATATCACATTAAAGGATTTATAGACGAAGATCGATCTAAAAAGACACTTCTTAATTATGAGGTCATTCACGAAGTGCCATCGGAAAGTATAGACATCATCATTTCAATAGGAAATAATAGTATAAGAAAGAATATTGTTGAACAGAACACGTTCTTTACGTATGTTACTTTACTTCATCCAAAATCATCGGTCTCCAGGAGGGTTGATATAGAAGAAGGAACAGTTGTAATGTCCGGGGTCAGTATAAACTCTTCAGTAAGTATAGGGAAACATTGTATCATCAATACCAATTCATCAGTAGATCATGATTGTTTTATTGAAGATTTTGTGCATATTTCGCCAAATGCGGCATTAGGAGGAAGTGTTTATGTTGGAGAAGGTACCCATATAGGCTTGGGTGCAAGTATCATCCAGGGAATACGGATAGGAAAATGGTGTAGTATTGGAGCAGGTGCAGTAATCATCAAAGATATACCTGATGGTGCCACAGTAGTTGGAAATCCTGGTAAAATTATAAAAATCACCGAATTATAAACAATTAAATAAAGTAAATTATGAACATTGAGGTATGGCTTTCTTCCCCTCACATGGGTGGCGGAGAAATCAAATATATCAACGAAGCATTTGATACGAATTGGATAGCTCCTTTGGGACCTAACGTAAACGGCTTTGAAAGTGATCTGGAAAATTTTCTGGGTCAGGAAGTAAAAGTCGCAGCACTTTCTTCAGGAACAGGTGCATTGCATCTGGCACTGATTGAATGTAATGTAGGCTATGGTGATGAAGTGATTTGCCAATCGCTAACATTTTCAGCATCTGCCAATCCTATTGTATATCTCGGAGCAACACCTGTTTTCATAGATTCTGAAAAAGATACATGGAATATATGCCCGGTAGCCTTAAGGGAAGCCGTAGAAGACCGAATTGCAAAAGGTAAGAAGCCAAAAGCCGTCATTGCTGTTAATCTATACGGAATGCCCGCAAAAATGGATGAGATCATGGCGATTTGCTCAGAATATGATATTCCCCTGATCGAAGATTCCGCAGAGTCACTTGGATCTAAATATAAGGGCAGAGCCTGCGGTACTTTCGGACGTTTCAGCATTTTATCTTTTAACGGAAACAAAATCATAACTACTTCCGGAGGAGGTGCGTTGGTATGTCATTCAAAAGAAGATAAAGACAGAACCGTATTTCTGTCGACACAGGCGAGGGATAAAGCACCGCATTACCAGCATTCTGAAATAGGGTACAATTACAGAATGAGTAACATTTGTGCAGGAATTGGAAGAGGACAGATGGAAGTTCTGAACAGCAGAGTAGAAGGACGCAGAAAAATGCATGAGTTCTATGCTCAGATTTCAAAAGATCTGGAAGGTGTTGAGTTGTTTGGCGAGCCAAACGATGATTTTTACAGCAATCATTGGCTGTCAGTGATTACTATTAACGAAAAATTGGCATTAAAGAACAGAGAAGACCTTCGCCTGGCTTTTTTAGAAGATAAAATTGAATCAAGACCGATCTGGAAACCAATGCACATGCAGCCGGTATTCAAAGATGCGCCTTATTATGGAGGTGATTTTGCAGAAAAGCTCTTTGAAACAAGCCTGTGTCTTCCTTCCGGATCTAATCTGACTGATGAAGATAGAGGCAGAATTGAAAAAGTCATGCTGAATGTTCTTACTCAGAAGAAAAGTCTGGTATCACATTAAAAAAAATTGTTGCTATTGATATATAGGCAATTCACATTTAAACTTACCAAAAAGATATCAGTAAACTACTGATAAAGGCTATTTACACACAGGATTGAGCAAAAAAATAAAAGCAGGAATTAGATTATTCCTGCTTCTTTTTATCTTGTTTGATAACAGCTAATGAAATTTCCTGTTGCCATTATTGTAGGTATTTTGACTAATCCCATGAAAGTTATTATAAGTGTAATACAGGTCCTTAAAATAAATATCTGTTTCTGCATCGATCCTTTCTGTAGCCGGGATATTTTTCTCCTTTTTTGAAGCACTATAAATGTATTTCTTTTTAGATGCTGCCTTTTTCTTTAAACAATGACAATGAAGATGATCCTGTTTCTGATGATCTTCAAGTTCTAATATTCTGATTTCAGTATTTTCATACTTTTTGAATTTTTCGAAACCAATAATATCCAGTGTAAACCAAGGTTCGCCATGGTAAAAAAAATGATCGGTAATTTCCGGATTTGAGATATCTTTTTTTTCTAAAGGAGCAGAAGCGTACTAGCCGCTACAATCTGTACATACGGCAACCTGTATTTTTATTGACATAACATTTTGATTTAAGTGATTACCTTTCCTATATCAGAAGTTGTGCCATTAGCGCAAATCTTAAATAAAAAAATAAAGCCCGGTATCGATAAGTCACCATTGTTTAATTACAAAGCAGATCATAGGTTTATTTAATTTTTGGTTATCATAAATTTTAATAGTGCTTTTTCGACATATTTCCTTTTTAGCACAAATTTTACGTCTTGCATATAAAAATGGTAAATAAAAAATCAAAATTTCAGAGAATTTTAACGTTAAAAAGTGTTTTTTTTACACTTTTTAATAAAAATTATAATCTTTTTTTTTCGCTTTCTTATCATAGTATTTTATGACAGATTTTCCGTTGATTTTTTTTAACATTTTTTTTACAAAATGTTGTAAACTCACGTCTTAAGATTATTATAAGTGTACTTTTAATGATAACCTTATCATAAATTATATACAATTGTTATCATAAAAAATCGATATGTAAATGGTTGATATGTAGGTAATAGGAGTAAATTTATTTTTTTTATTCATTTGAATTTTTATATTTGTGATGTTACATAAATGTTAACAATTAAATGAGCCCCAACTTTATTCATACGTATGTATCTGTAGATTGTGTAGTATTCGGATTTGATTACGAAAACCGCTTAAACATTTTATTGGTTCAGCGTCATGTAGATGATATACCTTTAGAGAGACAGCGAAAATTACCAGGCAGTCTGATTTTTAGTGATGAGGATGTAGATGATGCGGCTCAGAGAGTACTTCATGAACTTACGGGGATCAAGAAGATGGTCCTGAAACAGTTTAAATGTTTTGCAGATCCCAGCCGTGCCAATAATGCACACGACATCAAATGGATGGGCAAAGAGTACAAGCATGATATAGACCGCATCATTACGGTAGCCTACCTTTCACTCTGTAAGATCGACCACAAAATTAACAGTACGAAATATGATACTGTAGACTGGTTTCCGATCGATGAGGTACCGCAGTTGCCATTCGATCACAACAAGATCATCAGTGAATCGCTCGTGGAAATCAGAAAATGGATAGAAACGGATTTCTCGATCATTTTTGAGCTGCTGCCGAAAAGATTTACCATCAGACAGCTATATCAGCTTTACAGCGCATTAAGTGAAAAATATATTGATATTAAAAATTTTCATAAAAAGATATCCTCCTTCAACTATATTGTTCCGTTGGATGAAATTGAAAAAAATGTGTCGCATCGGGCAGCAAGATATTATAAGTTCGATGCTAAAATTTACAAGAAAAACAATACTAAACTAATCAAATAACACGCTTCTATATAAATTATGTATTTACTAGGCTATGACATCGGCAGTTCTTCCGTAAAGGTTTGTCTCATCGAGGCATCCAGCGGAAAAGTGATTGCTTCAGAATTTTCCCCAAAAAAGGAAATGAAAATCACCGCTGTGAATCCCGGATGGGCAGAGCAGAATCCTGCAGACTGGTGGACGAATCTGAAACTTGCTCACGAAGCTGTCATGCATGAATCGGGAATACATGAAGAAGATATCAAAGGGATAGGAATCACATGGCAGATGCATGGCCTGATCCTGGTTGATAAAGACCAGAATTTATTAAGACCTTCGATCATCTGGTGCGACAGCCGCGCAGTGCCGTATGGTGAAAAAGCGTTTAAAGAAATCGGAGAAGAGAAATGTCTGTCGCATTTATTAAACTCACCGGGAAATTTCACCGCATCGAAATTAGCCTGGGTAAAAGACAACGAACCGGAAATTTTTGAAAAGATTGACAAGATAATGCTTCCGGGAGATTATATCGCTATGAAACTTTCCGGACAGATCGGAATGACGATAGAAGGGCTTTCCGAAGGTATTTTCTGGGATTTTAAAAACAACTGTATTTCGGAAGATGTAGTCGGCTATTACGGTATTCCTAAAAGCTTCTTCCCTGAGATTATCCCTACATTCGGAATTCAGGCTACGGTATCTGCAGACGCTGCCCAGGAATTGGGTTTAAAAGAAGGAACACCGATTTCTTACAGAGCCGGAGATCAGCCGAACAACGCTCTTTCACTGAATGTTTTTAACCCTGGAGAAATCGCTTCCACGGCCGGAACTTCAGGAGTCGTGTATGGAGTGCTCGATCAGCTGGAATACGATAAATTATCAAGAGTAAATACCTTTGCCCATGTTAATTACACCCCGGAACAGACAAGACTGGGTGTTTTGCTCTGCATCAACGGTACGGGAATTCTGAATTCATGGCTGAAACATAATTTTGCCACTTCACTGTCCTCGTACGGAGATATGAACGAACTGGCATCACTTTCACCGGTGGGTTCGAAAGGGCTTAGCATCGTGCCTTTCGGAAACGGAGCAGAAAGAGTATTGGAAAATAAAGAGACCAACTGCTCGATTCACGGAATCAATTTCAATATCCATACAAAAGGGGATATTCTGCGCGCGGCGCAGGAAGGAATCGTATTTTCTTACGAATACGGAATGAACATCATGAGAAATATTGGGATGGATATTCAGGTGATTCGTGCGGGAAATGCCAATATGTTTTTAAGTTCAATTTTTCGCCAGTCGCTTTCCAGTGTCAGCAATGCGGTTATTGAGCTTTACGATACCGACGGAGCTGTGGGAGCTGCAAGAGCGGCGGGAATTGGAATAGGGTTTTATGCAGATTCCAAAGAAGCATTTGCATCACTCGAAAAAATTGCAGTGATAGAGCCTGAACACGAGAAACAGGAACAATATCTGGAAGCCTATACAAGATGGAAACATCATCTTAATGAAATAATCTAAAACGAATCAGCGGAAAAAATTCCTTGGCACTTACTGATCTTTCTACATCAGTGAGAAGGGAATCACTACGCAAACTTTAAATAAAATAAATAAAAAATATGAACACTTTAACAGGTACGAAAGAGTTTTTTACAGGTATCGACAAAATTAAATTTGAAGGAAAGGAAAGCAGAAATCCAATGGCATTCCGCTATTATGATGCTGAAAAAATTGTCATGGGAAAACCTATGAAAGACTGGACGCGTTTTGCGATGGCATGGTGGCATACCTTATGTGCAAACGGCAGCGATCCATTCGGGGGGCCTACCATTCACCATCCTTGGGATATCGGAAACGATACCGTTACGAGAGCAATGCACAAAATGGACGCTGGTTTTGAGTTTATGTCTAAAATGGGCTTCAGTTACTATTGTTTCCACGACATCGATCTGGTAGATCCTGCGGATAACTGGAAAGATTATGAGAAAAACCTTCAGGCCGTCGTAGAATATGCCAAGCAAAAGCAGGCAGAAACTGGCATCAAGCTTTTATGGGGAACAGCGAACGTTTTCACGCATGAAAGATACATGAACGGAGCTTCTACAAACCCAAATTTCGATGTACTGGCCTGCGCTGGTACTCAGGTGAAGAATTCAATCGACGCAACGATTGCTTTAGGTGGTGAAAACTACGTATTCTGGGGCGGTAGAGAAGGATATATGAGCCTTCTGAATACCGATATGAAACGTGAAAAAGATCACCTGGCGCGTTTCCTTTCCATGTCAAGAGATTATGCTCGTCAGCAAGGTTTTAAAGGAACTTTCCTGATCGAACCTAAACCGATGGAGCCTACAAAACACCAATACGACTACGATTCTGAAACGGTAATCGGCTTCCTGAGACATTACGGATTGGATAAAGATTTTAAATTAAATATCGAAGTAAACCACGCTACACTGGCAGGACACACTTTTGAGCATGAACTTCAGGTGGCAGTAGATGCCGGTCTTTTAGGAAGTATCGATGCCAACAGGGGGGATTACCAGAATGGCTGGGATACAGACCAGTTCCCGGTAGATTACCTGGAGATGGTTCAGGCTTGGCTTGTGCTTCTTCCTGCAGGAGGGTTAGGAAACGGAGGAGTTAATTTTGACGCAAAGATCAGAAGAAACTCTATCGATCCTGAAGACTTGTTTATCTCTCATATCTCAGGAATGGACGTATTTGCAAAAGGACTTTTGGCAGCAGCGGACATCCTTGAACAATCAGATTATAAAAAATTAAGAACAGATCGCTACGCTTCTTTTGACAACGGAAACGGAAAGGCATTCGAAGAAGGAAATCTTACCTTGGAGGATCTTCAGAGAATAGCACATGAAATCGGGGAACCACAGCCAAAAAGCGGAAAACAGGAATTGTTTGAAGCTATTGTGAACATGTATATCTAATCAATCCAAAAAAGGCTGCTAACACTAAGGATTTTAAGAATTATAATTATTAATGGCCTTTTTTCAACCCTAATATTTAAAAATAATAATTATGAACCGATTTTATTCAGCTAAAACCAATAAAGCGGCAGTGTTTTTTGCCATGGCTTTATTACCTTCCGGTTTAGTGTACTCTCAGGCTAAGAAAGATACTTTGGCTAAGGAGACCAAAATAGAGGAAGTTGTCATGATCGGATACGGTACCCAAAGGAAAGAAGCCGTAACCGGATCTGTGGCGACGGTAAAGGGAGACGCACTTCGCGAGGTACCTTCCGCCAATATTACGCAGGCATTACAAGGAAGAACAGCAGGTGTTGATATTTCTCAAACCTCCACCAAGCCAGGTGCTGCCATGCAGATCAGGATCAGAGGAACAAGATCATTAACAGGTGATAACAACCCGTTAATTGTTCTTGACGGAATTCCGTTTGTAGGATCTCTAAGTGACATTAGTGCGAGTGATATTAAAAGTCTTGATATCCTTAAAGATGCTTCTGCAACCGCTATTTATGGTTCAAGAGGAGCGAATGGGGTTATCCTTGTAACGACGAACAGAGGTTCAAAAGGACAAAAACCTAGGTTTACTTATAATACATTTACTGGAGTTCAGACCCTTTTCTCAAAGTATCCCATGATGGATGGGCCGCAATTTGCACAGCTCCGTGCTTATGCCACTCCCGCCGGAAACACGACACCGCTTTACACCAATGGTGCAGATGAAAGCAACAGCAATAATACAGATTGGCAAAGTTTATATTATAAACCTGCTATGATGACCAGTCATGACATCGGTGTTTCAGGAGGTACAGAAGGAGGTAACTATAACGTAGGATTATCTTATTATAAGCAGAATGCACTTGTTCCTCTACAGAGCTATGAAAGATTTGCTTTGCGTGCTGCAGTTGATCAGCAGGTAGGTAAAATGTTCCGTTTTGGTTTTACTACAAATACCAATTATGCTATCTCCGAAGGAAATGGAGTGAATCCGGGAGCTGTATTAGGATATTCTCCACTGGTAGATCCTTACAGAGCTGACGGAACTCCTAAAACTATTATGACAACGGCAGGTGGTATTGATCAGAGCTGGATTTATACCCGCCAGAACCTGGAAGCATTACGAGATAAATATGTTGATGAAAGTAAAGCATTCGCATCTTATAACAACTTATATGGGGAGGTTAATCTCCCGTTAAACGGTTTAAAATACAGGTTGAATGTAGGTTTGGACTACCGTACGGCAAATAATGGAAATTATACAGGGGTCGGCGTATTCAGTACTAACCCGTCAGCTCCGTCAGCAGCAGGAAGAGGAAACAACCAGACTTACCATTGGGTTTTGGAAAATTTGCTGACTTATGATCGTACATTCGGTAAACATAAAATTAATGCAGTAGGATTGTATTCTGCCGAAGGAAACCGTTTGATAAGCTCTTACATGAGTGCAAAGAATGTTCCTGCTGATTTCTTCCAGTATTATAACTTGGGACAGTCTCCTCAAGCTGACATTACCGTAAGACCGGAAGATCAGAGCTATTCACAGACCGGATTACTTTCTGCAATGGGAAGAGTGATGTACACCTATGATAACAAGTATATGTTGACGGCGACACTTCGTGCGGACGGATCTTCAAGGCTGGCTCCAGGTAACAAATGGCATACTTATCCTGCGATCTCAGTAGGATGGAATGTTACCAATGAATCTTTTATGCAAAACATAAAGGCACTAAACCTTCTTAAATTCAGAGCAGGATGGGGTCAAACCTCAAACCAGGCTGTGAATCCTTACTCTACAATGGGAAGAATGAATGTCGCTCCTTACAACTTTGGGGGAACGGGAAGTACAGGTGTTTATGGTGACCAGGCTCCGAATCCGGGATTGGGTTGGGAATATTCAAGAACACAAAACTATGGGATTGATTTCGGGTTATTCGCAAACAGGTTAACAGGTAGTGTTGAATATTACAAAACGCATACGGTGGACCTCCTTACTCAAAAAAGTCTGGCACCGTCAAGTGGTTGGGGATCAATAGTTCAGAATGTTGCAGAAACCGAAAATAAAGGTTTTGAAGTTTCTCTAAACGGATTGATTCTCGATAATCCTGATGGTTTTTCTTGGGAAGCCGGAGTGAATTTTTATACAAACAGAAATAAAATATTATCCCTTGCTTCAGGAACACAACGTGACGTAAATAATCTTTGGTTTGTTGGTCATAACATCAATTCTCTGTATGATTATCAGTACATTGGATTATGGCAGGCGGGAGATCCTTATCAGAATATTCTTGAGCCGGGAACAGCTGCCGATGTCATAGGATCAATCAAAGTTCTATATACCGGAGGCTATAACGCTGATGGCACGCCAACGAGAGCTATCAATGCCGATGACCGTCAGATTTTTGATACGGCTCCTAAATTTCAGGGAGGTTTTAATATGAGATTTTCATATAAGAATTTTGAACTCAGTACAGTGGGAGCATTTCAGCAAGGTGGTATTCTTGTAAGTACATTGTACGGATCTGCAAGTTATCTAAACAGACTTACAGGTAGAGGTAATAACGTTGATGTAGACTATTGGACAGAAAACAACACCGACGCTTATTTTCCACGTCCCGGAAGACACCTGAGTGGTGATAACCCTAAGTATTCTTCCACACTCGCTATGTTTGATGCTTCCTACCTCAAATTGCGTACCATTACATTAGGGTATAATATTGATAAAGAATTCCTGAAAGATTTAAAAATCAATAGCTTCAGAATCTATTTTACTGTAACAAATCCTCTCGTATTGTTTTCCCCGTACCACAAATTCTCAGGAATGGATCCGGAACCTAACTCTCTAGGGAATGAAAACCAGGCCGTAAGCGGATATCAAAGCCGTCAGCTTGTGATCGGAACAAACAATCCATCTACAAGGAACTATTTAATGGGACTTAACTTAACCTTCTAAACTGTAGAGTCATGATAAATATTAATAAAAAAATGATTTTGGGAGCCATCTTCCTGTCATTAACATTTACAGGTTGTAACGAAATTCTTGACGAGCAGCCAAGATCGGGATATAGTGTTGATTATTTCAATACACCCGATGGTGTAAAGCAGAGTTTTACTGCATTATACAGACAAATGAGACTTCTGTACGGAAATGGTTACTTTATGAGTAACTGTCAGAACGGAACAGACGAATCAACATGGGCACAAAGTGCCGATGGAAACTTTAAGGAACTTGACATGTCTGGTCAAGGAAATATTAATCCTAACACGTTTCCGACAAGTATGGTATGGGGAGCGGTGTTCCCTTATATCAATACCGCAAACGGAATTATTGAAAAAGGTCCTGGGTTCGGTATCGCAGAATCCATGATCTCAGAAGCAAGATTTTTCAGAGGGTTTGATTATTTTATGCTTGTACAGACTTATGGAGGGATTCCTTTAGATATGGGACAGGGAGAACTAAAATATAATACACTTCCTTCTACTTCATTTGTAAGAAATACTGTTCCGGAAGTTTATACGAAAGCAATATTTCCGGATCTTAAGATGGCCATAGATAATCTTCCTACGGCACCGCGCGTAACAGGAGGGGTAACAAAAAATGTAGCCAGACTTATGTTGGCCAAAGCCTATCTTACATATGGATGGTGGCTCCAGAATCCCAATAATATACCTACGTACCCGGAAACATCAAGAACCGATCCTAATGGACATAACGCACAGTGGTATTTTCAGCAGGCTTATGATCTAGCTTTAGAAGGAATCAACAACCCTAATGGTTATGCTCTACAGCCTACATTTTATGATGTTAACGTAGGTTCGAACGACAGAAATACAGAAAGTATGCTGTATGCAGACCATACGCAATCCAGCACGTATTATAACGAAAGTGATCCTGTTGGTTTCGGATCTGGTTGGGCTCCTGATAATTTTGCTGCATGGATGCAGACCTGGAATTATACAGCTATCAAAAGTAGCAAAACCACGGCTTGGAATCCTGCTACCGATATTGTTAGTTCAGTACAGCGTGAAGCAGCTCAGTCTCTGGGTCGTCCTTGGGTACGTATGTGTCCTACATTAGGCGTAATCAAAAATACATTCGCAGATAAAACCAATGACTCAAGATACGATGGTACTTTTGTAACCACATACCGTGGAAACTGGAACAAAAACGGAACAGGCCTTACTACGGTAGGAACACTTTACAATGCGAATAACTTACCGGTACAGCCGGGTGGAGCTATTTTAAGTTTCCTTAATGATGATTCACAAACCCCTTCATATCCTACCGGTGCAGGACAAAGCGGGGTAGGGGCCGGAACACTTGCTGGCAGGGCAGACTGGATAATTGCTCCTAATGGAATCAATAGAATCGTTTATCCTGGTTTATGGAAAATAGGAACCTACCGTACAGACGACCCGAACGGTCTTGGATATCCTAACGCAGGCCTTACCCGTCCTTTTTCAGTAGCTAAGTTCTCTGAATTCTACTTTATTGCAGCTGAAGCAGCAGTGAAGGGTGCTTCCGGAGCTATGAGCGCAAGAGATCTTATCAACGTTATCCGTGCAAGAGCAGGGAAATGGAAGTTTAACAATGCGCAAAATACTGCTTTTGTAGCAGATAATAGTGCAGCAATGATCTCTGCGACCCCTGCTACAATCACTATTGATTACATCCTTGCGGAAAGATCAAGAGAATACTATGGGGAATTCTACAGATGGTATGATTTGGTACGTACGCAGAAGTGGGCAGAATACGCAGCAACCTATCAGATTGGAGGTGCATCATATGGTGATCACACTCCGCAGACTGTAACAAGAAATATTCAGCCTTTCCATTATCTGAGACCAATTCCACAGGGACAGCTTGATGCGATGGAAGTGAGTGCAGATGTGAAAGCGAAATTCCAGAATCCTGGATACTAATTAATTTTATTCTTACATTCATATTAATAACAAAGTAGGTGTTCGTGAAAAAGCACCTGCTTTGTTTAATGAATAAAAATTGAAGATTATGGAAAAAACATGGCGTTGGTTTGGCAAAAAAGATAAAATAACATTGAAGACGCTCCGTCAGATCGGAGTGGAAGGAATTGTTTCAGCACTTCACGATATTCCCAACGGACAGGTCTGGAGTTTAGAGGCGGTCAATGATTATAAAAACTACATAGAAAGTCACGGTCTTCGCTGGTCTGTAGTGGAAAGTCTCCCTGTGAGTGAAGCCATTAAATACGGAGGTGAAGACCGCGACTTTTTAATAGAAAATTACATCACAAGTCTCGAAAACCTGGGCAAAGCCGGTGTAACAACTGTTTGTTACAACTTTATGCCGGTGCTCGACTGGGCCAGGACCGACCTTTTCCACGAATGGGAAGACGGTTCTTCATCCTTATATTTTGATAAAGCCAAATTCGCTTATTTTGAAATTCATATTTTAAAAAGAAAAGGGGCAGAGGGAGATTATACGCCGGAAATCCTTCAGAAAGTGGAAGAACTTAAAAATACCCTTACCGAAGAAGATAATAATAATTTGATTGATTCGGTGATTGTAAAAACCCAGGGATTCGTAAACGGAAATATTAAGGAAGGCGATCTGAACCCGGTAGAAAAGTTCAATAATTTATTGGCTTTGTACGATGGAATTGATAAAAACAAACTTCGTGAAAACCTGAAATATTTCCTGGAAAAGATAATGCCGGTTTGTGAAAAGTGGGACATCCAGATGTGTGTGCATCCCGACGATCCGCCGTTTTCATTACTAGGCTTACCGAGAATTGTAACCAATGAAGAAGACATCGACTGGTTCCTGAATGCCGTAGACAATCCACATAACGGACTGACATTCTGTGCAGGATCTTTAAGCGCAAATCTTAATAACGATGTTCCAAAGCTTGCCAAGAAGTTTGCGCACCGCACGAAATTCGTTCACCTCAGAAGCACCAATGTTTTTGACAATGGCGATTTCATCGAAGCGCATCATTTAGGCGGAAGAGGAAAATTGATCGATGTTATAAGAGTTTTTGAAAAAGAAAATCCGGATTTACCAATGAGAATAGATCACGGAAGACTTTTAACCGAAGATATTGATAAAGGCTACAATCCTGGCTATTCGTTTTTAGGAAGAATGCTGGCTTTAGGTCAGATTGAAGGCGCAATGGCCGCCATTCAAAACGAAATGGCCAGACAAAATTAGCACTCGTTTTTAATCAATATCAATCATCATTTATCAATCATAAAAATGAACGAAATATTCAGCATAAAAGATAAAGTAGCCATTATTACGGGAGCTTCCGGTGTTTTAGGCGGAAGTCTGGCAAAAAGTTTCATAGATGCAGGGGCAAAAGTAGTGGCACTGGGCAGAAGCCAGGAAAAACTGGATGCCTTTGTTAAGGAATTAACGGTATCAGGCGGTGACGCATTCGCCGTTGAAGCCAATGTGATGGACATCCCAAGCCTTGAAGCAGCTTCAAAAAAGATTACAGAAAAATATGGCAAAATAGATATTCTTTTAAATATCGCAGGCGGAAATATCCCGTCGGCAACCTTATCTCCAGAGCAGTCATTTTTCGACATGAAAATAGAAGGCTGGAATGAGGTGACCGATCTGAACATCAACGGAACCGTTTATCCAAGCTATGTATTTGGAAAAGTGATGGCCGAACAGGGAATTGGAAGCATCGTAAACATTTCCTCCATGGCAGCTTATTCCGCGATTACAAGAGTAGCGGGATATTCGGCAGCAAAATCGGCGATTACCAATTTTACCCAATGGCTGGCTTCGGATGTTGCTTTGAAATTCGGCGATAAAATAAGAGTGAATGCAGTAGCACCGGGATTTTTCATCGGTGACCAGAACCGCGCAATTCTCCTGAACCCGGATGGCTCATTAACGGAGAGAAGTCAGAAAGTTATTGCCAAAACACCGATGCAGCGATTTGGCGAAGTAGAAGAACTGAACGGAGCTGTACAGTTCCTCTGTTCAGAAGCCGCAAGTTTTATTACCGGTGCCTTACTGCCTGTTGATGGCGGTTTCAGTGCTTTTAGCGGCGTTTAAGATAAAGTTATATTTTCTTCATATTTAAATAAACAAGATCTTAATCAACATAAGGTCTTGTTTTTAAAAAAAATAATTTTTGAATCATTAAAACCAGATAATGACTCATTCAAATAACAATAAAGAAGTTTTCGGAGCGTCATTTTTACTAGGATCCGCAAAAGCAGAAAATCTCTACTTCGGGTATGCGAAGGAAATGCCGATTATCGATTATCACAACCATTTGGAACCGGATGTTATCTCCAGGAATCTTAATTTCCGTTCTCCAACAGCAGTCTGGCTGGATGGCGACCATTACAAATGGCGCGCTATGAGGAATTTCGGTATTGATGAGCAATTCATTTCCGGAAATGCCTCAGACTTGGAAAAATTTAAAAAATGGGCAGAAGTCGTTCCAAATACACTCAGAAATCCATTATTCCACTGGACGCATCTTGAGCTTAAAAATCCTTTCGGAATCAAAGAATATCTTTCGCTAAAAAATGCGGAATCTGTTTACAATCAGATGAATGCGAGTCTGCAGACATCAGAATTTTTGCCACAATCTATCATTGAAAATTTTAAGGTAGAAGCGCTTTGCACAACAGACGATCCGGCAGACGATCTGGCTTATCATAAAGCTTTGAAAAAAAGCAGCTTTAAAACGGCTGTTTTACCGGCTTTTCGTCCGGATGCTTACATCAACATCATCAATCCGGAACAATATTTATCTGGTATCAAAAAACTTGAAAAGGTCTGCGGGACCGAAATTAATTCATCTTCAGATTTGCTGAATGCACTTCAATCCAGAATTAATTATTTTGCAGATAATGGAGCAAAAGTGGCAGACCACGGCTTCGAATATTTTCCCTGTACAACCCTTTGGAATCAAAGTCTGGAAACCGAATTTTCAGAATTTTTAAAGGGAAATAAACCGGCTTTTTCAAATCCCGAAGCTTTATGCGGACACCTGCTGAAAGAGCTTTGCCGTATGTATCATGAAAAAGGCTGGGTACAGCAGTTTCATGTGGGCGCAACCAGAAATAATAATTCCGACATGCTCCGTAAAATCGGCGCCAATTCCGGATATGACGCTATTGGCGAACAATATTTTTCCCAAAAGATGAGCATTCTTTTAGATGAATTAAATGCTAAAGATCAACTCACTAAAACGATCATATACAATCTTAATCCTACGTTTAACGAAGTGCTGGCATCATTAGCGGGGAATTTCAACCAAAGCGGTATCAAATCTAAAGTGCAGTTTGGTGCAGCGTGGTGGTTTTTAGACCAGCTCGACGGAATGAAAAAGCAGATGAATACGCTGTCCAATATCGGACTGATCAGCACATTTGTGGGAATGCTTACCGATTCCAGAAGCCTTCTGTCATTCTCAAGACACGATTACTTCAGAAGGCTGCTCTGCAATATGTTTGGCAGCGAGATGGAAAAAGGACTGCTGCCTGACGACGAAGAATGGGTCGGAAAGATAATACAGGATATCTGTTATTACAATACCAAAAACTATTTCGGATTCTAATCGTTTGAAATAAATCTAATGAAAAGTAGTTATCCCGCAGAAGTTTACAATGCTTTTGCGGGTAAACGAAAACAAAATTAAAATTTAAAACAGAAAAAGCCAATGGCATCTTCAGAGAAAATAGTATGTTTTGGAGAACTGCTGCTCCATTTTGCTCCTGATTCAGAAGGAAACTGGCTGAATGAACAGGCGATGAAAATTTTCATTGGTAGTGCAGAATATAATGTGGCTTCTGCACTTTCGCAATGGGAAAATCCAGTTAAATTACTTTCCGTTTTACCGGAAAATTTTGTCGGAAATCAATTGGAAGTTCAACTTCAAAACAAAGGAATTGAGATTCTGGCAGAAAAAAATAATGGGAGAATCGGAACTTTTTACCTATCATCGGACGGTGATATGCAGAACGCTTCGGTAGTGTATGACCGCTTTCCATCCGTTTTTACACAGTCCGATTTTTCTCAGTTTAGTTTTGATGAAATTTTTTCTGAAGTTAAATGGCTTCACATCAGTACAATTACACCGGCATTGAGCGAAAACGCTTACCAAAAATGTCTTGATTTAATGAAGGAGGCGGTGAAAAGAAATATCACAGTCTCTTTGGATTTAAATTACCGTGCAGCACTTTGGAAAGACAAAAATCCATCTGAATTGATCAGTAAAATGATACCTTTTGTGAATGTTCTGATGGGAAATATCTGGTCGATTCAGCAATTTTTAGAAATCCCGATTGAATATGAACTGAACGGAGATTTTGATGACGAAAATCTTTTAAAGCAAGCCGAAAAATCAGCATTGCAAATTCAGAAACAATTCCCGAATGTGGAAATGATAGCCAACACATTTCGTTTCACAAATGGTGAAAAAGTGAATTATTATGCGACTTTATTCACTGACCAGCTTTTGGTTTCGGAACAATACCAATCCGATAAGATCGAGGAAAGAGTCGGCAGCGGCGATTCGTTTATGGCAGCATTAATTCACGGAAAAATCAAAGGAAACCCTTCACAGAAAATCTTGGAAGATGCGACAAGGGTGGCCTTCAAAAAACTATTTGTAAAAGGCGACACCATTGACGAATCTATAAATATCGAAAAATTATGAATCCAGTCATACAGAAAATAAAAGACCAGAAAATCGTTCCGTTGTTCTACAACGAATCTTTTGAGGTTTCAAAAAATACGGTGAAAGCCCTTTACGACGGTGGAATCCGTGTCATAGAATATACCAACCGCGGCGCGCAGGCTTTGGAAAATTTTACCAAACTTAAGGAAATTTCATCCACAGAATTCCCCGGACTTTTATTAGGAATCGGAACGGTGAAAAATACAAATGAAATGGACGATTACACCAATGCAAAAGCTGATTTCATCATTACACCGGTTATTAGCAGGAAGCTTATCAGACATTCGGTAAAGAAAAATGTGCTGCTGATTCCGGGATGTTTTACACCGTCGGATGTTAACCAGGCTTTTCAGAGCGGACTTAATTTAGTTAAAATATTTCCGGCCGATGCTTTAGGTAAAAATTATATCAAATCGATCCGGCCCGTTTTTCCGGGAATGAATTTCATGCCGACTGGTGGTGTAAATGCCGATGTTGAGGATATCAATGAATGGTTCAATGGCGGTGCAATCGCTGTTGGATTAGGAAGTTCCCTGGTAAAATCAGATTTGAAAGAACAGGAACTCACCGAAAAAGTGAAAAATTTATTACAACAACTTAATCAAAACTAATGCAGGCTCAAAAAAACCGCAATATCAGATGGTTCATGCTGTCTCTGGTCTTTCTCGCGACGACCATCAATTATCTCGACCGTCAGGTAATGGGGTTGTTAAAACCTATCCTGGAAAAAGAATTCGTATGGGATGAAAAAGACTACAGCTATATTGTCATGGCATTCACAGCAACGTATGCCATCGGATATCTGGCGATGGGAAGATTCATCGACAGGGTAGGGACCAAAATCGGATATGCCGTTTCTTTGATTGTATGGAGTCTTGCGTCTATCGGTCACGGATTTGTGAAAAGCACGGTTGGATTTATCATTGCAAGGAGCACATTGGGAATCAGTGAAGCAGGAAATTTTCCGGCTGCCATTAAATCGGTCGCAGAATGGTTTCCTAAAAAAGAACGGGCTTTGGCCACCGGTATTTTCAATTCCGGAGCCACGGTTGGGGCTATCCTGGCACCACTTCTTGTTCCGTTTATTTTAGGACATTACGGCTGGAGAGAAACTTTTGTCTGGATCGGAGCATTAGGATTATTATGGATCCTACTCTGGTGGAGATTTTATCAGATTCCCGAAAAAACAAAAAAACTGACTTCTGAAGAGCTTCAATATATCAAAAGTGATCAGGACGGAAAAACAAAGGAACAGTCAAAAATTCCGCTTTCAGAATTACTGAAGTACAAAGTGACATGGTCATTCGCTATCGGGAAAATGCTTACCGACCCGATCTGGTATTTCTTTATGTTCTGGCTTCCTGCCTATTTTTCAGATGTTTTTAAAATGGATTTGACCAAACCTTCCATCCCGTTGATTATCATCTACAGCGGAACCACGATCGGAAGTATCGGTGGCGGCTATTTGTCTTCAGTTTTGATTAAAAAAGGCTGGGCCATCGGGAAAGCAAGAAGTTTTACCATGCTTTTATTTGCTTTAATGGTCGTTCCGGTCATGTTTTCAAAATATGTCGACAATATGTGGCTGATTACCATTATTATTGCCTTTGCTACAGCGGCACATCAGGGTTGGGGCGCCAATCTGATGACGACGGTGGGAGACAAATTACCCAATAATTATGTCAGTTCGGTCATCGGTTTTGGCGGAATGCTGGGTTCGGCAGCCGGAATTCTTTTTCCACTTTTTATCGGGATAGTTTTGGATACATTCAAAAAAGCAGGAAATATCAACGGAGGCTACAACATCATTTTCTTCATTGCAGGAATTTCGTATGTCGCCGCTTGGGGGATTATTTGGCTGATTAATAGAAATGCTGCCGGAAATTCTTTTTCAGAAAAGAAAATTTAAAAAATGAATATCAGGTTTTCCATATTAACCCTTTGTCTTTTCATAAGCGCATTTTCCTTTGCCCAGAAAGGCGGAAAATACAAGCTGTGGTACGGCAAACCTGCCAAACAGTGGGTGGAAGCATTGCCGATCGGAAACGGGCGGCTTGCAGCAATGGTTTTTGGAGATCCTGCTAAAGAAAAAATTCAGCTGAATGAAAGTACCTTCTGGTCCGGCGGCCCTTCGCGGAACGATAATCCTGACGGTCCGAAAGTCCTGGATTCTATCAGATATTACCTTTTTAACGGAAATTACAAATGTGCCCAGATTCTTGCGGATAAAGGTTTAACGGCAAAAACCCTTCACGGTTCAGCCTTCCAGAATATTGGTGATTTAATTCTTGACTTTAAAAATAGTAGTGATTTTAAAAATTACTACAGAGAATTAGATATTGAAAAAGCAATTACAACAACCACTTTCTCAGCCAACGGGATCAATTTTAAAAGAGAGGTTTTCGCTTCGATTCCTGATAATGTAATTGTTATCAAATTAAGTTCAGACAAAAAAAATGCCCTGAGTTTTTTAGCTCAATTCAACAGTGAACTCAAAAAAAACAGCAAAGCAATTGATACTAATACATTGCAAATGGAAGGTTTGTCTTCAACTTTAGACGGCGTTCAGGGACAAGTCAGATTCAGTGCAATCGCAAAAATCCTTAATAAAGATGGCAAAACGGAAGTTTCAGAAAACAGTATTGCCGTAAGCAACGCCAGTGAGGTCACCATTCTGATTTCCATTGCAACCAATTTTACCGATTACAAAACTTTAAGCACCGACGAAGTTTTAAAAAGCAAAAAATACATTTCGGAAGCAGAACCTAAAAGCTTCAACACTTTACTTAAAAATCATCTGAATACCTATCAGAGCTATTTTAAAAGAGTTAATTTAGATTTAGGCACTTCCAATGCGGCAAAAAATCCCACCGATATCAGGATTAAAAACTTTGCCACATCTTACGATCCTGAGCTGATTGCATTGTACTACCAATTCGGACGTTATTTGCTGATTTCCTCATCACAGCCAGGCGGTCAGCCCGCCAATCTTCAGGGTATCTGGAACAATTCCAACAAACCGGCGTGGGACAGCAAATACACCATCAATATCAACACGGAAATGAATTACTGGCCGGCGGAAAAAACCGGTCTGCCAGAAATGCATGAACCGCTGATTAGGATGGTAAAAGACTTGAGTGAATCCGGAAAGGAAACGGCAAAAACCATGTACAACAGCCGTGGCTGGGTCGCTCACCACAACACCGATATCTGGAGAATTACCGGGGTGGTGGACTTTGCCAATGCCGGCATGTGGCCGATGGGCGGAGCCTGGCTTTCCCAGCACCTGTGGGACAAATACCTGTATAGCGGGGATCTGAATTACCTCAGATCGGTCTATCCGATTCTGAAATCCGCCGCACAATTCTACGAAGATTTTCTTATCGAAGAGCCTATGCATCACTGGTTGGTCGTAAGCCCGTCCATGTCTCCCGAAAATATTCCGAATGGACATCAGGGAAGTGCTTTGGCAGCTGGAAATACAATGGATAATCAACTGATGTTTGACCTTTTTAGCAAGACAAAAAAAGCAGCAGAAATTCTTAATGTAGATTCCGATAAAATAAAAGTTTGGAATAAAATTATCTCTAAATTACCGCCGATGCAGATCGGACATTACGGCCAGCTGCAGGAATGGATGGGCGATTGGGACGACCCGAAAGACAATCACCGCCACGTTTCTCATCTGTACGGATTATTTCCGTCCAATCAAATCAACCCGTTCACCACGCCGGAACTCACAGATGCTGCAAGAACCGTCCTCATCCATCGAGGCGACGTTTCCACAGGATGGAGTATGGGGTGGAAAGTGAATCTCTGGGCAAAACTGCTCGACGGAAATCATGCGAATAAATTAATTAAAGACCAATTAACTTTGGTGGAAAAAGACGGCTGGGGAAGCAAAGGCGGAACCTACCCGAATCTGTTCGATGCCCATCCGCCGTTCCAGATCGACGGAAACTTCGGCTGTACCTCGGGAATCACCGAAATGCTGCTACAGACGCAGAACGGTTTCATTGACATTCTTCCGGCACTTCCTGACGAATGGAAAAACGGCAACATCTCCGGACTGAAAACCTATGGCGGATTTGAAGTGAGCATCGTCTGGGAAAATCATAAAACTAAAGAAATTACCATACAATCAGCATTAGGCGGAAATTGCAGAATCAGGATTCCGGACGAAATGGAATTAAAAGGAAAAACAAAACTTAAAAAAGCGGAAGGCAAAAACCCGAATCCTTTTTTTGAAATTCCTGAAATTAAAAAACCGTTGATCTCAAAAGAGGCAAAACTGAATCCCGTTGAAATGAAAAACCATTTGATTTACGATTTCCCGACGGAAGCCGGAAAAATCTATAAATTAAAAATAAAACAAAAAGTCCCGAAGGGACGGCTTAATATAGAATAGGATAAAATCCTATTAAAATATAACAGAAAAAAAATTAAGAAATTTACATATGAAAAAGAGACCCATGAATCCGAATTTTTTAAAGAACAAATTCACCCTGCTGACGGCAGCAGCGTTCTTAAGCGTGAGCAACATTTCTGCTCAGACCTTTTCCGATTTCAACTACCGTGGAAACGACAAAATATACAATGACAATCCACTGAAACCGGACGAATTCTATTCGCCGATTCTTCAGGGCTGTTACCCGGACCCGAGCATCACCAAAAAAGGAGACGACTATTATCTGGTGAATTCTTCATTTTCCATGTTTCCGGGAGTTCCGATCTTCACGTCGAAAGATATGGTCAACTGGAAGCAGATCGGCCACGTATTGGATCGGCCTTCTCAATTAAAAGTAGAAAAAGGAGGTGTTTCCCAGGGAATTTATGCACCGGACATCAAATATAATAAATACAACGACACGTTCTACATGATCACCACGCAGATCGCGGGCGGAGTTGGAAATATGGTCGTGAAAACCAAAGATCCGGCAAAGGGCTGGAGCGAAGTCCAGAAGCTGAATTTCGACGGGATCGATCCTGCCATCTTCTTTGACGACGATGGAAAAGCGTACATCGTTCACAACGATGCACCGCCAAAGGGAACCGAGCAGTATCAGGGGCACCGCGTTATCAAAATGTGGGATTACGATCTGGAAAAAGACCAGTTGGTAGCAGGATCTGACAGGATTATTGTTAATGGCGGTGTCGATATTACTCAGAAACCGATCTGGATCGAAGGTCCGCATTTATACAAATACAAAGGAAAATATTACCTGATGTGCGCGGAAGGCGGTACCGGCGGATGGCACAGCGAAGTGATCTTTATGGCCGATTCTCCGAAAGGACCGTTTGTTCCGGCGAAAAACAACCCGATCCTTACCCAGCGGTATTTCCCGAAAGACCGCAAGGAAAAAGTAGACTGGGCGGGCCACGCCGACTTGGTGGAAGGACCGAACGGACAATGGTACGGTGTATTTCTGGCCATTCGTCCGAATGTCAATAACCGCGTGAACAAAGGCCGGGAAACCTTCCTGCTTCCGGTAGACTGGAGCGGAACGTATCCGGTGTTCCAGAACGGACTGGTTCCGATGAAACCGAAATTGAAATTACCGGAAGGCACTCAAAACCAGACCGGACAAAATGGATTCTTCCCGAACGGAAACTTTACGTACAACGATAAGCTGACCGATAAAAACCTGGATTACCGCTGGATCGCCATGCGCGGACCGCGTGAAAACTTCATTACTTCTACGAAAAATGGGGTAAAAGTGAATCCGATGGAAACGAATATCAAAGCTTTGGCCCCGGTATCCGCGTTGTTCCACAGATTACAGCATGAAGATTTTGAGACGTCCGTAACCCTGGATTTCAAACCGAAGTCCGAAAAAGAACTGGCCGGAATTACCTGCTACCAAAGTGAAAGGTTCAATTATGTCTTCGGAATTACCAAAAAAGGCAAAGACTATTACATCGTGCTGGAAAGAACCGAAAAAGGAGTTTCAAAATTAATTGCCAGCGAAAAAATTTCATTGTCAAAAACCATTAAACTTCAGGTGGCGGGCGAAAATGATAACCTGAGCTTCAACTATGCATTGGATGGTAAAAACTTCAAAAACCTGGGCGGACCGGTTTCCGGAGACATTTTATCCACCGATGTGGCCGGCGGTTTCACCGGAAGCTTGATCGGGCTATACAGCACGTTGTCTAACGATATTGTACCGAATTAATCTGGCTCCATATCAATAGAAACGGGCTTCAGCCCGTTTGCAACTTACCAAACACCTAAACCACCAACCGTGAATATTAAAAAATCATTTTATATAGTTTCTTTTTGGGGATTTATCGGGCTGAATTCACTTTCAGCCCAGATAAACCCTTTTCAGAGAAAAGCGACAACAGAATTTACCAATCCCATCATCTGGGCCGACGCTCCGGACTTGTCCATCACCCGCAACGGCGATGATTTCTATCTGATCAGCACCACGATGCACCTCATGCCGGGCGCACCGGTGATGCATTCAAGAGACCTGGTGCACTGGGAAATGTCTAGCTACGTTTTTCAAACTCTGAATGATAATTCCAAATACGATCTGCTGGACGGAACCGTTTACGGTCGCGGGCAATGGGCATCGTCCATCCGGTATCACAAAGGAAAATACTATGTTCTGTTTTCCCCGAATGACGAGCCTTTCAGATCCTATTTCTATGTTACCGACAATCCCGAAAAAGGAAACTGGAAGCTGTTGACCAGAACAAGACATTTTCACGATGCGTCTTTGTTGTTTGACGATGACGACCGGGTGTATGTCTTCACTTCCAACAAAGTTTTTGAGCTGAGCCCGGATTTTAAAACCATCATCGGGAATCAGGACGGTACAGAGGTTTTTCAGAGAGATGAATCTGAAACAGGATTGCTGGAAGGCAACCAGATCATTAAAAAAGATGGGAAATATTACATGATGATGATTTCCTGGCCGAGAGGCGTGAAGCGTCGTCAGGAAGTATACAGGGCCGATAAAGTGACCGGGCCTTTTGAGAAGAAAGTCGTTCTCGAAGACAACTTTTTAGGATTTTCTTACGCCGGTCAAGGTGCTCTTATTGATGATAAAAACGGCAACTGGTATTCCCTGATCTTTCAGGACAGAAACGGGGTAGGACGGGTTCCGATTTTACTTCCCGTGAAATGGGAAGACGGCTGGCCGGTATTGGGTGACAACGGAAAAGTTCCTTTGAAAGGAGAAGTTCCGCTTCCGCCGTTCAGACCGAAAAACCATCTGGTAGAAAGCGACGAATTCTCCGATAAAAAAATGAAAATCCAATGGCAGTGGAACCACAATCCGGTGAATGAATCCTGGTCCTTATCCGATCGAAAAGGCTTTTTAAGACTGAAAACCAGCAGGGTAGTGGACAACCTTTATCTTGCACCGAATACATTGACGCAGAGAATGGAAGGCCCGAAATCCAGCGGAGTAGTAGCCTTGGATGTAAAAGGAATGAAAGATGGTGACGTGGCTGGGTTCAGTGCATTCAACGGAGATTCCGGGATCCTGTCTGTGGTGAAGGAAGGTGGCAAAAAATACATTGTATTTTCGACTAATGAAGTCAGCCTGGATAATAAAACAAAAGCTGTGACGGGCGTTAAAAAAGAAGAGAAAAAACGGGTTCCTCTGAATGCCGACAAGGTGTATTTCAGAATTGACGCCAATTTCAACCTGGGAAAAGACCTGGCAGATTTTTATTACAGCACCGACCAGAAAAACTGGACCGAAATGGCAAAAGATTACAAAATGATTTTTGATTACCGGAGATTGTTCATGGGCTCCAAATTTGCGATCTTCAATTATGCCACCAAAGATCCGGGCGGTTTTGTGGATGTCGATTTCTTCAGGGTCAATACAGATTTGAATAAGGCTGAATAATCCGGAAACTTTAATGTTAATTTTAAATTCGCAAAACCCGGCAACATCGGTAAAATCAGAACACTGTTCAATGAAATACATACCACAATGTAAACCTATGAAAGAAAAAACACATAAATTTAACAGCCGGATAGAATTTAAAGATCTGAAAAGGCGATATCCATCAGTGTAGGGTGTAACGTTATAAAAATCAATTAAATAAAATATACATCATTTAAAAAACCAGATAGAATCTTAAAGCCTTGAAAGGGCGGCTTACATCAGAATAGGGTGTGAATCCTATGACAAGAATAGCAGAACGATACCAAGCTTTGAAAGGGCGGCTTACATTAGCATAGAGTGTAAGTCCTATGACAAAAACAGCATAACAAAGCCAAGCCCTGAAGGGGCGAAATCAATATACAACCAAAAAAATAATACCGGGAAGGGTTTATTTTTTTATCTAAATTAATAAGTGTAAAAATTACAAATAAAAACCAATGAAAATTACTTCTCTACTTATGATAGGTGCCTTAATGATCGTGGTACCGATCACCGCCCAGAATACACAGAGACAGGCACCTGCGGGATTCGATGTGACTAATGCCGGGATCCCCCACGGCAAAATCGACTCCATTCAATATCCTTCAAAAACAGTTGGGGTTACGCGAAAAGCATTGGTATACACGCCTCCGGGTTTCAAAAAGGGGACGAAATATCCGGTATTGTACCTGCTTCACGGAATTGGCGGGGACGAAAAAGAATGGTACAAGAACGGAACACCGCAGATCATCCTGGATAACCTCTATGCACAGGGCAAACTTACCCCGATGATTGTAGTGCTGCCAAACGGAAGAGCGATGAAAGACGACCGCGCAACCGGCAACATCATGGCCAAAGACAAAGTGGAAGCATTCGCTACTTTTGAAAAGGATTTACTGAATGACCTAATCCCTTATGTAGAAAAGAAATTTCCGGTTAAAAAAGACCGCGAGAACCGCGCCATTGCCGGACTGTCCATGGGAGGCGGACAAACCCTGAACTTCGGGCTTGGAAACATCGACAAATTTGCGTGGGTAGGAGGCTTCTCATCGGCTCCGAATACCAAAGAACCACAGCTTTTGCTGCCGAATCCTCAAAAGGCGAAGGAATTAAAACTGCTCTGGATTTCCTGTGGTGATGCAGACGGACTCATGCCGTTCAGCAAAAGAACCCACGATTATCTGGCGCAGAATAAAATTCCGCATATTTTCTACATCGAACCGGGTGGCCACGATTTCAAAGTATGGAAAAACGATCTGTATATTTTCTCCCAGCTGATTTTTAAACCTGTTGATAAAAAAACCTTTTCAGATTTTACTGTATTGGGTCTTCCTGCCGAAACCAATATCAGGAATGCGCAGTACCCACAAATCATGCCCAACGGAAAAGCTATCTTCAGGGTAAAAGCTCCGGAGGCACAGAAAGTTCAGATCGATCTCGGCAAAAAATATGAACTGACCAAAGATTCGGACGGCGTTTGGAAAACCACCACCGATTCTTTAAGCGAAGGATTCCATTATTATTCGATGGTCATTGACAATGTACCGGTGGCTGACCCTTCCAGCAAAACTTTTTACGGAATGGGAAGATACGCCAGCGGAATCGAAGTGCCGTTTGCGGGTGATGGCTATTATGCGATGAAAGACATTCCGCACGGAGACATCAGAATTCAGAATTTCTTCTCGAAAGTAACCAATTCCTGGAGAAGGGTATTCATCTACACGCCGCCGGGCTATGATAAAAATATCGCTGATTCTTACCCGGTGCTGTACATCCTGCACGGCGGCGGTGAGGACGAAAGCGGATGGGCCATGCAGGGAAAAACCAACCTGATTATGGATAACCTGATTGCCGAAGGCAAAGCCAAACCGATGATCGTTGTCATGCCGGACGCCAATATCGGACCTGCCGGATTTGGGAACTTCGGGGCGAGAAACCTGCAGATGTTTGATAAGGAACTGAAAGAATCGGTAATCCCGTTTGCCGAAGCTAACTTCAGGATTAAAAAAGATGCGGCCAACAGGGCATTGGCTGGACTTTCAATGGGCGGAATCTACACGCTGCACACAGGTGTTAAGAATTACAATATGTTTTCCTCGCTGGGTGTTTTCAGTTCAGGATGGATCCTGCCTTCACTTCAGGAAGTAGCGGACAAAGAATATCAGTTTATGACCAATAACCAATCGCAGATCAATTCCAACATCAAGAACTTCTGGATTTCGATGGGCGGAAAAGAAGACATCGCTTACAAAAACTGCCAGGTGATGATGAAAAAACTGGATGATCTGGGCATTAAATATACCTATTCCGAATATCCGGGCGGTCACACCTGGCCGGTATGGAGGAACAACCTGTACAACTTTGCGCAGCTGCTTTTCAAATAAATCCGGAGACCAGCGTACATTTTAGAAGGAGATGCAGAGCGACAGTGCCGGTGATGAAGCAGATCGATGATGTGCACACTTCATCAGATCAGCCTGCCGAACATTTCTTTGCCTGCTTACATGATAAACCAGGAAAAGTTAACCTTGTGTCAACAAAAATCCGGTAAGGTAAATAAACTTTAAGTCCGTAAAATTTAGTCTTATTCCAAATCACAAAAAATGAATTTTAACACAGTAAAAACCAGAATATTTGTCCTTACGGTGGTCATGCTCTCCGGAAATATTGATGCGCAATCCTATAAAAAAACGGATTCCGGATTGATCCTTTCTGCGGGAAATCTGGCCATTGAAGTAAAATGGTATGGTGATAATACGGTTAGGATAATGAAATATCCGGTTGGAAAATCATGGGTCAAGAACAGCCTGGCAGTCATCCAAAAGGAACAGCAGACCCGGTTTTCGGTTTCCGAAAACAATGATGTTATTTTATTAAAATCGGATCAGCTCCAGCTTTCCATTGATGTTAAAACCGGGAAAATAAGTTACCGGTCACCGTCAGGACAGGAACTTTTAAAAGAAACCGGAAGTAATTTCAAGCCATTCAACGATGCCGGGAATCAAACCCTTTCTGTTTCACAGTCTTTTCAGCTGGACGAAGAAGAGCCGATCTATGGCCTGGGAATTCTGCAGAACGGGAAAATGTCTCAGCGGAATACCGATGTTAAAATGATTCAGAACAACACCTGGGATTTTATTCCGTTCTTTCAGTCGGTGAAAGGATATGGCGTTTTCTGGGATAACGAATCGCCGACCCAATTTACCGATACGCCGCAGCAGACGTCTTTCTCTTCCGAGGTGGGCGAGGGCATTGATTATTATTTTATTTATGGAAAAAATGCCGACGGTGTTGTAGCCGGAATGCGGAACCTGACCGGGAATGTGCCGATGCTCCCGCTCTGGACTTACGGCTATTGGCAGAGCAAAGAACGTTACAAAAGTCAGGATGAACTGGTAGATGTAGTGAAAAAATACAGGGAATTAAAAGTCCCTCTTGACGGAATCATTCAGGATTGGCAATATTGGGGAAACAATTACCAGTGGAATGCGATGGATTTCATCAGCCCCGATTTTCCTGATGCCAAAAAAATGATTCAGGATATTCATGATAGGAACGCACATCTTTCCGTTTCCATCTGGTCATCTTTTGGGCCGATGACTCATCCGTACCGGGAAATGGATCAGAAAGGAATGCTGTTCAACTTTAAAACGTGGCCGGAATCGGGACGTGATGTCTGGCCGCCTGATATGAACTATCCTTCCGGGGTACGCGTCTATGATGCGTATAACCCCGAAGCGCGGAATATATATTGGAAATATTTGAATAAGGGCCTTTTCAGCTTAGGAGTAGATTCCTGGTGGATGGATTCTACCGAGCCCGACCACCTCAGCCAGAAACCGGAAGACCTCGATACCAAAACGTATTTAGGATCATTCAGAAAAGTGAGAAATGCCTATCCGTTAATGACGGTAGGCGGTGTTTATGATCATCAGCGCGAAACAACAGGCGATAAAAGGGTTTTTATTCTCACCAGATCAGCATTTGCAGGACAGCAAAGATACGCGGCCAATACCTGGTCGGGTGATGTCAATTCTTCCTGGGAAATGTTGCGCAACCAGGTGCCAGCGGGTTTAAATTTCAGCCTGACAGGAAACCCGAATTTCAATTCCGATATCGGCGGTTTCTTTGCCGGTGTTTACAGAAGGAATGGCGGTGCGAAGAGCCCGGTGTTCCAGGAATTGTATGTTCGCTGGCTCCAGTACGGAACTTTCACTCCGATGATGCGTTCCCACGGGACCGATGTTCCCAGGGAAATTTACCAGTTCGGAAAAAAAGGTGATGTCGTGTATGATGCAATAGAAAAATTCATCAGGCTGCGCTACAGCATGCTGCCGTATATTTATTCCGTTTCCCATGACGTTTACAAAAACAATTCGAGTTTTCTCCGGGCATTGTCAATGGATTTTTCATCAGACAAAAACACCTGGGATATCAATAATGAATATCTTTTCGGGAAGTCATTGCTGGTAGCACCTGTTCTCCATGCGCAGTATACCCCGGAAAAAATCATAACCACCGATGAAAACCAGGGCTGGAATAAAGATAACGGTACAAAGAAAGAAAATCAGGATTCCGGGATCGATTTCACCCAAAATAAAACCGTGCAGGTCTATCTTCCGGCCGGAGCCAATTGGTTCGACTTCTGGACAAATCAGAAGCACAGCGGCGGTCAGAAGATTGAAAAATCCGTTAATCTTCAGAGCATTCCATTATACGTGAAAGCGGGAAGCATTATTCCGTTCGGTCCTGATGTACAATATGCGACGGAGAAAAAATGGGATCACCTTACCGTAAAAATCTATCCCGGAGCCGATGCCGATTTTGTCCTGTACGAAGATGAATTCGACAATTACAACTATGAAAAAGGAGCCTTTACCGAAATCCCTTTTCACTGGAACGAAAAATCAAAAACACTTACCGTTGAAGCCCGGAAAGGCAAATTTAACGGGATGATTGAAAAAAGAAATTTCAGTTTACTTCTTCCGGACGGTCAGCAAAAAACCGTGAGTTATTCCGGGAAAAAGATTAACGTAAGTTTTAAATAATCTTAAAGTATGACAATGAAATTTTTAAGTTTAACCATAATGTTCGGATGCTTCCAGGCCGCATTTGCCCAGAATCCCATCATCCAGACCAAATTCACTGCCGACCCTGCGCCGATGGTTTACAAAGACACGGTTTTCCTTTACACCAGCCACGATGAAGACGATGCTTTCGGATTCAAAATGAAAAACTGGCTGCTGTACACATCTACGGATATGGTCAACTGGACCGATCATGGCGTTATAGCTTCCCTGAAAGATTTTAAATGGACCGATCCCGAAAACGGAGCCTGGGCGCCTCAGGTCATTGAAAGAAACGGAAAATTCTACATGTATTGCCCAATGCCGGGACAACGCGGAATCGGCGTGTTGGTGGCGGACAGTCCGTACGGTCCTTTCAAAGATCCGATCGGAAAGCCGCTGGTTAAAAATTCCTCCGATGACATTGATCCGACGGTGCTGATCGATGATGACGGACAGGCCTATCTCTATTGGGGAAATCCCAACCTTTGGTACGTTAAGCTGAATGAAGATATGATTTCGGTAAAAGGCGATGTCGTGAAAGATCCGTCCATTGCCAAAGTAAAAGGGGCTGCTGATCCATTTCATTACCAGGAAGGGCCGTGGGCATGGAAAAGAAACGGAAAATATTATATGGCGTATGCCTCAACCTGTTGTCCCGAAGGAATCGGGTATGCGATGGGAAAATCGGCTACCGGACCCTGGGAATTCAAAGGAATGATCATGGACAGCGATAAACGTTCCAACGGAAACCATCCGGGAATTATTGATTACAAAGGCAAAACCTATGTTTTCGGATTCAATTACAACATCGGAAAACAGACGATGAGCAAACATTACGAACGCCGTTCGGTCTGCGTAAGTGAAATGAAATACAATGCCGACGGCACCATCCAAAAGCTGCCGTTCTGGAATCCTGAAGGCGTAAAAAGAGTAGGTACCCTCAACCCGTACAACAGGGTAGAAGCCGAAACCATTGCCTTCAGCGAAGGCCTGAAAACAGAGCAGATGACCGAATGGGAAAGGAACAATCCTTATGATACCGGGAAGAAAATTACCGACCGGATTGTAGTTTCATCCGTCAATAATGGCGATTACCTTAAAGTTCAGAGCGTGGATTTTTCTCAGGGAACCCAATCTGTGGAAGTCTCCGCAGCTGCTTTGTACGGCGGCAGTATAGAAATCCATACCGATGCTGTTGACGGACCGCTTTTAGGAACCGTCCGGGTAACCGGAAAAGCAGAAGGCGATCTTTTTAAAACAATTAAAACACCGGTAAAAAACATCAAGGGCATCCACGATCTCTATTTTGTCTTTAAAGGAGAAAAAGACCTTTTCTATTTCGATTGGTGGAAATTTAATAAAAATTAATGTTAAATTCAGGAATATCAATAGAAATGGGCTTTAGCCCATTTAACACAGAGAATAACGCGTAGGGCTTTAGCCAAAACATATTGTTATGAGTTGTATTAATCATTGGTTAAAATTTTAAAAATGTTCAGATTTAAACTTTTTGTTCTCAGCTTTCTCATTGCCGGATGCTTTTTAAATGCACAAACAACCATCTGGTTAGACCAATTGGACCTGAGCGTTGCCACGCAGGGAAACGGGAAACCCGGAATCAATACGTCCGTGGACGGGAAAAAACTGACGATTGCCGGCAAAATGTTCGACCGGGGCTTCGGAACCCACGCCGAAAGTTCTTTGCTGATTAGATTAGACGGAAAAGCCACAAAATTTTCAGCATCGGTCGGGATCGACGATGAGATGAAAGGCCACGAGCCCGCAGTAGAATTTGAAATTTACGGCGACAACAAAAAGCTCTGGTCAAGCGGCATTATGCATCTGGGCGACAAAGCCAAACCCGTTTCGGTATCGTTAAAAGGAATTAAACAGCTGGAACTGGTCGTTGCAGACGGCGGAAACGGCCCGTATTACGACCACGCCGACTGGGTAGATGCCCGGTTTGAAACCACCGGTGTTTCTACATTGGAAACCTACAACCCGATTGCCTCGGAACCCTATATCTTAACCCCTAAACCTGCGGCTGTACCGAAGATCAATTCCGCAGGGATCTACGGCATCCGTCCAGGCTCACCTTTTTTGTTCAGGGTTGCGGCAACAGGAGACCGTCCGATGACTTTTGCAGCGAAAAATCTTCCGAAAGGTTTAACAATAGATTCTCAAACCGGAATTATTACCGGCAAAATAAATACGAAAGGTACCTACGAAGTCCTTTTATCAGCTAAAAATGCTAAAGGCTCAGTTTCAAAAAAATTAAGAATAGAAAGCGGTGACAAAATAGCTTTGACGCCAACCATGGGCTGGAACAGCTGGAACTGTTTCGGGCACGAAGTATCTGCCGACAAAGTAAAAAGGGCAGCGGATGCGTTAGTGAGAACCGGGCTGGTTAACCACGGCTGGAACTACATCAATGTCGATGATTCCTGGCAATACAACCGGGACGGGAAAGATCCGTCTTTCAAAGGGCAGTTCCGGGATAAGGACGGTTATATTTTAACCAACTCCAAATTTCCGGATATGAAAAACCTGGGCGATTACATTCATGCCAACGGACTGAAAATGGGGATCTATTCCTCTCCGGGACCCTGGACCTGCGGCGGATGCACCGGAAGCTACGGCTACGAAAAGCAGGATGCCGAAAGCTACGCCAGATGGGGCGTCGATTACCTGAAATACGACTGGTGCAGCTACGGCGGCGTGATCGACGGTCTGCCGGATAACGACCCGAGCAAAGTTCCTTCACTGGCATTCAACGGCGGTGGAGATCTGGATAAAGGGGTAAGGCCATTTAAACTGATGGGCGACCTGCTCTACGGACAGCCGAGGGATATTGTCTACAACCTCTGCCAGTATGGGATGGGCGATGTCTGGAAATGGGGTGATGAAACCCACGCCCAGTCCTGGCGCACCACCAACGATATTACCGATACCTGGGCCAGCGTGAAAAGTATTGCGCTTGCGCAGGATAAAGCCGCTCCGTATGCAAAACCCGGCAACCGGAATGATCCGGATATGCTGGTCGTAGGCGTGGTCGGCTGGGGAAATCCCCATCAGAGCAAGCTAAAACCCGATGAGCAGTATCTCCACATCAGCCTTTGGAGCATCTTTTCCGCACCGTTGCTGATCGGCTGTGACCTTGAAAAGCTGGATGATTTTACCTTAAACCTTTTAACCAACGATGAGGTAATTGCTGTTAATCAGGACGCTTTGGGAAAACAGGGCGTCTGCCTGGACACCGTTGGTGAACTGAAAATCTATGTCAAAGATCTTGAAGACGGAGGCAAAGCGGTGGCTTTTGCCAATTTCGGCAGGGAAAAAGTGAAGATGTCTTACAAAGATTTTAAAACATTAGGAATTTCAGGAAATCAGGTGGTGAGAGATATTTGGAGACAGAAGGATGTTACGCAACTCAATACCGCTTCGGGAAACCTTGCTTTGGATATCCCGGCGCACGGCGTGGCTTATTATAAATTCATTTCAAAATAATTCAGTTAAAAATTCCAAATCAAAAAATGGATTGCATTACAGCTCATATCGAAAAAAACATTTTCTCAAAAGCAATTCTGATGATGCTTTTGCTGGGTTTTTCCAGTTGGATTTCAGCGAATAATTGGGTGGTAAAATCTCCGAATGATAAAATTATCGTCAATGTTTTCAATTCAAATACTACCGGAAATGGAAATTGGTTTTTGAATGTGAAATTTAATAATAATGGAAAAATGACTGAAACTATTTCAAAAATTGATTTGGGATTGATTCTTTCGGAAGGCAATTCTTTTGGTGAAATGAAATTATTAAAAACGTCGAAACCGCTTTTAATAAAGGAAAATTATTCGATGCCTCACGGGAAATCTTCACAGAGGCACAATGAAGGAAATGAAGTGGTGTTTACTTTTGAAAATAAAGAAAAGAAAAAGCTAAATCTTATTCTTCGTGCGTACAACGACGGCATTGCTTTCCGGTATTCGTTTTCAGAAAAAGGGAATTATACCGTGCTGGAGGAATTGACTTCCTACACTGTTGGAAAGGAAACGGCACGCTGGACCGAAAAATGGAATCCCGCCAATGAGGGCCTGTATTCCGCGATGGCCGGTGATAAAACGCAGCAGGAAGAATGGGGGTATCCGGCACTGTTCCAGACCAAAGAGAAGGACTGCTGGTTTTTACTGCACGAATCGGCTGTTGATGGAAATTACTGTGGTTCCAAACTGAGCAACAGATCCGATAAAAATACATATAAAATAACCTTTCCGGATCCGAAAGACGGCCGCGGAAAAGGAGAATCATTACCCAAAATTACCTTTCCCTGGAAATCGCCCTGGCGAGTGATCATTATCGGGAGTCTCAATGATATGGTCGCTTCCACATTGGTTGATGACGTGGCACCGCCTTCTGTCATCAAAAATACGGACTGGATAAAACCGGGAGCAGTTTCCTGGAACTACTGGTCGGATAACCACGGGACCAAAGACTTTAAAACGGTCTGCGAATTTGCCGATCTGGCTGTTGCCATGGACTGGCCGTACACTTTGTTGGACTGGGAATGGGATTCGATGGGCAACGGCGGAAATCTGGAGGACGCCTTACAATATATTCACTCCAAAGGTATCAAACCGTTGATGTGGTACAATTCCGGCGGCGACCACACCTGGGTTGCGTCCACTCCGAAAGACCGGATGCTTACCCATGAAAATAGGGTAGAAGAATTTTCCAAACTTAAAAAGCTGGGCGTTGCCGGGGTAAAAGTCGATTTTTTCGAAAGTGAAAAACAGGAAATGATTCAGTATTATCTGGATATTCTGGAAGATGCGGCGAAGTTTGAAATGATGGTCTATTTCCACGGATGCCTGGTTCCGAGAGGCTGGTCCCGAACCTACCCGAATCTCATGACTTATGAAGCCGTCCGTGGTGCCGAATGGTACAACAACGGACCTGAATTTACCGCCACCGCGCCGGTTCACAATACCATTTTGCCTTTTACCAGAAATGTAGTCGGCTCTATGGATTACACGCCGGTCACTTTTACCAATTCACAGTTTCCGCACCTCACTTCCTATGGCCATGAGCTGGCGCTGAGCGTCCTGTTTGAATCGGCACTGCAGCACTTTGCGGACCGGCCGGAAGGTTATTCCGACTTGCCGGATGCGCCGAAGCAATTTTTAAAACAAGTTCCGACCGCCTGGGATGAAACGAAACTATTGCAGGGATTTCCCGGAAAAGAAGTCATGATGGCCCGGAGAAAAAATAAAGATTGGTACATCGGCGGAATCAACGGCGAAAATGTTGAGAAAAACGTCCTGATTACATTTGATTTTTTAGAAAAGAATAAAAAGTACAAGCTAAGGATTATAAAAGACGGAAAGCACGACAAGCAACTGGTGACCGATGATCTGGTCATTGGAAGTGCAGATTCCGTTACCGTGAAAGAATTGAGGAGAGGCGGTTTTGCTGCCGTAATTTCACCGCTGTAACTAATAATGATCGTTCATTAGATTTTAAATACTTAAAAATTGTATGAGCTGATTGAAATATAATCTCACGCAGATTACGGTGATTACGCAGATCTGATGATAATAAAAATCTGCTGAATCTGCGGGCGTGTTTTTGGAAGTGCAGATTCGGTTACCGTGAAAGACTGAGAAGAGGCAGTTTTGCTGCCGTAATTTCACCGCTGTAACTAATAATGATAGTTCATTAGATTTTAAATACTTAAAAATTGTATGAGCTGATTGAAATATAACCTCACGCAGATTACGGTGATTACGCAGATCCGAAAATGATAAAAATCTGCTGAATCTGCTAAATCGGCGAGCGAATTTTTAAATACCCTGAAAATGTAAAATATAATTGGCTTAAAAGTCAGAAAATTAAAATAATAGGTAATGAATAATATAAAAACAATACTAGCCCTGATAGCCTGCAGTCTGGGATCTGTGGTTTCTGCACAGAATCCGGTGATCCAGACGCATTTCACACCCGATCCCGCGCCGATGATTTACAAAGGCAAGATGTACCTATACACGGGAGACGACCAGCCGGGATTCGATTTTTATACGATGACCAAATGGCATGTCTATTCATCGGATGATATGGTGAACTGGACCGACCACGGGTCTCCGATTTCGCTCGAATCGTTCACTTGGGCAAGAGACCGGGCGTGGGCGGCACAATGTGTAGAGCGCAACGGCAAATTCTACTGGTACATCTGCGCGCAGACGGTAAATAACAATATGGCGATTGGGGTAGCCGTTTCAGACAGCCCAACCGGTCCTTTCAAAGATGCGCTGGGAAAACCGTTGGTGACCACCGGAACCTGGGACAATATCGATCCGACGGCTTTTGTGGATGACGACGGGCAGGCCTATCTCTATTGGGGAAACAGCAAATTGTTTTACGTTAAACTGAACAAAGACATGACCACCTATAACGGACCCATCACGGAAGTTCCGCAGTCGGTGGAAGCTTTTGGCGGACTCAGACGGCCCGGAAAAAGCGATGAAGTTTTGCAGAAACAGGAAAAATTCGACGATGTTTATGTGGAAGGTCCGTGGTTTTACAAACGGAACAAACAGTATTATATGATGTATGCGGGAATGACCAACAGAACGGAATGCCTGTCGTACGCAACCAGTGCTTCACCCACCGGACCATGGAAATACCGTGGAAAAATCATGACCGATCAGCCCACCAACAGCTTTACCAACCACGGTGGAATCATCGATTACAAAGGAAAATCCTACCTGTTTTACCACAATGCTTTATTGCCGAACGGCGGAAGCTACGGGCGGGCAACAGCCATCGAAGAATTTAAATACAATGCCGACGGCAGCATCCCGAGAATTACCATCACCAAAGAAGGAGTAAATCCTGTAGGAACCTTAAATCCATATCAGAAAAACGAAGCTGAAACCATGGCGTGGTCGGAAAAATGCAGCACTTCCGAAAATAAGAAAACCGGGGTCTATGTTTCCGATATCCGGACCGGAGGTTATATCAAAGTCAGGGCGGTGGATTTCGGAACCAATGGGCCTGCCGAATTTTCAGCTTCGGTAGCTGCAGGAATCGATGGCGGAATCCTGGAAGTTCATCTGGATGATGTAAAAGGACCCAAAATCGCCCAGATCGAAATCCCGAGAACAGGCGGCTGGGAAGACTTCAACACCTTAACTTCAATGATATCAGAAAAGGTTTCCGGTATCCATGATGTCTATTTTGTCTTTCAGGGAAAAAACATCACCGCCGGAAGAAAACTGTTCAACTTCGATTCCTGGAGCTTCAAGAAAAAATAAATGGAACGTCTGAATTTGATCAACAAAAGTTTTAACATATAAGACACATGAGATTAGATTTTTATGCGTTGTGGGTATTTTAGATCACAGAAGAAAAAAATCAAAGATTTTCAGTAATGCAGCCAAAAGATGACTTGAACCATTAAAGAAAAATCTTAACCACAAAAGCCACAAAAGATAGTGACGCCGATTATTAAAGATGTATGTCATACGTTAAACAAGCTCACAAAGATTTTTAATCTGATGTGTTCTAAAATATGCAATATTTAAAACTAAACCTTATGTGTCTTATGTATTGAAAATTAAAATGAAATGTAAATTGTCAAATATCAACGGAATAAAAATTCCCCTCCCTTGGAGGGGTGGCGAAAATTCAAAGAATTTTTGACGGGGTGGTTTATCACGGACGTAGAAAATCTAACCACCAACCGCAGGTTCGACGAAGTCAAAAGTCACAAAAGATATTGATATTGCTTATCAAAGTTAAATGGAATACGTTAGATAAGTACATAAAAGTTTTTAAAAATCAAAGATTTTTAATCTGATGTGTTCTAAAAATATACGCAATAATTAAAACTAAAAAAATCTAATGTGACTCATGTGTTAAAGTTGGTGGTTATAAATACACATTCAGTATTCAAACAATAAACAATGAAATAGAAAATATGAAAAAGACTCTACAATCCATACTTTGCCTTTTGCTGATCGGATGTTCAGCGGATGCATTTGCCCAGAATCCCATCATCCAGACCAACTATACCGCCGATCCGGCACCGATGGTCTATAACGGCAGGCTGTATGTCTATACGACCCACGATGAAGACGATTCCACGTGGTTTACGATGAATGACTGGAAGGTATATTCCACCGACGATATGGTGAACTGGACTGATCATGGAACCATTCTTTCCTATAACGATTTCGATTGGGCCAAGCGGGATGCCTGGGCGGCACAATGTGTGGAAAGAAACGGCAAATTCTTTATATATGTGCCGATGTGGTCCAAAACCAATAACAAAGGCGCGATCGGCGTAGCAGTGGGCGACAGTCCGTTCGGGCCGTTTCATGACCCGCTGGGAAAACCGTTGGTACAGAGCGAATGGGGCGACATCGATCCGACCATTTTTGTGGACGATGACGGTCAGGCCCACATGTACTGGGGGAACCCGAAGCTGAAATATGTAAAACTCAATCAGGATATGATTTCCTATTCCGGCGATATTGTGGAGGTTCCGATGACCGCTGAATCCTTTGGGAAGAGGGACGGAAAAGAAAATCCGGAAAGACCGACCAAATACGAGGAAGGACCGTGGCTCTACAAAAGGAAAGACCTGTACTATCTCTTCTGGCCGGGTGGTCCGCTTCCTGAATTCATTGGTTATTCCACCAGCAAAAGTGCGCAGGGACCCTGGAAATACGGCGGAATCGTGATGCCGACCGAAGGGAAATCCTTTACCAACCATCCGGGAGTGATTGATTTCAAAGGCAAAACCTACTTTTTCTATCACAATGGTGCCCTGCCCGGCGGAAGCGGATTTACCCGTTCCGTTAGTGTTCAGGAACTGGAATTCAATAAAGACGGTTCCATTTCGCCCACCAAAATGACGAATGGAATTACCAAAGCTATTGCTTCCGTCAATCCGTACCGTTTCAACCAGGCCGAGACCATCGCCTGGTCGGAAAACGTCAAATCCTATCAGAACAAAGAAGCCGGTGTGTTTGTCAAGGCTAAAAAAAGCGGCGCTTACACCCGGGTAAAAAATGTAGATTTCGGCAAAAAAGGAGCAGCGGGTTTTACCGCAAGGGTAGGAACTACGCATAACAGCGATGTAACGATGGATGTCCGCCTGGACAGCCTTACCGGGCCGGTGATTGCTACGGTAAAAGTACCGCTCACCGGAGGTGACGACCGTTGGGAAACCGTGAAAACCCAATTGAAAGAAAAAATCACCGGGGTTCACGACCTGTATTTTATATTCAATGGGAAAGCAGCAAAGGATGTGATGTTTTTCGATTACTGGACTTTTCTTGAAAATAACTGATTATGAATAAACTTTTTTTAAAACTATCATTTACGCTGGGTATTTTCCTGGTGAATACCGTGACGGCGCAGGTTGCCGAAGTCTCGAGCCCTGATGGAAAACTGAAACTGAGCGTGTATTCGGAGAACGGGAAAGCGCTGTACAACGTAACCTTCCAGGGAAAAGCCATGCTGGAAAAATCCCCGTTGGGCCTTGTAACCAACGAATCCGACTTTTCCCAAAACCTGAAATTTGCCGACAGCAAAACAGACCGGGTCTCAAAAACCTACACCAACGAAAAAATCAAAAAATCTCAGGTGGCTTACAACGCCAATACCCTGGCCGTTCATTTTACCAATGCCGACCAGTACCCGCTTGGTATAGATTTTCAGGTAAGCAACAACAACATCGCTTTCAGGTATGATCTTCAGCCAATGAAAGACCGTTTAAGCGCTGTGGTACAGTCGGAAATAACGGGATATCGTTTTCCTTCCCAAACCACGACGTTCCTTTCTCCGATGATGAAGCCGATGACCGGTTTCGCGAGAACCGCCCCAAGCTATGAAAGCGGCTATAAAGCAGATGCGGAACTGGGAACAAAAGCGGATTACGGTCACGTTTTCCCGGGACTGTTCCATATCGGGAACGACGGCTGGATTTTACTGTCTGAAACCGGTGTGAACAGCCTGTACTGCGCGTCCCATCTCGATACAACCGCCGAAAAAAATCTCTACCAGGTGGCGTACCCGAATATGGCGGAAAACAACGGTTTCGGAAGCACCGGTGCGGCCATTTCACTGCCGGGAACAACACCGTGGAGAACCATTACCGTTGGGGAATCGTTGAAACCGATTGTAGAAACCACCGTTCCCTTCGATGTTGTGGAGCCGATGTATGCGCCTTCGCAAAAGTACGGCTTTGGGAAATCAACCTGGAGCTGGATCCTGTGGCAGGACAACAGCATGAATTACGACGACCAGAAGAAATTCATCGACCTGGCCGCGGCCATGAACTACCAGTTCATCCTGATGGACGCGCTTTGGGATAAAAATATCGGAAAAGAACGAATGAGGGAACTCGTTCAGTATGCACGATCTAAAAATGTAGGCGTTATGCTTTGGTACAACTCCAATGGAGCGGCGAATGATGCACCGATGGGTCCGAGGAATAAAATGAGCTCTGCCATCGAACGTAAAAAAGAAATGAAGTGGCTGAAAGAAATCGGCATCAAAGGGTTGAAAGTGGATTTCTTTGGTGGTGATAAACAGGAGACGATGCGCCTGTATGAAGACATTCTTTCCGATGCCAACGATTTCGGACTGACGATTATTTTCCACGGCGCCACTTTACCGAGAGGCTGGGAAGTGATGTATCCGAATTACGCCGGAAGCGAAGCCGTCCTGGCTTCCGAAATGCTGTATTTCTCAGAAGATGTCCGTAAGCAGGAAGCCTTTTTTGCGTCGCTTCACCCATTCATCCGGAACACAGTCGGAAGTATGGAATTTGGCGGAACTTTCCTGAACAAGTATTTAACCAAATCCAATAAAGAAAAAAACAAACGCTACACGACAGACGGTTTCCAATTGGCAACGGCGGTATTATTTCAGAACCCGATACAGATGTTTGCCGTTATGCCGAACAACCTGGAGGACGCTCCGAAATTCGAGCTTGATTTTATGAAGGAAATCCCGACCTTGTGGGACGAAACGGTTTTCATCGACGGCTATCCCGGGAAATATTCCGTTATTGCCAGAAGACATCAGGATCAATGGTATGTTGCCGGCGTAAATGCTGAAAACAACGCTCAGAAATTAACGCTGAAACTTCCGATGTTGGCCGGAAAGACGGTAAAACTCATCAATGATGACTCAAAAGGAATGACTTCAGAGAAATCCATGACCATCAATAAAAACGGGGAATTAAAAATAGAAATCCAGTCCAAAGGCGGATTTGTTATTCATTAATCCTGATTTACAACTTAAAATAAATCTTAAAAATGAAAACCGGATATTTCAGGCCGTCTCTGAATTTTAACATGTTCTTTCTGATGATTTTTTTCAGTCATCAGCTGGTGTTCGGGAAAATAAAACTTCCGGATCTGGTCAGTGATAAAATGGTGCTGCAGCGTGATGTGGAGCTAAATATCTGGGGCTGGGCGGATCAGGGCGAAAACATTACCATCAGGTTCCGCAATGAAACCTACAATACTTCGCCGGACAAGACCGGAAAATGGTCTGTACGGTTGAAGCCGCAGAAAGCAGGAGGTCCATTTGTAATGGAAATCAATGAAATTACGATCCGGGATATCCTGGTGGGCGATGTCTGGCTCGCTTCGGGACAATCCAATATGGAAACGCCTATTGCCCGGCTAACCGATCGTTTCCCGGAAATAAATGTTTCGGATTTCAATAAAATCAGGTACTTCAAAGTCCCTACTCAGAACAATGTGGAATCCGTTCAGGAGAATATTGCACCCGGAGGAAAATGGTTCACCGGAACGGCTTCGGAAGTGATGAACTGGACCGCCTTTGCTTATTTTTACGCCCTGGAAGCATATGAACATACCAAAATTCCACAGGGAATGCTGGTTTCCAGTCTGGGCGGTTCTGCCATTCAGAGTTGGATCAGCCAGGAGCATCTGAAGGATTTTCCCAATGATCTGATTGACAAGCAGGCATTGGCTGAACTCAATTCCTCAAAACTCGACAAAGGAAGAAATCTTTGGAATCAGAAGGATTTTGACGACGCAGACTGGCAAAAAGCAAAAGTTCCCGGAAAATGGAAAGACAACGGCATCCAGGCCAAAGGTACCGTTTGGTTCAGGAAAAATTTTGAGCTTCCGGATTCTATGGAAGGTAAGTTTGCCCGACTGTACCTGGGCGTCATGGTCGACAGCGACTCGGTTTTCGTCAACGGAAAATTCGTAGGCGCCACCTCATACACGTATCCCCCAAGGAAATATGATATTCCCGGCGGAATATTGAAACAGGGGAAAAATACCATTGTCATCCAGCTGACGTCCAACTTCGGGAACGGTGAATTCGTTGCCGATAAGCCTTATAAGATCGTAGGAGACGGTGTTGTGGTTGATCTGACGGGCGAGTGGAAATACAACATCGGCCGGGATATGAGTAAGGATGAAGATTATAAATCAAAGCTGAAAAACCTGCGGAATACACCTTCCGGATTGTACAACGGGATGATTTACCCGATCTGCGACTACAAAGTCAGGGGAGCCATCTGGTACCAGGGGGAAAGCAACGCCGGTCAGTCTGAAAACTATGCCGGTTTACTGAAAAATCTGATCGAAAACTGGCGGGAAGTATTTCAATGGGAGCAGATGCCGTTTTTACTCGTTCAGCTTCCCAACTTTATGGAAAAAACAAACGATCCCAACACACCAAGCGGATGGGCGGGAATCCGTGAAGCTCAGTTTAAAACCTCACAAACCGTTCCGTACACGACAATGAGCGTGAATTATGATCTTGGGGAGTGGAATGACATTCATCCGCTCAATAAAAAAGATATGGCAAAGCGCCTATTCCTGGCTGCCCGGAAACTGGTGTACGGTGAAAAACTGGTCAGCAGCGGCCCTGTTTTTAAGTCGATGAAGATAGAAAATTCAACGGTGATTCTTTCATTCGACAACGTAGGAAAAGGATTGAAAAGCAGAGACGGAGCACTGAAACATTTTGCCATTGCCGGAAGCGATAAAAAGTTTGTCTGGGCCGAAGCCAAAATCAAAGGCAATACCGTTGTGGTCAGCAGCAAGGAAATCAAAAACCCGGTAGCGATGCGGTATGCATGGAGCAACAATCCCGAAGAGGCAAATCTTGAAAATGCAGAAGGTCTGCTGGCATCGCCGTTCAGAACCGATGACTGGTAAGTTTTGGTTTACCTTATATATTAAATAAATACGATAAAATAAAGATTATGAAGACGATATTCAATTATTTTTCTCTTTTGGTCACTTTGGTTTTTACAACCATGGTGAAAGCCGCCGACCCGTTTATTTCTTTTGTGAAGACGGAAAATTCGATGGTATTGAAAGAAGGCAGTTCAGGACTGACGCTGTTTTCGGATAGCGATTCGGACAAAGGGATTCTCCGTGCAGTGGCGAACCTTCAGTCCGATTTCCAGAAAGTCACCGGCATTCAGCCTAATTTTATTTCCCAGAATTCCGGGGTCAACGGAATGCTGATCATCATCGGTGAGGCTGGTAAGAGCAAGGCCATCGATGCTTTAATTAAGCAAAAGAAGATTGACGGAAAATCCCTGATGGGAAAAAATGAAAAATTTATCATTCAAAACATAAGCAATCCGTTTCCCGGTGTTTCCGAAGCAATTGTGATTGCGGGAAGCGACAAACGGGGAACCATTTATGGCATCTATGAAATGTCGCAGCAGATCGGCGTTTCGCCCTGGTATTACTGGGCAGATGTTCCGGTTGAGAAAAAGGAAAATCTATACTTTAAAAAAGGGATCTATACCGACGGAGAGCCTGCCGTTGAATACCGCGGGATTTTCTTAAACGATGAAGAACCTTCATTAGGAAGCTGGGCCAGAGCCACTTTCGGCGGTATCAATTCCAAATTTTACGAGAAAGTTTTTGAACTGATCCTGCGGATGAAAGGGAACTACATCTGGCCGGCGATGTGGGGGAAAGCGTTTTATGACGATGATACTTTAAGCGGACCATTGGCCAATGAAATGGGTATCGTGATGGGAACTTCCCACCATGAACCGATGGCCCTGGCGCAGACCGACTGGCACCGGTACATCAAAAGAAACAACCTGCCGAATGTCTGGGATTATGCTAAAAACGCTGAGGTCCTGCAAAAATTCTGGAAATCCGGATTGGAAAGAAGCAAGAATTGGGAGAAGCTGGTAACGGTAGGCATGCGGGGCGACGGTGATGAAGCGATGGGAGAGGGTACCAATATTTCCTTACTTGAAAAAATCGTGAAAGACCAACGGAAGATCATTGCCGATGTCACCGGGAAAAAACCGGAAAGAACACCGCAGGTCTGGGCTTTGTATAAAGAAGTTCAGGATTATTACGACAAAGGAATGCGCGTTCCTGATGATGTGATTCTGCTGTTCTGCGACGACAACTGGGGCAACGTGAGAAAACTTCCGGACCTTTCCAAACCACTACACAAAGGCGGTTACGGAATGTACTACCATTTTGATTATGTGGGTGGACCGAGAAACTCCAAATGGATCAACATCAGTCCGATCCAGCGCGTCTGGGAACAGATGAACCTTTCCTACGAGCATAAAGTGGATAAGGTTTGGGTTGTGAATGTCGGTGACCTGAAACCGATGGAATTCCCAATCAGCTTTTTCCTTGATATGGCCTGGAACCCAAAGCAGTTTAACTCAAAAAACCTGTTCCAATATACCGAAAAATGGTCGGCTCAGCAGTTCGGCGAAAGACACGCGAAAGAAATTGCGGAAATGATTAACCTTTACACCAAATACAACCGCCGCGTAACTCCCGAAACTCTAAACTGGAATACCTACAGCCTGCAGAATTACAACGAATTTGAAACGGTTCTCAATGATTACCGGGCTTTGGCTTTAAAAGCACTGCGTCTGAAGGAAGACATTCCGGCGGAATATCAGGATGCGTATTACCAGCTGGTGCTGTACCCGATTGATGCGTGCAGCAATCTTTACGAAATGTATTATGCTGTTGCTAAAAACCGGGAATTAGCTGCAAAATTCGATCTGAAGGCAAACTATTATGGCGATAAAGCCAAAGAATATTTTGAGAGGAATGCCTATCTGGACCATAAGTACAACGATGTGATGGCCGGCGGAAAATGGAAGCACATGATGGATCAGATGCGGATCGGTTATAAAACCTGGGCCGACGGAAAGGAAAACATCATGCCTGAAGTAACCTACGTGTATGATGACAATGCTTCGAAAGAAAAAATATTCCGGGAGAAGAACGGCTATATCTCAATAGAAGCGGAAAACTTTGCCCGGATGCAGAATTCAGATCGGATCCATTGGGAAGTGATTCCTGATTTCGGCAAGACCAAATCCGGCGTGACAACCTTTCCGCAGAATGCTTATCCGAAACCTGATGAAAATATCTATCTGGAATACGATATGAATTTTGAATCAAAAGGTGAATTTGAAGTCCAGCTGCTATTGGCTCCGACGTTGAATTTCAATCACAACAAAGGATTACGCTACGAAATCTCATTCGATGGACAAGCTCCGCAGGTGGTGAATTTCAATGGACATTACAAAGGAGAATTGGGAAGATGGCAGTCGGAACACATCATCCGATCGATGACCAAACACCAGATTGCACAGCCCGGAAAGCATACGCTGCGGTTCAGGGTGCTGGAACCGGGAATTGTACTGGAGAAAATCCTGATCGACACTGGCGGACTAAAACCAAGCTATCTCGGTCCCCCGGAAAGTGAGTATACCGGAAAATAATTTTATAAAATGTGAAACCATCGGATTTTTCCGGTGGTTTTTCTTTCCTCTTTCCAATTCTATATTTTCGTAATTTGGGTTAATGAAAACATTGTTTTCGTTTCAGATTTAACTAGGCTCAAATTAAAGAAAATCTGTGTTTCAATAGTGCTTTTTCATAGTAAATAAACTGAAAATAAAAACTTTAAAAGAAATATTGAAAATGAAAAAGCGTAGTACTAATGAGTATATCGGTAGCAGGATATCTTTCCTGTAAGCAATTAAATACGTCAAAAGAAATTGACGAAACGGAGATTTCAGATTCGTTAAAGCATATCCACAGTAAAAAAACATTTAATCATAAAGACATTTATAACAACCTTCGATATATCGTGTTAACAAATAGTGTCGTAGTGTCTAGATCTTATTAATACATTATAAGTAAATAGGCTTTATATTTATAAGAAAGAATTAGTAATTTTGTATACAAAGAAAGGATCAGTATATATAAATAATAATTAATCCTTCAGTACTTTGAAGAAGTTTAGAATTATGAATAAGGAAAACTTAGATAATAATGATTCAGTATTAGACCCAGATGAACATACAGGAAATGTTTCAATAGAAATCCCTTTTAATCCTGACCTAATTCAAGTAGAATATGAACCCTATTCTATTGGCTTATTGTTGCAAGATTATAAATTAGGCGCAATTAATACAGATACTGAATTTCAACGAAAAGCAGGACTTTGGGATATTGAGAAAAAGAGTAGATTTATTGAATCATTAATATTAAACTTACCCATACCTTCTTTTTATTTCAGTGAAAATGAAAAAAATACATGGGATGTAATTGATGGGTTGCAACGAATTACTACTATAAAAGAGTTTTTTATTGATAAAAAGTTTGCTTTACAAAATTTGGAATTTCTTGGTGAGAGATTTAATGGTAAAAGTATTGATGAGTCAGATGCTTTTCCGATTACGTTAATTACAAAATTAGAACGATATAAAATAACAGCACATATTATTAGAAAAGGAACGCCAGGAGAAGTAAAATACAATATTTTTAGAAGAGTAAATACTGGAGGTTTGGTATTAACACAACAAGAGATAAGACATGCACTTAATCAAGGGAAGCCAGCAGAATTATTAGCTGATTTAGTTCGTTGGTATGAGGATAAAGATGACTTTGGAATAGTTAGAATAAGAGAAAATAAAGACGGGAGTTCCACAGAATTAAGACCTACTGAAGAAGGCCGGGCTTTTGCTCAAGCAACAGATTGGAGGATTGCTACAGATAGAATGGAAGATCGGGATTTTGCTAATCGTTTTCTGGCTTTTTATATTTTAGGATATGAAAACTATAAACCCGATTTGGATAGTTTTTTGAGTGTAGGCTTATCAAAAGTTAAAGAGATGTCAGTAATTGAAATTCAGAATGTAAAAGATGATTTTAGGAAATCGATGGAGTTGTCTTTTGATATATTTGGGAATGATTCTTTTAGAAAACGACTTAATAAAAGTGATAGAAGAAAACCTATAAATAAAGCTTTGTTTGAGGTAATAAGTGTGCAATTTGCATTGTTAAATGAGCTACAAAGAACAGTTCTTAAAAAAAGAAGAAGAATGTTGTTCAATAAACTTATTGAACTTCAAAATTTACCAGATGAAAAATTTTGGCGTTCTATTACTTCAGGTACTGCGCAAAAAGAATTAGTGACACAGAGGCATAATGATTTCAAAAAAATAATTATGGAAATTTTGCAAAATGATTAATAACCTAAAAATAAAAAACTTTAAATCCCATAGTAATACTTCTATAGAATTTAAAAATCTTACCGTTTTTTGCGGTGGTAACGGAGTAGGAAAATCATCATTTATACAAGTTTTACTTTTGTTAAGGCAAACTTTTATAGAACGAAATAAATTAAGTGAATTACTTTTTTTAAATGGCAGATTGTATAATATTGGTACCGTTCAAGAAGCGCTTCATGTTAATAATAAAGATGAAAAGAAACAGATTATTTTTGAAATGCTTTTTAAGGAAACACAGTCAAATACTTGGATTTTTAATGCAGAAAATAATTTTTCTTTTTTGGATTTAATAAATACAGTAGCACAAAATTATAATTATACTGATTTAGCTTTATTCAATGAGAATTTTCAATACATCAGTGCATATAGAAATCATGAACAAATTATTGCAGACCATTTTGAGGTTGTTCGTAATAAACAAATATCTTTTAATAAAGGAAAAGGGGATATGGTTGCCCATTATTTATATGAATTTGGAAGAAAAATAGAAGTTATTCCCAAATTAAGGCATCCTGATGCAAAATTTCCTTTTTTACAAGAACAAGTAAATGCTTGGGAAAGTGAAATTTCTAGTGGTGTAGAAGTTATTACAGAAAAAATTACTGAAAATCAATATATTGTAAAATATAAATTCAAAACATATACGATAGAAACTCCAGAACATTTGTTTTCGGCAGAAAATGTTGGTTTTGGACTTTCATATACATTACCAATAATAGTTGCCATTCTTTCTGCGCAACCAGGAGCATTAATTATAATTGAAAATCCAGAAGCTCATTTACATCCTAAAGGAATTTCTAAATTAACTGAATTATTGTGTATTGCAGCACAAGCAGGAATTCAAGTGGTACTAGAAACCCACTCTGATCATATCATCAATGGAATATTAGTGCAATGCAAAAAACATGAGTACATACCTGAAGAAGGAATTGCTCGGGAAAATGTTAGCATCTATCAATTTGAAAGAAATGAAACCGAACATTGTTCGATTGCTCAAAAAATAGAAGTGGAAGGAGGCGGAAGAATTTTTGGGAAACCATTTGGCTTTTTTGATCAGATTTCACAAGATTTAAAGCAGTTAATGAGATGAGGAATTTTTATTTGGTTTTTCCAACAAAAACTGATTCTATTGAAAATCTTTTAATTACTAAACTTGATTGTATTAAGTTTTGGAAAGAAATAGAAATGACTCTTATTAGAATTGACTGCGAAGCAAACACGCAATTATTCTGTACACAAGAAAATAAAAATGAGTTTATTGATGAGATTGAAAGTTTAGGTAATCTATTGCAAATTGGACATTATGAAAAAGAAGACATTTTTAATTTATGGATTTATGAGTATGATATTAAATTCAAAGATCATCGTGAAGATATTATTTATAAAGAATGGATTACCAAAAATGAACAAACTACTGATGCGCCAGATTACTTGAAAGGAATAACAGAAAATAGTTTTATTAATCCTAACCAAAAGTTTGAAATTTTACATTTTTCTGAACAAATTAATGAAAGTAATTTAAGAATAATTAGAGATGATAAAATTAGTTGTCCAAAATTTTTTTGTTTTGACGTTTATAAAGGGTTTAGAGGAATTGATGAAAATTTTACAAAAATAAACGAATCTAGAGTTTTAAATACTAATGATTTTAGACACTGCGAAAATCATACAGATTATATATCTGGAAAAGATCCCTTAATAGGAGGAATTAATGGTTTCGATAATGCAAAAAATTTTTTATCATCTGCTATTGGGGATTGCAAAACCGGAAAGAAAATTCTAGTCAATATCGATACCAATAACAAATCTTTTTTTATACGTTTTGAAGATGAAAATTTTAACAATCAATTCCATACTTTTCACCTTGTAAAAAATGAAGAAGGTAATTATATAGAAGATTTTGAAGGTGTGAAATTATCAAGATCCAAAAATAAAGGAATTTCAAGAGCTTTTGATTTATTAGAGTATAGAAATAATATTTAAGAGGCTATCTGAACTATTTGTGAAAAAAATTAAGAAAGATTATATACATTAAGTTTGGCTAAAAATCTATATCTTATATCTTTTTCCAAAATATGGCAGTTTATAAAAAATATAATATCAGTGAAAAAATCAACTGGAATTTAAGCTAAGTAAAAACCTCATATTTTATCTTTAACGACTATTTGGGCTAGCGATACATTTCAGGAGTGTTTCCACGCTTAAAATTATTGTTTGCATACCGGATAGGGATTGATCACAACTGATAATATAAACAGTTATACAATATAGGTTAACAAATAGAATGGTAGCTTGAAATAACAATAATTGATAGAAAGTCTTTAGTATGATGTAATAAATATTTTTAAATAAGGCTTCGGCTAAAGTGTAAACATATAATTCATCTAGAATCTTGTAGAATCAATCTGTTATGATACACTCAACAAAAAATCAACTGGAATATACCTCGCTGAAACCTGATGGCGTTCTGAAAGACCTCGTGGAAAGCATCTGGATGATGAGGTATTATGCGGATGAAAAGCAGGAAAGTATCATCGTTCCGGACGGAAAATTAGACATTGCCCTTTTAGCGGTGGAAAACGGAAGTTTTGAGATGTTTATATCCGGAATATCGACAGGTCCGGTCATCAAACCGCCGTTTCCGAAATCAACGATGTTTGTCATCAGTTTTCACCCGATTGCAGCGGAATATATTTTTCAACGGTCCTTTGCAGATTTAAAAAACAACAGGCAAAAGCTTTCCGGCGATTACTGGGAATTCCGTGCAGAAGATCTTTCGGATTTTAAACACTTTTACGAAAAAGCGTGCAACCGTATTGAATTGCAATTGACAAAAGAAGTGGATCCCCGCAAACTCAAATTGTTTGAACTGATTTATTCCTCGAAAGGAGCGACTACCGTAAAGGAATTATCCGAACAGGCAGGCTGGAGCAGCCGGCAGATCAACCGGTACTTCAATCATTGGCTGGGGGTTTCCTTAAAATCATACCTCAACATGATCCGTTTTTCAAATTCCCTGAAACAGCTGAAAAAAGGTGATTTTTACCCGGAACTGAATTACGGGGACCAGTCCCATTTTATCCGGGAAGTCAGGAAATTCGCAGGTGTAAGGCCTACCATCTTAAACAAAAACGAAAACGACCGATTTATCCAATTGAGCATGATGCCTGAAGGCTAATTTTGTCTTATTAATCAAACAAAAGAAATCATGAATTTAAATCATATCAATCTTGTCGTGAAAGAGGTAGATCAGGCCGTGCATCTGTTTACCCATTGTTTAGGATTCAGCTTAATAGTGAATCGCAACAGCAAAATGGCCGTACTGGAAAACGACCATAACTTCGCCCTGGTTATTTGGGGACAGGTCCTGAATAAGAAAGAAGAAGTGCCGGAATATCCGGAGAATTTCCATATCGGATTTTATCAGCCGGATGAAGAAGCGGTTTGGGAACTGTACAACAAACTCAAAGAGGAAGAAAGTCTGAAATTGGAAGCCGAACCCAGGAAAATCAGGAATACATTCGGGTTTTATTTTTACTTTGAACAATTGATGATTGAAATAAGCGTTAATCCGTTTCAGGAAAAGGCCGCTTAGAATTAAGCTGTAACTACCAATTTCAGCAGATCTTAAGTTTAACTAAAACGAGCTTCCATTAAAGTCATTTGATGGAAGTTTTTTTTTGATGATTGTTTGTCATTAAATGAGCGAAAAAATCCCGGACGTATAATCCCGCTTAATGCTCATCCTGTACATCCATTCTTAATCCGACAAAGTATCTCAGGTCTTGTCCGATTTATGGTGACAGACCCTGTTTTTGGTTAATTTTTTTTCATTAAAATAAGACTTTTGGTGATGAAAATGACGTGTAATGTGGTTTCAAAAGCAGAATGTATGAAATTTAAATCATTATATTTATGATATTTATAATTTTGATTTTCAGATATATACATTTTAATCTTAACAGTTTAAATATCAGGTTGTAAAGGTTTTAAAAAATAAAGTGTATTTTATACATTTATTTCAAATAGAATGTTATATTTGTTTATAACGGAATATGAAATTTTTGTTCATAATGGAACATCATTTCGGACTTATTGAATTTTTTGGATAAAGAATGTGTTTTTCGCAGATGATTTAAAATCATGGTGATTTTCAAATAATGAAGGGCTGTATTCAATAACTAGTTCCGGCAATAAATGCTTTCCCGAAGATAAAATATATAAGCAAAACCAAACAACAGAATATTATGAATACATAATTCCGCTTTGTCTTTCGTATTTAAATGGTTCAACAGATGATCAGAATACGAAAGGAATATTTCAAACAAATTTGTGTACCGATTTTAGCCTGACTATATAACAGCCAGGAAGGTTTCTCAGTGACCCAACCGATCATTCTGAAACAGATATAAATACGCTTCAGCGGCTTGCTGGAGCTTAACCTAAAACAATAAGACTATGAAAAAACTTGCTCAGCGCATTGCCCTTGCTGCCGTTTGTATACTTACAGGCATCAGTATTTCCGGGCAGCTTACCACGGTAAGAATCAACAAAAACACCAACTACCAGAAAATTACCGGATTCGGCGGATTCGTCTGCAGTCCGCAGTTCGGGTACAACCACATGACGACTTCGGAAATCCAGACCCTGTGGGGAGCCGGCAGCCAGGGAGGCTATAACATTATGAGGCTCTACATCCCGGAAGACAGCAACAACTGGAGTTCCGTGCTGGCAACGGCGCAATTGGCCAAATCCATGGGACTCACCATCTTCGCCAGTCCGTGGACCATGCCTGCCGCGTGGAAGACCAACAACCATGTGAATGCAGTCTACACCGATGCCAATGGCGTACAACAAATCGGTTACCTGAAAACTGCCAATTACCAGGATTATGCTCTGTATCTCAACAGTTTCGTTACCTACCTGCAGAGCAACGGGGTAACCCTGGATTATATTTCCATCCAGAACGAACCGGATGAAATGGCGCAGTATCAGGGATGTATCTGGACACCGGCGCAGATTGCCACTTTCGTACGCGATTACGGCCAGCTCATCAATTGTAAAGTCATCGCTCCCGAAAGTGTGGGCCTTACCGATAATTTTGCAAGTGCCATGCTCAACCAGCCTACCATGGATAATTTTGAAGTCTATGGAGGCCACCAGTACGGACTCATGCAATCCACCTACAAGCAGTTCCAGAATTACAACAAAGAAATCTGGCAGACGGAGTACCTGATCAACTGGAACCCTTCTACCGGGACGCCGCGCGATTTCAGCTGGAACCTGGATGCCTTTAATTTCGCATCCAGCATCAATAATGCCATGCTCGGCAATGTGAATGCCTGGATCCATTATGCCGCCAAGCGGTATTATGCCCTGATGGGCGACGGAACAAACGGAACGACGACCGGAGTGATGACCAAAAGAGGCTATATTCTATCCCATTATGCCAAATATACGATCGGGAAAACGCGTATTGCCGCAACCTGGGGCGACGCAACCGGAATGCTTCAGGGCTCTTCCTATATTTCCCTGGATGGCAACCAGATCGTGCTGATGGTCATCAATCCGTCAGCGAATGCTTATAATCTTAAAATCGATCTTCCGTTTTATTCCACTTCCGGCACCAAGGTGCTGACAGATGCCCAGAACAATATGGCCACCACGCCCATCACAATGGCACAGACCTTCCGCCCGGGCGTAACGATCAATGCCTCCAGTGTGATGACTTTCGTATTCAATAAGAGTGGTGACCGCCCGGTTTCAACGATGACCGGTAGCGACATCCGTTACAACAAGATTGAAACGATGACCACGACCAATTCCGCTTTTGGAACAGGGTTTAACATCAGCAATACAACGGCAACATTCTCCAATGCCAGTCCGTTGATCAGCACCAATACCACTGCGGCAAACGGCTATTTACAGCTGAACGACCGCTACAACAAAATGGTGCTTCATGTGAACAGCTTTACCACAGCGGGACAGAGCTATTCAGACAATACCACGTTGTATTACATTAACAGCCAGGGGGTGACGAAATCTTATAATTATGGTAAGATCACCTTCCCGGCAGGCGGCAATTTCGATATCACGCTGGATATTTCCAGACAGGTATTAACCGACGGCTGCAAAGGCATTCTGGGAATCCGCAATTCCAATTACAGTTCCGTGCTGACGCTGAACTTAGGCGATGTCTATTTCAATGTTGGCAATGAAGTGGCTTCCAAATTTGCAGGATCATATTCCGATGGCGACAGCAACCTGATGGATGCCCTGGAAAACGGTTATTATACTTCCGTAGATTTCAGAAATACAACCGGAACAACCTCCGCCAACAACTGGCAGCCGATAAGTGCCAATTCCAACAGCATTTATTATGTACCGGCTTCGGTAACTTCTTCCAACAACAATGTGGTTTCCGGAACCGCTGCGGCCAATCTTGTCCTCTCAGACCAAGGCAAAGATTTCCAGGTTCCGTTTACTTTCAGTGCTTCAGCCGCATCGTATTCGCGCACGTTTAACGGATTTGAAATGCTGCTTTTACCTTTCACGGCTACAATTCCATCCGGCGTGAGCGTTTATCAATTGGTACCTAATGCTACCGGAATAAGCTGCACGGCGATTACCAACGGAACCATTCCGGCCAATACACCGGTTTTGGTGAATGCCACAGGAGCCATTACCTTCCAGGGAACCGGAAATGTTTCCACGCCGAAAGCCATCACCGTCAACCAGATGAACGGGGTGTACAACACTATTAAAGTTCCGGCCAACAGCTATGTTTTACAGACCGTCAACGGAACACCGCAGTTCTCTAAAGTAGCAGCAGGGAGCGAGCCGATGATCAATCCTTTCAGAGCGTATTTAACTGAAGAGAATACCTACACCGCATCGGTACTTCCGTTAAGTTTTACGACACTGGCTACCGAAAATCTTCTTGCCGATAAGAACGGACCTAGCCTTTATCCAAGTCCGGCAAAGAATGAAATTTTCATCGACCTGAAAACTTCCGGCACAGCTTCCGTATTCGATACCAAAGGCAGCCTGGTAATCAGAGAAACAACGTTACGCTCCGGTAAAAACCGTATCGATATCGGCCATCTTCCTGCAGGAATGTATCTGGTAGAAATTTCCCAATCCGGAAATAAATCCGTTCAGAAAAAGTTTATTAAACAGTAAATTTAAACCAGGATTATTTTTTATACTTCAAAGCCACCATAGCCGGTGGCTTTGTTTTTTGAAGTTCAACCCTCACAGGTTTTCAAAACCTGTGAGGGTTTTTAGTGCTATCAAGCATTATAACTCATTAATAAGGTTAAATGTAAGTCCGATTTACTAAGTGCTGATTTATTTTTTCTGATCAATCACTTCCAGCGCTTTTAAAAGAAGAAGATCTTCCTTGTTACGGGTGCTCTGGATCGTGGGACGTACTACGACATCCGGTTTTATACCAATACGCTGGGTTTCCCCTCCGTCCGGATAATAAATACCCAGTCCAGAAAAAATGATCTTATTGCCGTCAGTCAGTTTTATAGATGTTTTATTGCCGTCAGCTCCTGCGGTCTGGCTGCCCACAAAAATAACATTGGGGACTTTCTTGAAAACCATGGCCCACATTTCCTCCGCACTTACGGTATGTTCATTGATCAGGACGACCACCTGTCCCTTGTACGGATCAGGATTCTCTTTTCCTGCGAATTTATACTCTTTATTTACAATATTGTCTACAAAACAAAATCTACCCGGTTGAGTGAAATTGGGCTGGGTTTTTATTCCGTAAACCACGGGCTTGCTGAGTAAATAATCAAACACTTTAAGCAGGGAACCATTGTCATTGTAGCCGCGCAGGTCAAAAACCATCCCTTTGGTATTTTTGTATTTTTCCATGAGTGCAGGAATTTCCGCTCCTTTCAGTGAAGAAAACTCGAAATACACTTTATCATCGATGGGGAAGCTTGGGTTCAGGCGGCTTTCTTTCTCATTATAAGTTAAATAGTTATAGGTTTTTCCTTTGTACACCAGGTGAAGATCCGGTATTCCATCTTTATCCCATTCATTGTTAAAAATGCGCTTCATCCGTTCCACGGTGGTCCGGAAGTTTTCCCCGTTCTTGTGAACTCCTTCCACTACGAAGGTTTCCTCATCCCCGCTGAAAAGGTAACTGTATGCCTCACGCAGTTCAACAGACTTGTTGGAAAAGGCAAAATACTTTGATTTTTCCTTTATATTTTTAAAAATAGATTTGCCGTTAATTTTAGTAAGTAGATCACCAACTTCCAGATGGGCTTTTTTCATCTTCGCCTCATCTTTGATTCCGGTGATAAGCACAGTATCTTCAACCGTCTGAAAAGTAAAGGGGGAAGACAATTTCCCGACCACATCATATTGGTAAGTCTTTTCAATTCCGACATGGGTATCCTGCAGCTCAGCAGCAAGCTGCATCACTGCCGATTCGTAATCTTTTTCATTGCTAATTTTTTTGAATAAAGGAATGTATTTTTTCAGGATATCATCCCAGTTATGGTCAAGCAGGTACTTATAAGGATAAAAATACTCGACTGCATTCCAGATCCTGAACAGATCCAGCATTTTAACCTCTTTTGAAAAGGTATCGTAAACTTTTTCATTGGCACTGCTGAAGTAGATACCGCTTTTAGCCGTATTGGAATAAAATGAACCGACATCCGCCGGTTGATTAACCAATTTTGTCAGTCGGGTTTTATTTTCAGGCGAAATTTTTAATTTATTAATCCACGAAGAGTTAAAATTACGGAGGGTGATGCTGTCGCATTCATTATCTTTTTCAGTGATCTTATCAAACTTCTGTTGGTCTGCCTTGCTCAGCCAATTTTTAAAAAGTCCGTCGACCCCTTCTTTTGAGCCGGAACGGAAACTTTCCAGCAGAACACCGTCCCAATCTGTTTTTCCCTGCGATACGGCGGGGTGATAATATTTCATCAATCCCCAGACTTTTCCGATCTGGTATAATTCGCGATCAGAAAAAGTACTCAATTGCGCAGACAGGGTAGAAGTAACTAAAAATGAGATGAGAATAATGGATTTCATAGTGGGATTTGGTTTTTGCTATTGGTAAATGTTGATAACGATTTTCAAGGCTTTAATTTACTGTATTTTGTGAAACTTAGACCATTTATTGTTGAAATAAAGATTTGGAAGCAGTACAGGTTAAAAATATTTCCTTCAAATTGCGCGGATTTTCACCAATTATTTTGCATAACTGCTTCTTTATTCAGTTTGCGCAAGTTTAGTTATTCGGATTGAATAGATAGATGAATAGAACGCCCGCTTCATCAGATCAGCTGGCTGATCAAATCTTTGCTCCCTAAATTATGCGTAAGGAGAATAAAATCTTTGCGTCTAAGAAATCTTTTTGACTCAACTTTACAACGGATGATTACAAGTTTTTATGTTTTAATTTCTATGTCAGAAGCTTTTATCAATGAAAACTACCACTTGAAATTCAAACCATCGGCAATATTCTCAAAAATTAAGTGTTAATTACACATTTATTTAAAAGAGAATCCTATATTTGTGCTTCTCTCAACAACTACCGGAAACCCTTGATGAATTTAAAATGACGAAAAGCTTTACAGAAACGTTTGACCATTGACATTCATATATGAAAAAAATCACTTTAGGCATCAGCCTTCTCATCAGCTCCGCATCGGCACTACTGGCACAGTCTGTCGGTACAGCACCGTTCAGAAATACAAAATTACCCGTAGAACAGCGAATTGAAAACCTTCTCGGGCTACTTACGGTAGATGAAAAGATAGGCATGATGATGGATAATTCCAAAGCCGTTCCCCGGTTGGGTATTCCCGCGTACGGATGGTGGAATGAGGCCCTGCACGGCGTGGCCAGGGCCGGAACCGCTACGGTTTTTCCACAGGCGATCGGACTGGCGGCAAGCTGGGATGTTCCTGAACACCTGAAAACATTCGAAATGATCTCCGATGAAGCCAGGGCCAAATACAACCGTTCTTTTGACGAAGCCGGCAAAACCGGGCGCTACGAAGGACTTACGTTCTGGACACCCAATATCAACATCTTCCGCGACCCGCGATGGGGAAGAGGGCAGGAAACCTACGGAGAGGACCCGTTCCTGACAGCAAGCCTGGGTGTAGCAGCCGTAAAAGGACTGCAGGGTAACGATCCCGATTACTTTAAAACCCACGCCTGCGCCAAACATTTCGCCGTACACAGCGGCCCGGAATGGAACCGTCATTCCTACAATGCTGAAATTTCACACCGCGACCTTTATGAAACTTATCTTCCGGCATTTAAGGCTTTGGTGATCGAAGGAAATGTAAGGGAAGTGATGTGTGCCTACAACGCATTCGACGGTCAGCCGTGTTGTGCCAATGATTTCCTGGTAAGCGATATCCTGAGAGGAAAATGGAAATACGACGGAATGGTCGTGTCCGACTGTTGGGCACTCGCCGATTTCTACCAGAAAAAATACCACGGAACCCATCCGGATGAAAAATCCACGGCAGCCGACGCACTGAAACATTCTACCGACCTCGAATGCGGAGATACTTATAATAATCTTAATAAATCCCTTGCGAGCGGGCTGATCACCGAGAAAGATATCGATGCTTCCATGCGCAGAATTCTGAAAGGCTGGTTTGAATTAGGCATGCTCGACCCGAAATCTTCCGTTCACTGGAACAGCATCCCGTACACAGTAGTCGATTCCGAAGATCATAAGCAGCAGGCCCTTAAAATGGCTCAAAAATCAATCGTTCTCATGAAAAACGATAAGAATGTTCTGCCTTTAGACAAAAATATCAAAAAAATTGCCGTCGTAGGACCGAATGCTAACGACGGACTGATGCAGCTCGGGAATTATAATGGAACGCCTTCTTCGATTGTGACCATTTTAGACGGAATAAAAACCAAATTCCCCAACGCGGAGATCATTTACGAAAAAGGAAGCGAGGTGACCGATCCGTCTTCAAGAACATCACTGTACCGGAACTTTTTAAGTCAGAAAAACGGGGAAAAAGGAATGAAAGTGGAGTTTTTCAACAACAATGAATTCAAAGGATCACCGGCCAATATTTCCGTTAATAAAACCGGAATCAGCTACAACAGCTTCGGCGGTACCCAGCTTGCCCCGAATGTCGGCAGGGAAAATACCGCTGCAAAAATTTCGGGAATTTTTAAAAGTACCTACACGGGCGATGTGATTTTTTCAGCATCCACTTCGGATGTGTATACGCTCTTTGTGGACGGCAAAGAAGTGGCAACCCGGAAAGGTCCCGATGCAAGGCATACTTCGGAATTCCCTGTGAAAATGGAAAAAGGAAAAGAATACAACATCGAGCTTCAACATAGGCAAATCGGCAAATATGTGAGCATCACATTTGACGTGTACCGAAAAGATCCTGTGAATTTCGCTGCTGTAAAGGAGAAAGTGAAAGATGCGGAAGTCATCATTTTTGCCGGCGGACTTTCCCCAAGCCTGGAAGGAGAGGAAATGATGGTGAATGCAGAGGGTTTCAAAGGCGGTGACAAAACCAATATCGAGCTTCCGAAAGTGCAGCGCGAACTGTTGGCCGAATTAAGAAAAACCGGAAAGCCCGTTGTTTTCGTTATGTGTACAGGAAGCGCCCTCGGATTGGAGCAGGATGAAAAAAATTATGATGCCCTGTTGAACGCCTGGTACGGCGGACAGTCCGGTGGTACGGCTGTAGCAGACGTACTTTCCGGGGATTACAACCCGTCCGGAAAGCTTCCGGTTACTTTCTATAAAAATATCGCACAGCTGGATAATGCCCTGTCCAAAACCAGCAAACATGAAGGTTTTGAAAACTACGACATGCAGGGAAGGACCTACCGTTATATGAAAGAAACGCCGTTATATCCGTTCGGTCACGGGTTAAGCTATTCCACCTTTTCTTACGGAAATGCAACCCTCAGCAAAAACAGCATCGGTACGGATGAAAACGTAACCATTTCAGTTCCTGTTACCAATACTTCAGGAAGAAACGGAGAAGAGGTTGTTGAGGTGTACATCAGACGGAATAATGATCCGCTGGCCCCGGTAAAAACACTCAGGGCATTCCAAAGGATAGCCGTTCAGGCCAAAACTTCTAAAACTGTTCAGCTGACCCTGTCTCCGGATTCGTTTAGGTTCTATGACGAAAAAGCGGATGACCTGGTATCGAAACCAGGCGATTATACTATCCTTTACGGCGGAACCTCGGCAGATTCGGGATTAAAAAGCCTTTCTTTGAAAGTAAAATAATAATTAAACTTAAACCCCACAAAACCTCATAGGTCTTTAAAATCTATGAGGTTTGATAAACAGACTTCATGAAAACAAAAAATATCATCTCAACCGCTGCGATCTTCCTGTCGGTTACTTTCTTTTCCGCTCAGTCTCAGAAGTCAAGCTATGTGCTGGATCTCAGCGGAGCTTCCACCGGCATTAAGATCCAGCCCACGATGTACGGGATTTTCTTTGAGGATATTAACTTTGCGGCCGATGGCGGAATTTATGCCGAACTGATCAAAAACCGCAGCTTCGAGTTCGACGAACCGCTGACAGGCTGGAAGCAGTCTAATACCAAAACGCTTTCTCCTAATCTGGATTCCGGGTTTCTGACCATCATTACCGATACATCCAAAACCAATAAAAACTACGCAAGGATCACAATTCTGAATGATAAAAACTATTCGCTGGAAAATGAAGGTTTCCGGGGAATCGGGCTGCATCAGGGGGGTAAATATGACTTAAGTTTTAATTTGGAAAACGTTTCAGGAAACATTTCTGCCGTCAATATCAGTCTTGTCGACGAAAACGGAACGGCAGTTTCTTCAGTTTCCAACATCATAAAAGGTACTGGCTGGCAAAAATACAATGCGGTTTTTACTCCTTCCAAAACGATTGAAAAAGCAAAGCTCCAGATCACATTTACCGGAAATGGAGTCGTGAATATGGATATGATCTCCCTGTTTCCCCAGGATACCTGGAAAGGGAGAAAAGGAGGCTTACGAAAAGATTTAGTGCAGAAATTGTATGATCTGCAGCCGGGATTTTTACGTTTTCCGGGGGGCTGCATCGTAGAAGGAAGAACCCTTGCTGAGCGTTATCAATGGAAAAAAACAATTGGGAAAGTGGAAGACCGGGAAAATTTAATTAATAAATGGAACAACGGATTTGCGCATCGCCTTACCCCTGATTACTGGCAGTCTTTCGGTCTTGGCTTTTTTGAATATTTCCAGCTGGCAGAGGACCTGGGTGCCGAACCGCTTCCGATTTTAAGCTGTGGAATGGCTTGCCAGTTTAATACCGCCGAACTCGTAAAAATGGAAGATCTGGATCCGTATGTTCAGGACGCTTTAGATCTGATTGAATTTGCCAATGGCAGTGCCGGGACAAAATGGGGTAAAGTACGGGCTGAAATGGGACATCCGGAACCTTTTAACATGAAATTCATCGGTGTAGGAAACGAGCAGTGGGGAGCAGATTATATCGAACGCTATAAAGTTTTTGAAAAGGCCATCCACACCAAATATCCGGATATTAAGATCGTTTCCGGAAGCGGGCCTTCTCCCGACGGCGAATTTTTTGATTACGGCTGGAAAGAGCTGAAAAAGCTCAACGCCCAGATCGTCGACGAACATTATTACAATTCACCCGAATGGTTTATGAAAAATGCCGGGCGATACGACAAATACGATCGTTCCGGACCCAAAGTTTTCGCCGGGGAATACGCCGCGCAATCGGTTGGCGTTGTAAAACCCGACAATAAAAACAATTGGCTTACCGCTCTTTCCGAAGCGGCATTCATGACCGGCCTTGAAAGAAATGCCGATGTGGTGACCATGACGTCGTACGCACCGCTTTTCGCCCATGCCGAAGGATGGCAATGGACACCAGACCTGATCTGGTTCAATAACCTGAAGTCTTATGCAACACCGAATTATTATGTTCAGAAACTTTTTTCCAACAACAAAGGAACGGAAGTCCTGAAAATCACTGATCATCGTAAACCCGTAACCGGTCAGGATCAGCTGTATGCTACGGCCGTAAAAGATGCAAAGACTAAAGAAACCATTATCAAGATCGTGAATACGGATGCTAAAAGTAAATCCGTAACCATTAATCCGGAAAACATCAGTCTGGGCAAAAAACTCATCAAAATTACGTTGACCGCACCGCAGCTTTCTACGGAAAATAGTTTTGAAAATGAGCCCATTCAGCCTAAAGAAGAAACTTCAACCGTCAAAAAAGGGAAAATGACGGTGGAGATTCCTTCCCAATCATTGGTTATTTTAAAGATAAAATAATTTTAAACAACTGATAATCAGTTTTAAATAAAAATTAAGTGTATTTATTACATTTAATTAAAAAGAATCTTATATTTGTTTGAATCTCTGGAATGAACAGATAAGAATTGTAAAAAGTTATGATCGCTCACAGCTTGTGAGTGTAAATACAAAAATCTGTTGAGAAGGTAAATCGGTTTTCTACGGATAACCCTTGTACTTATCTTAATTAATTTTTAACAGTTTAGCATCAGATAAATTTTCAGTCAGAATTTAAAACAGATAATCAAAAATTAAGAATTCCCATTCATGAAAAAATATGTTATAGGATTAGATTACGGGACCGATTCCGTTCGGGCAGTCCTTATCGATACCGAAAACGGAGCCGAATTGGCGTCCTCCGTAAGCTATTACCAACGCTGGAAAGAAGGCCTTTTCTGCAGTCCTGAGAAAAACAGGTTCAGGCAACATCCTTCAGACCACATCGAGGGACTGGAAAAAACCATCACCGAAGTGGTTCGGCAAAGCGGTGTACAGCCGGAAGAGATCGTCAGCATCTGCATCGACACCACCGGATCTTCTCCGTTGCCTGTAACTCAGGAGGGAATAGCTCTTTCCGTGACACCCGGTTTTGAAGAAAACCCGAATGCCATGATGGTGCTCTGGAAGGACCACACATCGATCCGTGAGGCCGAAGAAATCAATACCCTTGCCAGAACATGGGGCGGTGAAGATTATACCCGTTTTGAAGGCGGCATCTATTCCTCCGAATGGTTCTGGGCTAAAATTTTGCACATCAACAGGGTAGATGAGGACGTAAAAAATGCAGCGCACAGCTGGATGGAACATTGCGATTACATTACCTTCCTGCTGTCGGATCATAAAGATTTAAAAACATTCAAGAGAAGCCGTTGCGCAGCCGGGCACAAAGCCATGTGGCATGAAAGCTGGGGCGGACTGCCTTCCGAGGATTTCCTCAACAGGCTGGATCCTTCTTTGGGAGAACTGAGAGAAAGGTTATATGACAAAACGTATACTTCCGACGAAATCGCCGGCCATCTTAATGAAGAATGGGCGGAACGGTTGGGTTTAACGACTTCTACCGTGATTGCCGTCGGAACTTTTGATGCCCATTCCGGTGCGGTAGGTGCCAAAGTGGAGGAGAATACCCTGATCCGGATCATGGGAACTTCTACCTGCGACATCATGGTTGCTCCCAACGACATCATCGGTGACAAAACCGTAAAAGGAATCTGCGGCCAGGTAGACGGATCTGTCATCCCGGGAATGGCCGGACTCGAAGCGGGACAATCTGCCTTTGGAGATGTATTAGCCTGGTTCCGTGACATTCTGATGTGGCCGGTAAACAACATGCTGCAGCATTCAGAAATCATTTCACCGGAACAAAAAGCCCAGCTTAAAGAAGAATTTGAAAATAACCTGATTAAAAATCTAACCCTGGAAGCGGAACAAATTCCTGTTGGTGAAGCCATTCCGATAGCCTTGGATTGGGTGAACGGAAGAAGAACGCCGGATGCCAACCAGGAACTGAAGGCGGCCATCAGCCATCTTTCCCTGGGAACCAAAGCCCCGCATATTTTCAAAGCTTTGGTAAATGCCATCTGCTTCGGATCGAAAAAAATCGTCGACCGTTTTGAGGAAGAAGGTGTAAAAATCGAAAAAGTGATCGGGATCGGAGGCGTTGCCAGAAAATCGCCGTTCATTATGCAAACTTTGGCCAATGTGCTGGATATGCCGATCATCGTTGCCGCTTCAGACCAGGCTCCGGCATTGGGGGCTGCCATCTATGCTGCCGTTGCTGCGGGAATTTACCCGACTGTTCAGGAAGCAAGTCAGAAAATGGGTTCCGATTTCGAGGCAGAATATCATCCGCAGCCGGAACTGGTTCAGCAATACGCCCGACTGATGCAGCAATACCAGCAGCTTGCCGATTTTACGGAAAGCGTAATTAAGAGCCCTGTTAAGGTTCTTAACCTTAACAGGGCTAAAAACCAAACAACATGAATAAATATAAAGAACTTCAACGGGAATGTTACGAAGCCAATATGCAGCTTGATGCTTTAAAACTGGTGGTTTATACATTCGGAAACGTAAGTGCCGTCGACCGTAATGAAGGCATTTTCGCCATCAAGCCAAGCGGCGTTCCGTACGCGGATCTGAAACCGGAGGATATGGTCATCCTTGATTTTGATGCGAATGTCATCGAAGGCAAGCTGAGACCGTCTTCCGATACCAAGACTCACGCGTACCTGTATAAAAACTGGGAAAACATCGGTGGGATTTCCCATACCCATGCCATTTATTCTGTGGCGTGGGCCCAGGCGCAGATGGACATCCCGATTTTCGGAACCACCCATGCGGATCACCTGACATCTGATATTCCGTGTGCACCTCCGATGGACGACCGCCTGATTGAAGGCAACTACGAATACAACACCGGCATCCAGATCCTCGACTGTTTCAAGGAGAAAAACCTCTCTCCTCAGGAAGTGGAAATGGTGCTGATCGGAAATCATGGTCCGTTCACCTGGGGGAAAAATGCAGAAAAAGCAGTTTATAACAGCAAAGTGCTGGAAACCATTGCTGAAATGGCCTACCTCACAAGACAGATCAATCCGAACGCGCTTCGGTTAAAAGATTCTTTAATCAAAAAGCATTACGAAAGAAAGCACGGCAAAGATGCTTATTACGGACAGTAAAAGGCGGCTGGCGATTGGCTTATTACTTCTGGCTTTATTATAAACCTCATAGTTTTTTTAAACTTATGAGGTCTGACAAAAAACGAATTCAAAGGCTTCAGCCAATAATCATGTAAACCTAACGGATTTTTAAAATCCGTTAGGTTTCACAAAAAACAGCATTAATAATCAATCATCAATTATCAATCATCATTTATAAACTATGTTAACACCTCTCAATACGAAAGAAATCTGGTTCATTACCGGAAGCCAGCACTTATACGGCCCTGAAACACTGGCGCAGGTTGCCGAACATTCGGCGAAAATCGTGGAAGCTTTTAATGCTTCGTCACAGATTCCTGTAAAGGTGGTTTTAAAGCCAACCGTAAAAACAACGGAAGAAATTTTTGAAACCCTGGTAGCTGCTAATCACACCGCCGACTGTATCGGCGTCGTTACCTGGATGCATACCTTTTCACCGGCTAAAATGTGGATCCGCGGGCTGACCGCTTTGCAAAAACCTTTGCTGCACCTTCATACCCAGTTCAACCAGGATATTCCGTGGTCGACGATGGATATGGATTTCATGAATCTGAACCAGGCGGCGCATGGCGACCGTGAATTCGGGTTTATGGTGAGCCGCCTCCGTAAGAACAGGAAAGTAGTGGTAGGACACTGGGCAGAGGAAAGGGTACAGAAACAGATCGGTGACTGGAGCCGCGTGGCTGCAGGCTGGGATGACTGGCAAGGTGCCAAGTTCGCACGTTTCGGAGACAATATGCGATATGTTGCCGTAACCGACGGTGATAAAGTGGAAGCGGAAACCAAATTCGGATTCTCCGTCAATACCTGGGGAATCGGTGATCTGGTAAGCGTGATCAACGGCATCGGGGAAGGTGAAGTGAAAACTTTGATCGAAGAATATGAAGCATCCTACAGAATGGCAGAATCCCTGCTTTCCGGTGGTGCCAACAGAAAATCCCTGGAAACCGCTGCCAGAATTGAACTCGGTCTTGAAAAATTCCTGAAAGACGGAAATTTCAAAGGATTTTCCGATACTTTCGAAGACCTTCACGGGATGGAACAGCTTCCGGGAATTGCCGTACAGCGACTGATGGAAAAAGGATACGGTTTTGCCGGCGAAGGCGACTGGAAAACAGCAGCCCTGGTAAGAGCCATGAAAACGATGGGACAGGGGTTGCACGGCGGAAACGCATTCATGGAAGATTATACCTATCATTTGAATCCATCCAATCCTTCGGTGTTAGGTTCTCACATGCTGGAAGTGGATCCTGTTTTGGCAGCCGATAAACCGTCTTGTGAGATTCATCCGCTGGGAATCGGTGGTAAAGCAGATCCGGTTCGTCTGGTATTCAATTCCCGGGGAAATATTGATTCCCTGAACGCTGCTTTAATGGATTTCGGAAATCATTTCAGATTATTAATCAACAAAACCAAAGCGTTGGAGATCACTGAAGAACTACCAAAACTTCCGGTGGCAAGAGTACTCTGGAAGCCACTTCCGGATTTATACACCGCAGCAGAGGCATGGATCCTGGCCGGTGGTGCACACCATACGTGCTACAGTGAAAACATCAGCGCAGAACAGTTGGAAGACTTTGCGGAAATGGCCAATATCGAATCACTGGTCATTGATGAAAACACGAAAATCCGTGATTTTAAGAATACCCTTCGCTGGAATGAAATCTATTACCGTTAAATCTTCAACAAATATCATGTATTATGAAAAAAATAGGAGGCAGTTTATTCATTTTATTAGCAGTTTTATGTATTTTCGGCTGCAATAAAAAGGAAAACAATAATAAAACGAACTCAGATACCATGGAAAATGTACAGGTTTCAGATTACGGGGTTACCGCAAAAGGGGATTCCATCAAAAAATATACGTTAAGCAACAAGAACGGGATGAAAGTGGAGGTCATCAACTATGGTGGGATTATCACTTCGCTTACGGCTCCCGATAGAGACGGGAAATATCAGGACGTGGTTCTTGGATTTACGAAGCCTGAAGATTATTTCAACGGAAATCCATACTATTTCGGTGCATTGATCGGAAGATACGGAAACCGGATTGCCAATGCTAAATTTACATTGGAAGGCAAAACCTATGACATCGATAAAAATGACGGACCGAACAGCCTCCACGGAGGAAAAGACGGGTTCCATACTAAAATCTGGACGGTAGAGCCGGTGAAGGATGCCAAATTACCAACCTTAAAATTAACCTATGTAAGTGCTGACGGTGAAGAAGGATATCCGGGAAAACTTACCACAACGGTTCTGTATACCCTTACCGACGATAATGCCCTGGAAATTTCTTACGAAGCGGAAACGGATAAAACGACGGTCGTAAATCTTACACAACATTCCTATTTCAATCTTTCCGGAAACTTTTCCAACCTGATTACCGATCACGAATTGCAGATCAATGCCGATAAATTCTTACCGGTGAACAAAACGCTTATTCCTGTAGGAGAGCAGAAAGAGGTTAAAGGCACTCCGTTTGATTTCACGGCTGCCAAAGCCATCGGAAAAGACATCAATGCAGAAGACGAGCAGCTTAAGCTGGGCGGCGGATACGACCACAACTGGATCCTGAACGGAAACGGGATGAGGGCCATTGCCACCGTATACCATCCGGCCAGCGGAAGGGTGATGGAAGTAATGACCGATCAGCCAGGCGTTCAGTTCTATTCCGGAAATTTCCTGGATGGAAAATTCGATACCAAAACCGGTGGCAAATATGAGAAGAGAAGCGGATTTTGCCTGGAAACCCAGCACTATCCGGATTCTCCGAACCAGCCTGCTTTCCCTTCCACGGAGCTGAAGCCTGGACAAAAGTATCAGACCAAAACCATTTATAAATTTTCAGTTAAAAAATAAGTATGGGAAAACTAGCAACCATTGATATCATCATCTTTCTTATTTATTTTGTGGTGGTAGCCTCCTACGGGATCTGGATTTACAGAAAGAAAAAATCCGAATCTACAGGGAGTAAAGATTATTTCCTTGCCGAAGGTTCACTGACCTGGTGGGCCATCGGAGCCAGCTTAATTGCATCCAACATTTCAGCGGAGCAGTTCATCGGAATGAGTGGTGAAGGGTTCTTCGTTGGGGTAGCGGTTGCCGCCTATGAGTGGATCGCTGCTGTAGCCCTGATTATTATTGCCGTATGGTTTATTCCGATCTATCTTAAAAACAAGATCTATACGATGCCGCAGTTCCTGGAAACCCGTTACAACAAATCGGTTTCCCTGATCATGGCGGTGTTCTGGCTGTTTTTATATGTTATCGTAAACCTGACTTCCATTCTGTATCTCGGGGCATTGGCCATTGATACTTTATTGGGTGGAGAACACCTTCATATTATTATGATCGTCCTTCTGCTGATGGCTTTGCTGATCGGTCTGGGAGGAATGAAAGTAATCGGGTACACCGATGTGATCCAGGTAGCGGTATTGATTATCGGAGGTTTTGCCACCGTATATATGGCATTGCAGATTGTTGACCAAAGGATCAACGGTGCTGCGGTAGGAAATGCTTTTGCAGGATTCAATACCCTGATGAACGAAGCGCCGGGCCATTTCAAACTGATGCTGAATAAGCCAACCACCACCACGACTACTTTAGGAATGCCTCAGAACCTGGACGTTCAGAAGTATGTGGTATTGCCGGGACTGGCGATGTATTTTGCCGGACAGTGGATCGTAAACCTGAACTATTGGGGCTGTAACCAGTACATTACCCAGCGTGCTTTGGGAGCAGACCTGAAAACGGCCAGAACCGGGATTTTGTTTGCCGGATTTTTAAAGCTTTTCATGCCGATCATCGTTATGCTTCCGGGAATTGCAGCGTATGTACTATATACCAAAGGACAGCTTCCGGGATTCAACGGGGTGAAGGATGGCGCGTATTCAGCGATATTAGGATTTTTACCTGAAGGCCTGAAAGGACTTGCCGTTGCAGCTTTAACCGCAGCGATTGTAGCTTCCCTGGCTGGAAAAGTAAACAGTATTTCAACGATTTTCACGTTGGATATCTACAAAAAATACCTGAAAACGGATGCCACTGAAATCCAGATGGTAAGAACCGGAAGATGGGTGATTATTTCAGCCATGGCTGTTGCCCTGCTCTTTACCTGGACCGACGTCTTAGGCATCGGAGGAGAAGGAGGGTTTACTTTCATCCAGAAATACACCGGATTTATCAGCCCGGGCGTATTTGCGATGTTCTTGCTGGGAATGTTCTGGAAGAGAACCACCGGGACGGCCGCTTTGGTAGGGGTAATCTTAGGTTTCGTATTAGCGATCTTCTTTAACAGCTTTGCCATCGGCATCTTCGGAAAAGAAACCTGGCTGTATACGGCATTTACGTATGAAAAACTGGAAAACGGCGTGGTGCATACCATCACCGAAATCCCGTTTCTTATCAATATGGGATGGTCATTCTTCATTACCATTGTTGTCATGATCCTGATCAGCCTTGCCGGTCCTAAAGTCAACCCGAAAGCTTTTGCTATCGACAGCAAAATGTTTAAAGTAGACGCCAGAACCATGGTGCTGATTGTAGTTACTTTATTGTTGCTTACCGCTCTTTATGTAAGATTCTGGTAGTATTTAATTATCATATGTCAACAAAACAGGATGCCATTGGTGTCCTGTTTTTTTTTGTATAAAAGCGTTTTTTCGTATATTCACTTCATGAAACAGAGACAGGAAATAGGTCTTGAGTTTGAAATTGATAAGCTTACGAATTCCATTCAGAATATCATTACCGGTGACAGCTTTACAACAGAAGTAATTCTGGTGAATTCTATTTCTGAATTGAAGGTTGTTTTGAAAAAGAACGGTTGGCAATTTAATTGGAAAAACGAATTGAAGCAACCGCAAAGGGAAGTTTATAAACTTTCAATAACAAATAATCAGAATATAATTCAGGGTTTGATTAGCTTAGAAGTAAAATCAGATCATGTCTATATGCATTTAATAGAAAGTGCGCCATTTAACAAAGGAAGAGAAAAAGTGTATGTTGGTGTTCCCGGCAATCTGGTTGCTTTCGCTTGCAAATTATCTTTCCAAAGAGGTCATGACGGCAATGTATCATTTGTTGCCAAAAGCCAGCTGATTAAGCATTATGAGGAATCTTTGGAGGCAACTCATATAGTTGGTAGAATTATGATCATCGGTAGAATTGCTGCTTTAAAATTAACGAATAAATATTTTCCTAATGAAAAATAAATCAAAAGAACTGGATGTAGACTTCATAGGTGATGGAAAGCCCTTAACAAAACAGGAAGAACAAAGAATAAGCGATTTTATCAGGAAAAATAAAAAGGACAGTTCTGTCAAATCTGCTGAGAAATTAAATAAGAAGACTGAAAAGATGAATTAATTATTTAATTGAATATAGCTCCTATAGTGAACGACTTTACCGCACTCATCCAACAGCATTTCGGGCCGCTCAGCACTGAGGATCTAAATATTATTCGATCTTATTTTAAAGAAGAAAGACTCATGAAAAATGAATTTTTCACAAGGTCGGATCAGGTGTGCAACCGTCTAAGTATCGTAAAATCAGGAATATTGCGGGTATTTGCGCTTTCAGACGGAAAGGAAATCACCCAATGGATTTCTGTCCCGGATACCTTTATTACGGAAGCGATGGGTTTCTTCTTCAATCAGCCCAACCGTTGGAATATACAGGCTTTTACACAAGTAGAATTGCTAACCATCACGAAAACGGACTATCAGAAACTCTGTAAAGAATTCCCGAAGTGGAACGAAATCGAGAAACAGTTCGTTATGAAATGCTTCATGATGATGGAAGACCGGATTTTCTCTCATCTTTCGATGACAGCTGAAGAAAGGTACAATCAATATTTTGATCAGAATAAAGAATTATTTCATCAGGTTCCGCTGCAGTATATCGCTTCTGTTTTGGGAATGACACCGGAAACCTTCAGCAGAATAAGGAAACGTCAGTCCCAAAACTCTTGATATTTGTCAAGTAAAAGATTTCAGCATTATCAGACCTTTGTGGTATTAATTTTTAAATGATTAACACAATGAAAAATCTTTTGCAGCTCGAAGAATTAGGACCGTTTTTATTTGCTATTTTTCTTTTTGCCCAATTATCCTATTCTTGGTGGCTTTTTCCGGCCGGTCTTCTTTTGCCGGATCTGTCTATGGTCGGTTATTTAATCAATCCTAAGGCAGGAGCATGGTCTTACAATTTTTTCCATCACAAACTGGTGGCTATTCTTGTTTTAATGGCCGGATTCTCGTTTGACATTCCACTTGTTGAACTCATAGGAATTATCCTGTTGGGACATTCTTCCATGGACCGGATTTTCGGGTACGGATTAAAATTCAACGATGATTTCCGGCACACGCACTTAGGGTGGATCGGGAAGAAAGATTAAATCCAAAAAGGATATTAATTTTTCAATGGGGATTGCACTCCGTAGGTGTGCTATTAAAAAATACCCGTTTGGAAAAGCCACTGCAAAAGATAGAACTCCTTTGGAGTTCGGGCTTTCCTTTTTATGATTACTACACAGATATTGCTCCTCTGGAGCAGGACAATTCTATTGAATATTTAAGTAGATGATCAAATACAAAACAGGAAGACAGAAAATAAGTGATTTTCTTAGCAACAATAAAAAATCTGCTAAATCTTCGAGCGTATGTTTCAAAAATAAGGAATACAATTTAAAACTATTACAGCCAAACAGTCGCTTAAAAGTATCAATATCACTACATTTGTATAAACATTCTCCTGTGAATCCTTACCTCTTGTTTATCGATACAGAAACCACTGCCGTTCCCAAACGCTGGGATTTGCCGTATTCCGATACCGTAAACTGGCCTTCTGCGGTTCAGGTATCCTGGATCATCTGTTCGGAAAACGGAACGGAGGTGAAAAAAGAAGACCGGTATATTTTTGAGGAAGATCTTACCATTAGTGAAGAATCATTCCGGGTTCATGGGATTACGGAAGAATTTTTGCGATCCCGCGGGAAGAGCAGGAGGGAAGTGCTGGAAGCCCTTGCAGATGATATTTTAAAATACCGGCCACTAATCATCGGCCATTTTCTGGAATTTGACCTTCACATCCTCGCCGCCGATTTTCTTAGAGCGGAACTCCCGAATCCTTTTGAAGACGGCCGTTTTTACTGCACCATGCTGAAAAGCCGGCAATACACCTCCGGAAGTTCAAAAACCGGTATGCGGTTACCGGAACTCAGCCGGTATTTATTGGGTGAAATGTCAGAACCTTCCCATAATGCGATGATCGATGCGGCGGCAACAGCCCGTTGCTTCTTTGAAATCCGGCGGCAGAACCAATTGTCTCCAAAAGACCTGGAAGAAAAATACAAACTGATCCGTGAAAAACTACACTTTCCCGTTTTAAAACCTTTATAATGTATGGAACATCTGATCCCGCTTTTACAAAAAACACCGCCTTTCAGCCTTTTGCCGGAAAGCGTACTGCAGGAAGTTTCCGAAAGCATGCAGAAGAAAACATTCCATAAAGAAACCCTGGCTTACCGTCAGGAAGTGACGGAAATGCAGGGCGTGGATGTCATTATGGAAGGCGAATATGAAACATTTTTCTTCGATGCGTCCCAAAATAAACGTTGCATTGAAGTTCACCATTCGCCGTATTGTTTCGGGGGAATCTCCGTGGTGCTGAACAGGGTTCGTGCCCTAAAATCCGTAATGGCCAAAAAAGGAACTGTGGTTTATACCTTGCCTAAAAAAGAATTCACGGAACTTTGCAATGCTTACGAGGATTTTTTCCATTATTTCACTTCGGATTTCGGGAAGAAAATGCTGGATGAAGAATTCGCGCACTTTGTGAAAACCCCCGCGTCTTTTGAGGAAAGTTATTTTGCGGCGGACCAGCTGTACTCCAGGAAAATAGAAAGTATTGCTTTTAAAGATATCGTTTCGTGTCCTGAAAATACACCCATTTTTGAAGCGGCCCGTGTGATGGCTAAAAATAAGGTCAGCTGCCTGTTCATAAGAGAAGAAAACAGCCGAAAGATTATTGGCTATGTTACGGATATTACCTTGCGGGATAATGTAATCGCCCAATGCGTAGATCCGCAGAAAGCTGTGAAGGAAGTTATGGATAATCCGATTGTTTCCATTTCCAGCGATGCCTATCTCTATGAAGCGGTACTGATGATGTTCAAAACCAAAACCCGATATTTACTGGTGGAAAAGGACGGTGAAATGGCAGGATTCCTCAGCCGGAACCGTTTGCTGAGCGAACAGGCACAGTCGCCGTTGGTCTTTATCCAGTCGGTGAAGCAGGCCGGAAATACCGCAGAGCTTCGGAAAAAGTGGTTGCAGGTCCCGGATATGATCAATCAGCTCTTGGGCCGCGGCGTTCACGGGGAAATTGCCAGTCAGATTATCACGACTATTGCCGATACCATTACGGTAAAGGTGATTGAAAATGTCATTCGCCAGATCGGGAAACCGCCGGCGAAATTCGTATTTATGGTCACCGGAAGCGAAGGACGGAAAGAGCAGACGCTTAGTACCGATCAGGACAATGGCATCATTTACGAAGACAAAGCCAATGAACAGCGCGAAATGGTGCGTGAATACTTTCTCGACTTTGCCAAAAGGGTTTCCGACGATCTCAATACCATCGGTTTTGTCTACTGCAAAGGCGAATTTATGGCCAGCAATCCGAAATGGACCCACTCTTTGTCACATTGGAAAAGGAATTATGAAGAATGGATCAATGAGACGGTTCCTGAAAATGCAATGAAATTTTCCACTCTTTTCGACTGCCGCTATATTTATGGCGAAGAATCCATTATCAACGAACTGAAAGATTTTATCCAGGAACAGTTGCAGGTTCCGAACGAAAGGTTCTATACTTTTATTGCTAAAAATGCATTGCAGTACGAACCGCCTCTAACATTCTTCAAACGGATCAAAACACAAACCATCGGAAAAGCGGAAGTTTTCGACATCAAAACCGCCATGAGCCCGATTGTCGACCTGCTCCGGGTGTATGCTTTAAAGCATCACATCAATAGTGAGAATACCGGTGAAAGGATGAAAAAATTACAGGAAACAGGCGTGTTCAGCAAAGAACAGTATCAGGAGCTGCATCATTCGTATTATTACCTGATGGCTTTGCGCCTAAAAAACCAGGTCTACCAGATCAACATCGAAAAGAAAATGCCGGATAATTACATCGAGATCAGCCGCCTTACCAAGATCGAGCGGGTAACGCTGACTGAGATTTTTAAAGCGATCAACAGCTTTCAGCAGGGTATCCGTATGAAATTTACGGGAAGTCTATAGAAGATTATTCTGCTGTCAGAAACAATATGATGCTTTACGGGAGTATTGCTCTACTTCACTTAGGTAACGGTCTACTTCACTTTGGTAACAGTCTACTTCACTTTGGTAACAGTCTACTTCACTTGGGTAACGGTCTACTTCACTTGGGAACGGTCTACTTCACTATGGTAACAGTCTACTTCACTACTGTAACGGTCTACTTCACTTGGGTAACGGTCTACTTCACTTGGGTAACGGTCTACTTCACTTGGGTAACGGTCTACTTCCCTTGAGTAACGGTCTACTTCACTTGGGTAACGGTCTACTTCACTCGGGTAATGGTCTACTTCCCTTGAGTGTTGTCTCAGTACATCAGATTTTAAACATAAATCCCTCCGCAAGCTTTTTCTTGTATTTCTCCTCATCAAAGCGGTACAGGAAAGAGCCTTTTTTGGATGAGGTCATATCCTTTTCCTCCGTTTTTACGAGGATATCCAGTGCATTGATTTTGCTGATGAAATTCCGTTTGTCGTATTGTTCGTTAAAGATGGCTTCATATAAACTCTGCAGGTCTTTCATGGTGAATTTTTCAGGCAAAAGTTCAAATCCGATTGGCCTTGTAGATGCTCTTCTCCTCAGTCTCAGTACGGCATCTTTTACCATTTCATTATGATCAAAAATCAGTGTAGGGAAATCCTGAAGGTCGAACCATTTGGCACTGTATTTTTCATTGATCTGGATATTTTTCTCAATATTGATCAAAGCATAATACGAAATCGACATGATTCTGGCAGTCGGTTCGCGGTGGATTTCAGTATAAGAATTCAGCTGTTCGAGATAGATATTTTTCAGTCCGGTAAGCGTGTTGAGGACACGGTGGGCTGCTTCGTCAGACGTTTCATCATTTCCGATAAAACCTCCCATCAATGACCATTCTCCCAAGTTTGGCTCAAAATTTCTTTGTACCAGAAGAATTTTAAGATTTTCACCGTCAAATCCGAAAATTATACAGTCAACGGCTACCAAATGTCTGGGATACTGAGAATAATCCTGTGTCATCTTTATACTTTGTACAAAGGTAAAGTATTTACGGTTATGTTAATACAGAAATGTATTTTTTACACTTTTTTTCTGAAAATATTCATTCGCTTTAAAAATAGCGCTGCAGCAAATGATTTTGGGAGAAAAAAAATCTGTTTTCAGCCAATTTTATTCAATAAAAGGTATTAATTACATATCAAATTAGTGTTAAAAATATGTTAATTTTTGAATTTTAAATGAATAAGAATAAAATAGAACCCGTTTTAAACCTTACTGTTAAAAATACGATAAGTGATTTTGAGACCGATTAATGAATCTGCTTAAACGTTATGTATTCATTTTGTATACAATCATTTAATTTTATCAATCTGATTTCCTTATAGATTCATAATCTTATTTTTTATGATAAGTATTCGGATTTTAGACGGATTTAAATTTACTTTTGCATTGCTGGCTTGAACGATTTTGGGCCGTGGTTTTCGAAAATCTTTTGTATATAGATTCTTTCTTTTATTTTAGAAATGTTGAAATAACATTTATTAATGAGTAAAAAATTCTCCATTTTAGTATTAGGTTTTGCATCATTGACTTTCGCACAGGTGAGTCAGAAAATCCAATATTTCCCATTGCGAGATGTTAAGCTGTCGGAAAGTGTTTTCAATAAAGCCATGCAGGCTGATAAAATGTACATCATGTCTATGGAGCCCGACAGGCTTTTGGCACCTTATCTCAAAGAAGCAGGGTTACAGCCCAAAGCGGAAAACTATCCGAACTGGGAAAATACAGGTCTTGACGGCCATATCGGCGGACATTATGTTTCGGCACTGGCCCTGATGTATACGTCTACCGGAGACCCTAATATCAGGAAGAGACTTGATTATATGATTGATGAGCTTGAACGTTGCCAAAATTCTTCAGGAGAAGGCTATGTGTCTGGGGTTCCGGCAGGAAAAAAAATCTGGAAAGAAATTTCGGAAGGTAATATCCGTGCTTCCGGTTTCGGGTTGAACGACCGGTGGGTCCCGTTGTATAATATCCATAAAATATATGCAGGACTTCGCGATGCCTATTGGTATGCGGGTAGTGAGAAAGCCAGAAAAATGCTTATTAAACTCACCGACTGGATGGCGAATGAGGTTTCTGCATTGTCTGATGATCAGATCCAGGACATGCTGAGAAGTGAACATGGCGGATTGAACGAGGTTTTTGCTGATGTTTACGAGATTACCAAAGATCAAAAATACCTGAAACTTGCTCACCGATTTTCACATCAGGCGATTCTTAATCCATTGCTTTTGGGAGAAGACAAGCTTACCGGAATTCATGCCAATACCCAGATTCCGAAAGTAATCGGATATAAGCGGATCGCTGATCTTGAAAACAACCAGCAATGGAATAACGCGGCGGATTTTTTCTGGCATAATGTCACCGAAAAAAGATCTTCCGTCATCGGAGGAAACAGTGTGAGTGAACATTTTAATCCTGTTAACGATTTCAGCAGCATGATCAAAAGTATTGAAGGTCCTGAAACCTGCAATACTTACAACATGCTTAAGCTTACGAAAGCTCTTTTTGCAACTTTACCGAAGTCATATTATATGGATTATTATGAGAAAGCGCTTTATAATCATATTTTGTCCACCGAAAATCATGATAAAGGAGGTTTTGTGTACTTTACGCCGATGCGTCCAGGGCATTACCGGGTGTATTCGCAACCGCAGACCAGCTTCTGGTGCTGTGTAGGCTCCGGTCTTGAAAACCATGCGAAGTACGGGGAAATGATCTATGCGCATTCGGAAAATGATCTGTATGTCAATTTATTCATCCCGTCAACGCTCAAATGGGCAGAAAAGAAGATCCTGATCAGGCAGGAAAATAACTTTCCCGAAACACCATCCACCAAATTTATTGTTGATCTGGCCGGAAAAGGGAATTTTAATCTGAAAATCAGATCTCCGCAATGGACTAATCTTTCTGACGTTACCATTTCAATCAATGGAAAAAAACAAAATACACAGCCGGATGACAACGGGTATTTTACCTTAACTAAGAAATGGAAAAAAGGAGATGTTATAGAGATGAATCTTCCGATGCATCTTGAAGCGGAGCAGTTGCCGGACAAATCCGATTATTATGCTTTTAAATACGGACCTGTTGTCCTTGCCGCCACCTACGGAACAGAAAACCAGCAGGGATTACTTGCCGACGACAGCCGTGGAGGGCATATTGCACACGGCCCGCAAATTCCATTGAATGATATTCCTGTTATTTTAGGAAATGCTAAGGAAGTGATCAGTCATGTGAAACCTGCTGATGATCAGCTTACGTTTAGCATCACCGGGCTTTATCCTTCTGACAAGTTCAGCAAAGGCTTTAAGCTTATTCCGTTTTATAAAATCCAGGAAGAAAGATATATTCTGTACTGGCCGCAGGCAGATCAGGACAAAATAGAAATGATTCAGAAAAAGAAAGCAGCGGAAGAAGCTGAAACCCGAAAACTGGATCTCATCACAGCAGATAAAATTCAGCTGGGAGAGCAGCAGCCGGAATCTGATCATTTTTTTGAAAGCAAAGATTCGAATACCGGATACATGGAAGACCGTCATTTCCGTGACGCGAAAGGATGGTTTAGCTATAAAATGAAAAACCCCGGTAAGAATGCGTCGTACCTGTATGTGCTTTATTTCGATGCAAACAATAACCGTTCTCTGAATATAGAAATCAACGGTAAAAAAGTATCTGCAAAGAACCTTGAAGGCAAAGCCGGAAATTCACCACAGGTTATGCTGCTGCCGATTCCCGAAGCGGAAAAAAATAAAGAATCTCTTACTGTTAAATTTTATGCCGAAGAACAGATGTTGACTTCAAAGATCATTGAAGTACGCCTGTTGACAAAGGATTATAAAAAACCTGATCAATAAAAATTAAAAAAATTCCATGAAAATAGATTGTTCTAAAATCCTGTTTTTAATCATAGCCATTTTCAGCGTTTGTTTATTTGATGCTAAAGTAAAGCTTCCGGCTTTGGTTTCGGACGGCATGGTTCTTCAGAGAAACCAGAAACTGAAAATCTGGGGCTATGCCGATGCAGGCGAGAAGATTACGGTTAAATTTTTAAATAAAACCTATTCTGCTACGGCTGACAAAGCAGGAAACTGGAATGTCATGCTTCCTGAGCTTAAAGCCGGCGGCCCGTTTGTAATGACCATCAATGATATCACGCTTAAAGATATTTTAATTGGTGATGTCTGGGTAGCATCTGGTCAATCCAATATGGAACTTCCGATGAGAAGGCTTACTCCGCTCTACGGACAAGAAATGAAAACGGCGAATAATCAGTATGTCCGGTTTTTCACCGTACCCCAGAAGTATAATTTTAAAGCTCCTCAGAATGACCTCGATGGCGGCAAATGGGAAGCAACCGATCCGAAAACGATCCTGGATTTTTCAGGAGTGGCTTATTTTTTTGCTAAAAATCTGAATGAAAGAGAAAAAGTTCCGGTAGGAATAATCCACACAAGTCTGGGCGGTTCGCCGGTGCAGGCCTGGATGGATACGAATTCGCTTAAAAAATATCCTGAATATCTGGAAGAAGCAGAAAAATGGAAAAATGATGATTTAATTAAATCCACAGAATCCAACGAGCAGTCATTAAGCAAAGCTTGGTATGCCGAACTTGATCAAAGCGATATCGGTTTAAATCAGCACTGGGATAATTTTGATCTTGATGATTCATCATGGAAAACTATGAATGTTCCGGGATCATGGGAAGATCAGGAAGGCCCGTTTGAAGGTTCTGTCTGGTTTAGAAAAGAAATAATTCTGCCGAAAGGATCTTCGCAAAAAACAGCTTTCCTTAATTTGGGAAGAATAAAAGATGCTGATGTGACCTACATCAATGGAATAAAAGTCGGGAATGTAACGTATGAATACCCTCCGAGATGGTATGATATTCCGGCAGGCGTTTTAAAAGAAGGAAAAAATATCATCACCGTAAGAGTGATCAACGGAAGTGGAAAAGGACAGTTCATTGCGGATAAACCTTATTACCTTGAAGTTGACGGACAAAAAACTGATCTTAAAGGTCCATGGAAATATAGAATTGGGGCAAAAATGGAAAAAATGGCTCCCGGACAGACCTTTATCCGCTGGAAGCCGACCGGACTTTACAATTCGATGATCAATCCGCTGATTAATTATAAAGTGAAAGGATTTCTGTGGTATCAGGGAGAAAGCAATACCGGAAAACCGAAAGAGTACGGTGATCTTTTAACGACCATGATCAACGACTGGCGTTCTAAATGGCAGGAAAAAGAAGCTCCTTTCCTGATTGTTCAGCTTGCTAATTTTATGGAAGCTAAAAATCAGCCTGTGGAAAGCAACTGGGCAGAACTCAGAGACCAGCAGCGCAAAGTTTCGCTCAATGTTCCAAATTCAGGACTTGCCGTAATTATAGACGTCGGTGAATGGAATGATATTCATCCTCTGGATAAAAAAACAGTTGGCGACCGATTGGCTTTACAGGCATTAAAAATAGCCGATAAAGAAGATATTATTGCAGACGGACCGGTTTACCAGTCAATGAAAATTGACGGGAATAAAATTATACTTTCCTTTAAAAAGGGAACTGATGACTTTGCACCGGTTTCAGAATTAAAAGGCTTTGCGATCAAAGGAAAAGACGGAAGTTATCAATGGGCAAAAGCTAAGATCCAGGGCAAAAACATCGTCGTCTGGAATGATGAAATCAAAGATCCCGTTTCCATACGATATGAATGGGCAGATAATCCTGACGGCAATTTAAAAAACAAAGCAGGTCTTCCTGCTTCTCCTTTTACAACAGAATAAAAATAATTTAAAGAAATCAAATATTTGAAATGAATAATCAGCCACAAAAAATATCGGTGATTGAAAAAGTAGGCTACAGTTTGGGAGATCTTGCTGCCAATCTTGTTTTTCAGACCCTGGTAACCTATCTCGCTTACTTTTACACGGATATTTACGGATTAAAGGCGGAAGATGCTTCGGTGATCACGCTTATCGTAGGTTTAATTGCCGGTTTCGGTTTCAATCCGATGATCGGGGCTTTGGCCGACCGTACCAGTACCAAATGGGGAAAATTCCGCCCATGGATCTTATTTACAGCCGTTCCGCTCGGGATTGCGGCTTTATTAGCATTCAGTACGCCAGGCTTTTCGTACAAAGGAAAAATGATCTACGCGGCGGCAACTTATTCACTGTTGCTATTGCTGTATGCGGCCAATAATCTTCCTTATGCCGCATTAAGTGGGGTGATCACGGGAAATATGGGCGAAAGAAACAGTATTTCATCCTATCGTTTTGTAGCGGTAATGTTTGCCCAGTTTTTTGTACAGGTATTCATGCTTCCTATTATTCTATCCGCCGGGCACGGTGATAAAGCGGCCGGTATCGAAACGGTGATGACGTGGCTTGCCGTAATTGGTTCAGTCATGCTTCTGATCACATTTTTCACCACGAAAGAAAGAATTATTCCAAAACCGGAACAGAAATCTACTTTAAAAGAGGATTTAAAAGATATTTTCCAGAACCGACCATGGATTATCATGTTGACCGTAACGGCTTTCATTTTCATTACACTGGCCATGAAGGGAGGGGCTTATGTGTATTATTTTAACAATTATGTGGATGAAGCTTCACTTAAAAGTTTTATTTCCCCGATTACTTCTTTTTTCAACTCAATCGGAATGAATTTCTTTGGTGAAGATCCGAAATCTGCCGGTTTTGGGTTGTTCAATGCAGGAGGAATCATTATGATGATCGTGGGAATCACTTTTTCCAAGAGATTCGCCGATAAATATGGAAAGCGTGATACTTTCATTGCATCGCTTTTTATTTCCACCTTATTTGTGCTGTTCTTTATATTTTATCCTCCGAAAGCGGTTGGAATCATGTTCCTGTCCCAGATTTTACACGGTTTCTTCTACGGAATCAGTACGCCGTTATTGTGGGCGATGATAGCCGATGTAGCCGACTATTCCGAATGGAAAAACAACAGAAGAGCGACGGCTATTATTTTCTCTGCGATGATGGTCGGATTGAAGGTGGGTTTAAGTATTGGCAGCTCTTTAGTAGCACTGATCATCGGAAAATACGGATATATTTCCACTACCGAAGGCATGGCTAATGTCGTTCAGCCCGAAACGGTGGCAGCGGGAGCTAAAATGCTCGTAAGTGTATTCCCGTCGATACCTTTTTTCATCGCATGCGGATTGCTTTTATTTTACAAAATCAACAAAAAAATGGAAGTTCAGATCGAGAAAGATCTGGCGGAAAGAAGAAAACAATAATTATGAATATGAAGCGTATTATCTTATTGGGTTTAATGACTTTTGCTGTTTCCAATGCAGTGGCCCAAAAAACGGAAAATTCTCTGAAAGAAGCCTTTAAAAATAAATTTTACATCGGAACGGCCATGAGTCTTCCGCAAATTAACGGAACAGATGTGAAATCGGATCAGATCATCACTTCGCAGTTCAGTTCTATTGTCGCGGAAAACTGTATGAAATCGATGTTTTTACAGCCTCAGGAAGGAAAGTTTTTCTTTGATGATGCCGACCGATTTGTGGCTTTTGGTGAAAAAAATAAAATGTTTATCATCGGCCATACGCTGATCTGGCATTCGCAATTACCTAAATGGTTTTTTGTAGACAAAAACGGAAAAGATGTTTCTGCCGAAGTCCTTAAGCAGCGGATGAAAAATCATATTACAACCGTCGTTTCCCGATACAAAGGCCGTGTAAAAGGCTGGGATGTCGTAAACGAAGCGATTATGGAAGACGGAACGTATAGAAAAAGTAAATTCTATGAAATCCTTGGGGAAGAATTTATTCCTTTAGCTTTTCAATATGCACAGGAAGCTGATCCGAATGCTGAATTGTATTATAATGATTACAACGAATGGTTTCCTGAAAAGGTGAAAACCGTTATTAAAATTGTTAAAGACCTGAAATCAAGAGGAATCAGGATTGATGGGGTAGGAATGCAGACCCATGTAGGCCTCGATACTCCAAAACTGGCTGAGTATGAAAAAGCGATAGAAGATTATTCATCGGCAGGAGTAAAAGTGAATGTTACCGAGATGGAAATCAGCGCGCTGCCTTCACCTTGGGGAACTTCTGCCAACGTTTCCGATAAAGTTGAGTATGAGGCTAAAATGAATCCTTATACAAAAGGTCTTCCGGAAAGTGTACAGAAAGAGTGGGAAGCCCGTTATCTTGATTTTTTCAGTCTGTTCATCAGGCATCAGGATAAAATAAGAAGAGTGACCTTGTGGGGAGTAACCGACAATCAATCCTGGAAGAATGATTTCCCGGTAAAAGGAAGAACCGATTATCCATTACTTTTTGACCGCAATTTCAAAGCAAAACCGGTCGTTGAAAAAATAATTCAATTAACAAAAGAAAAAAATAAATAGTAAATCATTAATTATTAATTATCAATTATCAATTATCAATTATCAATTATCAATTATCAATTATCTTCTAAATATCAATTTTAAAAAATGAACAAAGCAAAATACCTTTTCCCGAAAGACTATATGGCCGATCCTTCCGTACATGTTTTTGAGGGTAAAATTTACATTTATCCTTCCCACGACCGTGAAAGCGGCATTGAAGAAAATGATAACGGCGATCACTTCGATATGAACAATTATCATGTGTTTTCTTTAGATGACGTAGAAAACGGAGAAGTTACGGATCATGGAGTCGTGTTGTCCGTTAAAGATATTCCATGGTCGGGGAGACAGCTTTGGGACTGTGATGTTGCTTTTAAAGATGGAAAATATTATATGTATTTCCCATTGAAAGATAAAAACGATATCTTCAGAATCGGTGTTGCCGTGAGTGATAAGCCTTACGGACCTTTTGTTCCGGAAAAGCATCCCATGATGGGAAGCTACAGCATAGATCCTTGTATTTTTGAAGAAAATGGGAAACATTATATGTATTTCGGAGGAATCTGGGGTGGTCAGCTGCAGCGTTACCGGAATAACAAAGCGCTGGAATCTGCGATAATTCCTCAGGATAATGAGCCGGCCATTCCGTCTAAAGTAGCTTTGTTAAGTGAAGATATGCTTGAATTTGCAGAAGAGCCTAAAGATGTTCTCATCCTCGATGAAAACGGAAACCCTTTGCTGCATGGTGACAGGCACCGTTTCTTTGAAGCTTCATGGATGCACAAATACAACGGTAAATATTATTTTTCATATTCCACCGGAGATACTCATTTGTTGTGTTACGCTACCGGAGACAATCCTTACGGGCCGTTCACTTTTCAGGGCGAAATTTTAACACCCGTAGTCGGATGGACCACCCATCACAGCATAGCAGAATTTAAAGGGAAATGGTACCTTTTCTTTCACGACAGCGTTCCAAGCGGAGGGAGAACCTGGCTCAGAAGCATGAAAGTCGTGGAAATTGAATATGATAATGACGGTAAAATCAAAACCATCGAAGGACTGGACGAAAATCAGTAAAATGCAATCAACTTTGTCAAAGTTCAGAACTTTGACAAAGTTTGTTTCAACAGATTCCAAAAGATTCTAACAATAGCCATAGATTTAAAACTATGGAAAAAATACCAACCGTGGGCGAAAACCTACGGAAAGTCAAATTTAAAGCAAATCCCAATGCAACATTTCAGAATTTACCTTGTTTTATTACTCATGATTCCGTTAACGGCCTTCGCGGAAGACGGAAGTCAGCTCTGGCTTCGCTTTCCTGCAAAAAACGGAATTTCTACAAATCAGATTATTGCTAAAGGAAACAGTGCCACCTTAGATATTGCCAGAAAAGAACTGAGGAATCATTGGCAGGGGCAAACCGTCGAACTCCGAACGGAAAAATCATTGAAAAACCTGAAAGACGGCTATACCATAAAATCTGTGCAGAATAAAATCGTTATTTCTGCCGGAAAGGAAATCGGATTGCTTTACGGGGTGTATCATATTTTGCGACTGCAGCAAACCAATTCATTGACCGCAAGCCTAAATATTACCGAAAAGCCTTCATATGATGTCAGGATTCTTAACCATTGGGATAACCTGGACGGAACGATCGAGCGCGGCTATGCAGGCCATTCACTGTGGAAATGGGAAAATCTTCCTACAAAAATATCTCCGAGATATGAAGAATATGCAAGAGCCAATGCGTCGGTCGGGATCAATTCTGTAGTATTGAATAATGTGAATGCTTCTCCGAACATGCTTCGTGAAGATTACCTGAAAAAAGTAAAAGTTCTGGCAGATATTTTAAGGCCGTATGGAATCAGGGTTTATCTTTCGGTCAATTTTGCGTCCCCTAAAGTTTTGGGAGGAACCGAAAATTCTGATCCGCTGAACAAAAACGTTCAGAAATGGTGGAAGGATAAAGCTTCGGAAATTTATAAATTGATTCCGGACTTCGGAGGATTTTTAGTGAAAGCCAACTCTGAAGGTCAGCCGGGGCCACAGGATTACGGAAGGACACATGCCGATGGTGCTAATATGATGGCCGATGTTTTAAAACCATATGGAGGAATTGTCATGTGGAGGGCATTTGTATACAGTCCCAGCAAAGACGACCGTGCTAAGCAAGCCTATCTTGAATTTGTGCCTCTTGACGGTAAATTCAGGGATAACGTGATTATTCAGATTAAAAACGGACCGGTTGATTTTCAGCCTAGAGAAGCTTTTAACCCTTTGTTCGGGGCATTGAAGAAGACACCGGAGATGGTTGAATTTCAGATCACCCAGGAATATTTAGGACAGGCGAATCATCTGGTTTATCTGGCGCCTTTATTTCAAGAAACCCTTGAGAGCGATACCTACGCCAATGGGGAAGGGTCTACCATTGCTAAAATTACGGACGGAACATTAAGACCTGTCAGACTTACGGCTATTTCCGCGGTTGCCAATATTGGTGAAGACACCAACTGGACCGGTCATCAGTTTGCACAGGCCAACTGGTATGCTTTCGGAAGACTGGCATGGAATCATCAGCTCAGTGCAGATCAGATTGCCGATGAATGGATTAAAATGACCTTTACCAATAATGAAAAGTTTGTTAATCCTGTTAAAGAAATGATGCTCACTTCAAGAGAAACGGCTGTTGATTACATGATGCCTTTGGGACTTCATCATATTTTTGCCGGTGGGCATCACTATGGTCCTGAACCTTGGGGAGATTATAAAGGTGGAAGGCCGGACTGGTCGCCGGTATACTATCACCAGGCGGATAAAACCGGACTCGGATTCGACAGAACCAAAACGGGAAGTAATGCAGTTTCACAATATTTTCCACCTCTGAATGAACTTTACGGAAACATCAAAACATGTCCTGAAAATCTTATTTTATGGTTTCATCATGTTCCTTGGGACTATCAGATGAAAGACGGGAAAACATTATGGGAAGAACTTTGCTATAAATATGATTCAGGAGTTCACGAGGTGAGGGATTATCAGAAAATATGGGATCAGATGGAGCCTTATATCGATAATCAGAGGTTTACTGAAGTACAATCGAAGCTGAGAATCCAGGCGAAAGATGCAGTATGGTGGAAGGATGCCTGCCTTCTGTATTTCCAGACTTTTTCTAAGATGCCGATTCCTTACGATATCGAAAGACCGGTGCATGAGCTGGAAGATCTTAAAAAGATAAAACTCAATATGGGCCACCATAATTAAAAAATGAGGCAACTCTTTTTCTGTAATAGAAGAGTTGCCTCATAAAAAAATAACTGTACGTAAAATTTATCCGGTATTAATCGGATCAACTATATAAAAATTTAGTTTAAGATTTATTTCAGAGAAATTACTTTGTTGAAAATATTTCCATTTTCTTCCACACGGATGATGTAATTTTCTGAAGTGTTGCGGTTAAGATCGAAAGTCAGATCCAGAGCTCCGTCCGCAGATTTTTTAGTGGCATTGTAATAACTGTTGTTGGCAAAATCCATCACTGAAATATTCACTGGAGTATTGGCGTTTGCTATATGAAGCTTTACGATATGATCTGAAATTGTGTATTCAGGTTTGTTAACAACACTTACCGGTGTTTTATCAACTTCCATTACATTGTTTTTCCCGATGTTTATTCTGTATTTTTCAACTTTTGTCTCCGATTCGGCAACCAGGTAATACGTTCCTGACGTAAATTCGTTTAGGTTATAAGACTTGGATACTACATTTTCGGTATCTAGTTTTTCAGAAAATAATTCACCTTCAATATCGTTATAAACAAACAATGAAACATTTTTAGCATTGGATATTTCAAAGTTTAATGTTTTAGAATTCACATTTCCTAAAGAGATAGAAAAGTCTCTGTCTTTACTCATCAAGCTTGCTGACATCAATAAGAACGCTGCAAGGAAACCGGATTTTAATAATTTATTCATAATGACAAGTTTTTTGTTATCAATAATTTATACTGCAAATCTACAGCAGTAATCCTTTCCGTTCTATAATATAATTTTCATATATATGTACAATTTTAACCTAATTTCTATGTTAATTGAATATTAATTGTTAATTTTACATATATAAAAGGTGCTTAAAAATGAAACATTCAAATCCCGCTTTTGAAGCCATAAAACCTAATATCGGAAGTAGTTTCACCAGCCTCAAATTCTTACGTAATGAAAATATAAAATCGCATGTCTGGCATTATCACCCGGAGGTTGAGCTTATATTTGTGTGTAAAGGTTCGGGAAAAAGACAGATTGGAAGCAATATTTCTTATTTCTCCGACGGCGATCTTGTGCTTATCGGCAGCAATCTTCCGCATTGTGGCCTCACTAACGAAAATACCAATAATGATTACGAAATGGTCATCCAGTTCAAACCGGATTTCCTGGGAGAATACATTTGGGGCACCCCTGAAATGCAGAGAATATCTGCCTTGCTGGAAAAATCGAAAGCGGGAATTGTATTTGATGAGAACATAAAGAAAACCGTAGGTGAAAAAATCGCTCAAATGCACGAAATGTCATCACTGGGCAAGTTGCTGTGCTTTCTGGAAATATTGGATGAACTCGCGACGACACACGATTACAGGATATTGAATGCCGGAAAATATTACCTGCAGACCCAGGTAGAAGACAACGACAGAATAAATCATATTTTTAATTATGTAAAAGATCATTTCAAAGAGCAGATTACGCTTGAAGAAATTGCCGATCTGGCCAACATGAAAGTTCCTTCTTTCTGCCGCTACTTCAAGAAAATTACAAATAAAACATTCACCCAGTTTGTTAATGAATACCGCATTACGCATTCCCTGAAACTTCTGGCAGAACAGCCTTTAAGCATCACGGAAGTTTGTTTTGAATCAGGATTCAATAATTTTAGTTATTTCAATAAGACTTTTAAAGAGTATATCAAAAAAAGCCCGTCACAATACAGAAAAGAGTTTAATTACTTTATCGAATAAGCGTATTGTTTATTAAAAATATACGTGTAAATTTAACACTTATAAATTTTAAGCATAAACACTCATATTTTGATCCAGGAAAAATTAATTAATGACACTAAAGAAGCCTTTCGGATAGCCTTTCAGTCACAGCCGGAACATATTTTCCTTTCTCCGGGAAGGATAAACATTATCGGTGAGCATGTAGATTACAGCGATGGTTTCGTTTTGCCGGCAGCCATTGATAAATACATTTGCTTTGCTGTGGAAAAGTCGGATAATCCGGAGGTCTGTACATTCTTCGCAAAAGATCTTAATGAAAGTTTCAGTTTTAATGTTCATGAAAAGCAGGTACCTGTTTCACAAGGTTGGGTCAATTATTTGCTGGGCGTTTTCAATGCTGTTCAGGAAGAAGGGAAGACCACCGGAGGGTTACGGATTGCTTTCAGCAGTACGATTCCTATGGGATCCGGTCTTTCTTCATCGGCTGCTTTAGAATGTGGGTTTGCTTTTATTCTCAATCAGCTTTTTAATTTAGGTTTTTCTAAAAAAGAACTCGCTCTTATCGGTCAGAAGTCCGAACATACTTTCGTTGGCGTTAAATGTGGAATCATGGACCAGTTTGCATCTGTTTTCGGTAAAGATGGAAAGGTCATTATGCTCGATTGCCATTCGCTGGATCATCAGTATTTCAACGCAGATCTTGAAGGCTATCATCTGGTTTTATTCGATAGCTGTGTGAAACATACGCATCTTACATCAGGCTACAACGACCGGCGCCTTGATGTTGACAACGGAAAAAAAGCCTTGTGGGAAAAATTTCCGCATATAAAGAAATTCAGGGATTTCAGTTTTGAAATGCTTGATAGCGTTCGTGAAGAAATAGGAGAAATATCCTATAAAAGATGTTTTTACCTTTTAAAAGAAATCAAAAGGGTAGAGCAGGCTGCCAAAGCATTGTCTGAAAATAATGCAGAACTTCTCGGCAAGCTTTTGGTGGACACTCATTCCGGGCTTTCGGAAGAATTTGAAGTCAGCTGCGAAGAGCTTGATTTTCTTGTGGAGCAGACCTTACAGGAAGAAGGTGTTCTGGGAGCAAGAATGATGGGCGGCGGATTTGGCGGCTGTACGATAAACTTTATTAAAGAAGAACATACAGACCGGGTAATTCATTCAATAAGTGAAAAATATAAAGCTGAATTTAATATTCAGATGAAAATATATCAGGTTAAAATCTCAGAAGGAACAAAAGAATATACAACGAATGAGCTCAGCATTTGACAGTAAGCAGCATCCGCACCGAAGATACAATCCGCTTTTGGACGAATGGATTTTGGTTTCTCCCCAACGTTCCAAAAGGCCGTGGCAGGGACAGACTGAAAAAAAGGAAGCAGAAAAACTCGCCGCCTACGATCCTGACTGTTACCTGTGTCCGGGAAATGTCCGGGCGAACGGGCAGAAAAATCCCGATTATAAAGGGGTTTATGTTTTTGATAACGATTTCGGATCCCTGCTCAACGAAAAAGTTGAATTTTCCGAAGATCATTCCGATTTTTTCCGTCTTAAACCTGAACGCGGGATCAACAGGGTCATTTGCTTTTCTGAAAACCACAGTCTCACTTTACCTGAAATGGAAAAGGAAGATATTAAAAAAGTAGTCGATGTCTGGCAGCAGCAATATGAAGAACTTGGGGCTAAAGATTTTATCAGCCACGTTCAGATATTCGAAAATAAAGGACAGGTCATGGGATGCAGCAACCCTCATCCGCACGGGCAGATCTGGGCACAGTCGTCTATTCCTTCCGCCGTTTTAAAGACCCAGGAAAACCTGAGAAATTACTTTGAAAAAAACGGCAGATCTCTTTTGGAAGATTATCTCGGACAGGAACTGAAAGCAGGGGAAAGAATTGTCCTCGAAAACGAAGATTTCGTCGCTCTTGTTCCTTTCTGGGCAGTCTGGCCTTATGAGACCATGATCGTCAGTAAGAGAAAGATCAACAGTATGCTGATGTTTACTGAAGATGAGAAGCATTCATTGGCGGCGGTTATAAAAGATCTTACCACAAAATATGATAACCTTTTTGACGTATCATTTCCTTATTCAGCAGGCATTCATCAGTCTCCGACAGATGGGCTGGAACATCCTGAATGGCATTTCCACATGCATTTTTATCCGCCGCTTCTCCGGAATGCTGAAGTCAAAAAGTTTATGGTCGGTTATGAAATGCTGGCCGAAGCCCAGCGTGACGTGACTCCCGAACAAAGCGCAGAAATCCTGAAGAATCTCTCTACCATACATTATAAATTGAAAGATTAACAGCCATAAAAAAAAAAGAGAACCCCAATTGGAGTTCTTTTATTTTATGATTTAAATAAATAATCATTAATTGAGTTCTTCCAGATTTTCAAATCTTGAATAGGAAGACTTCAGGTGATGAAGATGATCGGAAACTACCTGCGAACTTTCAGGGCACAGATCTCCGCTATCCAAAGCATCTTCGTAAGCATTGATGGCTGCCTTTTCTCCGAATACGACATTTTCAAGGGTAGATTCGTCTTTGTTTCCGGTAAATGAATTTTTTACGTCAATCCACGCACGGTGTACCGCTCCGGCTGTACTGGTGGTATTGTCTGCCTCACCTCCGCGCTCATTGATCAGCCTGATAAGGTCAGATTTCATGTTCTGGGACTGAGAAACCATTTGGTCATAATCGTTTTTCAAGGCAGAATGGTTGTCCCATACTTTGTCCTCTACTTTAGAAAATCCTTCAATTCTGTCGTTGGTAATGTTCAGTAAGTCGTTTAATACTGATACTGTTTTTTCGTTGTTCATATTAAATTTTTTTGGTGTCCGTTGTAAGTTGCAATAAACATGCCTGAATACGGGATATTTTTAAATTTTATCAAAACTATAATTTGGCATAATTAATGATGCTCGTTTATTATTATACTAAATTGTAGCAATACTGGTCTATTTATATTTTAAAATTCGAAACATGAATTACAGAATGACAAAAGAAGTCATTGAGCTTCTTGAACAGTTTGAAATCGAAAATGGTGAACACTACTATTCAGCTGATATCAACGGTTTTAAAAACTGGCTTTTTGATAAATCTCTCCTTGAAAACAAACAGAAAGAAGAACCTTACTGGGAAGGCAAAGAAAGCGGCAGAAGCGCTGAAAGTGCAATCAGTACATTGCTTGTCCACCTGAACAGATATGCTAAAACTTATTCGAAGTCGGCCATTTCAGAATCCGATTTTACCACACAGGAAGATTTTATTTACCTGATCAACCTGAAAGCATTCGGAAAGATGACAAAAATGGAACTGATCAAAAAGAACATTCACAATAAACCTGTAGGAATGCTCATCATCACACGACTGCTGAAACAGGGATGGATCGAACAGACCGAATCCGATATCGACAAAAGGAATAAAATCATATTTATTTCAGAAAAAGGAAAACTGGCTCTGGAAAAACAAATGAAAAAAATAAGAGAGGCCACCGAGATCGTAGCCGGAAACCTCAATCATCATGAAAAAATGGAGCTGATCCGAATCCTTAATAAACTGGACCGTTTCCATTATCCTATTTTTTCAAGAAATATCGACAGCAAAGATCTGATTAAAACCGTGTACGAAGAATATTCATTTAATAATTAATTATGAAAAAGAAAATTGCGGTCATAGGATCAGGATTCTCAGGTTTGTCGGCTGCGGCATACGCCTCGAAGGAAGGTCATGAAGTCCATCTTTTCGAAAAGAACAGCGATCTTGGAGGAAGGGCAAGAAATTTTAAAACCGATAACGGATATACCTTTGATATGGGTCCCAGCTGGTATTGGATGCCCGATATTATCGAATCCTTTTTTAATGATTTCGGAAAGAAAGCTTCTGATTTTTATACGCTGGTTCCATTGGATCCGCAATTTGAAATGGTTTTTGAAGATGGCACCATGAATATTCCGCATAACTACGAAGAGATGAGAGATCTCTTTGAAACAACGGAATCCGGTGCCGGAAAGAAGCTCGATGCCTTCATGAAAGATGCACAGTATAAATATGAAGTCGGAATGCAGGATTTCGTAAACAAACCCTGTCATTCATGGTTTGAATTTGTTTCGCCTAAAATTGCCAAAAGTGCTCTAAAGCTCGATCTCTTGACCAACTTTCAACGCTTTGTACGTAAATATTTTTCACACCCAAAACTGATCGTTCTGATGGAGTTTCCGGTTATATTTCTGGGAGCGGCCCCGAAAGATATCCCTGCACTGTACAGCTTAATGAACTATGGCGGTTATAAGCTGGGAACATGGTATCCGATGGGCGGTTTCTCAAAAATTATAGATGCAATGAAAGATATCGCTCAGGAGCAGGGAACCCGTTTTCATGTGAATGCAGATGTTAGTAAGATCAATATTAAAGATAAAAATGCATCATCCATCACCGTAGATGAGAAAGAAATGAATTTCGATGTGATTATTGCTTCTTCAGATTACCACCACACGGAAAGCAAACTTATTCCTGAGCAATACCGGAATTACACGGAAGATTACTGGGAAAAGAGAGTTTTTGCTCCTTCATGCCTTATTTTTTATCTTGGATTTAAAGAGAAAATCCCCAACCTCAAACACCACACCTTATTTTTTGAAAATGACCTTGAGCTTCATACGGAAGAAATTTACAAGGACAAAAAGTGGCCGACAAAACCATTGTTTTATGCCTGCTGTCCTTCCAAGACCGATGATTCCGTAGCGCCGGAAAACAGCGAAAATGTCTTCCTGCTGATGCCTGTAGCACCGGGTATCGAAGATTCCGAAGAGATCAGGGAACGGTATTTTATGGAAATGATCATGAGACTGGAAAAACATACCGGAGCAAAAGATCTTCTCCTGAAAATAGATTATAAAAAAAGCTATTGTGTAAAGGATTTTAAGGAAGATTATAATGCCTACCAGGGAAATGCCTATGGCCTTGCCAACACATTATCCCAGACCGCGGTCCTGAAACCTTCACTCAGAAATAAAAAAATAAAAAATCTTTTCTATACTGGTCAGCTTACAGTACCTGGGCCGGGTGTACCGCCATCCATCATCTCAGGAAAAATAGCTGCCGCCGAAGCCATAAAAAATTGATTGCTATGAAAAAATTATTTGACGAACTTTCCTACAAAGTCAGCAAAGAGACCACTAAACAATACAGCACAAGCTTTTCATTAGGGATTTTAGCCTTGTCTTCTGCCATCAGAAACCCTATTTATGCTATTTACGGATATGTACGCCTGGCAGACGAGATCGTAGACAGCTTCCACGATTACAACAAAGAAAAGCTGTTGAAAAAGTTTAAAGAGGAAACATTCCAGGCGCTGGAAGACCGTATTTCACTCAATCCTATCCTGCAGTCTTTCCAGGAGACGGTTCATGCCTACCATATTGATGATAAGCTTATCCGTCAATTTTTAAAAAGTATGGAGATGGATCTTCAGAAAATCGATTATAATTCCGATCTTTACAAAGAATATATTTTGGGGTCAGCAGAAGTGGTGGGGTTAATGTGCCTTCAGATATTTGTGAACGGCGACCGGGAACAGTATGAAAACCTGAAACCTTATGCCATGATTTTAGGATCGGCATTTCAGAAGGTCAATTTCCTGAGAGATATGAAAGACGATTATTATACACTGGGAAGAAGCTATTTCCCAAACCTGGATATGACTTTATTTGATAACAACGTAAAACTGTCGATAGAACAAGAGATCGAGGAGGAGTTCCGGCAGGCGCTTATCGGCATTAAGAAACTTCCTGCATCCTCAAGGTTCGGGGTTTATCTTGCCTACCGGTATTATGTTTCGCTGTTCAGGAAAATTAAAAGAAAATCGGCGCAGACGATCTTAAATGAAAGGGTAAGAATATCCAACGGCGCTAAAATTTCCCTGATGATGAGTTCCTACGTCCAGTACAAAACGTCCTTTTTATAATGATGATTTAAAAATATATTAACAATGAATTTTTTAATTGTAATAGCTACTTTTTTTGTGATGGAAGGGATGACCTGGCTCATTCATAAATACATTATGCATGGCCTCCTGTGGGCACTGCATAAAGATCATCATGACCATAGTAACGAAGGGCACATGGAAAAAAACGATTATTTCTTCGTCATATTTGCGGTTCCCACTATTATCCTAATGTATTACGGAACAATACAGGGATTCAATCACTGGTTTTATATCGGGCTGGGCATTGCACTTTACGGGATGGCTTACTTCTTTGTTCATGATATTTTTATTCACCAGAGAATAAAGTTGCTGAGAAATACCGAAAATCCGTACCTTTTGGCCATCAGACGTGCCCACAAGCAACATCATAAGCATACCGGAAAGGAAGAAGGTGAATGTTTCGGGTTTCTTTGGGTTCCCGTCAAATATTTTAAAATGTACTTTAAGAAAAATAAATAAATGCAGCAGTACCTCTACCTCCTTATCAATTTTTTCACCATTATTATATGCTTTATATTTTCTTTTCATCACAAGATAAGGTTTAGCAGGTATTTCAGCGCATTCCTTACGGCTTCCCTGATCGTGGCCGTATTTTTTATTGCATGGGATGCATGGTTTACAAAAATTGGGGTGTGGTGGTTCAATGATCAATATCTCATAGGAATACGGCTTTTCGGTTTGCCGGTCGAGGAGTTGCTTTTCTTCATCTGTATTCCTTTCTCCTGCCTCTTTACTTATTTCTGTCTTGACAAATTTTTTAAGCTCGACTGGAAACCTCTTCCGCAGAAGATCTTTGTAGTCGTGAGTATCATCAGCGCATTAGTGATCAGCAATTTTTTCTGTGAAAAGATTTATACTTTCATTACCTTCCTTTCCACGGGCTGCAGCCTTTTCCTGCTCTATTTTATCCTGAAGGTAAGATGGATCGGAAAAGTCTCCTTCGTATACCTTCTCCTGATGCCGGGATTTTTAATGGTCAACGGAATTCTTACCGGGACCGGCCTGGAATCACCTGTTGTGAACTACAATCCAGACCACTTTATCGGACTGAGAATTTTCACCATTCCTATTGAGGATACCGTTTACGGCTATGAACTTATTCTCTGGAATGTTTTTTTCTTCGAGATTTTTAAAAAGAATGAAGAAATGCCGGTAGAAGAAGTTGAAGCTTGATTCACTTAAATCTTTTTTAAATAAAAGCTTAGAAGTACTAAAGAAGTATAAAAGCACATTGATAAATGCTTTCCACGCTTCAGAGCTTTAAATAATTCCATAACATACTTTCCAAACGCTTCAGTACATCTGTACCATGTCGTCAGCTACGTTATCAAAACCTTCGTTGCGGTTGTTTACTCCTCTGAACCTTCAGATAATACCTCCGGATATGTCAGGGATCTGTCTGGATCCGTTACTCTATCCCAACCGACACATTCCGGACCCCGTCGGATAGGTGTACCATGTCGTCAGCTACGTTATCAAAACCTTTGTTGCGGTTGTTTACTCCTCTGAACCTTTAAATGATACCTCCGGATATGTCAGGGATCTGTCCGGATACGTTACTTAACCCAACCGACACGTTCAGGCCGCCGTCGGACAGGTTATAACATCACCGGATACGCTATACAAACTATCCGTTGTGGTTCATCACCCGTCAGAACCATTAAATAACATCACCGGACTCGTTATGCACCCTCTATTTTCGAAATAGTGTTCAGGCGTTATGCGTTAAAAAAAGTTATTTTTTCATCCGGCATCAAATTTATTTGTTCTTTTGTACAAAAAATTAATAAAATGAAGAAAATAGTACAGGCTTTCGGAGTGCTGATACTTTTATTAGGTTCGCAGTCCTTTTTTGCTCAGAAGCAGTCAGATGATGATACCCTAAAATTTAAAGGGGATAATACCACCAGAAATTTCCGGCAAAAAACAACCGTTTTTACAGGAAATGTGTCTTTAGCATCGAAGGCTATCAGTTTCGAAAATGCGGAGAAGGTAATCGTAGACGAAAATACCCACGAAGTAAAGATTTACAAACCGAAGAACTTTAAAATTATTCATGTCGACGCATTGGCCAAAACAGGGAAGAAGACTGATGAGGATGTTATTGTCTATAACACCAAAACCAATACGCTTTCGATGTAAATTTGATGCTTTATGGAACAAAAAAACCTGCCCGACGGCAGGTTTCACTATATAAAAAAATATCTAATGTCCTGATTTTGCATCGGCATCCTGCTTTACGTGTCCAAGATATTTGGTACAGTAAGCTCCGAAAATAAGAATCACGACATAACAGAATACCGGAATAATAAAGGAGTGCTGCACTCCGAAGACATCAGCCAGATATCCCTGGAAGATAGGAACGATGGCTCCTCCCAGAATAGCCATCACGACTAAAGAAGAGCCCTGGCTCGTATATTTACCCAATCCTGAAATAGCCAGTGTATAGATATTCGAGAACATAATGGAATTGAAGATCCCGATTCCCAGAATGCTGTACATTGCCATTTCACCATGATTTAACATAGCGGAAATCAACAGAACGACATTCACTGCCGCGAAAATCGACAGGGTTCTTGCCGGAGCTGCTTTTCCGATGAAGAACGCCACAAAATTTAATGCAATAAATACAAGGAAAAAGCTGATCTGTGCAAAGGTAAGATCTACAATACTGAAGATTACCAGGAATACGGCTGCCGCAGCACCCAGCATGTACAGTGCTTTTTTACCCTGACTGATCGACTGGTTCAGTGAAATTGCTCCCAGGAAACGCCCGATCATCGCGCCACCCCAATATAAAGAAAGGTAGTTTTTGCTGACCACTTCCGATAAATTCATGACCTGAGGCTGCTCCAGGAAACTGATGATAAAGCTTCCTACCGCTACTTCTCCGCCCACGTAACAAAACATCGCGAGAACTCCGAATTTCAGGTGATTGTGCTCCAAAGCACCGTAACCTTTTACGATTTCTTCCCCCTTTACCTGGAAGTCCGGAAGCTTAACCCTTGAAATCAACAGAGCCACCAACAGCAAGATCCCGGCAAAGATAAGATAGGGTATCTTGGTAGCGGCCGCCGAAAAGGAACCGTCCGGTGCGGAAAAAAGCTCGAAAATCAGATGCCCGCCCAAAACCGGTGCGATCGTTGTTCCGAATGCATTGAAAGCCTGCGTCATATTCAGCCTGCTCGATGCGGATTCTTCAGGACCCAACAGCGAAACATAAGCATTGGCCGTAATCTGAAGAACGGTAAATCCTAATCCCAGGATAAACAGTGCGCCCAGGAACAATCCGTAAGAAGCAAAGCTTGCTGCCGGATAGAAGAGTACACAGCCTACTGCGGCAAGGAAGATCCCGAAAAGAATTCCTTTTTTGTATCCTACTTTATCAATCGGGTCACCCTGGGTGCTCGATATCAGGAAGTAGATCAGGGAACCGATAAAATAGGCACCGAAGAAACAGAACTGCACCAGCATCGATTCAAAGAACGACAGGCTGAACAGCTGTTTAAGATAAGGAATCAGGATATCATTCATACAGGTGATGAATCCCCACATGAAAAATAAAAGGGTGATGGTAACCAGAGGAACCGTATAATTCCTGCTTTTAACCTTTACATCATTGATCATAACATTCATTTATTTAAAAAAGTGGTTAAAGATACCCATTTTAAAGATATAATCTTAATTTGAGACATTAAACTTATCATGAAAATTCTGTGTTTCCGAAAACATAAAGGAGCCTTGGAATAAAATGCAGAAAAAGTGTGTGGGTTCTAATTTTTGAATTAAGTATGAATGTATGCATTCTATATCTGCGGCTCCTTTAATGTAAGTTTTACGGTTTTATGTCTTCAAATTTTTCATCTGCCGCAAACACATGCTGAACTTTTTCTACCGTGAGTTCTTTCGGAACCGAAAAATCAGCGGTCTGTCTGATGTCCAGCGACGAAGCCCCTGCAGCAATTTTATAATTTCCGGCTTCAGCAATCCATGCGCTTCTGGAAGGGACAAATGAGGCCAGGTCTTTCGGCTGTAAGGTCAGGGTTACCGTTTGGGATTTCCCGGGCTTCAGTTCTTTTGTTTTAACATAAGCTTTAAGCTCGGACGATGGCTTGTCGATCGACTGTTTCGGAGCAGAAAGATACAGCTCTACCACTTCTTTTCCGCTTACTTTTCCTGTATTTTTGATGTCGACGCTCACTTCCAATTTATTATTGAACGTTTTTGAAGCGGTTTTAATATTTGTATAGGTAAAATCCGTGTAAGATTTTCCGTAACCGAATTCATAAGAAGGTTTTACCCCAAAAGTATTAAAGTAGCGGTATCCCACATAAACACCTTCCTGGTAGGTCACGTCTTTCGGATTATCCGCCGGAACACCCGGAAAGTTTTTTGCAGAAGCATGATCTGCATAATTCACCGGGAACGTCATCGTCAGTTTTCCGGAAGGATTTACCTTTCCTGAAACTACATCCGCTACAGAATGTCCGCCTTCCTGTCCGGGCTGCCACGCCAGTAAAATCGCATCTGCTTTATCTTTCCATGATGCGGTTTCGATCACGCCGCCGATGTTTAAAATAACAACCACTTTTTTTCCTTTGGCGTGAAAAGCTTTTGAAATTTTATCCAGCATTTCGATTTCTTCGGTGGCCAGGTTGAAATCATTGTCAACCACCCGGTCGCCGCCTTCCCCGGAATTTCTTCCCAGGGTCACAAAAGCAATTTCCGATGTTTCCGCTTTTTTAGCGTAGAACGCATCATCGAATTTTATTTCGGGAAGCCTTTCAGGTAAGGCTAAAATGCCTCTTGCCTTTCTTCTTTCTTTTTCGGCAGCAACTTCTTTTTCAGCATGAGGTTTATATAAGTCGACTAATTCTTTGTCTAATTGGTAACCGGCAGCATTTAAACCTTCCAACAAAGAAACGGTGTGCTTGTTATTCACACTTCCGCTTCCGGTTCCGCCGGTAATCCATGCATAAGACGTTACCCCGAACAGAGACACTTGCTTTTGTTTATCGGCAAAAGGCAGTGCATTTTTTTCATTTTTAAGCAAAACCATTCCTTCTGTCGCGGCATTTCTCGTTACTTCCGCATGTTGGGCAAGATTCGGCTGGTCGCTGTATCGGTAGTGTTCGAAAGTTGGTGTTTTAAAGATGTATTCCAGGATTCTTTTTACATTTAAATTGGCCACATCCTGGGACAGTTTACCGGAATTAAGAGCTTCCAGCAGTACTTTTTTCTGCGCAGGAATTCCCGGCATCAGGAGGTCGTTTCCTGCATTCATCTGTTTTACTACATCGGAAATTCCACCGTTTCTGATGGATTCAAAACCTGGAAACCCTCCGAACCAGTCGGTCATGACGATCCCTTTAAAACCCCATTCGTTTCGTAAGACCTGAGTCAGCAAATCTTTTGAATCTGATGTATAAACGCCGTTCACTTTATTGTAAGACGACATTACCGTCCAGGGCTGGGATTCTTTCACTGCAATTTCGAAGTTTCGAAGGTACAGTTCACGCATTGCCCTTTCGGAAACATGGGCATTGATCGTCAATCGGTTGGTTTCCTCATTATTTGCCGCAAAATGTTTGATGGAAGTTCCCACGCCCTGGGACTGGATTCCGTTCACAATGGCGGCTGCTGTTTTTCCTGAAATTAAAGGGTCTTCGCTGTAATATTCGAAGTTTCTTCCGTTAAGAGGATTTCTGTGGATATTGAGGGCAGGGGCGAGCAGGACATCCACGCCGTATTCCTTTACTTCATTTCCCATTGCTTTTCCTACCTGCTCCAGCAGTGCTTTATTCCATGTTGAAGCCAAAGCGGTTCCCACTGGAAAAGCGGTAGCATAATAAGTTTTGGAATCATTCGGTCTGGTCGGCGCAATTCTAAGGCCTGCGGGGCCATCCGCAACCACAGTAGCCGGAATTCCAAATCTGCTCAGCGCTGCTGTTCCCCCTGCCGCTCCGGGAACCAGTCCTTGTTTTGAATCTCCTACCGGGCCTGTCAGTACTTCTATGCCGGGCATTCCTGTTCCTATCAGGATCTCTGCTTTTTCCGCATTGGTCATCTGCCTGATGATGGCATCGATTCTTTTATCGGTTGATAGCCGGGTATCTTCCCAGGCATCAAGCTTACCGTTTCCGTTGAGGTCCCTGAATATTTTTCCGGCAACAGTCACCGTTGGGGTATTCTGAGCCTTAGCGAGAGGAGCTGCCGCCAAAAGCGCAACAAACATCCCTGCATATTTTGTTTTTTGAGAAAACTTTATCAGGGTTGAGATATTCTTTTTCATAATTTTTTTTATTAATGATTATACTTTAAAGTTGCGGCAACAAACTGTGCAGACACAGCCATTGCCGCAAAAAAAGAAACTATATTAAAATTCGATTTTGTTTTTTAACCACAAAAGCCACCTAAGTTTTCAGTAAAAAACTTTGAAAATAGAAGAGCACATCAGAAGGAAATCAAAGATTTTTACTCGCCTTGATGAGCTTTTTTGAAAAGCTATACATCCGTCTTCAGTAAAAAAAATTGTGGTTTCATTCTAAGGCTATAAGAACTTGTGGAATCTCAGCCAGTCGAGATAGACATCCGACCATTTATCGACAGGGAGATTTTGTTTCCCCATTCCGAACCCGTGCCCGCCTTTTTCATAGATATGGAGCTCTGCAGGTTGTCCGGCCTTTAGCCATTTACTGTAAAGCAAAACTGATTTTGGAGCAAGCTTTAATTGGTCGTCACTGGCTGCACAGATAAACAGCGGAAGGGGAGTGCCTGGTATTTCTGTATTTAAGATTTCATCGCTCGGACCTCCATAGATGGAAGCAGCGAAGTTCGGTAATGTGGAAGCATCTTTGCTGTGAAGTACGCTTTCCAGAATAACGCTTGCTCCTGCAGAAAATCCTATAACGCCTAGTTTTTCGGCATTGATGTTTAAGTCTTTGGCGTGAGCCCTGATATAAGAAATCGCCGTTTTGATATCGTCTCCAGCCATCACTTTGATCGGTGCTGTTTTGGCGTCAAATGCGGGTCTGTCTTTGATGTTTTCCATCATTTCTTTTGCCGGATCGTTGGATTTCGTTTCGAGTAATCTGTATTTTAGAACGACTGCGGTGATTCCGTTTTCTGCCAGTTTTTTCGCCATATCGATCCCTTCACGGTTGATGGAAAGACTTTGAAATCCGCCACCGGGAGCGATAACGATAACCGTTCCGTTGGCTTTCTTTTTATCGGCTTCAAACAATAGCATGGAAGGCTGGGCGACATTGAAAACAACTTCCGTTTTGAATAATTCGTTGAACTGCTGAGCTTCTTTCTGTGTCCAGTTTTCGGTTCCGGGTGCTTTACCCTGGTATAATGGAATGGATTTCTGAGCGTTGATGCTTGTAAGACCTGCAAGGAATAAACCTGCTATGATTACTTTTTTCATTTTGATTTTAAATTTTTTAAACGCAAAGAGCGCAAAGTTTTTTTTTAATGTTGTTCTGCAAATTTTTCGTTCGCAAAGGCGTTTGACTTCGTCGAATCATTGATTTCACTCAGCTAAGACTGCATTAAATTGACAGTTTGTTTGTCATTTCGGTAGGAATCTAGGCTGTTGAGATTCCTACCGGATGACAAAATCCTGTTGTATGTTGTCGTGTATTTTATGCTGAATCCGAAGCACGACTTGAGCGGAAATAGCTGCCCAAATTATTTTACTTAAATAACTGCGGAACAAATTCATTGAGATACGTTCTCCAATTGCTCCACGTGTGACCGCCTTCAGATTCTACGTATTGATATCTGAAATTCATTTTGTCGAGTTTCTGGCGGTACTCTGCGACGTTTTTGTAGAGAAAATCTGTTTTTCCGATGCCGATCCAGTACAGTTTATAAGCATTGGTCTGCTGGGTTTTCAGTTTGGAATCCAGATTCTGGTAAACCGGGCTTTTCTTTTCGTCCGGAGGAAGAATTGCGGGAGAAAAAAGGCCGACATAATCAAACGTTTTCGGCTGATTGGCTGAAATGTATAATGAATGGAAACCGCCCATCGAAAGTCCGGCAATCGCACGGTTTTCAGCGTTGGCTTTTGTTCGGTAATTCGATTCCGTGAAATCCATAATTTCCCTGAAATAGGTTTCCATATCGCCTGAGAAAATATCCGGTGTCCTCATATCGATTTTATAAAACCCTTTGGAAGATTCGCCCGGCGCCGCGGCATTGCTGGTGTGACCGTTCGGCATTACGACGATCATCGGTTTGGCTTTTCCCTGAGCAATTAAATTATCAAGAATCTGTGAAGCTCTTCCCAAAGTCATCCACGCTTCCTCATCGCCGCCCATTCCATGCAGCAGGTATAAAACCGGGAATTTTTCCTTCGAGTTTTCGTAACCTGGAGGTGTATATACCGTTAATCTGCGGTCTTCTTTCAGTCCGGTGGATTTGTACCATCTTTTGGAAACCGTTCCGTGCGGTACGTTCTGAACTTTATAATTCTCCGACTGTTTGCCATCTACCAAAACCATACTCATCACCGAAGCGACATCGCGCACCTGGTAAGAATTATTCGGATCATTGGCTTTCACACCATCCACCACGAATGAATAGGTGTACAAATCGGGAGTAAAATCACTTTTCGTAAACGACCAAATACCGTCTTTGTCTTTCTGTAAATCCACGGAACCCGGTTCCATTCCCTTCGACGGAAACCAGTTGCCCTGGAGTTTTACGCTGTTCGCGTTGGGTGCGAGCAGACGAAAGGTCACATTCTGACCGCTGATTTCCGGGGAAATTAAATTCTTCTTTCCGCTGAAATCCAGGCTTTCCTGAGCAAACATCAGTGAACCCAGCATTAATGAATAAATGGTGTATCTGATTTTCATCTTAATTTTATTTTTTTAAATTTTAAACATTAAGAAATTAAGTTTTAATAATATATTGCTTAATGTATCTTAATAAAAATCAATATATTGATTTCTTAATTTTTCATCGTTAATATTTTTTCTTAAATCCTTAATGTTGAATTTTTAAGAATAAACTTCGTTTATTTTCATTAAGAAAAATAAGTTTGAATCAGAAAACCGGACAAAAATGTCCGGTTTCAGACATCAATTAATAATCAATTTTATGATGAATTATTTTTTGTACTTCACAGTTCTGGAATCTTTGATCACGCCGGACCAGTTCATTCCGTACCCGAAATCATAGTTGTGGCCTTCGGTATCTTTGTGCGTTTCCATATCGTAAGGCACATCTTCTTTCTGCTTTTCCACCGTTTCCATATTGGCAGGCATTTGTAAAGGAAGTAATCCAGAAGGTTCGTATTTTCCGGTTACGATATCTACAACCGCCTGATTGGATACATTAAAGTTTATCAGAATCGCATCGGCGTGCTTTTCAAATTCATTAAAAACCATCGGCTTTGAAGCTGTTACCGAAACGATAACCGGTTTCCCGTTCATTGCTTTGTAGGTGTTTTCTATCGTCAGCAAATCGGTGAAGTTGGTTGCGGTGGAGGTTTTATTTTTAAACGTTCTGTCGTGTACATTCGGTGCAACAACGGGGTCGCCAGCAGCAATACTTTTTTCACGAGCTTCTGTCGCCGTGTAAGTCTGATATTGAAGAGAAATCGGCACGTAACCGTTTCCGCCTTCCTTTGCATCGATATCGCTGTAACCGCCTTCCTCACTGTGAGGACTTTTCACAAAAACCAACGCGAAATCAGCTTTTGTCGGGTCTTCGGTAACGTTGTAATGTTTTTTGATTTTCTCGATATCAACCGGATAATCCAAAGACGGAGCGGTGTAAATTCCCCACCAGTTGAAGGTTGCCGGAGAATATCTTTTCGGAATGTACACCGTTTTTCTTTCTTTAATCGGAAGGATATTGGCTTTATTTTTCAGCATTACAATCGATTTTACCTGCGCTTCATAACCTGCTTTCATAAATTCAGGGTTACCGACGATCTTTTTGGTTTCTTCGATGTTGACATAAGGATTTTCAAACAATCCCGTTCTGAAGAAGTTTCTCAGTAAACGAACCGCTGACTGCTCGAACTTCGCACGATAAGCTTTTTCACCGTGTTCTTTCACACCCATTTGGTAGGCTTCCAGAACAGGTCCTTTGTCGTTGTTCCCTCCGAACTGGTCGACGCCGGCTTCCAGCACTTTGTAATGACGCTCCGCAATCGATAATTTTTCTGCACCCCAAGGTTTTCCGGCAAATCCGCCCGGAGATTTTGGCTCGTCCGCTGTGATGAGCCAGTCGGTACAGACTACGCCGTCATATTTGTATTTTCCACGAAGTAAATCGGTAATCAAATATTTGCTGTAACCGTTTCCGACGTTTTCACCGTTTTTCGTATCCTGATTAAAACTAATCGTGTAATAAGGCATCACCGCAGAAGCTTCTTTGGTTCCGCCGTTCAACTTAAATGCTCCTTCCGTAAAAGGTTTTACGTGATTCTGGAAATTATTTCCCGGGTATACCGCAAATTTGCCCATTGCCCAGTGGCCATCGCGGCCGCCTTCTTCAGGTCCGCCTCCCGGCCAGTGTTTTACCATGGCATTCACACTTTTGTTTCCCCAGCGGTTTTTGTTTCCGGCGGTGGTCTGGAAACCGTCGATGTATCCTCTTGCCATATCTGCCGTCAGTTCAGGACTTTCAGAAAAAACGTAGGCAATCCTGTACCAGCGGGGTTCTGTACCAAGGTCAATTTGTGGGGATAAAGCGGTTGAGATTCCTAATGCTCTGTATTCCTGAGCAGCGATATTTCCGAATTTTCTAACCAGTTCGGGATCGAATGTTGCTCCCATTGCCAGACCGTCGGGCCAAAGTGAAATCTGGCCACCCGCTCCTTCATTAAACTCTGCGGTAACTGTTGCAGAATGTCTAGGGTCCGTACTGTTGTTGGCCGGAATTCCCAAACCAAAACCTTCGATATACGCCTGGATGTTGTTGCTCCATTGTGCCGCAATGGCAGGAGATTCAACGGTGGTTACGAGAACGTGACGCAGGTTGTCTTCTTTCAGGAATTTCTTTTGTTGGTCTGTTAAATCAGACGCTTTAGCACCGCTTTCTTTGTAAAATTTTCCGTTGTATTTTCCAGCCCTGAAACCGTCTGCCGGCGCAGGAACCGATTGGTGGCCGCTGTACAGCATTAATCCAGCGATCTGCTCAATGGTCATTTTAGAAGCCAGATCTTTTGCTCTTTCGTCGACAGGAAGTCTCCAGTCTTCGTATTTATCAAGCTTTCCGTTTTTATTTAAATCCTTGAATTTATTTCCGCCAACCGTCAGGATTTTCACGCCTGAATCTGTTGAATATCCTAAAACCGGGCCTTTGGAATTTGTAACCGTTTGAATATTCTGTGAAAATGCCGTTACTCCTAAAAATAACGCAGCAAAATTTAAAACTGTCTTTTTCATTGTTTTACATTTTAGAAATTAAAGCTTACGGACAACTGACCGGTTAATGGCATAATATACGTTCCCGTCAATAGTTTTCCATAATACGGACTTGCATCGGTAATCAGCTCGGCACCGTTGATGGTTCCGCTGGCTCCTCTCTGGTTCAGGAAGTTGATGACCGTTGCGCCAACGTTGATGTTTTTATTTACCGTATAACTTACCCCACCGAAGGTTTCCCATCTCGGAGCGAAATACAAAGCGTTCGTAAGGTTTGCATATTGTTTTGAGAAATACCTGAAACTTGCCCAGAATCTCCATTTGTCAACCGTATAGCTAGGATCGATTTCCATTAAAACTTTCGCAACACCTAACACGTTATTGTCGTTATAATCGTAGTCTTTTCCGAAGGCATTGAAATTAAACTTCTTATAAACCGGATTCTGGAATGTTACCAAATAATGCAAATTGAATCCTTTAAAAGGCTTTAACACGAAATCGGTCGTCCAACCCAAGGTCTGAATATCGTAATACACCGTTGTTGTCTGTGCTTCGGAACTGTTGGTCGGATTAACGAGGTTGTAACGGTTCAGGTTGTTGTTCTTTTTAAGATATGTCGCCTGGGAAATCAATTGGATCCAGTTGGTGTTCCAGAAAATCCCGAATGCGCCAAGTGGGCTTTTAATTTTATTGGTATTCGGTTCAAAAGCCTGGGAATAGCTTTCCAACCTTCTGTTTTCCTCGGTATACAAGAAGTTGGCTAAAACCCCGAAATTCTTTGTAATGTTGTAGGTTGCGTTTAAACTTCCTGCAATCTGGAAGAAACTCTGGCTGATGTGGTTGAACTGAGCCGGATCTGTGAAGCTGAAACCAATGGTTCTCGGCGTCAAAGAATATTCACCGTCAAGGATATGATTTCTCAAATGCAAGCCGTAGCTCAAATTGAAATTGTCGGTCACTTTCCATTCATCGGTACCGTAGACAGAAAGTTTGTTTTCTGTTCCGCTGTGATACTCGCCACCTGCGTTATAATTGTAGAAACCGTCTGCATCGGTATTCGGACCGATCAGTCTCTGCGGTTGCGGCTCAACGGTCTGGAAGAAGAAAGTACGGTCGGATGTGAATTTATTAACGTGGTAGAATTGTTCCAACACCCCGAAAGTTACATTGTGGTTTCCAAGCTGCTTATTTAATGAAAATCTTCCGGCAACACTGGAAATCGGGGTTTCCGGCGTGTACATTCCCAGGATTGTTCCCACCGGCCCGGAATAAGACTGACCGTTAGAAGCCAGTGTATATCCGGATGCAGAACCGGCATTGAAGATACTTAGAGGAATCATATTAGACATTTTCACTTTAGAAAAATGCGCTCTTGTTGAGAATTTAAAATTCCAGCCGTTGTCTAAAAGATAATTACCAAAAATATCGATATTGTGTGATTTTGACCTGTTGTCATTTCCACTCATTGACCGCCACGAATACTCGCCGGTAAGAATATCTTTGACTTTCATCAGCCCGTCTCTCACTACGTAAGAATCTCTTCCGATTTTAAAGTTATCAAGCTCTGTAACTTTACCTTCCGGCCCGTACTGGAATACGGCATAGTTGGTAATGCTGTAAGAATCTGCGTATTTGTATAAGATCGAGATCTTACCTTTATCGTTATCGAAATATTTTGTGATACCTGCCCTGAAGATCTTAGTTTCATCGGCATTTCTTGCAAAACCTAATTTGTAGGTACTAGGGTCAAAGTTGGCGAAAGCGCCCACGGTGTACGTCCACCCGTTTTTAGAAATCGGTCCGGAAGCATTTACATCTCCCTGTAGCCATCCGAAAGTACTCGTTGTGAATTTTCCTTTTAATTTAAAATCTTTGGTTCCTGTCTGCGAGTAAGAATTCACCGCAAAACCGAGGTCGCCCATGGTATTGGCAAGCTGATCCATTTTCAGAAGCCCTGTTTTCTCCAGGCCAACGCTTTGTCTCCAGGTTTTATTCGGAAGCTCTGGCCAGAAAAAATAGACGGCGGGAAGATCGTTTTCAAGAATCGTTATTCCGCCTACGGTTGATGGAAGACCGATATTTACATCTCTCGGACTTGTATTGTTTGCTGCATTCAGCATTACATTTCGGTTGTTGTCTTCTTTAGAGGAAGTGGTCACGGTTTTTACACCTTCTTCATTTTTAATAACCGCTTTTACGGCTGTTTTCACGGAAGCACTGTCGGTTTCCTGCCCGAACGCTGTTGCGAAAGAAAGCATAAGCCCCAATGCTGAAATTTTAAAAGTTGATTTTCTCATTTCTTAGTTGTCTAAATTTCTTATAGTTGTTTTCGTACGTATTTAAAGGCATAATTTATCCTGCATCCAAAAATCTATGGATGAAACTTTATTTTCAGCACCGGTATTGTTTTGGCCGGTTTCCCTCAGCATCAGATTCCCGAAAAGTTCAGCAGTTTTTCTGCTGATATCGGAGAGAAAGATTCTATGATCTTTCAACAGTTTTCATACTCCAAGAAAGAGTAAACATCAAAGTAATTTTGTTCAGATCAGTGTTTGAATTCATTGCTTCTTTATGAATCATTACAATACTACATTCTTTATCTGAATTATGCAAAAAAATGTTAATGAAATTTAACATGTTAATTAAGTTGTTGTAAATCAGTTTTTTAACTGTTATGTTTTAATTTTTATATCATTGTTTCAGTACGAAACAATGGTTAGAAATAACCAAATGGTCTCCCAAAAAGTATCGCGGGAAGCCATTTTTTTATTCTGTAAGATTTTTACTAGATTTGTTTAAATAAAATTTTCCCAAATTCCCCCGATGGATTCCAAACAACAAATTTTAAATAAATCTAATGAGCTTAAAGAGGTTTTCCTGCCTCATCTTTCTGCCGATCCTGTGATCTTCGGCTTTGATCAGAATGAACTGAAAGTTCTTCTTCTTAAAATGAACTACCGTAAACAATGGCTTCTGCCCGGCGGTTATGTGAGAAAAGATGAAGATCTTGACGAAGCGGTCGTGCGTATTTTAAAAGAAAGAGCCGGGATCAGCGATGTCTATCTCGAAGAATTCGGCGTTTTCGGTAAAAAGAACAGAAGTGAGTTCTATTTCGAGGATTTTGATGAAACCCTCTTTCACAAGCAGAGATTTGTCACCATTGGCTATTACGCTCTTTATAATCCGGACCGCTTCAATCTTATAGCTGATGAATACAGTGAAACCTGCGAATGGATTTATCTGAGTGAACTTCCTGATATCGAACTGGCTATGGATCACCGGGATATTATTGAAAAAGCACTTCTGACGCTAAGGGAAAAGATTTCCCATAAACCGATAGGCTATAATCTGTTGCCGGAAAAGTTTACCCTTTCGGAACTTCAGAAACTGTACGAGGTTATTCTTGGAAAAGAGCTCAACAGAGGAAATTTTTACCGTAAAATAAAAAATCTCGGAATTCTCAAAAAACTGGATGAGCAAAGAAAGGGAGGAGCCCATAAAGCCCCGGACCTGTACTCCTTTGATGAAGAAAATTATCTTAAAGCGCTCGAAAACGGTTTAAGCAGTTGGTAATGTATGAAAATAAGTGCCGGAATTTTATTATTTAAAAGGGAAAAAAACAATATCTTTTATTTCCTTGTACATCCGGGCGGACCGTTCTGGAAGAATAAAGATGGTGGATCGTGGTCGATACCGAAAGGAGAAGTTTCAGAGGGTGAAAATCTTCTGGAAAGGGCTAAAATAGAATTTGCAGAAGAGACCGGGAAAACAGTTGACGGTAATTTTACAGAACTCGACCCTATTGTTCAGAAAGGGGGAAAAAAGGTTTTTGCCTGGGCGCTGGAAGGTGATATTGAAACTTCAGACATGCACAGTAATGTGATTACGATCGATTGGCCGCCACGATCCGGCAGAAAGCTCGAAATTCCTGAAGTCGATCGGTGGGAATGGTTTTCTTCCGTTGACGCTAAGGAAAAAATAAATCCCGCACAGGCAGGATTTCTTGTTCAGCTTGAGAAAATACTTTCATCGAAACTTTAGATTAATCATTTTCAGATTCTTTTTTAAAGCTTACCACTTCATAATTTCCATCAGAGCAGTATTTTTTACAGCTTTCATCGTCAAAAGATTCGGGAGATTTCAGAAAATCTTCAATAAATTTTGCGCTTTCATCCGTGTTGGAGGGTGTGATAACGACATGGAAAAGATTAAGCACCGATTCGTCGGCGTTCTTAAGCGATTCTTTTTTATGTTCTTTGGCTTCGTTGAAGTTCATAACGTTTATATTTAATTTTTTTGGCTAATGAATAAATTATGCCATCAGAGATCTTTTTGTGTAATAATTAAACCTTTGTGGTATTCCGTCAGTAAAATTTCAAGAAATATGGCTTGATTTTAGATAATGGTAATTTGTTAAACTCAAAATTACAGGCTGATGGGAAGGTTTAAAAGAATCATAATTAAAATTCTAAAGTGGATGGGTATTTCGATAGCATCCATTCTTTTTTTAATGTTCATCATACCGATTTTATTTCCGGGAACAATCTCAGAACAAGTGAAAGTATTTGCCAATCAGCATCTTGCGGGAAAGCTGGATTATAAAAGGACACACCTTACCTTTTTCAGGCATTTTCCCTCACTTACGGTTTCCGTAGATGATTTTTTGCTGAAAGGGTCAAAGCCTTTTCAGGAAGATACTTTATTGTCAGCAAGGGAAGTCTCGGTAGGCATTAACCTGAAAAACCTGATTTTTGACCGACAGGTGAAGATCGATGAAATCTACGTTACCGATGCTTACGGAAATGTTTTTGTCAACAGCAAAGGACAGGCAAACTATAATGTCTATGTAGCAAAGCCTTCCCAAAAGCCGAAAGATACGACAGGCGCCGGAACATCCATTAAGTTGGATCTCATCAAACTTAAAAACTGGAATATTAAATACATCGACCATTCTGCGCGAGTTCTGGTAGACGCAAAAGGACTGAATTATACGGGAAAAGGCGGCCTGAGCGAAGATATTTTCGACCTTGAAACCGATCTGGATATCAATAAACTAGACTTTAGCCTTAACAGAATTTACTATGCCAAACAGAAAACCTTACATGCTGACCTTATCACAAGAATCAATACCAATGCGCTGACTTTTGTTCTCAGGAAAAACGAGTTGAGAATCAATGATCTTCCATTAAAGTTTACAGGTTTTTTAAGCATCCTTAAAGACGGATATAACCTTGATATTAAAGCCGCTTCGGAAAAAACAACCATTCGGGATATGATTTCCGTACTTCCACCACAGTATCTCGATTGGGCAAAGGATACGAAAATTGAAGGCAACAGCGATCTCTTCTTCAACCTGAAAGGCCGCTTCAGCGAACAGCAGAATCTGAAACCCCGGCTTAAAGCAAGGTTATTGGTGAGAGACGGTTTTGTTTCAAACGGAAAGGCGCCGGTTCCGATGAACCACCTGAATATGGATCTTAATGTCGATCTGCCTTCCCTTGATACGAATCAGCTGGCCATTGACCTTAAAAACCTGGGATTTGATCTTGGTCCGAAAAACAGTTTCAAGGCTGTGGTTAAAACCAAAGGTTTAAATGAGATGCAGATCAATGCTGATATAAAAGGTGCCGTTGATCTTCAGACCCTTGATCAGGCTTTGGGACTGAAAGATATTGATATCCGCGGTCTTATGGATACCAATATCAAAGCCAATGGAATTTTCAGTCTTGACAAGAAATTATTCCCCAAAACAAACGGCTATCTCAATCTCAAAAATGGCTGGCTGAAAACGAAATATTACCCGAATCCGATCCGGAATATTAATATTGCTGCAAACATCACCAATACCGACGGTACTTTCAAAAGTCTAGGCGTAAAGCTGAATCCATTCAGGTTTGATTTTGAAGGAAATCCTGTGTTTGTAAATGCTGATCTGCAGAATTTTGAAGATGTTTTGTATAAAGTAAGAGCAAAAGGTGTCTTGAATGTCGGCAGAATCTATCGTGTTTTTGCCAAAAAAGGATTTGATGTAAGCGGACTCATTATGGCAGATTTATCTTTAAACGGAAAACAGAGCTATGCCACGACCGGACAGTACAGTAAACTCGACAATAAAGGAAGTCTTATCTTAAAAAACATCAAAGCAACCACGGAATTTTTACCGAAATCTTTTTTTATTAAAGAAGGTAATTTCCGCTTTGAAAACGAAAAGATGTGGTTCAGGAAGTTTTTTGTCACTTATGGTAAATCTGATTTTGCTCTTAATGGCTACCTTCTCAATACCATCAATTATTTTATCGAGCGAAAAGGAACGCTTCACGGGAAATTCGGTTTAAACTCCAACTATGTTCTCATCGACGAATTTATGGCTCTTAAAAACGGCGACAATTCAAAAAAATCCATTGACGTAGAATATGCCAAAGTAGAAAATCCTAAAAGCAGTGGCGTAGTAATTATCCCGAAAAATCTCGATGTTTCGCTGCAGACTCATATTCGTAAAGTAGAATTTAAAGGATTAGCCTTAAATCATCTCAATGGTCAGGCTTCCGTAGATAAAGGCCAGGTTTATCTTAAAAATACTTCATTTGACATCATCGGAAGTAAAATGAATATTGACGCCAGATATCAGGACGAATCTCCGCTTACCGCCAATTATGATATTGCCCTTAAAGTGTTAGATTTTGATGTTCAGCGGGCTTACAAAGAAATCGATATGGTACGGGAAATGGCCACTGCCGCCAAAAACGTCAAAGGAATTGTATCCATTGATTATAAATTAAAAGGCGATTTCGATAAAAACATGAAGCCGATTTATCCTTCTCTTGAGGGCGGAGGTATCGTGAATCTGCGTGACGTTGAAGTTAAGAATTTAAAGATGCTTTCAGCAGTAGGAGATAATATCGGGGCAAAAGCATTCAACAATCCGGATATGAAGGGCGTTAATATAGAAACACATATTAAAAATAATCTTATTCATGTGGATAAATTCACGTTCAGGGTTTCTATTTTAAGGCCAAGCATCAGTGGAACGACCAGCTTCAACGGGTTGCTTGATCTCAGGGTGAGGATCGGGATTCTTCCGGGCGGGCTCATCGGCTTCCCGGTTGTGGTTACCGGAACTCATGAAAATCCTAAGATTAAAATTTTCAGTAAAAAAGGGCAGGGTATTCTGGATGCGGCTTATAACAGAAAGCTAAACAAAGTAATTCGCCAGGAAAGAAGGGCTGAGAAAAAAACAAAGAGACAGCAGCGTAAGGAAAAAGAAGCGCAGGAAGAAAAAGCAAAGAATGCCGAAAAGCAGATTACAAAAGATTTAAAGGAAAAATAAATGAGTCAGCTAAGTTTATTCGGTTCAGATGAATATTATGAATTTCCTGAAGAACTTCTGGAATATACCGAGCACTTTTTAGAACGGAAAGAAGCGGATGAACTACAGGAAAAACTTTTGCTTAAAGCTCCCTGGAAACAGACTTCAAGGAAAATGTATGATAAAATCGTGGTGACGCCACGTCTTACAGCCTGGTATGGTGACAGCAGCAAAATGTATCATCTCGGGAATAACGATTTTGTAGTCAATGAATGGTCCCCGGAATTATTGGCATTAAAGGAAAAGATCGAAGTATTCTCAGGTTATCAGTTTAATTCTGTTCTGCTTAATCTGTATCGTGACGGAAATGATTCCGTAGCCTGGCATCGTGACAAGGAGAGTGAATTGGGCAATCGGCCGGTAATTGCTTCCATCAGTTTGGGACAGGTAAGGAATTTTGATTTTAGAAAAGCTGATGACCATCAAAATAAATACAGCATTGCCCTGGGACATGGCTCACTGCTGATCATGAAAGGTGATCTACAGCTCCATTGGGAACACCGGATCGCAAAATCTTCGAAACTCATGAAACCGAGAATAAACCTCACCTTCAGGCTGATCCGCGAGATGTAAGAATTGATTTTCAGTAAATAAAAATAATTATTAATACCATAAATGTATAAAAAAATAATTATTAACAAAATTTGGCAAAGAAATTGTCTATTGATAACCAAAGTATTAAAAACATCAGCTATGAATATTTCTTATTACGATTTTAAAAATATGCCTAATCAGGATCAATTCAGCTTAGTGATGAATGAAGGACGCATAATGAACGAAAGAACCGTTAATACTCTGAAATATATTTTGTACGAAGTTTCCCATTTTACGGTGGAAATGATTTATAATATTCAGAAAGATAAAATTGAAGGCATTAATGTTTTTCAGAACAAAGGTGCTTATGCCATTTGAAAATGGACACAACAAATCGATATAAATGAGGAGCGGCTTTATTAAAAGTCGTTCTTTTTTTGTTTGAATTTAAATAAAAATGATTTTGAAATTGATGGGATAACTTAAATATAATATAAAATTAAAGTTGATTTAAAGTTGATTTTTGCATCATTCATAATGCCGGGGTTATAAAAACAAAAAATCCTCAGAAAACTGAGGATAAAAACTAATAACCATGAAAACTCAAATTAAACATGAGTATTAATTAGTATTAAAATATTATGCCATAAAAAGGATCAATAAAAATTTTTAATATAATTTAAGATATTTTAAGAAAAAATAATAATTTGAATCGTTGGCATGGTTTATTCTTTACACTTAAAAAATTATAATTTATATGGCACACAGAAATTTTATCAAGTCAGATTTTATTCTGGACGAAGCATCAAACCAGTATCAGATAGAGTTCCGTAAAGGAAACATAGGGGAAGGATCAAATCTTATCGTCGAAAAACTAAGTGATGATGGTAGCTACGAAACGATACAGGCTCAGATTAAGAGGCACAATGACAGTATTTTTATATGCTGGAGTGAACCCTTCAACGGGAGACTCATTTTTGAAGAATAATGACAGCCCCAATTTATTTGGGGTTTTTATTTGGTAACTAATAACTTGTGGTAAATGCTTGTGGCATAATAATAGGTTCGTTTTAGTAACAACCAAAACCAATTTGCAAAATGAAATCCAATAATGAAATCCAACAAAGTCTTAAAGGAAAAACCGTTGTCATAACAGGCGGAAGCAGTGGAGTAGGAAGAGCCGCTGCCGAAGCATTTGCGCTGGAAGGCTGCAATATCGTGGTCGCCGCAAGAGGTAAAGAGGCCCTGGATGAAACGGTTGCCCTGTGCCATGATCTTGGGGTGGCTGCCATGGCCGTACCTACCGATGTATCAATAGAAACCGATGTGCAGAATCTTGCCAATAAAGCATTACAATTCAACGGAAGAATCGATATATGGATCAACAATGCTGGAGTAATGGCAAGCGGAAAATTCGAGGAAATCCCGATGGATGTCAATGAGCAGGTTATCAAAACCAATCTTTTTGGGTATATGCATGGTGCTTACAGTGTTTTACCGATATTCAAAAGACAGGAGGATGGAGTACTGATCAATAATGTTTCCATAGGGGGCTTTATGCCGGCACCTTACAGTGCGGTCTATTCCGCGACGAAATTCGGGATCCGCGGGATGATGGAGTGTCTCCATGGTGAAATTTCCGATTTTCCGAACGTGTACATCTGCAATCTTTATCCACAGATACAGCGCTCTACGGGAAATATGCATTCGGCCAAGTTTTCAGGACTGGATTTTAAAATTCCGCCTTTTGCGGCCGATCCCAGAGATACAGCAGCTAAATTTGTCGAACTGGCAAAAAATCCGCAGAAAGATATGTTTCCGGATGTTACCTCACGAATCCTTACCGGAATGTATAAACTATTTCCAAAACCGGTCATTAACACGGCTTCTGCGGGCATGAGAATGATGATGAAGCTTAAAAATGCACCGTCAGATTCAGGAAATGTTCTGGAGCCTTCTTCCGGGCCGCACCGTATTTATGGAGAAACTATTTTACCTGTTCCTTCAAAAAAAACGAAATTGGCATTAATGGCCGGTTTAGGATTGGGACTTGCTTATATGTTCCTTAAAGTTAAATCTTCAGGAAGAGAGGAATAAATTCATCTGCATACTTCAGATGGTTATCAATATGAAAGTTTCGGGCAAATCTTTGATCTGCCCGAAACTTTTTTATGTCATGATTTTAAAAATTTACTGAATAAAATGTGTGTTATTGTATGCATAATTAATTTTAAACCTATACTTTTGTGGCAGTGAATGAGTTGATGGGAATTTAGAGGTAAGAACATTATTTAATCAATATAAAAATGATCAAAAAGCCTTTACACAATTTCCATATTCCCGTAATGGGATTAGCTTATACGATAGACAGTCCTATCCGTGTAGCGCAGTACGGAATTTCATCCGTAGTTTCTATAATCGATGATGAGATTATAGAGAAAATGAAAAATTTTTACAGTTCAAAATTCAACCTGAATTACAGCAGTATTTCCACGAGGGTTGAAGATTACCGTGCTAAAAGGATCACCGCTTATCTTGATATGCTGGATGATATCGTGAATGAAAAATTCGAAGCTTTTAAAGAAGAACTCTCAAAGAATAAAACGGCTTTGATGAATTTTATGGAAATGCTGCCGAATACTTCCGAACTGAAGGACGGATTACAGAATTTCCTCAGTCAGAAAGAAGGAATTACCTCTTCGATAAAATGTTTTATTGAAAAACATCTCTCCCCCGGCAACATCGATGTCAATATCATGACAAAAGTGGATAAGGACAATTTTAAAAATCATCAGCAACTGCCGGTGATCTACAATGATGCGCACGCTTCATTACGAGGATTTGCAAAAAGCAGGCTGTCTTCTTCCATGGTCCTTTCTGCAGGGATGAACCCCAGGCTGTATAGCTATATAGAAGAGTTTGACGATTTCTATCCGGATCAATACGGTCAGATTAAAAAGAAAATCATACTGAAAGTAAGCGATTTCCGCTCTGCGATGATACAGGGGAATTTTTTGGCTAAAAAAGGACTTTGGGTATCGGAATACCGCATCGAATCCGGGCTAAACTGCGGCGGGCATGCTTTTGCTACGGAAGGTCTTCTGCTGGGACCCATCCTGGAAGAATTTAAAATTAAAAAAAATGAGCTTGTAGAATCTTCCCATGTACTGATGAAAAAAGCACTGGAGCAGAAAGGAAGATATACCGTTTCAGAACCCCTGGAAATGAAAATCACCGTGCAGGGTGGAGTAGGAACGGCAGAAGAGCATGAATTCCTTCTCCATACCTACGAAGTCGACAGTATCGGCTGGGGATCTCCTTTTCTGCTCGTCCCGGAAGCGACCTCTGTAGATCAAGGAACAAGAAAACTTCTTCAGGAATCGAAGGAAAAAGATTTTTACATCAGCAATCTTTCGCCGCTCGGCGTACCTTTCAATACGGTTAAAGGATCGTCCAACGAAATCATCAGACATCAGAAGCAAGCGAAAAACCGTTACGGAAGTTCGTGTCCGAAAAAATTGCTGGCACTAAGTAAAGAATATTCACCGGAAGGGACCTGCACAGCGTCAAAGAAATACCAGGACCTCAAATTACAGGATCTTGAAGCTGAAAGAGCCACGATCTCACCTGAATTATATGAAAAGAGAAAAGAAAAAATTTTCGAAAAAGCCTGTCTTTGTGTAGGACTGGTAAATGCTGCCTATCTAGAAAACGGATTGGAGATCAAAGGTGAAAAACAGGGGGTTGTGATTTGTCCCGGCCCGAATCTGGCTTATTTTGATAAGGAGATATCACTTTCTGAGATGGTGAGGCATATTTATGGCAGTGCGAATGTTATTTCTCATAAAAGCAGGCCTAATATGTTCATCAACGAAATGAAGATGTATATCGATTATCTAAAAAATGAAATTGAAGAATTCTGCGGAAATGTCACCGCCGGCCAGATCAAAAAATGGAAAAATTTTAAAGAAAACCTTCTGCAGGGCATCAGTTACTATGAAAATCTGCTTCAGAAGACTGATTTTTTTAGAAATGACCTTAATATCAAATGTTACCTCCAGCACGGTAAATTGTTAGTTTCAAATATCGAAATTCCTGAAAAATAAATTATTAAAGCAACCTTCATTAACCGATGAAGGTTTTTTTGTGATTATTTTATCCTTATTAAAATAGAAAAACATTACTTATATTTGAGTGATTGTCATTATTTAAGCAACCATGAAAATAATTATCACTTTTTTACTGTTAATGTCCGGATTTCTTTTGTCTCAGAATCAAAGGTTTGTATATGAATATACCTTCAAATCAGATTCCCTGAATAAAGATTATGTTCAGAAGGATATAATGAATCTCGATGTTTCCCGAGAAGGATCGCATTTTTACAGTGATTTACTGATTTCAAGAGATTCTCTTTTTAAGGCCCAGATCGAAAAAGGAAAAGCTTCAGATTTTGTTGAAATTGATCTCAGAAAACTCAGGCAGCCGGTTGCAAAGTTCAGGGTTTCAAAAACTTATCCCGGATTTGAGACTGTATTTCACAGCGTCGTTAACGCCAGTAATCTGGCCGTGAAAGAACTTCACAAAATGAACTGGACGATTCTTCCCGATATCGAAAACATAAAAGGCTTTAAAGCCCAGAAAGCCACTACGAATTTTGGAGGAAGAAATTGGGTGGCATGGTTTACCCATGAGATTCAGATCCAGGACGGACCTTATAAATTCCATGGTTTGCCAGGTTTAATTTTACATATCGAAGATGAAGCGAAAACTCATATTTTTACCCTTGCCGGAAGCCAAAAACTCGATCAGCAGCCATTATTGACGGCGTTTAAAGCAAATGAGATTTCCGTTACCAAAGAGAGGTTTAATGAGCTTTGGAATGAATATAAAAAAGATCCTGCCAAAAATATCAAAATCATGCATGGAAACTCCGAAATGTCTCAAACTTTATTTTATGATTCAAATACAGGAAATCCGCTTACCAAAATGGAACTCATCAGGAATAAAGAAAACCGTGCAAAAGAGTTTTTTAAGAGATTTAATAATTTTATAGAAAAAGATCTATACCGCTAGGATAAAATGCCGATAATTATACTGATGTAATTTATAAATTTGTATATATGAATGCGAAACTTGATACGATAATGCTTTATGTTCAGAATATTAAAGCACTCCGGGATTTTTATGTTGAAAATTTCAGCCTGACCGTTATTGAGGAAGATGAGGTCTGGGTATTATTAAATGCCGGACCTTTAAATATTGCCTTTCATAAAATTGGAGAACATTTTTTAAATACAATGCAGCCAAACCATAAATTTGACAATAACACCAAACTTATCTTTGAGATAGACACCGATATCGAAACGGCACGAAACGAATTTATGGCAAAAAACATCGAAATGAGGGCAATCAAAACCTTCGAAAATTATGACTACTGGCTCTGCGACGGAACTGATCCTGAAGGAAATGTATTCCAGTTAAAAAAACGAAAATCATTCTAAAATTCAAGGGTTACAAAAAACGGGTTATCCGGAAAAACAGAGTTCCGTACCCGCTCTCTGTATCATGATTGTTACCCAAATTTCTTTTTTGCCTCCTCACTGACGGGAGTGAAAAAATTGATAAGATTCCCATCCGGATCCCGGAATAACAGTGAGCGGTTTCCCCAAGGCATGGTGGTTGGCTCCTGAACGATTTCCGAGGTCAGATTTTTAATTCTTTCATAACACTCATCTACATTCTCTACCAGAAACTCGATGATGATGCTTCTATTAGCTTCAGGAGCAGCAATGCCTTCCCCAAAAAAAGCCAGTGTCCGTGTGCTGCCGATGGCCAGCGTAAAATTGCCTGATTTTATCTCGGCGAAGTCATCTGTAGACCAATTGGCCGTTGTTTCTGTCGCCTGTTCAAAGAATGAGACTAATCTCTTAATATCAGCTGTTATGATTCTTAATGATACCAAATTTACCTTATCCATGTTCTATTGATTGATGTTAACGGTACAAAGGTAAAGAGGCAGTATGACAACTATCTGTCAGCAGTAGAAATATTTCTTTTGAATTTTACGTATTTCTCTACAGATCATTCTCTAAAATCTTAAGCAGTTCAGTCTGTTGCATTACATCGTTTTTACTGTTTATCAGATTATAATTGGCTTGCAGCCAGTTGTTTCTGACCAAAAAGAATGTATAAGCATCCATCAGCCCTTCTTTATATTTTTCTTCCGACTTCTGAAATGACAATCTTTGATTTTCAAAATTGGCCTCCAAAAGATTATATTTTTCCTGTGCATTGAGAAACTGCGCCTTGATGGAATTAATGCTTTTGGTTAAATCATTAACGATGATGTCTTTATTATAGTTGGAATTGATGACATTCAGCCTGGCGATTTCGATATTGTTTTTCACCTGTAATTTATTGAAAACCGGAATATTAAGTCCGAACGATAACTGCTGGTTTTTGTTGAGTTTCAATTGCTCCGAAAAGTCGGTCGCAGGCTGTCCTAAAATTTTATTGTAAAAACTTGACCATGTGTAAGATCCGTTTAGTGTAGGCAAGTATCCTGACTGGGCAATGGCTACATTTTTCTGTTGGGCCTGAATTTCTTTTAAAACCGCTTTATAAGCAGGATTTTTTTCTAAAAGTCTCTGCACAAAATTACCGTCATTGAAATTTGAATCCATAAGATGTTCTTCATTCATGGTAAATTCAAGGGTATCTTTGGTGATGGCTAATGCATTCAGAAGATTGATTTTAGACAGATCTTTAAGATTTTTTGCTGAAACCAGCTGTTCCTGCATGGTTCCGAGATTGGCTTTGATGTCATAAATATCACTTTTCGGGCGGCTGCCTATTTCCACCTCTTTCTCAGTACGCCTGATCTGGTCTTCAATCCCGGAGATCTGGGTTTGCAGGACCTCAAGCCAGCTTTTACTGTTCTGGTATGTGAAAAACATCATGACTACGTTCATTTTAACCTCATTCTGAGCCAGCTTCATTTTGTAAACCGAACTTTCCTTATTGATTTTCGAAAGGGAGATGGTAAGGTAGTTTTTCCAGTTCATCAGTTCCCAGCTGGCCTGGGCGTAAATCTGATCATATTGCGTGTTGATGGCTTCCCTCTGGTTGGTGTTCTGGTTGATAGAAGATCCGAAACCATAGTTGTGGCTGGCCCCGGCATTTACGGAAGGAAGCAGCATTCCTTTGGCAGCGGAAATCTCCCTCTCGCTTTTCTTTATATTTACGGTAGACTGAAGTACTAACGGATGATTCGCAGAAGCGTAATCCAGGCATTGTTCCAGGGTCCAGCTTTCCTGCGCCGGAAGAAGATTAATGAATAATATGAAGAATAGTTTTTTCATAATTGTTTGTTGTTTGTCGGTTGACGGTTATTTGTTGCCAGTTGATCAGTTCATCAAATCACAACAATCAGCCAACGACCAATTATTCGTATTTAAGGTATTTAACAAGATTGATTTTTGTGGCGCGATAAGCTTTGAAACTCACAACTACAAAAGTGAGGATGAGTAATAGAAACATGCTCAGAACATACGGCCAGACCGGCATACCGATTCTGTACGAGAAATCTTTCAGCCACTCACTCATCGCATAATAGCCAAACGGCATACTGATGAAAACCGCAATGATACAGATCAGAAGGAATCTTTTCGTCAGATCCCAGATAATGGTTTTCTCATCGGCTCCTAAGGTTTTTTTGATGGCCACATCCTTTAATTTTTGATCAATCAGCAAAGATGATAGCGCGAATAAACCTAACAGTGCAATCACAAGAACAACCACATTTAGGGTTGTGAATAAGGCCTGTTGTTTTTCAAATTTCTCAAAGGTTTTGGCAAACTGTTTATTCACAAACTCAAATTCATAAGGATAGCCGGGTTCTGCTTTGGTGGTCCAGAATTCTTTAATGCGCTCCAAGGTTCCGTTGATATCGTTTTGGGAGATTTTAATCTGCAGGTTGCTCATATTGTTCTTCACCCAGTTTCTGTCGTAGTTGAAATATACAATAGGCTGCACAGGTTTGTCTACCCCTTCGTAATAAACATCCTTTACCACACCAAGGATTTTATATTTTTTCTTACCGTCCCAACCGGTGAAAAATTCTTTTCCCAAGGCTGTTTTCGGATTGTACCCCAATTTTCCCGCAAAGGTTTCGTTGACCACGGTTCCGTTAATCGTATCGGAAGCTTTTTTCCAATCCAGATCGCGTCCGGAAACAAATTTCACTTTGTAGAATTTCAGAAAATTCTCGTCTATGCCGCCCAGCATTGTCTGAATGGTTTTAGTGGTATCTGTCGACAGTTTTACGACCGAACCGTTCGCAGTGCCATAACCTATCGTATTGACAGAGCCTGTAACATCGGTCACACCAGGGATTCTTGCCAGCTCTGCTTTCAGTCTTTTATATTTGTTGACATTGAAATTATTTTCCCAGTTGGCTTTTTTGAAATAAATCTGAATTGCCTGGTCACCTTTGAATCCTAAATCCTTATTCATCATATAACTGACCTGTAAATGGATAATAAGTGAACAAATAATGAAAAATGACGAAATGATCAGCTGCAAAGTCAGGATAAAGTTTCTCAGTAATACACCACTTCTGCTTCTGGCAAAATTTCCTTTAAGGGTAGTGATCGGTTTAAAATTGGAAAGGTAAATCGCCGGAATAAGTCCTGCCATCAACGCAAATACGATCAGTAATAATCCTGAATAAATGAATACTTTCGGGTCATTCAGCGTAATTTTCTTACCGAGAAATTTATTGAAAGACGGCAAAAATAATTCAACCATGGCAAAGGCAACGATGTATGAAGCTAAACAAATCATAAAAGTTTCCAGCAAAAACTGTAATACCAGTTTCGGTTTTGAGCTTCCGATAACTTTTCTCACATCTACTTCTTTGGCTCTTTGCGAGGCCTGGGCGGTTTTAAGGTTTATTAAATTGATTCCCGACAAAACTAAAATCAGGACTGATAATCCCAGCAGAATCATGATGGATTTTTTGTCGCCTTTGCTGATGCCGTTACTTTTCGCATCCAGTTTCATTGTACTTGCCGGAGTGAGATAAACCGTGGTCGGATTATTTTTATCCAGAGTATAACCCCATTGTTTGGCCGACATTTCATCCTGCTCACGCATCATTTTAGACATTTTGTTTTCCAGAGCTTTAATATCCGTACCTGGTTTAAGTTTGAAGAAACCATTGTAATTATAGTTCGTCCACTTATCTTTAGACTGCTCCAGATAAGGGTTTTTGTATATAAAATCCGGCTGGAAAACCGTGTTGCCTTCGGGAAGTTTATAAATGGCGGAAACTACATATTCCTGATCGTTCGAATCACTTTTTACGGTTTTACCGATAGCATTGAGATAATCGTCGCCAAAAAGCAGCCGGGCGGTTTCGTCTGACAGAGCAATTTTTCCGTTGTCTGATAAGGCATTTTTAAAATTTCCCGCAACTTTTTCAAAAGGGAACAATCTCAGAAAAGAGTTTACCGTAGCCGAGCCTAAAACGTAAGCTGAAGCGTTGCCGACGCTCAGTTTCTGTTTTCCCCAGTCATTGTAGATCGCGGCATCCTCAATCTCGGAAAATTTATCTTTAGAAACAAAAATTTCAGGATAGCTGGAGACGGCCATCATTCCGAAATCCCCGGTTTTGTTTTCCACCAGGTAAATATTGTCTTTATCGGGCATCCATTGTTCATAAGACTTTTCGTCCTGCCAATGAATAAATATCAACAGAAATACACACAATCCCACACTCAGTCCCAAAATATTGATGATGGTGGAAAGCCAGTTTTTTCTGTAATTGATGAATGCTATTTTGAGCCAGTTTTTTAACATAGTTGTTAGATTTTAGTTGAGGGTTGCCGGTTTTTCGTTGATAAAACACTTCCGGCACCATCAACAAATTTTTACTCGTATTTGAGATATTTCACAAGATTCACTTTGGTGGCCTGATAAGCTTTAATACTTACCACGGCAAAAGTGAGAATCAATAATGAAATCAAGCTCAGAATGAATGGGAAAACCGGCATATCGATTCGGTAAGCGAAGTCTTTCAGCCACTCGTTCATCAGATAATAACTAATGGGAATACTGATTAAAACAGCGATCAAAGTAATCCAGAGGAATTGTTTGGTTAAACCCAGAATCAATGCTCCGTCTGATGCGCCCAGCGTTTTTCTGATCGCGACATCTTTAAGTTTCTGTTCAATCATTAATGAAGACAAGGCGAATAATCCTAATAAAGCTACCATCAAAACCATGGCGTTCAGAATAGTGAATAAAGTCTGTTGTTTCTGATATACCTCAAACGTTTTTGCAAATTGTTTGTCGACGAAATATGACTCAAACGGATAGCCGGGTTCTACATTGCTTTCCCAGTATTTTTTAATTCTTTTTACGGTGGCCGGTATATCATCCGCTTTTAGTTTCAGCTGGATATTGTATACATTGTATCTTTTCCAGCTTGTGGCACGGTAATGGAAAAAAATCATCGGTTCCACTTCGGATTTTAAGCTTTTAACGTTAAAATCTTTTACAATTCCTACAATTTTGTATGATTTATCATCAAAACCAGGACGGAATTCATTTTTTAAGGCCTGCTCATCAGTCCAACCGAACTGTTTCACAAAAGTTTCATTCACAAGGACATTATTAATGGTATCGGAAGCTAATTTAGGATTCAGCCATCGTCCTTTGAGGAGCTTAACGCCCATAAACTGTAGGTAATCATAATCCATGGATCCGTGCTGTGCGTAAATGGTTTTGTCCATATAATCCATATTTGAATTGCTGTAACGGTAGCTTCCGGCAACAGCTTCCCCGTAGGAAACGGCCTCAACACCTTGTATTTTACGCATTTCGTTTTTAATGCGTTCATATTTAAGCCATGGCTGAGGGCTGTTTTCGCTGAAAGAAACCAGAAAAACCTGTTTCCCATTGAAGCCCAGATCTTTACTCATCATATGTTTTACCTGGGAATTTACAATAAGCCCTCCTATGATGAAGAAAGATGAAATAACGAGCTGCAGGATCAGAATTCCGTTTCTGAGCCAGACTCCGTGTCTGCTTCTGGCAAAATTTCCTTTCAGAGTTTCAATGGCTTTGAAGTTTGCCAGGTAAGCGGCGGGGATGAGGCCGGAAATCAGCGTAACCGCCAAAACCATTGTTAACGAGTAGAAGTAGACCTGCCAGTCGTTCATTACGATTTCTTTGTCAAAAAATTTATTGAAGCTTGGTAAAAGAAGCTCCGTCAATGCCAGTGACAAAATATAAGCGGCAAAACAAATTAAAAAAGTTTCCAGTAAAAATTGCATTACGAGCTTAGACCTTGTGCTTCCGATTGCTTTTCTTACCCCGATTTCTTTGGCACGCTGGGAAGCCTGTGCTGTTTTAAGATTGATAAAATTGATGGCAGACAAAATCACAATCAGTACCGAAAGGCCAAAGAGGATCATCATGGTTTTAAAATCTCCGGTTCCGAACCAATAGGCTTTTCCGTGAAGTTTCATTTGATCCAGCGGGGTAAGTAAACTTCCCCTGGGACCGTACATGTCAAGATATTTTTCAGGAGTAACTCCTGCCCCCTGTGCATTGATTTTCGCGCGATACATAAAAATATCTTTCAGTAATTTTTCCTGAACTGCTTTTGTATCTGCATTTTTATCCAGCATAAAGAAGCATCCGTAGTTAAAATTACCCCACGCTTCCTTATCATTTTTCAATTGGTCATAAGGCAGCATAACGAATTCCGGTTTTATTACACTGTTTCCTTTCGGCAGCTCGTAGACCGCAGTAACAATATAATTTTTATTATCGAATTTCACATTTTCCCCCACAACATTCGTGTTACCGAAGAGGTTTTTGGCCGCTTTGGTAGAAAGTGCAATCGAATTTTCATTTTTTAAAGCATCTTTAAAGCTTCCTGCTGCAAGTTTGAATGGAAAAAAGTTGAAAAAGTTATAAGAAGCGGTCATTCCTTCTTTCTGATAGACCGTTTTTTTCTTGGTCGTCATTTTAAAACCCATTCCTGATCCACTGAACAAAACATAATCTTTAATTTCCGGAATAATCTTCACCGCACGCTCGGCGATAGGATAGGAAATACTTGGGCTATAGGTATTGTCTTTTATATTATGCTGCTGGAAAGCATAAATCTGATCTTTCTTCGGATTCCATTTTTCGTAGGATTCTTCGTCGTTCCAGTGCATCAGAATGAGCATAAATCCTGTCAATCCAATGGTCAGTCCAAACAGGTTGATAAGGGTGGAGAGCCAGTTCTTTTTATAGTTGATGAAGGCGATTTTGAGCCAGTTGTTTAGCATAATTGATAGTTTTGGGTTGAGGGTTGAAAGTTGTCGGCTTACGGATTTAAAACCATAAGTTTTGAAATAATACTTCTGTTAGCTGATTTTCCATCAACTAACAACCGGCAACTAACAACAAGTTTTTTACTCAAAGTTTTTTGCATCTGCTTTTTCGAAAACGTCTTTTCTCTGGGAAGAATGTTCTTCGGAGAAGATCTCGCCGTCTTTCATATTCACGATTCGGGAAGCATATCCTGCATCGTAAGAAGAGTGCGTTACCATTGCAATCGTGGAACCTTCGCGGTGAAGTTCTGCAAGTAAATTCATTACCTCGTTTCCGTTGGAACTGTCGAGATTTCCGGTCGGCTCATCGGCAAGAATCAATTTAGGCCGGGTCACTAATGCCCTCGCTACGGCCGCTCTCTGTTGCTGGCCTCCGGAAAGTTGCTGCGGATAATGCTTGGCTCTGTGCGCAATATTGATTTTATCCATGATTTCTTCCACTCGTTTTTTTCTTTCTGAGGAAGAAACACCGTTGTAGATCAATGGAAGTTCGATATTTTCGTAGACGGTCAGTTCGTCGATCAGATTGAAATTCTGAAAGATGAAACCGATGTTTTTCTTTCTGATATCCGATTTTTTCTTTTCGGAAATTCCGATCGTTTCCACGGATTCAAATTTATATGAGCCTGAAGAAGCGCTGTCTAACAAACCAAGAATATTGAGGAATGTGGATTTTCCGCATCCTGAAGGCCCCATGATTGCTACGAATTCGCCTTCTTTGATTTGCATACTCACATTATTTAGTGCATTGGTCTGAACATCTTCGGTTTTATAGATTTTTGAAAGATTTGTAATATGTATCATTTTTAATGTAGTTTAAATTAATTAGTTAAAATGTATGGTTATAGGGCTTAGGAAATTCTCTGCCAATTATCTTTTATCATTCATCATTTATCTCTAAAGCATATCAATCGTTCCGCCTGAATCCCGTTTTGCCGTAAATTTAATGCCTGACAATGTTTTATAGCGGATGGCCGCCATAGAACTTGCCGTAGCGACCAGCTGTTTTGAAACACCCAAAGTTACGGATGAAGCCGATTCTGCTCTTACAGTGGCTATAGAAATATTGGTTTTGGCAGCCATGATTTTTGAAGCTTCTTCCGCTGAAATAGTGGCAATCCCGATTTTCCCCCGGATATCAATTGAGCTTCCGGATTGTGCATTAAGTAATAGATTATCCGTATTTAAATTTCCCATGAAGGCACCGCCGGATTCTGTACGGATCGAAATATTCTTAGCATTAGAATCTCCGAATATTTTCCCACCGCTTTCCGTGCTGAATTTCTGAATACCAAATGTATTTTTTATTTTCACGACTGATCCTGTACTTACGTTCACGGATTTTACATCCTTTGCAAAGATGACAATTTTCGTGTCCACATTTTTCAGCGACTGGCTTCTTTTATAGCCGATATGAAGCGTATTGTTTTTTACGCTGATCTCAACAAACTGCATGTAATTGCTTGTGATGACCGCTTTTTCTTCGTTGGACTTCACCACTTCCACATTAAAGATCATATCGGAATCGATATTTTCAAAGTGAGTAAGCGGGATAGTTTTCGTTTCTGTGAAATAATGACCTATCGTCTTTGCTTTCAGGGCCGTAAGGGATGTGATAAGGCTGATGATCATGGTCAGTACTAGTAATAATAATTTTTGCATAGTTATATTTTTTTATTTTATTTTTGAATATCAAGAATTTCATATTTTTTCAGCTCGGAATAATCTGAGGTAATCACCGATTCGCCAGGTTTCAGCCCCGAAATTACTTCGTAAAACTGGGGATTTTCTCTTCCCAGGCTGATGTTTCGTTTTTCGGCTTTGTTGCCCTTAACCACGAAAATCCATTTTCCATTGGTATCCTTACTGAAATTGCCTTTCGGAATCATCATACTTTGGGTGTCGGCCGATAATTTCAGTTTCACGCCAAAGGTCATTCCTATTTTTAAATTTTCAATTTTTGCATCAATGAAATTCAGCTCTACCGAAAACTGTCCGTCTTTTACTTCCGGAAGGATCTTGGAGATGATCACTTCATATTCTTTCCCGTTATTGTCTAATGTACCTTTGATGCCCACTGTTAATTTATTGATATAATATTCATCCACTTTCGCAATCAGTTTATAGCCGCCCATCAGATCGATTTTACCGATGCTTTCGCCCGAAGTTAAATTTTGTCCGAGAGAAATATTAAAGGATGACAATCGTCCCGAAGCAGGCGACATAATCAGGAAATTGTTTTTGTTTGAACGGAGAATGTTTAAACTTTTTTCCATCTGGCTGATCGAATTATTAATCGCGGCAAACTGTGAATTTCTTGATGTTTTTTCGTTGGAAGCTCCTTTCTCAACGATCGATTTTCTCTGTTTCTGGTAATTCAGATTCTGAAGTGCCACGTCATAATCTGTCTTCTTCCCGATTTCCGCATCGTATAATCTTTTCTGAAGATTGAAAGTCTGCAAAGCCGTATTGTAATCATTCTGAGACTGCAGCAATTCCTTATCCTGACTGAATTCCTGGTTTTTCAGTTCCAGCAGTGAACTTCTCATCTGGCTGATCTGCTGCATGATTCCCGTTTCCTGGTTCAGGTAATTGAATTCCGTATTCGGGTTGTACACTCTTGCAATCGGCTGTCCCTTTGTCAGCATTTGCCCGTCTTCCGCAAAGATTTCTTTTACGGCACCGCCTTCGAGAACATTCACTAGAGAAGAATTAAGTGACTGTGTCTGTGCGGTGACCATCAGCATATCTTCAAATTTACCTTTTGTCACTTCATCAATCGTAATGTCTTCAGACTTGACATTATACGTTTTTTTCTGATTGAGAAAATACCATCCGAAAACGGAAACGGCCAAAATGCCGGCAACAACAATGAAGATAAATTTCAGTTTGGATTTCTTTTTTACTATTTTCGTATCCATATTTAAGATTAACTCTTTTACTTACAGATTATTACACAATGTAGATGCCATGGTTTTATAGTTTTGTAACATGCTGTAAATGTGAACGGATCTATTTTTTATAATTTTAAAACTGTTCACTTTCGGACACTTTTTGTACGGAAACGGACATCTTGGTTATAAATGATGAATAATTTTTTTATTTTGGATAAAATTTATAAATGATGAATAAAAACGATGTCAAAAAATTTAAAAACACACAATCTGACGATCATCCGATGGTATTTTCCAATGAAAAACTTTTTTTAGACTTATCAAAACTGATTGAACAAAGCCGTCAGAAGGTTGCGATGCAGGCCAACAGCACGCTTACGATTTTGTTTTGGCAGATTGGCAAACGGATCAATGACGACATTTTGCAAAACCGGCGTGCAGAATATGGAAAGCAAATTGTACCGACACTGTCAGGACAATTGGAAAATGCGTATGGGAGAAATTTTACTGAAAAAAATGTACGGAGAATGATGCAGTTTGCAGAATTTTTCCCCGATTTGGAAATTGTCGTTACACTGTCACGACAATTGACCTGGTCTCATTTTCTGGTTTTGATCCCTTTAAAATCAACAGAGGCCAAACAATTCTACGCACAATTGGCAATTAACGAAACACTCGGTGTAAGGGAACTTCGCAAACAAATCGTCAACAAAGCCTTTGAACGTACCGAGATTGCCAATCTTCAATCGTTACAGAACGAAAATTTACCTGTTAATACCTTTAAAGACCCTTATTTATTAGATTTTCTTGGGTTGCGAAATGATTATCTTGAAAAGGATATTGAAACTGCGATTCTCCACGAACTGGAAAAATTCATTCTGGAATTGGGGAAAGGATTTGCTTTCGTGGAACGCCAAAAGAGAATGATCATCGACGGTGAAGATTTCTATCTTGATTTATTGTTTTTTCACCGTTCGCTTAAAAGACTGGTTGCCATAGAATTAAAATTAGGGAAGTTTCAGGCGAAATACAAAGGCCAAATGGAGCTTTATCTTAAATGGCTCAACAAAAACGAAAAACAGGAAGGAGAAGAAATGCCGATCGGATTAATACTTTGCGCCGAAAGCAGTAAAGAACAGGTGGAACTTCTGGAAATGCATAAAGACGGAATCATCGTTGCCGAATACTGGACGGAATTGCCGCCTAAAAAAGAACTGGAAAGAAAATTACATTTAGCCTTCATTGAGGCAAAAGAACGTTTTGAACGTAAAAAATTACTATAAATATTAAATTGAAAAATGCGAAAAAAAGAAGCCCATATATTGATTGTAGATGACGACGAAGATATTTTGTTTTCGGCGAGGGTCTGGCTTAAGAAATTTTTTACGGAAGTCAGCTGTCTAAGCCAGCCCAAAAACATTCTGAAATTCTTGTCCGAGCATCAGGTGGATGCTGTTCTCCTGGATATGAATTTCCGGAAAGGCTTTGAGAGCGGACAGGACGGATTGTACTGGATGCAGGAGATTAAAACCCTGGAACCCCAGCTCCCGATCATCCTGATGACGGCCTATGGTGAAGTGGAACTGGCGGTGGAAGCCCTGAAAAACGGAGCTTCCGATTTCATCCTGAAACCCTGGAATAATGAGAAACTCTATGCTTCCGTAAATCTTGCCGTTGATATTTCCCGGAAAAATAAAAAACTGAATCAATGGGAAAATATCAATGTGAAAACCAATCAATATCAATTGGAAACGAAATCGCCTGCCATGAAGGAGGTGATGGAACAGATTGAAAGGGTTTCTGCCACTGATGCTAACGTCCTGCTTTTAGGAGAAAACGGAACGGGAAAATATGTTTTAGCAGAATACATCCACGAATTATCAGAACGTAAAAACCAGCCCTTTGTGCATATCGATCTCGGAAGCCTTTCTGAGAATCTTTTTGAAGCAGAATTATTCGGGTATAAAAAAGGAGCCTTTACCGATGCACATCAGGATTACGCAGGAAAGATCGAAAATGCCGAAAACGGAACGGTTTTTCTGGACGAAATAGGGAATCTCCCGCTTCATCTTCAGACCAAGCTGCTAAGCCTGATCCAAAACAGAAAACTGTCCAGAATAGGGGAGAGCAAAGAAAGAATGCTGGATGTGCGATTTATTTTTGCCACCAACGAAAACCTTAAAAAAGCAGTTGCAGAAAGCCGTTTCCGGAAAGATCTGTATTACAGGATCAACACCGTAGAATTGAATATTCCAAGCCTGAGCGCGCGTTTGGAAGATATTCCGGCTTTAGCAGATTATTTTCTGGACAGATACAAACAGAAATATCACAAACCTGACCTGGCTTTACATGAAAGTTTGATGTCAGAACTGATGCATTATTCATGGCCGGGAAACATCCGGGAACTCGACCACTGCATCGAAAGAAGCGTGATTCTGTCTAATGAAAAACAGCTTAAATTGCTGATGCCCCAGGATGAAGAATCGGAAAAGACCATCGTGAACCTGAATCTCGAAGAAATGGAGGAGATCCTGATTAAAAAAGCATTGAAAAAGCATCGCGGAAATATTTCTCTGGCTGCAGAAGATCTGGGATTATCGAGAGCCGCGTTATATAGAAGAATGGAAAAGTTTGAATTATAATTGGTTATGATTAATTACTGTATTCAAAAAATCAAAAATGAATAAACAACAAATATCCTGGATATTACTTATTCTGCTGGCGATTGTCTGCGGAATTGTTGCATTTGACTTTTATTCTCAAAATAAATGGATCAACTGTATTTTATTTTCACTGATCAGCCTTGTTTGTATTATTTTGGCCCGGAAATCAGGACTGTCTTATGTTGAGAAAACGGAAAAACTGATTCTGGCCATTCAGAAAAAAGATTTTTCATTATTTCCAAAGGGTGAAGGTAACAGTCTGGTCGATAATGCTGTAAATCTTTATTATCAAAGTAAGGAAGAGCATCTTTCACAGTCTTCTTACAAACTGCTGTACGAAGAAATTCTGAATCAGCTGGAGATCGGGTTGATGATTTTGTCTGAAAAGAACAATAACTGGGAGGTTTTTTATGTAAATCCTGTCTTTCTTGAGATTCTCCAGATTCCCAAATATAATTCCTGGAGCCTTTACGAAAATAAAGCCTCCGACTTTTACAACATTATTGAGCAAACGCAGTACGAAAACTCGCAGGAATTTTTTGATATTTCGATTAACGAAAACGTAAAACAGTCTTTCTCCCTCAGAACGAAAAAAGTTCAGAATGCAAAACACCGCTTCTGCATCATCAGTCTGGAATCGGTCCAGAAAATCATCGAGCAAAAAGAAAAACTGGCCTGGAACAACCTGATGAAGGTCATTTCCCACGAACTGCTGAACACGCTGACCCCGGTGAATAGCCTGATTCAGAATCTTGAATATATTGCCAATCAGGAAGTTATTGAGAAAGAAGACCAGCAGGATATGAAAGAAAGCCTGATGGTCATTAATTCAAAATCCAAGCAGTTATTAAATTTTGTAGACGATTACCGGCAGGTTGCAGAATTACCAAAACCGGTTTTTAAAATCATATCATTAAAAAATATTGTACAATCTGCCCTTAATTTCCTAAAACCCGAATTCGAAAAAAATCATATTAAGATCATCGATTCATTGGAAGATGTAGTGATTTCGGCGGACGAAAAAATGATCGAACGGTGCCTTATCAACCTCTATCTGAATGCAATTTACGCCGTTTCCGATAATGTTGAAAGAACAATCAAAACGGAAGTCAGGACACAGAACAGACGTATAATTCTCAGTGTGGAAGACAACGGAACCGGCATTCAGAAAGAAATCCAGGACAAAATTTTTCTTCCCTTTTTCACGACCAGAAACAATGGCTCTGGGATAGGGCTTACCCTTAGTAAAAGCATTATTGAAGCGCATCGCGGCTATTTAAACTATAAACCTTTGGACCAGGGGAGCCGGTTCGAGATCTGGTTTATAGAGTGATTATCATTCCTGAATATTGGTAAACTAAATGTATAAGTTAGATAACCCGGCTATCAGTAATAGTCCATTGGCAATGCTTTATCTTACCAATATGATTTTACCGCTGTGCGTTCCTTTTTCCAATAATCGATGCGCTTCGGAAGCTTCTGAAAATGGAAAGGTTTTGAATATCACAGGTCTGAATTTTTTAGATTCTATCAAAGGCCAGACATATTTCTGAACTTCTTTCGCCAGTTGCTTTTTAAATTCGTATTCTCTGCCTCTCAAAGTACTTCCGGAAATGGTAAGACGTTTTATCATTACTTTCCGGATGTCCAGATGGGTTTGGCTCCCGTCAACTGCATTGATGTGAATCAGTCTGCCTTCCGGTTTCAGGATGTTGATGTTTTTGGCTAAATAATCGCCGCCGATCATATCGAGAATTACATCAACGCCCTCGTTCTGTAATTCATGCTCAAAATCCTGAGTTTTATAATTGATGTAGGAATCTGCTCCCAAATCAAGACAAATCTGACCTTTCTCCTCTGAACCGACAGTAACAATAACTTTTGAACCCAAGGCGTGTGCAATCTGGATTCCTGTAATGCCGATACCGCTGTTTCCACCATGAAGCAAAAGGGTTTCTGCAGGCTGAAGTTTTCCCCGCTGAAAAACATTAGACCAAACGGTAAAAACGGTTTCCGGTAAACTTGCAGCTTCAGCAAAACTGAGTCCGTCCGGAATAGGAAGGCACTGTCCTTCCCGAACACTCACGTACTCGGCATAACCGCCGCCTGCTAAAAGCGCACAGACTTTGTCTCCAATTTCAAAATCGGTAACGTCAGGCCCACATTTAACGATTATACCGGCAACTTCCAAACCCGGGATTTCCTGAATGACGCCAGCCGGAGCGGGATAATTTCCTTCCCTCTGAAAAACATCGGAACGGTTGAGACCTGCGGCTTTTACTTCTATCAAAACCTGGTCTCCCAGGATTTCGGGAGCCGGATATTCCTTTAATTGTAAAACTTCCGGAGCTCCATATTTTGTGATTACGATTGCTTTCATTTTTTAATTTTAATATTTAGATTTATCTCAAACTTTCTTCCAGGTCAGTTTGTGGGTCACCAGTCGGGAGTTGCTCGTGAATGGTTTTTTGCTTTCAAGATGTAGAAATCCATCTATGAAAGCACAATTCTGTTTTGCGTTTGCCCTGTCCGGTTCGGGAAAAGCGAAATTTACATCGTGTGACTCACGATTTGCTTTTCATCATCCGTTTTGAAAGGCCCTTAATACGCAAGATACTTTGAAGCTTCCTGTGTATATTCTTCTGCTGTGGCATTAGTCCAATGTTCCTGGCGGAAATTACTTCGGTTAATATTCATAATCTGTGCCGACATAAAACCATCCGGATTGTAAATAATCAGTCCTTTCGGATTTTCGCCCATCGGGTGCGTGATTTCTCCATCGTTTACAGGAACTTCGATTAATTCAACTAAAGTCCAGGTTCCTATAAGTTTTTCAAGTAATGTAGTTTCCATAGTTTTAAATAAAATGAGCGTCTTTTTGATACGCTCATTATTTTTTTTTGGATTAAAAAGGCTGATTGTATTTGCCCGTAAGCGCTTTGTTTTCGATGCTTTTTGCAAAGTTTGGCGTTTCTTCATGGTTATGGGCGTCAGAAGCAGCCTGTCTTGCCGCTGCTGCATCGGACAGATTAATACCGTTTTCTTTGATATAAGCTAACATTTCGGGAGTCGCCGTTGCGTGGATTTCGTTGGTATACAAAGTCGTATTATCATCGATTTTTGTCGCTTTCAGTTCCCATAAAACCTGAACTTTGGTTCTGCCGTTTTTGGTAATAGAATCTGAGATTGATAACATCCTGCAGTAATCCGGGTGATAGACCGTAGCTACATAATGCTGAACCATCAAAGCATCTCCGATTGTTTCCACATTTAGCGATACCGGTTCTCCATCAAAAGTACTAGAAATAGCGGCTCCGATGTGCTGTGTCGAGCATCTCTGGTATTCCGCATCGGGTAAGTTCAATAACCAATCTGCGATGTTAACTTTTTCGAATGGTGCATTGATAATAGCAGTTACACTTGAGTGAGACAATGCGTTTTCTGGGGTTTGTAGAATTTCCATAATAAGTGGGTTTTAAGTGCTTGTATTAATTTGATGATGTAAAGCTAAAATCAAGTCAGTGAAAAATCAATGGGTGTTCGGTGAACAGGCACAAAGTGTCGTTGAGTAGGTAAGCAAGAGGAAGAACTGCCAAATAAAAAATTACCGTTTTTTACCCAAAAACTGTTGCCTCAGATCAATCAATTCGGAGGTATTGTGAATGTTTCCTCTGGTATTACCCGTTTTACCTTACCTGGTTTTGCAGTGTATGCCGCATTTAAAAGTGCTGTGGAAACATTGACAAAATTTCAGGCCAAAGAGTTGGGAAGCAGAAACATCAGAGCCAATGTTATAGCGCCCGGACCCATTGAAACCGACATAGTGGGTGGTGCCGTTCGTGATAATGCCGAAATGAATAGACATTTGGCGTCTCAGACGGCGTTGGGAAGAGTAGGGCTTCCGGAAGATATCGGCGGGGTTGTAGCTTTTTTGTGCAGTGATGATGCCGGTTGGGTTACTGCTCAGCGTATTGAAATCTCAGGAGGTTCCCATCTTTAATAAAAACCTGCGCAGCTTTCAGGCAAAAGGTGCGCAGGTTTGGATCAACTTGTGCTTAGGTTTAAGGTAAAACCTGCGCAGGTTTTGTACGCTTCATGATCTTTGCTGAAAGATACCGTACTGAATCATGGTAAAACACAAGTTTTCAAAATTATGTGTCGTTGCATGAGTTTCATGAATTAAAGGGAAAGATAATTTACGATAGGAACATAAATTTTAAATTTGTATACATGGAAATAGTAAGAATAAAATCGATTACAGAATATCACCGTTTGAGGGGACTTCCCAAACCTGAGCACCCGTTAATCAGCCTTGTTGATTATTCTCAGTTGCATCTTCCCGAAAACATCGAAGAGGTGAATATTGTTATGGATTTTTATTCGATTGCCTTAAAGCGCGATGTGGGGACAAAGCTCTACTTTACTATTTGTAAGCATTGCCGAAGAATATCCACAAATTTCGAAACGTCTTTAAAAATGTCCATCACACTCCGAAGTGACGTCTCACTATTAATTTATTTGGCATATTTGGCCTTTGTGTTTTAGTGTACTGATGAAAATTCTTGAAGCGGTGTGATGAAAAATGATTTATATTAGTAACTAATTATTTAATTATATGCTAAATGAAATCCATACATGTAAAACGAATCGTTGCCAATATCAGAACATCTGAAACGGCAGCTGCCAAACTTTTTTATGGTGACATTCTCGGGCTCGAAGTTTTGATGGACCATGGTTGGATCACAACGTACGGCAGTGATGAAAAAATGGATGTGCAGGTGAGCTTCGCAGCAGAAGGAGGCTCCGGGACTGAAGTTCCGGATCTTTCGATAGAGGTGAATGATGTAGATGCAGTATATCAGCAAATGAAAGAGCATGGGTTTTCTGTTGAGTACGGACCGGCAGATGAACCGTGGAATGTGCGACGGATTTATGTTCGTGACCCATTTGGAAAACTGATCAACATCCTCAAGCACCGTACCTGATAAACGGAGGAATTTGCCTAATTTATATTTCCAGCTTTATGACAGCAATAAAAGAAATTTCAACCGAAAGGCTTATACTGCATGAACTTCAGGACAACGATTACGAGTTTATTTTTAAACTGGTGAATTCTCCCGGATGGCTTGAATTTATCGGTGACCGAAATATCCGGAACTTAGAAGATGCGGCTGTTTATGTAAATAATATTATTAACAATTCCCAGGTAAAGTATTGGACGGTCAAACCAAAGAATGATGCTCAACCGGTGGGAATTATCACACTTGTAAAACGGGACTATCTGGACCATTATGATATAGGATTTGCATTCCTTCCGGAGCATACCGGTAAAGGTTATTCTTTCGAAGCGTCCATGTGTATTCTGGATGCGCTTCCTGAGCAGGTGATAATGGATAAAATACTCGCTATCACCACCGAAGAAAACAGCAGGTCAATCAAACTTCTGGAAAAACTCAGGTTCAGCTATGAAGGTATTTTGAACGAAGGCGGAAAAACGATTGTCAGGTACGCACTAAGTGCTGATAAGGCAGAGATCGGAAAGCTTACCCGTTCCTTCTTCAGCCTCTTCGACAATACTGCAGGAGAACCGGATTTCAGCCGGATATTTGAGTTGTGTACATCTTCTGCAGGCATTATTAAACAGACAGGGAAATACTCAGAGATCTATGATGTAAAGTCTTTTGTGAAACCCAGGAAAAAAATGCTGATGGATGGGACATTGCAGCAGTTCAGCGAATTTGAGACAGATGAAGAGACCAGGATTATTGGAAATATAGCGCAACGTTATTCGAAATTCCGTAAAAAGGGAATACTGCACGGAAAGATCTTTGAAGGCAGTGGCCATAAGTTTTTTCATTTTGTGAAGAATGATGATGGTTGGAGAATCGCACATGTGATTTGGGAAGATGAGAATCTTTAGATCCAAACTTAAAATCTGTTGGGGAAAGATGTAAGAAACGAGAGTAACGTTATTTCGGTAAATGAGCTACCAGTTCAACCTCAAGTTTGGAATCCGGCATATAAAGTCTCTGAACTTGTATCCATGTTGCGGCAGGAAAATCATTCTTATAGAATTTCTTTCGCACGTCATTATACTTTTTCACTGATTCGATGTCCGTCGTGTAGAGATTTTCCTTCACCACATTATCAAAAGTAGCACCATAACTTGCCAGTACTGTCTTCAGGTTATTATATACAGAAGTTATTCCTTCGGGAGTAATACTATCTGTCACCACGCCTGAAATATAGATTACATTATCCACTTTCACCGCCTGAGCATAACCGGCATCGCTGTTCTGGGTTGTGTTATTCCAATGCCATTTTTCTTTCTGGATTTCTTTTTTTTGAGAAAATACATTGCTGAAAACCAGTATAAAAGTAATTGTAATAATTTGTTTCATGACCATATCTTTAGATGATTAGAAAATAAGGCAACTATATTTGAATGTACCAAATCAAATATAAAGAAAATACATCTTTTTGAAGTAACCATTAGTGTCAGCAAAGAAAAAGTTCTTAAGCTTTAAGATAACGCTTTTTTGAAAGATACTTAGGCTTTTCTTAAACGTATCGATGTTAATAATTAAAACTCGTCTTCCAGCTTATGGTAAAGTCGCTGAAATTGTTCAAAATTTCTTAAATAGACAGCATGATCTTCTCCACTCGGCATATAAAATTGTTTAGCATTATCTGCCACGTCCGATATCGACTGTTCTGCGACTGGCTGCTTAAACCTAATGCCTAATGCTTCCATACCTATCATTACGGCTCCCCATGCAGAGCTTTCTACTGTGTTTTTGATGAAAACGGGTTTATTGAAAATATCCGCTAACATTTGAACCAGATTCTGAGAATGTGCTAAACCGCCACTTGCATATATTTTCTGAATTGGGCCGGTGTTTTCCTCCAACGCAATTCCCACGCTATAGATTGCGAACAACATACCCTCCATCATTGCACGGGCAAAGTGGGCCTTGGTGTGGTGCAACTGTATTCCAAAATAAACACCTTTTGCATTGGAATTCCAGTACGGAGCACGCTCACCAGTTAAATAGGGCAAAAAGATCAGGCCATCTGATCCCGGATCGACGGAATCTATCATTTGATTTAATAAAGTGTCAGTATCCTTATTCTGTATTCTCTCGATCGATTCGTTTAAGAAGTTATCTTGAAACCACTTCCGCAAAATACCCCCATTATTGACAGCGCCTCCGATTATATATTCATTCGGTCTAAGGAGATAAGTAAATAACCGTTGCTTTTGCTCCGGGTTTGGCAGAGGACTGGTTACCCGTATCGCTCCGCTGGTGCCAACCGTTACAGAAGCCACTCCAGGCTTCACGGCTCCAACTCCCAGATTGGCCAGACATCCATCGCTACCGCCAATAACAAACAATGTACTTTCCGGAAGATGCATAGAGGCTGCGATGTCTGAGTCCAGCAATTTTGAAACATGATCAACAGGGACAGGTGTCGATAGTTGTCCGGCAGAGATTCCCGCTACATTCAACGCTAAGTCCGACCATGCTAATTGGTGTATGTCAAATAGTCCCGTAGCGGATGCAATGGAATGGTCAACCAGAAAGATACCAAAGAGACGGTGAAAAAGAAATTCCTTGATGCCTATAAATTTATGCGATTGAGAAAACACTTTTTCATCATTTTGCCTGATCCATATTAATTTACAGAGCAAAGACATGGGGTGAATGGGCGTGCCGGTCTGTTGATATAACAGTCGTCCTTTTTCAGTTGCCTTCAATCCGATAGCTATATCTTCGCTTCTCCGATCAGCCCAAATGATACAATTTGTGAGTGGCTTGCCCGATTTGTCAACAGCTATTAATCCGTGCATAGCGCTACTGACCGAAATACACATAGGTTGCAGCATCTTATCAAAGTCCTGTAATTTTATCATCACGCGCGCAACTGAGTCGATACACGAGCTGTAAATAACTTCAGGATCCTGTTCGTAATATCCTTCCGAAGGATTCAGTATAGGATAAGGTATACTGTGTTTTGCCAGAACGTTACCTTCCAGGTCAAATGCAACGGCTTTTGCAGAAGAAGTACCAATGTCTAATCCTATTATCATAATTATAATCGTTTTGTGAGACTATCAATTAAGTTAATCAAAATTAATTGTATTATTACTACATCGATAAATAAATTAATGTTCAGAATTCCCTTTATTCTGGCAGTTTCTATAATTGTCAAGGATAAGCTTTGCAACCAGTCCTGGATTTTGAAAATAAATTCCATGATTGTATTTTGTAGTAGTACGATGATGCTATATTTTACTTTTCTTTATTAATTTTCTCTATCATTTTTTCTGCATTGCCATTGGTCCCACCAAGATCGATCGCTTTTTTATAGCTATCCAATGCAAGATCATATTGCTTATTGGCAAAATAGGCCTCTCCCAAACTATCGAATAGATTTGCATCTGTAGGAAATTCTTTTGTGGCCAGTTTAAATATAGTTATGGATTCATCATTTTTTTCAAGTCTCAAAAGTTCATATCCAAGTTTATTCAGTTCTGCCGGATTCTCAAAATTGTAGTCGTTTTTAGAATGCTGTTTGAGAGAATAATAATTATCAATAGCATTATTCACGTCAATTAGAGCATCTTTTCTTATGGCTTGATAAATGGATTTTTTAGGAATTTCGTACTCTTTTCCTAACATCGCATTGTGAATAATATGGCCCAGATCCCAAACTCTGTTGAGATTATTGGAGACCAGAATTATCGCCATATTATTTTTTAAATCGTTCAAAAAGATAGACTCAAATTTATACGATACGCCGTTGTGTCTCTGCAGTTCTGCTTTTTCAAAGTATCTGCCAAGCGATCCGCCTTCGTCTTTTGCGTATGGATTATTCAATAACGTATGAAAGGATTCTCTGGATATCAAACGATTAGAGTTCAGCGCTTCGATCCATTTATAGAGATCATTGATATCTACCCAAAGCCAGCCGCTGATAAAATTCATTTCCGGGCATCGTACATTGTCCACATCATAACAAGACGTTCGGTTTTTATAACCTGATTTTGGGTCAAACACAGAATTGGTCATCTTCAAAGGTTTAATGATATTTTCAGTCACAAATTCCTCAAATGTTTTTCCTGTAAGCTTTTCAATAATTCTTCTTTGCAAAAACACATTACCATTGTCATATTTATAACCGGTTCCCGGTTCAAACAATAAGCTGTCACTGCTTCTTAGAATTTTCCAGGCGTCTTCGTCTGATACAGCAGTGAAACCTGACTCTATTTTAGGAATTCCGCTGGCATAGTTAATGAGATGGCGAGTAGTTACTTTATCTGCCCATTTTGGCAATCCCAGATCAAACCTAGAAATAGGGTCGTCAAGATTGAGAAGACCGCGTTCAACCAAAATCATTATCGAAACCGCATTAAACTCTTTTGCAATAGAACCAATGTTGAATATTGACTTACTACTTAAAGGAGTTTGTCTGGTTTCATCCGTGAAACCAAAAGATTTCTGATAGATGATTTTATTATTTTGAGCGACAAGGACATTGCCGTTGAAAAGACCTCTTTCGTAGGTTTTTGTCATTATTGAATCAATTTTCCGGAATTCAACTTGATCCTCTTCCATTTTGAATTGACGGGTACCGCAACTCAATATGATTAATAAGACTGGCAAACAAATGATGTTTCTTAGTCTTGATCCCGATAGAGATAAGGTCAGGAGGAAATGATGGCTTGTCTTTTTGATTTTAAAAGCTGTCGGATGGTAATACATTTATTATTTTAATTAATCTGTTGCAAATATCCCTCGAAAAGACTCAGCACGCGACCGATTAAAAAAAATCGAACTCATTTTTTCAAAAAATAATTAATTTTTATAAGGATTGTTTTCGGTACTCTGTAGGTGTTTTCCCTGTGTGTTTTTTAAATGAGGTATTGAACGAAGATTTGGAATTAAAACCCACCTTATATAAGATTTCCAAAACGGTCAGTTTTTTTTGATCGGGATCTCTAAGGATTTGCATGGCTTTTTCAATTCTGTATTCATTCACAAAATCAAAAAAATGTTTATCCATATAGAGATTTATCAAAGTAGATAGATCTTTTACGGGGATCTGAACTTGCTCTGACAAATCCTGAATGGTCAATGAAGAATCCAAATAGGGTTCTTTCTCTTGCATGTAATCTTTTAATGCCTGAATTTCCTCCGTTTTTTCATCAAGGTTTAAAGGCTCATTCTTTTGTATCGGAACTGTGTCGCTGAAGGGTTTCAGATCTGAATTCACGCCGCGAAAGAACTCCGGATTATGTAAGGCAACAAACAAGTACCAGCAAGTACAGAATAAAAATGCAAAACCGTCAAACATGACGATCCAGGATCTGATCTCACCCAACCCAAATATAAAAGTAACCAACCATCTGATAAGAACTATAAAATGCAAAGCGTAATACAAAATTGTAATTTTCTTTAGCGCATCCAGTGCAGAAATATCGGGATTCGTATAATTTTCCAGATATACGGTCTTGGCTTTTTTAATAACCAGGAATGAAGCAATGAAATACACCTGGAACAATAATTCAAAAAGAAACTGGAAAAATTGCATCAAAGGCATGTCATTCATTTTGTTTAAGAACAATATCTTGGCAGGCCGGTCGACTATGTATATTTCCAAGACCAGATAAATACTGTAGGCAACAAAAGGTATAGTATGTAACAAGTGCTTTGATTTTAAGCTAAAATTGGAATAGCAGACTGACAGTACATACAGATAGAATGAGGCCGGAACAAGATAGACAAAACTCCAGCGAAATGCTTCAAGATTGATATAATTGACCGGGAATTCCCGCATTAAAAATTTAATTCCGTCAATGGCATTTAAGAAAAGGAAAAAAGCCAATAAGCGGTTACTTAACTTATATTTTGTCTTAACGGTTAACAAAAAAAGAGCAAGAAAAAATACAAGGAAGATTCCTGTAAATGCTGATATTTCCTGAAAGTTGTAACTGCTCATCGTTTTTATTAAAAAGCAAATTTAGTTTATCTGATTATTTTTTAGATCAAAAAAATATTCTGATTCTTTAAAACTTATATTCTGCTATATTTCCTTTAAAGGTCGCCTGATTTTCTGTAGTAAATCTATTCCGTTGTCCTTGCCGAAAAAATCTTTTTTGGGTATCCGTAATCCGAGATCCCGGAGCTTCTGCAAAAAGATTTCAGGCTTCCATCAATATGTCTAATTATTTTTTTTGGAATTGATTCCGACTGCCTGAATGTAGTGATCCGTATAGAAAAGTCAGAGACTTGACAAGACGCAAATGCAGTCCATTGAAATTTTTATCCTTATGACTGCAATCTACAGGTTTTTAACAGCAGGTAAGGAAAATATGGACTATTTTGATTTTTTTTGATACTAGCGTAAAACAAAAAACGCTGTAAACATTGATGTTTACAGCGTTTTAGCTTATTTTGGTTTCTAACCTGGCGGAGAGAGAGGGATTCGAACCCCCGGACCTGTTACAGTCAACAGTTTTCAAGACTGCCGCAATCGACCACTCTGCCATCTCTCCCTTAACTCCGGTGATACCGTCGTTTTCAGTGGTGCAAATATAGAAATATTTTTCAATTCGGGCAAAAAATAATTTCAGGAATTATAATAAGCGTTAGAAGAGGGGATGAGGAATGAGAATTTTCAATTTCTCATCAGGAATTTATGGCTTGGTTCTTGAAAGATTCAGCGAAATTATACACATTATGAATTACAAAATTGGAATTATTGCGGGAAGTTTACGCAAAGCATCATTTTCAAAAAAAATAGCAAAAGCGGTTGCCGCTTTTCAGCCTGAGGGTTTTTTATTTGAGATCATAGCAATAGATGGTCTCCCGGTATACAACCAGGATTTCGATGATTTTAATGAAGCGCCTGAGTCGTACAAGAAGATAAGGCAAACATTAAAGGAAATGGATGGATTTATTTTCATCACACCTGAACACAACCGTTCGATTCCTGCGGTTCTCAAAAATGTAATGGATATCGGCTCGAGACCGGCGGAAGACAGTGTCTGGAACGATAAACCTGCCGCAATTTTCAGCAGTTCACCGGGGAATATTTCAGCATTTGGAGCCAATCATCATCTGCGACAATGCTTTGTCTACCTTAATCTGCAGACCATGCAGCAACCGGAAGTTTACATAGCAAAAATCGACGAATGGTTTGATGATAACGACAACATTAAAGAGGAAGAAAACAAGAAATTCCTGAAGACCTCTGTAGAAGCCTATATTGATTGGTTCAGAAGATTACAGAAAAGCTAAGAATCCTGTTTTAAGCAGGATTTTCTTTTCTCGTATTCTCACCAATGTCATTCATTGACTCTCCAATGGTAGTTTTTCCCGTAGAGGAAAGACTTTTCCGCTATTTTTTCATAAATTGAGCTAAATCTTATTTCGTCATCAGGTTGATGAAGTTTATTAAGATGAATGGTTAAAGTCACTCATTCAAAGTATTGATTATGGAAAATATACATATCCGGAAAGTAAAAGCGACAGACAACGAAGCGCTTGCGAAACTTATTAAAGACACTTTTGAAGAACATGATGCCCCAAAAGAAGGAACAGTGTATTCGGATCCTACCACATCAGATCTGTACCAATTGTTCTCCAAACCGGGCTCTGTACTCTGGGTAGGAGAGATTGACGGCGATATTGCCGGTTGTTGTGGTGTTTATCCCACAGAAGGGCTGCCGGAAGGATATGCCGAACTGGTTAAGTTTTACCTGAAGCCCACCGCCAGAGGCAAAGGCCTTGGTAAAATGCTGATGAACGAAAGCATCAGCAGTGCCAAAGAGCTTGGGTACCGGGATCTTTACCTTGAAAGTCTGCCTGAGTTTTCCAAAGCTGTGAAAATGTATGAAAATATGGGGTTTAAGCTGTTGGATAAACCATTGGGTAATTCCGGGCATCATTCATGTACATTATGGATGATTCGTAATCTTGACGCTCTTTAGCGTTGGATTTATTTTAGATCAAATTTTTTAAACAGTACATTATCTATCAGAAGAACTGAACAAAAATAAAGCTTGGGTAGCAATAAAATTGTTCAGTTTTTCTTATGTATCACCTTAGTATCTGCTTAACTTAAAATACTCAATCTTTAATGTGGGCGGCAAGCACAATATGTGGACTGAAGCTAAGGAGTTCAATGTCTTTTTCCGTGAATTGAACCAATTGCAGAAGTCGGTTGCGCTTAACAGAATCTGCCCAGCTTTCAAAAAAGTTGCCATCCAGCCAGGCAATTCCCTCTACAGGAAGTACTTCAATAGGCTCAAAGCCGGCCATTTCAAATTCTGAAACTAATTCCGAAGGCCTGTGATAAAAGGCATCCGCCAGTATAAAAGGAAATTCTTCGGGTGGATGATGAACACCTGAAGATAATTCTTCCTTACACATAGCAAATATTTCACTGTTATGAATGAGCCCGCTATGCAGGGCCGCAATGGCAGAAGCAGAATGCGTTATCGCGAATCCTAAAACAATTCCGTCTTTTTTTAAAACTCTCCTGGTTTCCTTCAACGCTGCCAGCCGGTCTTCCTGCTGTTGTAAGTGATATAAGGGACCGTGTAAAATGACCAAGTCCTGACTTTTATCCGGTAAGGATACATTACGGGCTTCACCAAGGATGCATGTAAAGCGATTATTTTGCCTCGAGCGCTTCCTGGCCAGATCAATATGCTTTTTTACAGGGTCGATAAGTACAACATGATGGTGAAGACCGGCAAGCCATTCCGCATAATGTCCCGGACCGCCACCTATATCAGCGATATGGGAATGTTCCCTGAGGTAACGTTGAATGATTGATTTATTTCTTTCGAATTCCAGTGGCCCTAAACCTACTGAAAGTCTTGCTTCTTCCTGTTTCTTCGTGTAGAAGCGATCAATTGATGGGTCGATAAGATTCATTTTGTTTCTTTAGATAAATATTAAATAAAATAACATCCGGTCATAAGAAAAAAACCGGACAAATGACGCAGAAAGCGTCTTATGATATTTAAGAAACAATTTTGATGTTACAAATATATACAATTCGTTTAATTTTAAATATATAACATCAGTTCGTAGTAAGAAAAAGCTTTATGAATACAATAAAAATTGCTTTACCCGAGGTTAGTAGACTGACACCCAAGATAAGTAGACCGTTACTCAAGATAAGTAGACCGTTACCCGAGGTCAGAAGACCGTTACCCGAGGCAAGTAGACCGTTACCATAGTGAAGTAGACCGTTACCGTAGTTAAGTAGACTGTTACCATAGTGAAGTAGACTGTTACCATAGTGAAGTAGACTGTTACCGTAGTGAAGTAGACCGTTACCGTAGTGAAGTAGACCGTTACCCGAGTGAAGTAGACCATTACCGTAGTGAAGTAGAGCATTAACCGGGAAAAGTAGAATAATACTCATGGGAAGCCAGGCTGTATGGGGCTTGGCTTTCAATTAAATATTATTTTTAACGTTTTTTTAATCTCATTTTATATTTCAGATTATTTTTAAGTCATTATCTTTGTCGCTGCAATGAAGACGAGGGTTTATCCATATTTATACAGTGTACTGTTTGTCCTGGCAACCGTTATGAGTTGGTACTATGGGCAGGTTCAGCAGTATATTTCCGGTAATGACACTCCCGACATTCAGTTTCACACTGATTTTAGTATCCTGCAAAAAGAAAAAACAAATTCATTCATTCTTGATGAGCAGAATGCGGGTCTTCATTACGATATCAGTCGTTCAAATTACAGTAAATTAAAAGCAAATCTTTCCGAAAATGATAATGAGAATGATGATTATCAGGACTCGGCAGGATCAACAGATGTTCTTAAAATTGCCAAAACAGAATTCGGTCATCTGATCCCGGATTTTGTTACCATTTTCCATGACAGGAAAATAGCGGTTTCCCTTTCCAATACTGAACTTTTAAATCCTTCCCACGATGATCTGTACATCCAGTACAGAGTCATCAGGCTGTGAAATTCTAGCCTTTTTTCCGAACAATTTTAATGGCTTTCATCCCGAGAGCCGGTAATCCTATTTTTCAAATTTAAATTATTATAAACATTATGATCATGGTCAAGAAAAGTCTCATGTATGTAAATCTGTGCCTTATTCTCTGGTGCATAAGCTGTAATTCCGAGAAAAAAGAAAAAACCGAATCTGCAACTTTTAATGTGACTAGCCCGCTGGTAAAAGATACATTGATTGATAAAGAATATGTGGCGCAGATCCGTTCCATCAACCACATTGAACTTTGCGCCCAGGAAAAAGGGTATATCCAGTCCATTTATGTCGATGAAGGACAATTCGTTCATAAAGGGCAGCTTCTGTTTAAGATCATGCCGAATCTTTATGAATCGGATGTCAACCGTGCTAAAGCAGAAGCTAAATATGCCGAAATCGAATACCAGAATACCAAAAATCTATCCGACAAGGATATCGTAGCCCCACAGGAAATGGCGATGGCTAAAGCCCGGTATGAAAAGGCTAAAGCAGAATTATCTTCCACCAATACGCATCTTCAGTTTACTGAAATCCGCGCTCCGTTTTCAGGCATCGTAGGAAAATTACACGTTCGTAAAGGAAGTCTTGTCGATGACGGGGAACTCATCACAGAACTTTCGGACAACAGCAAAATGTGGGTTTATTTTAATGTTCCCGAAGCTGAATACCTGAATCAGATGGATGAAAGAAAGAATAACGAACCGCTCCATGTTCGCTTAAAAATGGCGAATGGAAAAGAATTTACGCAGGAAGGGGTTGTAGAAACCATAGAATCCGATTTCGACAATGAAACCGGAAATATCGCTTACAGAGCGACCTTCCCAAATCCTAAAGGACTTTTACGATATGGCGAAACCGGAAATATTCTCATCACTTCACCATATCCCGGCGCTGTAATGATTCCTCAGAAAGCCACGTTTGAAGAATTGGAGAAAAAATATGTCTATGTGATCACCAAGGATAATAAGGTGAAAGCCCGCGAAATAAAAGTTGCTGCTGAACTGCCGCATATTTATGTTGTCGCTTCAGGTCTCGGTAAAGATGAAAGAATCCTTCTTGACGGATTGAGACTGGTACAGGAAAACCAAAAAATCAACTCAAAATACGAGAAGCCCGAAAAAGTAATGTCTAATCTGGATCTGTATGCAGAATAACCCAAAAGCTGAATTATGTTTAAAAAAGTAATACACAGACCGGTTTTCGCCATTGTCATCTCGGTGGTGATCCTCTTTATCGGAGGGTTAGCCATCAAGCAGCTGCCTACAGAACAGTTCCCGAAAATTGCGCCTACCACGGTTGCGGTTTCCATCGCATATCCAGGTGCCAGTGCTGATGTTCTGGTGAAATCTTCATTAATTACCATAGAAAATGCCATCAATGGAGTGCAGGGCATGCGGTATATCACAACGGATGCTACCAGTGCTGGGGAAGCCACCGTAAATGTTGTTTTCGACCCCGGAACAGATCCCAATGCCGCAGTTGTATTGGTGAAAACAAGAGTAGATCAGGTGATGCCTTTGCTTCCTGAACTGGTACAGAAAGAAGGGGTAGTGGTAAACCCGATTCAGCCAAGTATGCTGATGTACGTCAACCTGTACAGTACCAGTAAGGACATGGATGAAAAGTTCCTATACAATTATGCTACGGTAAACATCATCCCGGAGATCAACCGTATTCACGGGATTGCCAAATCACAGATTTTGGGAAGCCGGAGATATGCCATGAGAATCTGGCTGAATCCCGACAGGATGCGTGCCTACGATCTTTCCGTGGACGAGGTCATGAAAGCCATCGGTGAGCAGAGTATCATCGGACGTCCCGGAAGAATCGGGCAGAGTTCCGGGATTGCCGCACAGTCGCTGGAATACGTGCTGACCTACAAAGGACAGTACAATACTCCCGAAGAATATGAAAATATCATCATCCGCGCAAATTCAGAAGGAGAAAATATCAAGCTGAAAGATGTGGCGAAGGTAGAGCTGGGAAGTGAGTTTTTTGATATTTATTCCAATCTGGATGGTCACCCATCGGCTTCCATCGTATTAAAGCAAAACTACGGAAGTAATGCCAATGACGTAATTAAAGATGTAAAGGCAAAACTGGAAGAAATGAAAGTAAACTTCCCGCCGGGAGTTGATTATAAGATCAGCTATGATGTTTCCCAGTTCCTGGATGCCTCGGTAGAGCAGGTGATGCATACGTTGAGAGATGCTTTCATCCTTGTGGCTATTGTGGTATTCATATTCCTGGGCGACTGGCGTTCGACATTGATCCCGATTATTGCCGTCCCGGTTTCCCTGATCGGAACTTTCTTCGTGATCCAGCTTTTCGGATTATCCATAAATCTCGTAACGCTCTTTGCGTTGGTATTGGCCATCGGTATTGTAGTGGATAATGCTATTGTGGTCGTAGAGGCTGTACACGCGAAGATGGAAGAGAATGATATTTCACCTTACAAAGCTGTAAAAGAAGTAATGGGAGAGATTGCAGGAGCAATCATTGCCATAACTGCTGTCATGGTAGCGGTATTTATCCCGATATCTTTTATGACCGGACCTGTCGGAACTTTTTACCGCCAGTTTTCCATTACCATGGCAAGTTCCATAGTCATCTCTGCTGTGGTAGCATTGACGCTAACACCGGTTTTAGCCGCCATGTTACTGAAGAACAATCATGGGAAGCCTAAAAAATCAAACCTGTTTACCAGATCGATGGATTCATTTAACAAAGGTTTTGATAGGATTACCGGTAAATACGCTTCTTTTTTAAGAATGATTGTAACCCGAAAAGTAGTTACCTGGGGAATCCTGGCTGCTTTCTGTGTGGGAATTTTTATCGTTAATAAAACACTTCCGGGAGGATTTATCCCTAACGAAGACCAGGGAACCATTTATGCCATTGTCCAGACGCCTCCGGGATCGACGCTGGAGCAGACGAATAAGGTTTCAAGAGCGTTGCAGAAGATATGTCAGGGCGTAGACGGTGTAGAATCTGTTTCGTCGCTGGCAGGATACGAGATCATGACCGAAGGCCGTGGATCCAATGCCGGAACCTGTCTTATCAACCTCAAAAGCTGGGGCGACCGTAAGCATAATGTGAAAGAAATTATGGAAGAGCTTGAGGAAAAATCAAAAAACCTTGGGGCTACCATTGAGTTTTTTGAACCGCCGGCAGTTCCCGGATTCGGATCTTCAGGAGGATTTTCCGTAAGATTGCTTGATCTGAACAGAACCACCAATTACCAGGATTTTGATAAAGTAAATAAGGACTTCATTGCCCAGCTTAAAAAAAGAAAAGAACTCACCGGTGTTTTCACATTCTTTGCGGCCAATTATCCTCAGTACGAACTGGTATTTGATAACAATGCCGCCATGCAGAAAGGCGTTTCTATCGGTAAAGCAATGGATAACCTGAATATTCTGATCGGAAGTACCTACGAACAGGGATTCATACGTTTCGGGCAATTTTTTAAGGTATATGTTCAATCATCTCCGGAATTCAGAAGGCTCCCTTCGGACATCATGAATCTGTATGTGAAAAATGATCATGATGAAATGGTTCCTTATTCAGCATTCATGACTTTGAAGAAAACCCAGGGGCCAAACGAAATCACACGCTACAATATGTACAACTCGGCGGCTATTCGCGGACTTCCGGCTGAAGGCTATACAACGGCGGATGCGATTCAGGCCATTAATGAAACCGCCGCCAAAAGTCTTCCTCACGGGTATAAAGTGGCCTGGGAAGGATTGTCTTATGATGAAGCCCAGCGTGGTAATGAAGCGGTGTACGTATTTCTTGTGGTTTTGGTGTTCGTATATCTGGTGCTTGCTGCCCAGTATGAAAGCTTTATCATTCCTTTTGCGGTACTATTATCCCTTCCTGTAGGAGTTTTCGGATCTTTCTTGCTGCTAAAGGCTATGGGACTGGAAAATGATATTTATGCACAGGTAGGACTCATCATGATTATCGGTTTGCTTGGTAAGAATGCGGTACTGATCGTGGAATTTGCGGTTAAAAGAAGACAGTCGGGAGATTCTATCCTGGAGGCCGCTATTGAAGGCTCAAGAGCACGTTTCAGGCCGATCCTGATGACATCCTTTGCCTTTATCGCAGGGCTTGTTCCTTTGGTTTTTGCCAGCGGGGCGGGTGCCATAGGAAATCACACCATCGGAGCTTCAGCTTTGGGAGGAATGCTTATCGGTACTCTTTTCGGAGTGATTGTGATCCCCGGATTGTATTACATTTTTGCCAAATTATCAGACGGCAGGAAAATGATTAAAGATGAAGACGAATCACCATTAAGCGAAGACATGATCCATTATGAATAAGAGAAAAAATAAAATATATCAGTGTACAGCAGTCATGCTGCTGCTTAGCCTTGCAGCGTGCAAACCTGTAGAGATACAGCAGCGTGCCGAAAACAGAAGTGTACCGGAGAATTATACTCCCGGGGACAATAGCACGACCAATTCAGGGAAGATGAAATGGAATGAGTATTTCAGCGATCCGAACCTTCAGGCCCTTATCAATGAAGCGCTTAAAAACAATCAGGAGCTGAATATTATGCTTCAGGAAATTGAAATCTCAAAAAACGAGATCAAAGGACGAAAAGGGGAGTACCTTCCTTCTGTAGGCCTTAAAGCCGGAGCAGGAGTCGATAAAGTCAGCAGATATACGAATATCGGCGCCATGGAAGCCAATACGGAAATAGAGCCGGGAAGAGAGATGCCGGACCCGCTGTTTGATTTTGGCGTGGGCGTTCAGGCTAAATGGGAAACCGACATCTGGGGAAAACTTCATAATGCTACCCGGGCGCAGGTTCAAAGATACCTCGCCAGCATCGAAGGCCGGAATTTTATGATGACGAACCTGATTTCGGAGATTGCCGATTCATATTACGAACTGCTTGCCATGGATAACGAGCTTGTTATTTTGAATCAGAATATTAAAATTCAGAATGATGCTTTAAGTATTATCAAAGAGCTTAAAAAGAATGCCCGGTCCAACGAGCTGGCAGTAAAGCGTTTCGAAGCACAGGTTTTGAAAACCCAGGGAATGCAGTATGATATTCAGCAGAAAATCGTAGAGACCGAAAATAAAATCAATTACCTGGTCGGAAGATTTCCACAGCCGGTAGAGCGTAGCCATGATAACTTTGATGAGGTCGTACCACAGGTTGTGTATGCGGGTATTCCTTCAGAATTGCTGGAAAACCGCCCTGATATCAAGCAGGCTGAGTATGAACTTGCCGCATCAAAGCTGGATATAAAATCGGCTAAAGCAAGGTTTTATCCTTCACTCGACATCGGTGCAGGCTTTGGTTTACAGGCTTTCAATCCTGCCTATCTTATTAAACCGGAATCCTTTTTATTCTCATTAGCGGGCGAACTTACCGCACCGCTCATTAACCGGAATGCCATTAAAGCAGCCTATTATAATGCCAATGCAAAACAGGTGCAGGCGGTTTACCATTATGAGCAGACGGTTTTGGGGGCTTATATCGAAGTGGCCAATCAGCTTTCTAAAATTAAAAACCTGAACAGCAGCTATGATATCAAGGCCAAAGAAGTTAATGCTTTAACGAAGTCTATTGATATTTCCAATGATTTGTTCAAATATGCACGGGCAGATTATATGGAAGTTTTGCTGACCCAGCGGGATGCTCTGGAATCTAAGTTTGAACTCGTAGAGAAAAGAGTGAATCAGCTGAAAGCAAGTGTCGCGATTTATCGTGCACTCGGTGGAGGATGGGATCAGAATCCGCTGGTTGCTCCGGACATCAGAAAAAAATAATATCTTTTCATACCAATTCTTTAATCGTAGAGCTTGCCGGTCACCGGCAAGCTCTTTTTGATTTATTTTTAAATAAAATCTACAGAAATAATCTATACATCTTAGTTTGAATTCGTGGGAACCAAAAGGTTTTCGATCTGCAGCAATACCGCATCAATATCAAATGGCTTACTTACAAATTCGTCGGCATCACATCTGCTGATCACTTCGTGGTCTTTCGCATGGGCACTCATGATCATTACAGGAGTATGGGCCGTTGCAGGCTGCGATTTCAGCTCGTTGCAGACATCAATTCCGGATCCGTCCGGCATCATGACATCCAGGATAAAGATGTCCGGGACAACCGAATGATCTCTGTTATTGAATGCTTCTACGGTAGAAAAAGAACGAACGTCATAATCTTCGAACGACAGGAGTAGCTGTAATGCATCTCTGATGCCTGTCTCATCTTCAAGTATAAAAATTGTTTTCATATTCCATGCATCGCAAAAACAGAGCCAATCTTTAACATGATTAAATAAATCACAAAAAAAATCCGGAAAATATTCCGGATTATGTTTAAGAAATAATTAATTTAAATTAATTGATCTTCAAAATATTCAGACCTGCCTGTCCGGTAGCGACAAATGCAAGGTTATTGTTGATATAAATGTAGTTTGCAGAACCGTTAAGTTTGTAATATCCAACTACTTTGAATGTGTTTTTGTTTAAAACAATAACACCGTCGGTACCATTGGCAAGATATAGATAACAGTTATTTACAGCAACAGCATTGGTAAGACCTGTCTGGCTGAATACATTCTGATCGTTCACTTTAAAGTTTCTCGGTACGAAACTGTTCATCAGCTGTCCGTCGCTTAGTCTGATTTTAGCTACCCCTTTATCACTTAATGCAAGGTAAACATACTCATTATCCAGAACGATTACATTTTTCCCGTCGGTTACAGATTGTGTAAGACTTGGGTAATTGTAAACTTTCGGATTTGATCCGTCGTTATTGGCAATTCTAAGAGAAGCACCGTTTGCCTGAGTGGCTAAGAATACCTGGTAAGTATTGTTGTGCGCTACATATTTAGCTCTTTCACCTGCAAAATTGAACTGCTCAGCTATAGCATAACCGTTGCTAGGATCAAGCTTGAAGAATCCTCCACCGGTTGTTCCTGTTGAAGCATACAAATAATTATTTAGGAAATAAGAATTTTTTGCGGTAGAACTAGGAAGTTTATAGTTCAGGAATGAAGAAAGATCCTGAGTGTTGAATACGTTATTCGTAAGCGGGGATGTTACCAGTTTTGCACCGTTTTTATCACCACCGACAGCATAAAGCTTATTATTCACCACGTCAACATTATTAAATTCAATATTGTTGAATAAAGCTTCATTTACCAGAGATGGCGCGTTGTAATCCGTAACGTTCAGGATTCTGATCGCTCCTTTCGTAGTGCTTCCTGCAGCGGCATCATTCGTATGGTAAGAAACATAAGCAAAACCATTGTTCATGGTCACTCCCGTAGCACTTAATGTCGTATTGCTAAGCACAGGGCTTACCACATTCGCTACCAGGGTAAACTGCAACTGGTCGTCTGAGCAAGGAGCAATACCTTTCTGAGGGGTACAGTCTGCTGCAGCGATATAGGCATTGGTATTTAAAGTAACCTGGTTGTTGATTTTGTTGTTGCTCTGTAATACCGAATAAGAAGTATTGACAAAGTTCATGTCGATAAGTCCTGTAAACGCAGGCGATGCATTAAGGTTGCTGAAAGACATGTTTGAAAAATCCATTCTGGCAACACCGCTTCCGCTATTGCTTACTTTACCGTCTACGGACACGCTGCCTCCCGTTACTTCAGTGTACGACTGAGGCTTAAGGTTCAGAACTCCGGACCCGTTAACGTGAAAACCTTTTTCAAACGTAAGATATCCTTCGTTGTTAAGGCCGGCGTTAAGGTAATTGTTCTGCGCATTAAAGACCATTCTGCAGTAATTGTTTACAGTAGAGCTTCCGTTAAGGCTTTCAGAATTGTTGAAGTTTAAATTGTTGTAATTGTTGATGATCCCATCCACAGATCCTGTTGTATAGGTTACAAATCCGTAGTTGTCTAATCGTCCTCCTGAATTAAGGTGGAAATTGGCCGAACTTGAGATTTTACCGTTGTTTCCTACTTCCACTTTACCTCCATTCGGTACGTTGATCCAGTTAGATCCGCCTAATTCTCCGAGAATGATGATTTTTCCGGCAGAATTGAAGTTGAATCCACCGGTAAAAGTAGTTCCTTCAGGAATGTAATACGTTTCTCCGTTGTTGATGTTATACCAGTTGCTTCCTGTCGCTGCGATGGCTCCTGAAAGGTTTGGGGTATACGTCACATTTTTTGCAGCAGAAGAGAATTTCTGACTGTTTGGGTCAAATTTTACAAAGTTCACTGCAGAGTTTTTCATCTCAATACTTTGGCTGAGATCACCGTTTCCGTAACGGAGGGTAATGTCGCCATTGGTAATGGATTTGGAACTCTCACTGTTGTCAGGAAGAAGACTGTCTTCAGACGAACATCCGGTTGCAGCAACAAGAAGGAAAAATCCCATTGCTGCGGTTAGCTTTCTAGTCATTAAGGGTTAAGTTTTATTTTATAAGGGTTGTTTAAGTAAAAGTAGTATCATGCACCGAATTCACGGGCTTTTTTAGAAGTTTTCTGCGGGTTCCACGGGTCTTTATAAGAATCATAAAAGAATAATTCATCAAAATAGGCGATCGTTCTTACGATACGCATGAAATAACCCATATACAAAGGGTAAAGCGGAACGTAAATGATCTTTGATAAATATTTCTTTTTATTTTTCACTATTAACAAGCAAATCAGAAACTGTGTAAAATACAGCAGCAAATATACTAAATATTTGAAAGGCAGCCAAAAAACTAAGAACTCAGGATTCTCAATAATGATTCTTATCATGTAAATCATCCAGGTGATATCCAGAACCAGTCCGAAAAATACATTTTCAAAGAAAGAAAAGAAATTAGACCACCTGAAATTCTTGTTGGGAAGCCATATATCATAATGTTTCCTCAGCCTGAAACGGACTAGTGAACGCGACCACCGCAACCGCTGTTTTGCCAGTTTTGACCATGCTACAGGAACGTGGGTGTTGCAGACGGCCGATTGTTCAAAATGAATTTTATAGCCAATCTTTCTGATCTTTACCGTAAGATCACCATCAAGGCCCGGCCCGACATCCCAGCCACCGACTCTTTCCAGGACTTTTCGCGGGAAAACCCCGAAGGCGCCGGAAATAATCTTATAAATCCCCAGGCTGGAAAGCACAATTCTCGAAATACTGATCGATTGCTGGTATTCAAGATACTGCATGGTGGCCGTAAGGGAATCCCGGTCGTTTCTTACCATGAGGTTTCCGCCAACGCCGCCGATGTCTTTGCGGACATAAAAAGGGAGCAATGATTTTTCGATGGCATCATGATCCAGCGAGGAATCTGCATCAATGTGCACAATGAATTTCCCTTTTGAATATTTCAGTCCCAGGTTGGCTGCAGACGCTTTTCCCCCACGTATTTCGGAACGGAGAAATTTACTGATCAGTCCCTGTTTTTCAAAAGATCTGCCGATAATTCTTGTATGATCGGTAGAGCCGTCATCCACGACGATGATTTCAATATTCTTATACGTCTGCTTCTGCATGGAAGTGACCATTTTATGAAGGTGCTTCCCTTCATTATGCCCCGGAACAAGCACCGTGACCAAAGGAGACTCACGCAGCAGTTTTTTCTTCGCTAAGATCCATGCATCTTCGTTGATGAAACGATTCCTGAAGGTTACGAAAAGAACGACAACCTCCAGAATAAGAAACCGGGGAATATCGATGATAAACACATACCAGCCCCAGTTCAGAATGGTAGACCAGTCCGAATATCTCAGGTTAGAATAAATGATTTCCCAGAAGCTTTCCACTTGGTTTAAAGGAGTATTTCATTAATCGCTTTCTGGGCAAGTTCGTATTGGTAGATCTTTTCCAGCTTCAGCTCAGACGGTGCCTGCTCGGTTTTGCAGTTGATGCAGTGTACCCCGATCAGAGGTTTCTGGAATTCGTTTTTACACCGGTCATTCAGACAGTAGAAAACTTTTCCGGGTTTATCGTAATCAACCCCGAGATTTTTAAGTTCCATGCTGCATTTTGGACATACCAAACGGTCTCCCTGCTGAAAACTCTGTTCCGTAGCAACATGAGCGCATCTGAAGTGGTGTATAAGCACCCTTACCTGGAGGTTGTGCTGCTTGCATTTCGGGCACTCTTCACGATAGTTCAGAAACCCTGAATTACATTTCTTGCATACGTGGGAGGTGTCTACATAGTCCCTACGAAGGTAATCGCTCTTGTAAGCTCCATTCAGCAAGGCTCTTCCGTGCACAAAAGCGTCTTCGGCCGTGTCGTAGTAGGCCTCTATCCTCGGATAGGAATACCCGCTGAGAGACCCTGCGCTTTCGTAAAATTCAATGTTTTTATTTCTGGAATAATAATACAGCAGTGTTTTCTTCAGCAGATCCTCCATGGGCAGCGAAGAAGCGATCTCACGTTTTTTGATAAAATTTAAAATAAACCTTATCTGGGGAATTTTGTTCCGGATATCCAGGTCCTGAATATAGCCGTCACATAAGTGTTTAAGGTTATAATTTTTATACTCTTTATAGATTTTTTTCAAACTTTTCTGTAGGAAGACAGGCTTAAGAAAAACCTTCTGATCCGGATGTCTGATCACGGAAATCAGGAATTTGATAACGTTTAATGCTTTTTCGTTATTGATGATCCAGATATCCGCTTTTTCGGGATCAGGAATTTCATTTCGGTCCACAAATTCATCCAGCAACTGAGCGGTGATTCCGTTTTCAAGGGTTAATATTTTTTCAGGCATCGGTTTTTATGTAAATTTTAGTTTTCTGACTTTTACCGGAATGTTACTGATCTTCACGGTTTCCCATGATTTTCCGTCGATAGGAACAATATCAATCACAACCCCGTATTTGTTTTCGTTCAACGTTTTATTGATCAGGGTATTATCCTTTATCTCGGATATGGAATAGATTTTTTTTACCTGTCCGGTCAGGGTTTTATTAAATCCATACGGAAGCTTGATGGCCACCTTATCTCCTTCATGGAAATCATCCAGGTCGCTGATGTCTATATAGGCCTGCACAAACTGTCTCTTATGTACAATTGAAGTTACAATGTCAGATTTATAAGCCACCTGACCGTCGGTTACACGAAAACGGTCTGTTGTCCCGTTAACCGTCGAGATGTAATAATTCTGGATGGTAGACGCTCTGTTTTCCTCCTGTGCCAAAAGATTTTTATGATTGTTGATCGAAGACATCTTATCCATTTCGTTGCTCAGAGCTTTGATATCGGCGTTTAAAGAAGCGATTTCGTAAGTAAGGTCATCAATGGACCGGTCTACGTTGGCCAGCTCGTTGGGAGTGATCTGGTTAATGTATACCAGTTTTTCTTTTCTTTTTTTCTCACTCTGCCAGAAAGCCACTCTTTTCTTCATATCGGCAACCAGGCTTTTCTTCTTGATGATCTGAGAATTGATGGAGGCTATCTGATTTTCATAGGTAGTATTGTCAACAAGGTTTTTTAAAGAATCCTGAACGCTTGTTCTGCGGAAGTTGGTGTCGTAAAATTCATAGCTGAACAAGGTGTCACCTTTTTTTACAGATGAACCTTCTTTCACATTATATTTCAGAATTCTTATATCGCTGGTAAATTTCACATCAAACTGCTGCTGTTTCAGAAAACCGTCAGCATAATTGAAAAACCATGATGATATCAGCCATCTCAGCACAGAAAATGCAATAAGCGCCAGGACGGCCAGGTAGATCCAGCGGTCCCATCTTCGCTTCTTAACAGGCTTTTCGTAAGATTCTTCCGTTATTTTATCGTCGTTAAAATTGATTTCCATTATGGTTTGAAATTATTCATTTGTGATAAATCATAGTATCCGATTTTGACAACACCCGCTGCCTGTACATAAGCTTCTGCATCCATAAGATCACTGAAAACCTGGAAATCATTAATGCGGAATACCCAAACGTAATAATCGGTTCCTAATATGCTTCTGATGAGGGCTGTTTTATTGAGTTTTTTATCAAGCGTAAGAACATCATAGGCCATAATGTATGTCATAATGCTGTTGTCATGTAAAGCGGTAGCTACCTCTGCCGGAAGCTGCATGGGAACGCTTACCCCCAAATCCATATTATTCTGGTCACACCATGTTTTCGAACTGGTAAACAGGTTGATAAGCCTTTGTGCATAAAGATCTACATTAGCCTTGTAGTCATCAAAAGTATGAGGTTCGATATCCAGGTGAACACCGGCAAATCCCATATTTTTAGCATCCTGAAGGGCTGCCTGAAGATCTGTAAAACCATCATCTGTTTTGGCATACGAATTTTCACCGATAAGGCGGTATACCTGGATGTTATTTTGTGCTGCCAGAGCCATAAAGTCGGCTACCTTCACCATATCTGCTACTTTACCGATCGATAAAAAGACCCGGTTGATGTGCCAGTGAGTCATTAAGTCAATAATATAGGCATTGGAGTAGTTGGTAAAAAAGCTGCTCCAGATATAGGTTTCGTTACCGGCATTGTCATCATTAAGATTATTACTCTGCAGGCTTTTGGCCTGGTTGTCGGTTCCTGATATCATATTGTATTCAAGATATTTTTCATACAGATCAGACTTTTTATCACAGATCTGTATTTGGTTATTTAAGAGTTTTTCCGCTGTGGCAAGGTAGGCGGCAGGGCTGAATGTATTGCTTTTTTCATTGCTGGCATTTACTTTAAGTTCAGCCTCCAGATAATTCACTTCACTTTCCAGTACATCTATTTCAGATTTCAGGAGATAATATTCTCTATACAAAGTAATGAGTCTGTCTCGGTAGATCATCTGCATGTCCTGAAGCGCATTTTCTTTAAGTTTAAGATCGCTGTCGTTCTCAAGATCGGTCTTGCTTCTGCTTACCGGAATATTTAGGGTCGCTCCGACACTGGCAAAATTACGGTCCCTGGACAAAGCAGAATAATAGTTGTATCTCAATTTGAATCTGAGATCCGGCTGCTTGTCTCTTCTGCGTTTCATATCAGCAATTTCCTTCTCCATTTTCAGGGCTGCTTCTTTGTCTTTCACCAAAGGACTAAGGTCGATGTTCTCAGCAGGGGTAAGTTCCGGAATATCAGAGTTTAAAATATTTCCGGTGAAAGTTTTGCTTTCAGGGGTTTTGAGAAGGCTTTCGAGCGATTTTTTTTCGATGGATACCTTATCGAGACGGTACTTCGACTGTGCTGTTTCTGCAGCATTTTTCAGTCCGGCTTTATTCTGATTCACCGTGAAATCATTCTGCAGTTTCAGAAGCTTTTCATAATCGGATAGAAGGCTTATCTTCTTTTCATCAAAAGCCTTTCTTACCTGGTCGAGATTGGAACGGTAATTCAGTTCTTTTTTATATTTTACTTTTTCTAAAAGATCGATTTTTCTTAATTTATCGTTTAGAGAATTCTGGATTTTCTGATTTCTCAGGCTTCCTTCTCCCAGCGCAAGCCAGTCCAGTCCCGAAGATACTCTCGCACGGTAGAAAATGTTGTCGTCATCACCAAAGCCGGGGCTGAAGTTATAACTCATGTCAGAAACCCAGTTCAGGTGTAATTTATTTTTAAATTCCGTATTTTTTGAATCAAAATTCAGTTCATTATCATTGAATGAAGTATTGTGATTGGCAAAATTGAAATGGCTGTCTTCCGTTTTATTTTTATGATCGTCTAAAAGATGAGCCATGATTTCTTTGGCCGCTTCATAAATTTTATTGTACTCCGCAGTGAGAACACTTAGAGATTTCGGACTGATGTTTACGGTTGATTTGTTTTGAGCGTTAAAGAAAATGAAAAAATTCAATAATAGTAGAATTTGTAACGTTTTTCGCATACTGAGGAATAAGTTTTGTGCAAATTTAGGGATTTGGATTGAAATTAAAAATATAAAATTCCTATGTTACGTAAATTTTAATGTTTTTTTAAAATGTCTTCAAAGGGTGAATAATTAACAAAATATTGATTCTGTAAGGTATTTGCAATTATTTTGATTTAACTTAAAATTTACTTCTGATAGTTATAGATTTTATCTAAATATTTAATTTTAAACGTGGCGAAGGAGAAGGAGTGAATATTTAAGGTTTATTTAATAATTAAACCATATTTTTCGCTTTCTTACAATTTACGATTTAGCCTTTGGTAAGTTCTGACACACTGGGCAAATTCCACTGATGACAAGATTATATCGGTTTACAATGAAGTTTTTGGGAAGATTTAATTCAGGGGTGATATTTTCAATACAAATTACTTTTTTACATTGCTCACAATTGAAATGAAGATGGTTGTGCGAATGGTTTTCTTTCCGGCAGTCATGGCATATGGCATAGTTTACCACACCGTCTACATTAATGATCTTATGTATTTTGCCTTCGTTTTCCAACCGTTCCAGAACCCTGTAGATCGTCACTCTGTTACAAAGACCGTTCAGCTTTTCCTGTAATTCACCGTGTGACATAGCGCTTCCGGTCTGTTTTAATAAATGCAGTATCTCTGTCTTTGCCTGGGTATTACGGGTCTGTTTCATGGTAAGAATCCAAATATTTTTATCGCTTTAAACTGATGCAACAAAGTTACAATAAGATTTTATAATTTCGAATCAGGGAAATACCAGATAATCCTTAATCTAAAGTAATCCAGACCGGAGCATGATCGCTGCTTTTTTCCCATCCCCGGACATGCTTATCCACACCTCCGGATTTTAAACGGTCTGCTATATATGGACTCAGAAGAATATGATCGAGCCGCATTCCGGCGTTGCGGTCATACGATTTGTACAGGTAATCCCAGAAGGTATAAATCTGCTCATCGGGATAAAGCGTCCGGATCGAATCGTTCCAGCCTTTTTTGAGAAGCTGTCGGTAAGCCGTTTTTACTTCGGTACGGTAAAGAGCATTGTCTTCCCAGCGTTCAGGTTTGTAAACATCTGCAGAAGTGGGAATAATATTAAAATCACCGATCAGGATTGCCGGAAGATCCATTTTAATAAACTGATCTGTTCTTTTCCTGAAACGTTTGATCCAGTTGAGTTTATAGTCAAACTTAGGCCCGGGATACGGATTTCCGTTGGGAAGGTAAAGACAGCAGATCACGATCTGGTCAATAATGGCTTCAATATATCTGCTTTGTTCGTCTTCAGGGTCGCCGGGAAGCGATCGCTGAACTTCCGTAATTTCCATATTGCGGGCAAGGATGGCAACGCCGTTCCAGCTTTTCTGCCCTTTCCAGATAGCATTGTAACCTGCCGCATTGATTTCTTTAATGGGAAAACGTTCCTGCGGGGCTTTCAGCTCCTGAAGACAGACAATGTCAGGTTGCGATTCTTCCAGCCAGCGGAGTAAGACAGGCAATCGTCCGTTGATTCCGTTTACGTTATATGTTGCAATTTTCATAGCTTGATCTTTAGATTTGAAATTTAACAATATCTGTTCCACCAAAAATTTTAAGCCTGATAAAGATTTATAATAAAATGGTAATGTGGTATCATAAACTTTGCTTTTGTAAAACTTTGGCAAATAAATTGTTACTATCAGCGTGAGCAATAATTCTTGCTTTTTTTTAAAACCATTTTACAATATAATATTATGAAAAATTCAATTCTAACTGTTCTGGCAGTTGCTGCTATAGTGGCCTGCAAGAAAAATGAAACGACGACTGCCGATCAGTCTACAGACACTACAGCAGCGATGTCTGCTCCTGCAGATACTTCAATGGCAACAGGAGATTCGGCTGCCACTGCCATGCCGGATGCCAACGCAACCAACAAAACATTAAGCGCACAGGATAAATCATTTGCCGATGCAGCCGCAAAAGGAGGGATGATGGAAGTCATGATGGGCGAACTGGCCGCAACCAATGCCAGCAATGCCACCGTAAAATCTTTAGGAGCCATGATGGTAAAAGATCACGGAAAAGCAAACGACGAACTTAAGAAATGGGCCACAGCCTCAGGATATGCTTTGCCGACAAGCCTGAATGCAGATCAACAGAAAAAGTATGATGAGCTTAAAGCAAAAAAAGGAGCAGATTTTGACCGGGCCTACACAAATCTTATGGTAGCCGATCACAAGGAAGATATTGCAGCATTCAAAAAACAGGCGTCAGAGGGTTCGGAAGCTTCCCTGAAATCTTTCGCCAGCACTACGCTTCCAACACTTGAGCACCATCTTATGGAATCCGAAAAAGCGATGAAAGCCGTAAAATAACTTTCGAAAACAACATATTCATTATTATAAATCCAATATATTCCGGAAGATTGCAACAGATCTCCGGAATTTTTATTTTGATTTTTGGGTTACAAAACGGTTATCCTTTACATAAAACCTCAAAGGAAGCAATGCATGTTCTTTTGCATAAGAAACTCCGATCCTGGGCGCAGAAACGATCTCGTCGTCACGATACCTTAAACCATGATCTTCAATCCAGATTTCATCTTCCGTAAGTGGTTTTTTGTTAAAGGAAAGGTCTATTCCCAAAGCTTTTGAAAGAGAACCCGGTCCGGATGAAACGGATGGTTCGGCAGCAGATCTTTTCCGTCTCTCTTCAATGAAAGAAATGCCTCTAAAGGGTTGAACGGATCTTATCAGGACACTTTTAGGATCATCATTTTCTGAAACAACAATGTTTAAAAGATAATGTATTCCGTAACATAAGTAAATGTAAGCAATTCCTCCCGGCTGGTACATGGCCTCGGTACGGGCTGTTCTTCGGCATCCGTACGCATGGGAAGCTTTGTCTTCCGTTCCGAAATAAGCTTCTGTTTCAGTGATGATTCCGGCGGTAAGTTGTCCGTTTTTATGGGTGAACAGTACTTTTCCCAGAAGATCCTTCGCCAGAAAAACGGCATCCGTATTTTGGAAGTATGGTCTCTGAAGTTTTTTTGAATTCATCATAGACTAAACATATATTTTTCTTTCAATGATTTTTAGATATTGCTCTTTCTCCAGTTTTTTGATCGTTCTTACTACGGTTTCCGTGCGCAATCCTGTAATGGCTGCCAGTTCACGCTGGGTGAAAGGAACTTCAAAAGAGAATTTACCTTGATCGTTACTGAAGCTTTTATGATATTCCAGCGCACCTTTTATCCTCACGGCAGGATGGAGCGAGGTATTATTTCGGAGCATGATATATTTAAAATAAAGCCTCTTGGAAAGAAAAGTATTGATATCTCTGGAAATCTCAGGGCTTTCATCCAGGATTCTGGTAAAAGATTCTTTCGGAAGTGTGATGATTTCCGTAGGTTCGATGGCGATGGCATTTACCGGATATTTTTTATCAATGAACAGCAGAAGCTCGCATACACTGAAGCCCTCATGCAATACGGCAAGAATGAGTTCTTTACCTTCTTCATCATAGTGGTTCAGCTTGATTCTGCCTTTCCTGATCTGGTAAAATTTCCTTGGTGTATCACCCTCATTAAAAATAGTGTCGGAAGTATTTAAATCTTCTATAGAAGCACCGTATGACAATAAAATTTCTTCTTCAATCAGCATGAGTTCTTTTTTTAGTGTTAAATCAGCTTTTCGATATTACTGAATCCACAATCTGTGTCTTTCGAAGTTAGCACTTTAAATAACTGATTATTTATGACCCATATCATAATACCCATAATTTACGGTGATTGATTTGAGTCAATAATATTCTTGAATTTCTTTCTTAATTTAGATATCAAAGAATTCACCATCCAGAATATGAATAAAGATATCCAGAAGATCCCGAAAGGTAAATTGCTCCTTATCGGCGGAAAAGAAGACCGCGACGGAACTAAAGTGGCCATGAAATCTAAAAATAAAGAGTTTTCACCCCACGAAATTTTAAAGCTTCTTACCCCCAATAAAAACGACAGGATCGAAGTCATCACCACCGCCAGTTCCGACCCCGAAAGTATGAAGGAAATGTACACAAAAACATTTGAGGAAATAGGGTACACCAATTTCGGATTTATTCACTCCGCAGGCAAATCAGATCATGCAGACCTAGAAAGAATTAAAGACTGTAAAGCCGCTTTCTTCACCGGAGGAGATCAGAATAAAATTGACCGTGAACTTAAAAATTCTGACCTTCATAAAATCTTAATGGAAAAATATCTGAATGAAAAAGATTTTGTCGTCGCAGGAACAAGTGCCGGAGCAATGTCGATCCCCGAAATCGTCATTTGTGAAGCGGAAGAAGGGGAGGCCATTCTTGAAAATGACATGAAGCTATCTGAAGGGCTGGGATTTTTATCCGGATGTATTGTCGATACCCATTTTGTACACAGGGGCAGATTCGGAAGACTGGCTCATGCCGTTATGATGCAAAGGGATTGTTTCGGAGTAGGGTTGGGGGAAGATACGGCACTTTTAATCGAGGATGGAAATAAGGCGATCTGCAAAGGTTCAGGAATGATCATTGGGATCGGGGCAGGAAATCTTGGAAAGACCAATATCAAAACGGTGAAAAAGGGGCATCCGGTTTATGGTGAAAACCTGACCGTTCATATCATAGCAGATGGCTGCTCGGTCGATCTTAGAACGGGAAAATTTACAGCAGCCGAAAAAGATTAAATAATTGAAAACAATAAAGGAATATACCACAATCACAGTGTGTATATTCCTTTATTTTTATGATGAGTACATCTGAATTTTAAACCAGCAAGCCATTAATTTTTGACACGATGACATCGAGATCAAAAGGCTTGGGTACAAAATCATTTGCTCCTGCATCTGAAGCGATATCATCGCCATCTACACTGGCAGAGAGTACAATAACGGGCAGCTCATTAATTCCCTGTGTGCTTCTGATCGCTTTTAAAACCTGATCACCGGAAAGGAGCGGCATCCAGAGATCCAGTAATATAAGGTCGGGTTTATCGATCTGGATCTGCTTGATCAGATTCGTGCTGTTAATTTCTGTGAAAACTGTAAAACCTTCCGATTCCAGGAGCATTTGGAGAACATCCAGTATACCCTGATCATCATCACAAACCATTATCTTTTTGCTATTCATCTTAGTGATTTTTCATTATTGGTAATGTGAAACTAAACGTTGATCCTTCTCCGATTTCGCTTTCTGCCCAAAGCGTTCCGTTATGATTGACAACAATTTCATGGGAGATATAAAGCCCGATCCCAAGACCCGGGAATTTTTTCTGGATTTCCCTTGCCCTGAAAAAGCGGTCGAAAATTTTTGCTTTGTCCTGAGTACTGATTCCCATGCCGTAATCGGTCACTGAAACTTTTACGAAATTTCCGACGCGGTTTACGTATACATCTACTTTATCTGACCCGGGAGAATATTTTATGGCGTTTGATATCAGATTGTTAATGACCTGAGAGATCTGAAGCTCATCCCCGAGAATCACAGCGTTGGAAGAACCCGATAAAGATATTTTATGATTCGGAGCTGATACCGATAGATTTTCAATAGTGTCTCTGATGGTCTTATCAATCTCGAAAGGATCTACGTGGAGCTCAATATTTCCGGACTGTATCTTTGAGGTGTCGAGAAGATCTGAAATCAGAACATTCAGACGGTCTACGTATACCGAAACCTTGTCAAGTGTAGAAGTGAACCTTTCAGGAGAATTTTCCGGAACCATTCTCTGAAGAAGCTGTACCAGACCTTTAATGGTCGTAAGAGGTGTTTTCAGTTCGTGGCTTGCAATCGACAGGAAATCGTCTTTTCTGCGGTCGATCTCTTTCTTTTCCGTGATGTCTTCAATAGCAATAAGGATCCTGTCTTTGTATTGTCCATCAAATTCAATACGGTACGCATTCAGCAACATTACTTTTTTACCGATGTATGGGAAATCATGTTCCACTTCATAGTCGATTACAGGATTATTCGTCGGCAGGATCTTCATCAGGAGTTCCCGCAGGGTTTCAATGTCCCATTGGTGGTTTCCCAGCTCGAAAAGTATTTTACCCACCGTATCTTCTGAGGTCACTTTAAATGAATTTAAAAAATGCGTATTGGCACTCAATACCCTGTAATCTGCATCAAGAACCAATAAACTTTCCCTCACGGTCTGAACGATACTCGAAAGAAAAGCCTCACTGTCTACCAGTTCCTTCGTTCTCTCCATGATTTTTCTCTCTACGGAAGATTTCTCTTCCCTGAGCTCATGTTCGGCTTTTTTGCGTGCTGTGATATCATTCTGTACACCGATAAAATGAGTAATAATCCCTTCGTCATTCTTCACGGGAGAAATAAAGAGTTCGTTCCAGAATAGCTGTCCTATCTTATTGTAGTTTCTGATTTCTACCTTACAGTCTTTTCCTTCAGTAATGCATTTTTTGATAAGGCTTCTCTCAGGCTGAGACCGGTCCTGCCCCTGTAGGAAGCGACAGTTGTGCCCGATAATCTCATCATGAGAATACCCGCTCATCTCTTCAAAGGCTTTATTGCAATAAACAATAGGGTTGTCGGGCTGGGTATTATCCGTAATGATGATACCGCAGTTTGCCGAGTTCAGTGCCTGTATATAGATTTCAATATTGTTATTCATCGGAGTATAGCTGTTTTGTAAAGTTCCAAGCTTAAACTTTCACTGATCTGCAAATATGGGAAAAAGGTTAAAATTTTCCAAATTTCCATATTCAGTAAATGTGAGACGCAAATAATATGCCCTTCATATAAATTATTAATCAATATCTTAAAAATTTAGATTTTTTTTAATTAAAACTTATTTAAACTGTTTTAAGATATTCATTATGGAATGACAGTCATTTTAAGAATGGAAAATGAATAATTAATGAACTAAAAATAAGCTTAAGACGTATTTTTATATACATTAGGTTTATCTTTATATACATTAAGTTTATCTTTATACGTATTATATATATAATTATACACTTTAAATATATTATTGTACGCTTAAAGTGTATTATTCTATGCTTTAAGCGTACAATAATACACTTTAAGCGTATTTTCTTAATCATTATACGCATTAATTAATTCCTGAAGTGGAAAAACAACAGAGAATAACCACTCTTTTGATTAAAATTATTTGAAATATTGAATGCAACCTCGAAAAATCTGTACTTTTCAGCGTCTCGATAAGGCTAATCCAAAGATTAAAAGTGTAAATAGCTTCTTACGAATCATCAGAAACATATTTGCTGCATCAATTCGTTCCGGTAAACAAAACGTTATTTCAATGAAGAACAACCGGTCATCAGAAGCTACTCACTTCTATTAAAAAAACAATGTATTATCTCATCTGAGAAACTGATTTCGGAGCTGGCTTCCAGTTTTAAGTATCCTGATCCAGGATATTTTCATATCAAGTGATGAAGCGCTTTATGAATTTTTTATTATTTAATTTAATTTTATCAGGATTTTGTTAAAAGTGGTCTGCTTTATGCTAAGACAATAATAAGTTACTTTAAAACTTACCCTTACACTAACACCTTAAAATATTAAATTATGAAAGAATTTACTCAATGGGAAAATTCCCCGTCGCTTAACAGAGAGATTGAACGTCAGAAAGCACTTAAAGCCCTTGAAAAAGCAAAAATGATCAAGCGAAAAGTTGTTTTTCTTCCAAAAGGAGCCTCAGGAAGTACCAAGTTCAATGATCTTTTTTAATATAGGTATTGAATAATCTTTTACAGAGACAAAGAATACAAATACTAAATTAAGCCATAGCAGTTTCTGTTATGGTTTATTTTTAATTATAGCTGACATGAAGGATTAAAACAAAACATGCAGCACAAACAGGATATCAGGTAATATTTGAAACAATTTAATGAATATGAACTCTCCGGAACAAATCGATGCAGAAAAGCTGCTGTCTGTACTTTTTCACTCTCCCAACGCTACAGCCGTCTACAGAGGAGAAGATATAAAGATTATAAGCGCCAATAAGGCGATGCTTGATTTTTGGGGAAAAGACAGAAGCGTCATAGGTAAGGATTTCAGAAGTGTTTTACCTGAGCTCGACGATCAGCCCTTTTTTAATATGCTGAAAAATGTCTGGGATTCGGGGGAAACCTTTACGGCTAAAAACTATCCTGCCGATCTCCTGGTCGATGGAGCTTTCAAAACCTTCTATTTTGATTTTGAATATAAAGCCATCCTGGATGAAGAGGGAAAAACGGAATACATTCTTCACACAGCATTTGAAGTCACGCAAAGACAGAATGCCTTAAGCATGGTGGAAGAAAAATCCAGATCTGAACAGAAACTGATCGATGACCTTTCAGCTTTAAATGAAGAATATCTTACCACCAATGAAGATCTGGTTTCAAAACATGAAGAGCTTTTCGCAGTCAGCAGCGAGCTCCTTAAAATCAGGAAAGAACTGCTTACGGCAAACCATACTCTGACCGAAAATGAAAAACGTTTTAAAACACTGGTCGAAAAATCACCGGTTGCCATGGCGTCATTAAGAGGGGAGAATTTTGAGGTGGATATTGTAAACGATATGGTGCTTCAGATCTGGAACAAGGACCGCTCGATTATAGGGAAGCCTTTAGCAGAAGCCCTGCCGGAAATAAAAGGACAGGCCTTTATCGATATTCTTACGGAAGTTTACAAAACGGGACAGCCTTACTATGGCAAAGAAATCAAAGCACTTATCCAGAATAGTGACGGCCTCGGCGAGCTCTACCTGAATTTTGTATATCAGCCTATCTTTGATGAAAACCAAAACAGCACATCAATCCTTGTCGTCGCAAGTGACGTAACCGAGCAGGTCAATGGAAGAGAATCGGTGATGGAATTTAAAAACCGTCTTGAGATTGCGATGGATGCCAGCAGTCTGGGATCTACCGAAGTACACCTTGCCACCGGAAAGATGGAAAGTACCGCGCAGTTCAAGTATAATTATGGATATGCGGCAGATGAAGAATTCAATTATTCGGATCTTTTTAATGCCATCTTTCCGGAATACAGGGATCATATCAGAAGCCTGGTAAGGGAGGCTATTCTTACCAACGGGATCTATAAGGCAGAGTATCCGGTTCGCTGGAGAGATGGCTCTGTCCACTGGATCCAGGCACACGGCCGCCCGAGATACGACAAAAATGGTGTAGCAGACAGAATGGTCGGCATGACCACCGATATTACAGATAAGAAGCTCGCCGAACAGCGTAAGGATGATTTTCTCAGTGTCGCCAGTCACGAACTGAAGACGCCTCTCACCGCCGTAAAAGCTTCCATACAACTGCTGAACAGAATAAAAGATAAGCCGTACTCGCATACTCATGTGAGACTGATCGAGCAGTCGGACAAGGGCATCGAAAAAATGTGCACGCTCATCGACGATCTGCTAAATATGAGCCGATTGGGCGAAGACCAGCTGATGCTTCAGTACAATACCTTTAACCTGAATGAAATGCTGGGCAAAAGCTGCCACCATATAAGACTTGAAGATAAATACCAGATCATTCTGAAGGGTGATGAACTGATCGAAGTGCATGCCGACGAACACAGGATCGAGCAGGTAGTGGTAAACCTTGTCAGCAATGCCGTGAAATATGCTAAAGATTCCAGGGAGATCCATATTCTTACCGAATCGTTTGAGGATCATGTAAAAGTTTCGGTACAGGATTTTGGGCAGGGTATTTCCGAATCAGTCATTCCCCATCTTTTTGACCGGTATTATCGCGCCAATTACCTGGGCACTTCTTATTCTGGGCTTGGCCTCGGTTTGTACATCTGCTCGGAAATTATTAAAAAGCATTCCGGAAAGATCGGGGTACACAGCAAAATAGGTGAGGGCAGTACATTTTGGTTCACCATTCCAAAAAATCCCCAGTACGAAGCAGCGAATATTGCCGCCGGCTGATTTCCAGTTCCGAAGTTTTTTTTGATTAGTGAAGACGATTTTAGTATATATAAAGATTTACTGTAAGCTTCTGACAGAGACATCAGGAGTTTCTCCTTTGGGTACAATAAATATGGCATCATCATTCACAGAATCTCCATGATCCAGATAATAACCTGCAACAATCGGGATCACAAAGCTTTGGTATTTGCCGTCTTTTGTATATGCCCAATAGGTAACATTTACATTTTGGGGATTAAGTTTCAGGTCAATTTTCTTTGAAGTAAGCTTAGCGCCTGTCGCATTGAGGCAGTTGAGTTCTACTAAAGTGATGTTACTAGCTACCTGCGGGGCGCTGCTTAACCGCATATTAAAACTTTTTTGTGAATTGTTGACCGCTTTGGCAGATACTTTATAACGGTCAAAATCTTTACCGCCTACAGATATCGATTCTTTATTCAGAATATTAAAGGTAACTGAAAGCCCGTTGACATCAATTGTTTCTCCATCTTTCACTTTCTGTGCGTTAATCATAGAAATGCTCATGGATAGAATCAATACTACCGGATTATTAGTTTTTTCATAAAAAATATTTTTTTGAGATTAAGGTTTGAATAAAAATAATAAGAATTATTTAAAATGTTTCGACATGATATCAAATTCATAAAATAATAAATGCTCCGATTACAAGAACCGGAGCATTTATTATTTTTAATGGTGTCTGACACCTTTCTGATGATAGCTGATATCCTTGTTTACCATATTGTAGTTTTTAGAAAGATTATCAGCCTGTATTTCGAACGGATGGTTTACAGAACTATCCTGGTCTGTCGACGGAGTTTCAAAATGGATCTCTTTTCCATTTTTATAAAGCTTATTATCAAATGTTCTGTAGATCTGATTCTCCTGGTACGTGTTTCCGTCGGGAGCTGTAAAGGTTTTGTGCTTCCCGTTTTTTCTTCTGTTCATTCTCCAGGCCACTACTGATCCTGCACCTATCAAAGCTAAAGCTATTTTAATTTTATTATTCATAATATTTTAATTTTAAATTATTTATAGTATTTAATTAGGGCTATGGTTAAGGTTGTCCGCTTCCTCCCGCTGCTCCGTAAATTTGCCCGGTTGAGAAGCTGGCATCATTGGCAGCAAGCTGTACAAATATAGAAGCAAGCTCGGCCGGTTGACCCGGACGGCCAAGAGGAGTATCAGCTCCGAACTTCACGAGATTTTCCTGCGTTTGTCCTCCGCTTACTTCGAGTGCGGTCCATACCGGGCCTGGGGCGACTCCGTTTACTCTTATGCCTTTGGGGCCAAGTTGTTTTGCCAATGATTTTACGTAGCTCGTCGTCGCAGCTTTGGTCTGCGCATAATCATAAAGATTTTCAGAAGGATCGTAAGCCTGAACAGATGAGAGTCCTATGATGGAAGATCCAGGTTTGAGATGGGGAAGTGCCGCTTTGATAATCCAGAACGGCGCATAAATATTGGTTTTCATCGTTCTTTCAAATTCTTCTGTGCTGATATCCAGAATTGATTCGTGGGTTTTCTGATGTCCTGCGTTGTTAACGAGAATGTCAAGTCCGCCAAGTTGCTCAACTGCCTGTGATACAAGTTTCCGGCAGAAGGATTCTTCCCTGATGTCTCCGGGAATTGCGATGGCTTTGCGTCCGGCTTTCCGGATCAGTTCTATCACTTCCCTGGCATCCGGCTCTTCTTCCGGCAGATAATTGATCGCAACATCTGCGCCTTCACGGGCATATGCAATAGCTGCAGCTCTCCCGATCCCGGAATCTCCACCGGTAATCAGGGCTTTTCTTCCCATTAGTCTTCCTGATCCCACATAGCTTTTTTCTCCGTGGTCCGGTACAGGATCCATCTTGCCGGCTAATCCAGGAAATGGTTGAGACTGGCTTTTAAAGGGTGGCCTTGGGTATTTTGTGGTGGGATCGGTAAGATCCGGACCGGTAGAATTCCGGGGTTGTTGGTTTTGTGATTGTGCCAATGCGGCCGGGGATATAGCAGCAACGGCAATAGTGCTCGCTATCTTTCCAATCGCATTTCTTCTTGTGATTGATTTTTCCATAAATTTATTGATTTGGTGTGGTATGGCTGTGGAAGCCACTTGTGGATTATATAGCAATCAACATTCCAAGCTTTGTCATCTTCCTTTTTTTGTATCAATTTCTTTTTGTTTTTTTACACTGCTGTTTGAAATAAATAAGGCCACAGGAATATTTTATCGGAAGTTTTATGACGGCGGCAAGATAGTTGCTAAATTTTAACAACCAAATGACAACCAATATGAATCTTCAATTAGAAAAAGAGTCACGAAAAGGGAATGCTAAAGATCATACGGATCAATTCCTGAATGATGTACTTGCAGGCCTGCAAAGTCACCCAAAACATCTTTCATCCAAATATTTTTACGATAAGAACGGAGATGAGCTGTTTCAGAAGATCATGGCCATGCCTGAATATTATCTTACGCGATGTGAGCTTGATATCTTTAAGAATAAAACAGGGGAAATTGCAAAAGGAATCAGGGCCGGCGATGAACCCTTTGATCTTATAGAACTTGGTGCCGGCGATGCAATGAAATCCACGTATCTCCTGAAATATTTAAATGAGCAGAAAAGTGATTTTACCTATATGCCCATCGATATCTCAGGGAATATTCTTTCCGTGCTTGAAAAGAATTTGAAGAAACAGCTACCGGGATTGGATATTGTGTCTTTAGAAGGAGAATATTTCCAGATGCTGGAAAAAGCTATGAAGCTTTCGTCACGAAGAAAAGTTATTATGTTTTTAGGCGGAAATATCGGCAACATGAGCAAAAAAGAAGCGACAGAATTCTGCGTAAACCTTCACAGGTTGCTCAAAAAAGAAGATATCGTACTGATTGGTTTTGATCTTAAAAAAAATCCCTACACGGTTTTAAATGCATACAGCGACGCATCGGGAATTACAGCGGCCTTCAACCTGAATCTTTTATCGAGGATCAACCGCGAGTTGGATGCGGATTTCACTATTGATGATTTTCAGCATTATGAATCTTATGACCCGATCACCGGCGCCTGTAAGAGTTTTCTGATCAGTCTTAAAGAACAAAAGATAACTGTTGCCGGTGAAAGAATTTATTTTGAAGAAAATGAAGTCATTGACATGGAAGTTTCACAGAAATTTTCAAAGTCAGATATAAAAAAGCTGGCTGAAGAGTCAGGATTCACCATTGCCGGTGAGATTGCTGATTCCAAAGACTGGTTTGTCGACAGTATATGGATGGCTTAACCGATAAAATTTAAAGTATGAAAACCCACACCATTACCAATCCGCTGATTAAAAAGTTCAGCGATATCAGAAAACGTTCAGAGGAAATATGCCAGCCTCTAGAAATAGAAGATTATGTGGTACAGCCTATCGTGGATGTGAGTCCTCCCAAATGGCATCTTGGGCATACCACCTGGTTTTTTGAAACCTTTATTCTGGTACCGCATTTTTCTGCTTATGAGATTTTCGATCCGCAGTATAATTTTGTTTTCAACAGCTATTACGAGACGATCGGAGCAAGAGTGATACGTACTGACCGTGGAAATCTCAGCAGGCCTTCTGTTTCAGATATTTACAAATACCGGAAATATGTAGATGAGAAAATGACCGAATTTCTCAACAGTAATTATATTACAAACGAAATAGCCCAACTTCTGGAATTGGGCCTTAATCACGAACAGCAGCATCAGGAGTTGCTGATTACCGATATCAAATATATTCTCGGTCATAATCCTTTATTTCCGGTATATAAAAAAGATTTTGATAAAAAGGAGACCAACATTCAGGAAAAAACAATGCTCCGGTTTTCAGAAGGAATTTATGAGATCGGTTTCGATGGTGTCGGATTTGCGTTTGATAATGAATTAAACAGGCATAAAGTCTATCTGAATGATTTTGGAATTTCAAGCCGTCTGGTCACCAATCGGGAATATCTTGAATTCATGGAAGACGGAGGATATTCGGATTTCAGGTACTGGCATGCCGACGGATGGAACTGGGTAAAAGAAAATAAGGTTAAATCTCCTCTGTATTGGCATAAGATAGACGGGCAGTGGATGAATTATACCCTGGCAGGTTTGGAAGAAATAAATCCTGATGAAGAACTTTGCCATATAAATTTCTACGAAGCCTCGGCTTATGCTTCCTGGAAAGGAATGCGTTTACCTACCGAACAGGAGTGGGAAGTGGCTTCTCCTCATTTTGAATGGGGAAAAAGATGGGAATGGACCAATAGTGCCTACCTGCCATATCCCGGATTTAAAAAAGAACCGGGAGCGGTAGGTGAGTACAATGGGAAATTTATGGTCAATCAAATGGTTTTACGGGGTGCTTCCATAGCAACTTCTCCCGGACACAGCAGGGAAACATACCGTAATTTTTTCCAGCCCGAACTAAAGTGGCAATTCACAGGAATAAGACTGGCTAAATAAATGTACCAATTATCAGTGCAACAATGTACCAATGCCAATAATTATTTTTAAAATTTTCATATTGTTACATTGGTACACTCTTATATGGTTACATTACTTTTTTACTGCATTGATCATTTCTCTCTTTCCGGGAGGTCCCTGTTTTTTTTCTACATTAAAATTAAGTTCCTGGAGAATCCTTCGTACACTTCCTTTTGAGGAGTAGGTTGTTAACAAACCATTAACCGCCATTTTGTCAGAAACCATTTCAAACAAAGGCTTTTCCCATAGATCGGGTTGTACCCTTGCCCCGAAACAGTCATAATAAACGAGATTGATTTTCGGTAACTCTATGTCTTTCAGTTTAAAAAAATCACAATTTATCTTTTTCAGGTGAAATCCTTTCACAATTTCAACCTGCTTTTCCCAGTCTGCATGATGAACTTTTTGATAAATATTTTTGAATTCTGCGTTATCGAATAGCTCAAAATATGCCAAATCGTTCATTTCCGATTCATTTATGGGGTATTTTTCCAGGGTAAAATAATTGATGACATGATTTTTGTCAGTTTTTAAATATTCATTAATTGTTACCAAAACATTCAGACCTGTTCCAAAACCGAGTTCTAAAATATTAATTTCGTAATCATTTATTAAATTTAATCCATTTTTGACAAACACGTGTTCTGCTTCCTGAAGTGCTCCGTGGTGCGAATGGTAGTTCTCATTTAAATTATTGATATATAATGTTTTACTACCGTCGTTTGTGGTCTTTATCTCTCTTTCCAAGGTATTTTTTTACAAAATTACTCTAAAATTTTTATATTTAGAAAATTATGTTAAATTTGTAGAACATCATAAAAAATTTTAGAAATGATAATTCAAAAAACTGAAAACTCCAGAATTTCTACATTCGACCCAAACAATTTTTCTTTCGGAAATACATTTATTGATCATATGATCATCTGTGAGTACGAGGATGGAAAGTGGGGTGATGTAAAATTGGTTCCTTATGGTCCTTTAATGTTTACCCCTGCCATGATGGGTGTAAACTACGGACAAGCTTGTTTTGAAGGCATGAAGGCCTACAAAGACAAAGACGGACAGGTTTTCCTTTTCAGGCCCGAAAAGAATTTTGAACGTATCAATAAGTCGGCGAAACGTCTTGCCATGCCGGAGGTAACGGAAGAAATGTTCCTGGACGGATTAAAAGCTTTAGTAGATATCGACAGAGACTGGATTCCTCAGGGAGAAGGCATGTCTTTATATATCAGACCATTGATCTTTGCTACCGAAGAAGCTCTTAAAGCAAGGGTTGCCAACAAATATATGTTTGCGATCGTAGCAACACCGGCAAAGAGTTACTACACGGAGCCTGTTTCGGTAAAAATATCAGACCATTATTCGAGAGCGGCAAGCGGTGGAGTAGGTTCTGCAAAAGCAGCCGGAAATTATGCAGCTTCTTTCTATCCTACCCAACTGGCGATCGAAGAAGGTTACGAACAGATTATCTGGACAGACGATTCCACGCACGAATATTTCGAAGAAAGCGGAACAATGAATGTATTTGTAAGAATCAACGATACAATTTACACGCCACCGACTTCAGAAAAAATTCTTGACGGTGTTACCAGAGACAGTTTCATTCAGTTGGCTAAAAAGAGGGGAATTGAAGTGAAAATAGAGCCTATCAAAGTAAAAGACGTTATTGAAGCTCAGAAAAACGGAACCCTCAAAGAAGTTTGGGGCGTAGGAACCGCAGTTGTAACAACTGTTTTCCAGGCTTTGGGATACAACGGTGAAAAGCTTCAGCTTCCAAGATTGTCGGACGAAGATAGTTATGCCGAAATGCTTAAAACCGATCTTGTCAACATCCAGAGCAATCTGACAGAAGATCCGTTCGGATGGAGAGTTCAGGTAGATCACGTACTGGAAACAGTTTAATCTAAACAATAAACAAATACAGCCGGGAATTTCCCGGCTTTTTTGATTTAAATTAAAGCGTTGAGACATGATTATAAATGCTCTAAATCATTTAAATTAACTGAAGCAACTTAGTGTTCAGCATAGTTCAAATATGTAAACTTTGCTTTACAAGTTTTGTGAATCATTCGCGAAATGTGTATTTTCGCAAAAGTTTATGAGAAAAATACTCTTCATATCGGTTCTGAGCTTATTCAGCTGCAGCAAAAACACGCAGACGCATCCACCTGTCGGCGGGGTTCTCAGCAAAGATGATCTCGATGTATCAAAACAAAGGATGAAAAACCTGAATACTCAGGAAAGATTTCATATTCAGGAATGGATCAACAACCAGCCTGTGAAATTTTATCCCACCCAGCTAAACTATTGGGTCGATGTACAAGGTTTTGATCAGCGGCAGAGAAGACAGGACGACAGCTTTATTTCCTACTCGTATGACCTGTATGATTTTGACCAGACCAAAATCTACGATCAGCCGATCCAGAGAAAAGAAGCCAGGTTCGGACATTTTGACGAATTGAAAGCGGTAGAAGATGCTTTACGCTTTATCCATGATGGTGAGGAAGTCACGCTTTTGGTTCCTTCCGCACTTGCGTACGGTACGTATGGAGACGAGAAGAAAATAGACAATGATATCCCGTTAATCATAAAATTAAAAGCATTATAATCCATGAAATTGTTTAACAAAAATATAATTCTGGCAGCGGCAAGCATTTCGCTCATGAGTTGTACACCAATTTATAAAAAAATGAACGTAGACAAAGAAACTTACGAAGGTCTTAATGACGGACTTTATGCCAACCTTCAGACAACGAAAGGAAATATGATCGTAAAGTTTGAAGACAAAAAAGCGCCTGTAACGGTAGCCAATTTTATTGGTCTTGCCGAAGGGAAAATCGATAACAAAGCAAAAGCGAAAGGCGTTCCTTATTACGACGGAACAATTTTCCACAGGGTGATCAAAGATTTCATGATCCAGGGAGGTGATCCCCAGGGAACAGGAATGGGAGATCCCGGATACAAATTCGAGGACGAAAGAAACGACCTTAAGCACACCGGGAAAGGAATTCTTTCAATGGCGAATTCAGGACCGAATACCAATGGTTCCCAGTTCTTCATTACCGAAGTGGCGACGCCTTGGTTAGACGGGAAGCACACTATCTTCGGAAAAGTGGTGAAAGGTGTGGAAGTGATCGATTCTATTGCCAATGTTGAAAAAGGACCGCAGGACAAACCTAAAACGGATATTGTTCTGGAAAAAGTATCTGTTTTCAGCAAAGGAGATGAGTACAAGCACTACGATGCCGCTAAAACTTTCAGTGAAGGAAAAGCGAAAATCGCTGAAAACAACAAAGCTTATCTTGCTAAAGAAGAGGCTGAAAAAAAGAGAAAAGAAGAGGAATTCAAAGCTAACCAAGAGAAAATGGTTGAAGATTTGAAAGCCGGAATGCAGAAAACAGAATCCGGTCTTTATTACAAAATTACCAAAACTACAGACGGAAAAGCTCCGAAAGAGGGAGATAATGTTTCTGTACATTATGCGGGTAAATTAGTAGACGGAACTGAATTCGATTCATCCTTCAAAAGAAATGAGCCGATCGAAATTCCTATCGGGATGGGAAGAGTGATCAAAGGTTGGGATGAAGGCATCCTTTTGTTGAAAGAAGGAGAAACCGCTACCTTATTGATTCCGCCGGCAATGGGCTACGGAGAAAGAGGAGCAGGAGGTGTAATTCCGCCAAACGCATGGCTGATCTTCGATGTTGAGCTTGTAAAAGTGAAATAATCACACTTAAAATATTCTGAAAGCTGTCCGAAAGGGCGGCTTTTTTTATGCACGTACAAAGATGCTGTAACGATCTCCCCAAACGCTTCGACAGATCAGAAAGAATAACGTCACGTTGAGTAAAGCTTAATTTAAATTATGAAAACAAAATCATTTCTGTTCCTGTGTATGCTGATGTCGTCTTTGATTTTTGCTCAGACAAAGCAAAATCCTGATGATGCAGCCATCAAAAAATCACTTACGTATTTCTCAAATTCGATCATGTCTAAAAAGATTGATCAGGCAGTGAACTGCATTTATCCTAAGTTTTTCACCGTGGTTCCAAAAGATCAGATGACCCAGATGCTGAACATGACCTACAACAATCCCTTCATGAAAATTGAAGTCGGAAATCTGAAATTCGGGAATATAGAAAAGCCTGAACTCATCAGCGGTGAATATTTCTCAATAGCCAATTATTATTTGACCATGAAATTCAATATGGGTTCTGTGAACGATGAGATGAAAAAGCAACTCAGTACAATGCTTGCTAAAAGGTATGGACAGAACAATGTAAAATATCTCCCTAAAGAAGGCGCCTATCTTATTAATGCAGCCATGAAAGCCTGTGCGGTATCCAAAGACCGTAAATCATGGAAATTTGTATTCCTGGAAAAGGAATATAAGACACAACTGGTAAAAGTATTGCCGAAGAAGGTACTCGATAAAATTTAAACACCATTTAATAGAAAATTTATGCACAAACTGGCTGAAAAAAGAGAACGGCTCAACTTAACCCAGGAAGAGCTGGCCGGGAAATCAGGTGTTTCCGTAAGAACGATACAGAGAATTGAATCCGGACAGGTTCCCAAACGTTTTACCCTGAAAGCACTTTCCGAGGCACTGGGTGTGGATGAATCTTATTTTACCGAAGACCATTATGAAAATGATGATAAAGACGAAATGAAATGGAACAAAATTGCGAACTTGTCTGCATTACCGTTGATCTGCTTTCCACCGCTCAATATCCTGGTTCCGTTTTTTATCATATTTTGGAAAAAACAGTATAACACTGTCAGTAAAAAATTACTTTCTATTCAGATTGTCTGGACGCTGATCGCTATCTTACTTTTTGTTTTTATTCTTATTCTTAATGACTGGCTGATGGTAAAAAGTAATATCAAATTACTGATTCCGATCTTTTGGGTTATGGTAAATGCTGTTGTGATCGTCAGAAATGCTTATGTTTTGAGCAAAGAAAAACCCGAGCGCATCTTTCCGGATATCAATATTTTATAGCATTGACGCAGGTTTGGCGGCATACTGGCGCGCGATTGGCGGCTTAAATTATAGCATTTATCCGGACTAATCATGTTCTTTGTTCCGGTAATTGAATAACAGAACGACCATGACCCATTTTCATCAAAGATCTTTTATTATCCTGACCATCCTGATTTTAAAAGTTAATCTATTATCAGCACAAAAAACGATACGAACGATAACCTCCGGTTCTGACAAGGCCTGGATTAGCGACGGCAAAAACGTAAAAATGGACTGGCATCTGGAACCCGGTGCGAAGCCTGATATTTATTATGTAAACATTCCGTCGCAAAAGAGCATTATCAAATTTAAGACAGATCAGAATCAGCTCACCATAAGAACTCAGCCTGGGAAGAAGTATGATTTTTTGGTTTTGCTCAACGATAAGGATAGCTGCCATATCAGGATCGCTTCAGTTTTGCCTCCGGAATTACCCGAATTTAGCGCTTCTCCGGCTTATCCTGTTCATATTCCTTTTAAATTAATCGATTCGAAGATCTATTTCGACGGGCAGGTCAATGGTAAAAGTGTACTGATTCAGCTTGATTTGGGAGCCGGCACCAGCGTTGTCAATAAAAATTCTTCCGGTAAAATAGGTCTTGAATTTTCCTCAAATACCATTGTCAGCAATACGAACGGCATCAACAAAGAGAAAACAAGCCTTCACAATATTTTAAAAATCAACACGCTTGCCTGGAAAGAAACTTCCCTTACTGAAGTCGGCAATATGAAGCCTTTCGAAGATATTATTATCGGGAACGGTTTTTTTCGCGATAAAATCATCGGAATAGACTATGATAAAAACGAACTCGTTATTTATGGCAAACTTCCCGAAGAAGCCGGACAGTATACAAAAAATTCTGTTTTCTATGTACAAGACCGGCCCATGTTCAGGGTGAAATTCATCCATAATCATAAGAAGTTTGATTTCTGGTTCCTTTTTGATACCGGTCGCGACGGCTCGATGATGATTGGAAATGATTTTACCCAATCGGGAAGCAACTGGGAACATTTACACCCACTGACTACCATTAACGGACGTAAGATCATCCGGTTGGATGCCTTCATCGCAGGGCTGGAGTTTAAGGATATCGTAACCAATGCCTCCGATCCTTCGGTACCCAATGGAAAAGCAAGCCTTTTTGGAAACCAGATTCTGAAGCATTTCAACGTCATATTAGACAATAGAACCGGAACCTTATACCTGAAGCCGAATAGTCTCATTAATGAACCTTATTTCAACTACCAAAGCTATCTTAAGGAAATGGACGGAAAGTCAGATCAGAAATAGGGATCAATAATGGTTTTATTTAAGCTTTAAATGGAATTATATTGATTTCGCAAATGGTATGTTTTCAAAAACCCTTATTTTAGCTGCAAAATAAATCAATGAAAAAAATCCTTTACTCATTTTTTCTGTTCTCGGCCGTTACGATTTTCGGGCAAAGTAAAAAGTTTTTTGAAAAAGGGGAGGTACAGCTCATGAATCCTGTTGAAAAGATAAACCTGCGGTTTGAAAACAACCTGCCGTTCGTGAAAGTGAGCATCAATGGGAAATTCTATAACTTCCTGTTTGATACCGGTGCGCCGACGGTTATTTCACAAACCATTTATAACGAACTCAATCTTAAAAGAAAATATAAAAAATCTATTAAGGATTCCGACGAGAAGGTACAGCAGCAGATCTTCACCGAACTTCCGGAAATGAAAGTCGACGGTCTGATCTTTAAAAATGTCGGGGCCATTGTCCTTGATCTCAATTCCGCGGAGCTGGGCTGCCTGAAAGTCGATGGTATAATCGGGGCCAACCAGATGGCTAAACTCTTCTGGAAGATTAATTATTCGGAAAATTCACTGGAAGCGTCGAATGATATTTCGGCTTTTAATCTAAAGGAGTACGAAGTTGCCATTCCTTTCGAGAGCCAGCCACAGAAAACTCCGGTCGTGCAGACTTCAGTCCTGAGCAAAGACATCAAGCTTACTTTTGATACCGGCTTTTCCGGCAGGCTGGAAGTTTCCGAAGACAATATCGATCCGAAAAGATTTCAGCATATCATCAAAACCTTCGGAACCCGAACCACCGGGGCTTTTGGAACCGCTACTCCGGCACCGGGATATATTTTCGTGACCGATTCAATGAAAATGGGAAACACGGTATTTCAGAAGGAAAGAATGGCTACCGGGAAAACAGACCTTATAGGCAACGAATTCTTTAAGGATTTCAGTTTTATCCTCGACTGGAAGAACAGCAGGATTTATATGAAAAGAATCAGTACCAGCCCGTCTACTCTTGAATCTTTCGGGTTCAGCTATCGTTTTGTCAATGGAAATGCCATGGTCACTTTTATCTTTGAAGACGGAAATGTACCTCTTAAAATAGGAGATTCGATCATCACCATCAACGGCGTAAAGCTTGAAAACCTCGATAAAGATACCGCCTGTCACTATTTTCTAAATCGCGTGGAAAAGGACCAGAATATGCTCAGCATAAAGATCAAAAGAGGCGGCAGCATCATCGATGTCAAGCTTGATAAAAAAGTTTTTTTGACCTAGTTTTTTAAAACAAAAAGAAAAAAGAATCCTGAATAATCGTACTTATCAGCCTTTATTAATTATTTTCAAAAACAAGGCTATCATTTGCTGAGCGTTAGCGCCTTTGCGAACGGAAAATATACGCAATCATTCAAAACAAAACCTTGCGAACCTTGCGTTAAAACTTAACCCAAAAAAGAGGCGGTTTGAATATTGACCGTAAGTATTAGCCTTTATTAATTATTTTCAAAAACAAGGCTATCATTTGCTGAGCGTTAGCGCCTTTGCGAACGGAAAATATATGCAATCATTTAAAACAAAACCTTGCGAACCTTGCGTTAAAACTTAACCCAAAAAAGAGGTGGTTTGAATATTGATCGTATGTACTTGGATTTATTAATTATTTTCAAAAACAAGGCTATCATTTGCTGAGCGTTAGCGCCTTTGCGAACGGAAATATACGCAATCATTCAAAACAAAACCTTGCGAACCTTGCGTTAAAAACTTAAACACAAACAGGTTATTAGAAACCTGAACTTTCTTACAACGTCTAGCATTTTATATCGAAAAATTGTTGCGAGGGTGCAACAGACTTTCCCGGTCACCAGAAAAGTCATTACGAGGTTGCATGGAACTTTCTGGTTCACCAGAAACCTTGTTGCAAGGGTGCGACAAACTTTCGGGTGTTCCCGAAAAGTCATTGCAAGGGTGCGACAGGTTTTCGGGAAAGAAAATAAGCTTAAAGATCATTTCATAAAAAAACCGCTCCTGAAAAGGAACGGCTGAATATATTTACCAGTTTTTATCGATCATATAGATCAGCTGGGTCATCGCTACGGCGCCCAGCAGAAGCTCTCTTCGGTTTACCTTTTCAAAAGTATCTTCTTCCGTATGGTGGATGTCGAAATACCTTTGTGAATCGGGAACCAGCTCGGCCGTCGGGATTCCCATATCATGTAACGGATAAAGGTCTGTTCCCGAATAAGTGTTTTTAAAATCATAAATTCCATAAGGAAGAAAAAGCTCAGACCAGCTTTGGATCTGTTTTCTCTTTTCAGGATCCATATCAAGGGAAATTCCTCTAGGGGTGAAGCCCCCTGCATCGGTTTCAATAGCGAAAAGATGCTTCTCATTGTTTTCCTTAACGGTTTTACCGTACTGAACACCGCCTTTTACGCCGTTTTCTTCATTAGCAAAACACACAACCCTGATGGTATGATTGTTTTTGATTCCTAAATTTTTAAAAGTCCGCAATACTTCGATACTCTGTACGATTCCTGAGCCGTCATCATGTGCACCTTCACCGACATCCCAGGAGTCCAGGTGGCCGCCTACCACGATCACACTCTGGTCTTTCTTGCCGGTAATTTCTCCGATAACGGAGTGGGAGAGTTTTTCACCCTTCATCCCGCAGTTGGAATTAAGTTTAGCGATTATTTTTTGAGATTTTAAAAGTGAAGCCAATTCATCAGCGGTGGTACTTCCGATAGCGACGGCCGGAATTTTTTTATCATCTGCATAACGCATTGCTCCGGTATGCGGAACATCGTCAAAAGCAGAAGAAAGCGAGCGGATAATGGCAAACTTTCCGCCTTTTTTCGCCGTTAAAGACGCTGCGGTCGACCTGTATTTGGCTGCATCACTGTATCCCCTGAAAGTCTCTATGAAGGTCTGACTGAAAGGATAATTGAAGAAAACGATCTTGTCTTTCACCTGCTCCGGTGAGAGTTTCTCATATTCATCCATCGATCTCACCATGATGATCTCGCCGGTGACCTCTTTTCCACCCGTCCCTTCGGAATTTCCGAGCGAAAGCATTTTCAGAGTCTTCCATTTTCCATTGGAGGCTTTGATCTGCAGCGATTCTTTTCCTCTTACCCAGACCGGGACCATTACGTCCTGAAGCCACACTTTATCGGCTCCGGCGGCACGAAGTTTCTGTTCGGCCCATGTCACCGCTTTTTCGCAAGCTTCGGAACCGCTCAGGCGATGGCCGATATTTTTGGTAAGCTCCCGCAGTTCGGTATAGCTTTTCCCGTTATTTAATATTTCTTTTGAGATTTCTGCAAACTGTACAGAGTCTTTTTTTTCCTGTGCAGATAAAAGAATGCTGCCGGCCAGTAAAGTTGCGGTTAAAAAATACTTCATGATATGCGGTAGTTATTTAATAATGTTTGATTTCAATATCCAGCTGTCTTCCTTCTGCTTCCGCTTTTTTATCGAGTGAAGTGCCAACGCCGATTCCAATGGCCATCCCGATGGGCAAACCGATGCTGAGAAGTGCGATATTGCCGATCAGCAATCCGAAAGCAACCCCGATGGGCAGTCCGAAGGCTCCCATCCCCGCAGCCAGCCAGATATTCCTGTAGTAATTCCTGGGAACGATCTTATGGTCTTTTTCCAGTGTTTTTATGATGTGGTTTTGCTTTTCCTTCAGCATTTTGTGCAGATCTTTATCCCTTAAGGACGTTGAATTGATAGCTTCAGTCTCAAGGTTGATCTTCTGTAGGGTTTCCGGTGATATTTTCTTTTGCTCAAGCAGGTTCAGCAGATTTTGCAGCTGATGATACAGAGCATTGGTCTTGGTGTCGGTGAGAAGCTCGGGATTAAGATCTGGTTTAATGATTTGCATGTATTGTTCTTATTCTGTTTAGTTCTTAATGAAATGCAGTACTTTTTACAATTAATATTACCCCTGGATTACCAGTTTTTATCGATCATAAAGATCATCTGTGTCATGGCAACAGCCCCGAGAAGAAGCTCTCTTTTATTCACTTTATCGAATGTATCTTCTACTGAATGGTGATAGTCGAAGTACCTTTGGGTATCTACCACCAGTTCAGCTAATGGAATATCGAGCTTTTTTAAGGGAGAAATATCCTGAATGGCTTCGGTCTGGTCGAAATCATAGACACCGTAAGGCAGGAAATAGTTTTTCCATTCAAAGATCTGCCTTCTTCGCTGGGGCGACATATCGAGGGAGAAACCTCTTGGGGAATATCCTCCGGCATCGGTTCCGAGTGCAAAAACGTGCTTTTCGTCTTTTTTCTTTACATAGGCGACATACATTTCGCGGCCCTGTCCGCCATTTTCGCTGTTGGCATAAAGTACGACACGGATCGTATGATTATTGTCGATACCCAGTGATTTTATGGTTCTCAGCACTTCTATACACTGTACCACGCCGGTTCCGTCATCAATCGCCCCTTCACCAAAGTCCCATGAATCCAGCTGGGCACCGAGTACAATCACCTTGGAATCTTTCTTTCCCGGTATTTCCGCAATGATGTTGGGATTGGTTGTTTCCCCTTTTGATTCGGCGGTCATATTTATTTTAGCCGTTACTTTTTGCTTTTTGAGCAGCTGCCCGAGTTCATCCGCAGATTTTGCACCGATGGTCATGGCAGGGATCTTTACTTTGTCATCCGGTTCATAGTAGATCATTTTCGCATGTGGGGTGTCGTCATTTGCGGTGGTCAGTGAGCGGATGATTAAAGCTTTGGCTCCAGTTTTAGCAATAACGGAAGGGGAGATGAGTTTTGATTTAGCCGTAATAAGATAAGAATCGCTGGTATTGATGATTCTGGGATCCATAGGAAGATTCACGAATACGATTTTATCCTTCAACTGCCCCACAGACATGGTGTTAAGCTCTGAAGTGCTGTTGATGAGAACGATTTCACCGACCATATCTTTACCTTTTGTGCCTTCTGAGTTTCCGAAAGAGAGCATCCTGATATTTTTCCAATCGCCGTTTCCTGCTTTTATCTGCAATGATTCTTTTCCCCTGATCCATATCGGCGCTTTAGCTTCCTGTCTCCAGATCATTTCGATCCCGATTTCTTTCAGTTTTCTTTCGGCCCATTCTACGGCTTTCATGTAGCCTGGTGTCGCGCTGAAACGGGGCCCGATGCCTTTGGTGAGCTCTCCGAGATTGTTGTAGGCTGTTCCGTTCATCATGATCTCATCCGAGATTTTTTTAAACTCATCATGATAGTTGAGCTTTTGGGTGATGCCGGTTTTTCTGACCGGTTTTTTCAGCGGCTTTTTTTGAGAAAATAAAAATCCACCCAAAAAGAGTGGAATGATAATGAAGATCTTTTTCATTGATGATTTACCTTTCTTTTTCCATGCTAAAAGTAAGGAAAAATTGATTAGTTTACTGTTTCATGTCGTACATTAAAAGGGCCGTCACGAGTTTCGGCTCTATGAATGTACATTTTGGAGGCATGCTGAGCTTCAGATCGGAAATTTTAATCATATCATTAAAGCTTACCGGATAAATCCCGAATCCTGCTACAGCTTCACCGCTATCTACTTTCTCTTTAAGATCATTGATTCCTTCAAGATTTGAAGTTCCTTTTACATAGTCTATCTTTTCAGAGCTGTCGGGATCTTCAATTTTCAGGATATTTTTAAAGATGAATTTATCGAGAAGATGATGGTCGAGGTTATCCAGTGACATTTCCTGAGAACGAAGATCGTGTTTTACGTGAAGTGAGTAGAACTTTCCACCCAGGTACATCGAAATATGGAATTTCTGTGAAGGGAAATATGCTGTTTCTCCTTTTTCATGAATGAGGAAGTACTTTTCCAGCTCGCTCAGGAATTCTTCATTCGAAAGCCCGTTAAGATCGGTCACAATCCTGTTATAGTCATGAATTTTAATAGACTGGTTGGATACGATAAAGCTGTATACGAAATTGTAAAGTTCTGTTCCGTTATGTCTCTTATTTTTATCTTTCTGATGTTTGGCGTTAAGAGCGGTAGACCCGATCCTGTGGTGGCCGTCGGCAATGTAAAAAGCATCGATCTGGTCGATTACTTCTTTAAACTGCTGTAGTTTCAGGCGGTTGTCAATCCTCCAGATCTTGTGTCTGATTCCTTTGGTGTCTACATGATTGAAGATCGGAACATTTTTCTCTTCATGGTTCATCAGCAGCTCAATCTTGGAATTGGCAGGGTAGGTAAGCAGTACGGGTTCTGCCTGCAGGTTTACCTTTTCCAGATAATGGGCCAGTTTTTCCTTTTTCTGAGGAATGGTACTTTCGTGCCTTTTGATCTTTCCGTTCCAGAAATCCTCAATGCTGGCAAGCCCCAGAAGCCCTCTGAAAACCTGTTTGTTGGGATAGATCTGCTCATAAAGATAATACGCCGAATTGTCCTGAACGAGTTTGTTCTCATCCATTAATTCTTCAAACGTAGACCGGATTTTTCTTAAATTCCTATCAATATCTTTGGATTTACTGACAACATATGGCTTGATCATATTGATGTAAGTATCTTCAACTTGAGCTTTTTCCGCTATCTCTTCCTGTGTGAAATTATCCAGAGGATGAGTAGGGAAAGTACTCTCATAGTCTTTATGAGGTCTTATTCCGCGAAAAGGTTTAAAAACAGGCATATTTTATTTTATAGTTTCTTTTATCTTAATAATTTGGTCAGCAAGTTCTACTCCGATTTTCTCCTGGGCATCCACTGTATTTCCGCCTACGTGGGGCGACAGGGACAAAGCGGGATTCATGAGAAGCAGTACCTCCGGATTCGGTTCTCTTTCAAAAACATCCAGCGCGGCACCGGCTACTTTCCCGGACTCAATAAAATCGATCAGGGTAACTTCATTGATGACGCCGCCTCTTGCTGTATTTACGATATAGACTCCGTCTTTCATTTTTTCAAACTGAGGCGTGTCTATGATATATTCACTCGTTTTAGGGGTGTTGATGCTGATAAAGTCTGCTTCTTTAAGGAAAGCATCCATGTCATTGGTGGACGTAACCTCAAAATTAACCGACTGTCCGTCGAAAAATTCAAGGCTAAGAACTTTTGTCTGAGGTTTTCTGGTGAGAACAATGACTTTCATTCCCAGAGAAATTCCCATTTTTGCGACTTCCTGTCCGATACTTCCAAAACCGATCACACCCAAGGTTTTCCCTGAAAGCTCATACGCCTTGCTGAAAGATTTTTTCATCGCATTGAAGTGCGTTTCTCCTTCCAGAGGCATCAGCCTGTTGGATTCATGAAGGAATCTCGCCAACGAAAAGAAATGTCCGAAAACCAGCTCTGCAACAGATTTTGAGGATGCCGTCGGTGTATTGATGACATACAGACCTTTCTCAATGGCGTATTCCACGTCTATATTATCCATTCCGATACCTCCTCTCCCGACGATCTTCAGTCCCGGACAGGCATCGATGAGATCCTGTCTTACCTGGGTGGCGCTTCTTACGAGAAGAACATCGACTTTGTTGTCGTTGATAAAATTGATGACGTGATCCTGTGCGACTCTGTTGTCCAGCACTTCAATCCCGGCATCTTTCAATACCTGTTCGCCCGCTTTGGAAATACCGTCGTTAGCTAAAACTTTCATGGATTTTTTATTTAATTTAAAGATTAAAAAATTAAAGTATTTAAAAATTCTAAACAGGCTCGCAAATTAAGAAAATTTAAACAATGATGATAATCTTTTAATCTCCGTATTTTTTATATTCGATTTACTTTAATGATTTCATAACGTCTACCAGAACCTGAACACTCTCGATCGGTAAAGCATTGTAAAGGCTCGCTCTGTAACCGCCAAGGCTTCTGTGTCCGTTCAATCCACTGATTCCTGCCGCTTTCCAGGCGTTGTCGAACTCTTCTTTTCTGCTTTCATCGGTAATTTTGAAAGAAACATTCATTAAAGAACGGTCTTCCTTTACACAGAACGTTTCAAATAACGGGTTGCTGTCGATTTCGTCATACAGAAGTTTGGCTTTCGCTTCATTTCTGGCTTCAGCACCGGCGATTCCTCCATTATTTTCCAAATGCTGCAAGGTAAGCAGAGATGCATAAACAGGGAAAACCGGCGGCGTATTGTACATCGATTCTTTGGCAATATGTTGTGAATAATCCAGGATGGAGAACATATTTTCTCTTCCTGTTTTACCCAGGATTTCTTTTTTAATGACCACCAGAGTTACTCCCGCAGGTCCCATATTTTTCTGGGCTCCGGCGTAGATCAGATCAAATTTCGAAAAATCCAGCTGTCTCGAAAAAATATCAGAGCTCATGTCGCAAACCATTAAAGTATCCACTTCAGGGAAAGATTTCATCTGGGTTCCGTAAATAGTGTTGTTGGAAGTACAGTGGAAATAATCGTACTCAGCACCTACTTTATAATCTTTTGGAATAAAAGAATAGTTTTCTTCTTTTGAAGAACCTACAACGTCTACCGTTCCTACTTTTTTTGCTTCTTTAATCGCGCCGGCCGCCCAGGTTCCCGTATCCAGGTAAGCCGCTTTGCCGCCCACTTTCATCAGGTTGTACGGAACCATGGCAAACTGCAGGCTTGCACCGCCCCCCAAATATAAAACTTCGTAATCATCACCTAGGTTCATCAGTCTTTTTACAATGGCGCGGGCTTCATCCATGACGGCCACAAAATCTTTACTTCTGTGCGAAATTTCAAGAAGGGATAATCCGATTCCGTTAAAATCTAAAATGGCCTGCGCCGATTTTTCGAAAACTTCCTGAGGTAAGATGCATGGTCCAGCGCTAAAGTTGTGTTTTTTGCTCATATTTTTATTTTTTTGGTTGCTGTAAAAACTTCATTCTTACAGCTTCATTTATAGTTTGTTGATGAAAAATAAAGATTTAATATATAAAAAACCGCCTCATGATGTATGAGACGGCAGTTTTTTATTCTCCGTGTAAGAATGCTTTTTTATTAAGCAGTGCTTCCTCAGATTCTACGTGATCTTCATCCGGAACGCAGCAGTCTACCGGACATACGGCAGCACACTGAGGTTCTTCGTGGAAGCCTTTACACTCTGTACATTTGTCTGTTACAATGAAATAAACATCATCACTTACAGGCTCCTGTGGTGCATCGGCGTCTACCGTAAGGCCTGAGGTTAATGTTACAGTTCCTTTCAATTCGGTACCTTCTGAAGCTTTCCAGTCTACGGCTCCTTCATAAATTGCATTATTCGGGCATTCCGGTTCACAGGCTCCGCAGTTAATGCATTCATCAGTTATTTTAATAGCCATCGCTAATTTTTTTTAAATTTGCACAAAATTACGAAATATTCCCCAATTTTGCAGTACTTATGAATATTGAAAATCAAGTTTTAGGACTTATAGAGCTTAGCCGGTATATATCAGCTTTTTTAGCAAAGAAAAATGAAGATTATAATGAGAATGATGCTGAATTTGAGCTTCTGATCCGAAAGTCCGAAATTGAAAACCCGTGGTTTACTGTTGAAAATCAGAAATTCGCTTTAGGACAATGGGCAGACCTTCTTACGGAAGAACATATCAATAACTGGCTAAAAGCGTATACGATATCAAAAACAACCAAGAGAGTAGGACTTATCCTGGCGGGTAACATTCCTCTCGTAGGGTTCCATGATGTTATTTCCGTGGTGCTGAGCAATCATATTCCTGTTATTAAATTATCATCCAAAGACCGGTATATGGTTCCGTTTTTACTTAAAAAATGGAATGAATTTTCAGGAGGAAACGTACAGTTTGAATTCGTGGAAAGACTCGAGAATTTTGATGCGGTCATCGCTACAGGAAGTAATAACACCGCAAGATACCTTGAATATTACTTTAAGAATCATTTAAATATCATCAGAAAAAACAGGACCTCGGTAGCGGTTATCAAAGGGAATGAGACGAAAGAAGAACTGAAACTTCTGGCAGAAGATATTTTCAGGTATTTCGGACTGGGCTGCAGAAATGTTACAAGACTTTTTATTCCTCAGGATTTTTTGATCGACAGGCTGTTTGAAAGTTTCCTGGATTTTCAGGATATCATCAATCATAATAAGTACGCCAATAACTACGAATACAACAGGGCGGTTTATCTTTTAAACCAGGAAAAGTTCTGGGATAATAATTTTGTCATGATGAAAGAAGACGACAAGCTTTTCAGTCCGCTTTCCGTTATTAATTTCAGCAGGTATTCTTCGATGGATGAAGTGAAAAGTTTCATTGCTGAAAATGAAGAAAACATTCAGTGTATCGTGGCAAAAGAAGAACTCGGACTGGATTCCGTGGCATTTGGCGAGGCCCAAAACCCGGGATTGGATACGTATGCGGACAATGTTGATACCATGAAATTTTTATCGGTAATATAATTCTTCGTATCTTGCTGTCAACCAATCATGATTTATATGAAAAAAATACTTTTGATCTGTACCGTTTTTGCTTTTCACTGGGCGGTTTCCCAGCAAAGTAAAATTAAAGTAGTTGAGAGCAAGAAAATTCAGCTTACTTCCGAGCTTCCAAAGGATAAAATTGATTTTTATAATCAGTATTTCGTGAAGTTTGTCGATGCGTTAAAGGTTTCTGACAAAGAAAAAATCAAAACCCTGATTTCAGATAAGGTAAAAGATGTTGTCACCGACAATGTCATTGGGTATTTGTCCGGAGGAATCAGCTTCGACAGAAAACTGGAGGTGTACAAGTCCGGATATCAGAAACTGGACGAGAATGAAACGTACCCGGCGATCCAGTATAAATACGCTGATGACCGTCAGGAAGCACCGAGGGATATCATTACCGTAATTTTTGAGAATGACGGAAAAATCCTTGGGGTGAAACCTGATTACAGCAAATAAAATGATTTCCGGAAGTGAATAATTAAAATTTAAATAAAATAAATGAAAACTATGATGACAGATGTTTTGGTTGCGCAGTCCTCCGATGTTGAGAAGGCCAGCTTTTACAAAAAAGCTTATTTGCATGTTGCCCTGGCAATCCTTGCCTTTATTGGGGTAGAAACGGTATTGCTGCAAATCGTTCCCGATCAACTGATCTTTGCCATGTTTGCCCAAAGATACATCTGGTTACTGATTATCGGTGTGTTTTGGCTGGCGTCGATTTTGGCTACGAAATGGTCTCTTTCACTCGATAAATCAACACAGTATTTTGGTCTAGGTTTTTATGTTGTGCTGGAGGCGGTTATTTTTCTTCCTTTGATTAAAATAGCAACGCTGTACTCAGGGCCTCAGGTGATTTACCAGGCTGCCATGCTTACTATTGCCATGTTTGCAGGGATTTCTGCAATAGCATTTACTTCAAAAAGAGATTTTTCTTTCCTAAGAAATATTATTGTGATCGGAGGATTCATTTCTCTTGGATTGATCGTTGGCGGTATGCTCTTCGGTTTCAATCTCGGACTTTGGTTTTCCGTAGGGATGGTGATCCTGGCTTCTGCTACAATTCTGTACCAGACCAGTAAACTGAAGGATTCTTACAATACGAATCAGTATGTAGGTGCTTCTTTACAGTTGTTTGCTTCCATTATGCTTTTATTCTGGTATTTATTGAGCATCCTGATGAGCAGAAGAAGCTGATAAAAGTTATAAATGATAAGTTTTGAATTAGAATTTCAAAGCTTTTATGAACCCAAAAAATCCTGATGTTTTTGCATCGGGATTTATTTTTGGTTTGTTTAAACACATCTTAAACTATTTTTAGCTTAAATAACACTGTTTTAATTTGTGCTATTGGTTAAGAATATTCGTGATATCAGTGTTTACATCCTATTTGTCGATAGAGCCTAAAACCTTCTGGGCGAATGCATTTAAAGCATCTTTTTCACTCATTCCGTTTTGTACATTGGCATGAACTTCAAGCGCTCCGCAGATGTTGGTGATGAGTTCTCCGGCAACATTCATATCTTCTTCGGTAGTCCCTCTGAATTCTGTGAAGCTTTCCAGCACTTCCAGAGTTTTCTCAAGGTTTTCAGGTGTCTGATTCTGATAAAACTGTCTTATGATCGGTAACTTCATTATAATTCATTAAATAAATTAATTAAACTCTCGGCCTGGTTAGACTGTACCTGGTTCACAAGCTCACCGTTTCTGAAGATGGCAAAAGTCGGCAGGTTGTCTACCTTAGCCAGTTTTCTGCTTTCCGGCAATTTTTCTGCATCTACGTATAAGAAAGGAATGCTGTCGTTTTCAGAAGCCAGTTTCTTGAACTTCGGCTTCATGATTCTGCAGTTTCCGCACCATGTGGCACCGTATTGTACGACTACTTTTTCATTTTCGCTTACAATATTCTGAAGCGTATCTTCTGTTAATTCTGTGTACATATGTTTATTTTTTATAAAAAATAAACAATGTAACAATTTAAAAACTGCTTTAAAATTGTTACACTGTTAGATTGTTACATTGTTATATTAAAAATCTTAGTTTTTCGCTAAATACTCAGCGGTAGAATTTCTGTCGGCTTTCATCGCTTCTTTTCCTTCTTCCCAGTTGGCAGGGCAAACTTCACCATGTTTCTGAACGTGCGTATAAGCGTCGATTAATCTTAAATATTCTTTTACGTTTCTTCCCAAAGGCATATCGTTTACAGACTCGTGGAAAATTTTTCCGGTTTCGTCGATAAGATAAGTTGCTCTGTAGGTAACGTTTGAACCAGTGAAAACTTCTTCACCTTCGTCGTTGTATTCGAAATCCTGATCAACAATTCCTAAAAGATTGGCCAGTTGTCTGTGCGTGTCAGCCAAAAGCGGATAAGTCACTCCTTCAATACCGCCGTTATCTTTGGAAACATTAAGCCATGCGAAGTGTACCTCGTTGGTATCGCAAGAAGCACCGATTACTTTAGTGTTTCTCTTTTCAAATTCACCCAAAGCTTCCTGGAAAGCGTGAAGTTCTGTAGGGCAAACGAAAGTAAAATCTTTCGGATACCAGAATAAAAGTACTTTTTGTTGGTTTGCAGTGGCTTCTTCAAAGATGTTGATTCTAAGATCATCGCCCATTTCAGACATTGCGTCTACCGTTACATTCGGGAATTTTTTTCCTACTAAAGACATAATTTCTTGTTTTATATTTAAATTTTTCTGATGCAAATATAGAAATGATTTATCTATCAAACAAACGAATTTCGATAAATAAAATCTATTGTCAATTTAGCTTTCATTTAATAAAAAAAGCCCTGAATCAAGGGCCTTAAAGTTATATTTTATAACTAACTTTCAATACTTTGTCAAAGTTAAAATCTTTGACAAAGTTTAAAAGAGTACGATCCGCATAATGCAGGTTATAATTATCTGTTTTGTAAAAGTTTCTCAAGCTTCTCAATCATTTCATTTTTTTCCTTAAGGATACGCTCGTATAAAGATGCTTTTTCTTCGTTAAGTCTTTTAATTTCCTCTAATGTTTCCAGCCATTTTTCGACAGGATTGATATGAATTGTCGGATAATAGTTGTATCCGTTTGATTGATCATTAAATGTATTCGAAATAATGTTAATCGCCTGTTGCTCATCAAAATTCTGAAAAGCTTCCACCGGGATTTTTAAAACTTCCGATATTTTTTGCAGGAGAGATTCTTCCACCACATCTTTCTGTTCAAGCAGCGATATTTTCTTCTGGTTCCAATCTTCACCCAGATCGAAAGCCAAGGCTTCCTGCTTAATGCCGAGCATTTCCCTGAATCTTTTTACATTTCTTCCCTGATGCACTTTTTGTTCCATGACAGTGTTTTTATTGATTAGTAAAGGGTAAATTTAGAAAATATTGAGGGATTGGGCAATCACTTTGTCAAAGTTAAAATCTTTGACAAAGTTTTCGCATCAATTAAATTCCCCTCCCTTGCAGAAAAATTTCCGTTCAAAAAATCGGATTCAACATCTTCCTGCATCCGAAAACCTCCTGAAAACCCTTAAAACAGACCAAAGAAGTCCCCCGAAAGCTTCAAACAGTCTGCGTAAGACTTCCAGAGTCTTACGGAAGTCTCCTGCAAGTTGCGGGAAACCTCCGGAGAACTTCTTTGATTACAAACAACAGTGTCTGAAAGTTTCGTAATACTTCTTTGGTCTCAAACAATAGTGTTTGTACTTCATTGCAAATGAATTTCACTTCAGATATTGTTGTTGGTAATGAAAAAGAGAATGTTCAGGTTTATATTCTTATCAGGCAAATATTACAAAAAAAGCCCCTAAAAAGTTAGACACTTTTTAGGGGCAAGGCCAAATTTTATGGCTTTAAAGTTATTTAGTAACCAAAAATCTCTGTTAAGTTTAGTTTTTTCACTTCACCCAGTTTCTGCATATCTGCTTCGTTTACTTTATCCTGGGAAGCAACGACACAGTAGGTGTATTTTTTACCTTTCATTTCCTTGTCGTGGAAATTGTTGATGTCTGTAAAACTAAGCTTCGGAGCCTGTTCATACACCATTTTTCTGATGTCTGAATTATTTCCAAGCTTTTGTGCACGGAGATAGGTGAAGATAATACCGTCCTGGGTAATTCTTTCTGCAGCGATGTTCTTTTTCAATCCGCTTTTTGCCGTTTCGAATAGTTGATCAGACTTCGGAAGGGTAGTCAGCAGTTCGTTCATCGCTGTCGTAGATTCGTTGAATTTATCAGCCTGCGTTCCTACATAAGCCATGATCATATCCTTGTCTTCTTTTTTTGAAGGAAGGGAGAAATAGGAGTACGTAGAATAAGCCAGCGCTTTAGACTCCCGAATGGTCTGGAATACCACAGAGCCCATTCCGCCTCCGAAGTAATTGTTAAATAAATTGACCGTAGGCGTAATGCTTACATTATAAGGATCGCTGTTTCTTACCCAGAAAATCTCGGCCTGTACCATATCATAGTGGGCAAACAACACTTTATTGTTATCTGTAACCACCTGTGTGAACGTTTTGGATTTCGGCATCTGTTTCAACGTAGCTGGAACAGTGTGGATCGCCGCTAGGGAAGAAGAAACCTGGCTTGCAGACTTCGGACCGTAATGAAGGATCTTATGATTAAAATTAAATAAATTATGAAGCATGTTCACCAGGTCTTCTGCTTTTAATGCATCCAGTTCAGCGTCGCTTAATACATTGTTGAATGGATTCTGAGGACCATATTGCGCATAGCTTCTGAGACCGCTCATGATCGCTCCCTTATTCTGTTTTGCATTTGCTCTTGATTTTTTCAGTCTTGCTTTGTAAGAATCGAGGGCTTTCTGGTCAGGCTGGCAGTTTTTAATGAGATCTTCAAATAATGCAGCCGTTTTTTCGAAGTTTTCATTTAAACCTTCTATAGATACATACGTTTCTTCGTTTCCTGCACTTACATTGAAACTTGAGGCAAGCTTGTAAAACTCCTTGCTAATTTCCTCAGACGATTTGTTCTTTGTGCCCAGATATTCCAGGTATCCCGCAGCCAGAGGAAGCATTTTATTATTCCATTTTCCGGAATCGAAATAGTAATACAGTCTGAAAAGTTGATTGTCCGTATTTTTTACAGAAAGAACGTCTACCGATTTTAATTTGCCTTTTTCAATATCTTTTTCAAAATTAAGCCAAGCCGGTGAAATCGGTGCTTCCGGCATATCATCTACTTTTTTCAGGAACGGAGACTGGTCTTCTCTGTTTACTGAAACTGCTGTGATAGGCGGCTTGTCAACTTTTACGATGTTTTTGTCTTCGCCTTTTCTTTTGTAGACCACGACATAGTTGTTGTCTTTAAGATATCGGGAAGCAAAATCCATGATGTCTTTCTTGGTCAGCTTAGAGATTTCTTCGATGTATTCCAGCTGTGTTTTGTGGTCTACTTCAGAGGTGAATTCATCCATCAGAGATTCAGCCCTTGAGGTATATTTTTCGTACTTCTGGATTACGTTTTTCTTTTCATTGTTAATGATCGACTGCATAAGATCGTCAGAGAATTCTCCTTTTCTGAGCTTATCAATTTCCTGAAGCAACAGATTTTTCACGTCATCCAGAGACTGGCCTTCTGTTGGATTTCCCTGTAACAACAATGCTGAATAATCTTTCAGAACGTAAGGGAAAGCGTACGCACTCAGTAATTTCTGTTTTTTAACGAGATCAAGATCGATTAATCCTGCCTGTCCGTTGGTGAGCATACTTCCGATGAAATTCAACATCCTGGCGTCTTTTGTGGTAGCCCCCGGAAAACGGAACCCGATCATTACATTTTCAGGGTTCGGCCCGTAAACTTCTCTGGTGATCGGTGCCGTGATCGGTTTTTCCTGTCCCGGATTATACGCAGGAACAGGCTTATTTTTCATATAAGAAAACGCTTTGTCGATCTTAACAATCATCTCATCAGGATTAAAATCTCCCGACATGATGATCCCCATATTATTCGGAACGTAATAATTGTTGTAGTAGTCACGGATCGCTTTCAATGAAGGATTTTTCAAATGCTCGATCGTTCCGATAGTCGTTTGCTTCCCGTAGTTGTTGTTGGGGAACATGGCGGCAAACATCGCTTCAATCACTTTATTTCCGTCATTATCGAGACCGCGGTTTTTCTCTTCATAAACAGCCTCCAGCTCAGTATGGAAAAGCCTTAAGATAGGCTCTCTGAAACGCTCGGCCTGTACGGCAAGAAATTTATCCGTTACGTTCGCAGGGATGTCTTCCGTATAAACCGTCTGCTCATACGAAGTGAATGCATTGGTTCCGTCTGCACCCATGCTTGCCATCATTTTATCATATTCGTTGGCGATGGCATATTTTGCAGCTTCCCCGGAAACTTTATCGATTTCTTTATAAATTTCCTTTCTCTTGGCTTCGTCTTTCGTGGAATTATATTTTTCGTAAAGCGCATCGATCTGGTCTAAAAGAGGTTTTTCTTTTGCCCAGTCTTTAGATCCGAACTGATCTGTTCCTTTGAAAAGCATGTGCTCGAGATAGTGAGCCAGCCCTGTATGATCGGAAGGATCCGTTTTGCTTCCGGCTTTTGTCGCGATGAAAGTCTGTATTCTCGGATCTTTTTTGGTCGGACTTAAAATTACGGTAAGGCCGTTTTTCAAGGTGTAATATCTCGCAGCAGTAGGGTCGTTGGTGACATATTTATAGGTATAGCCGTTTGATTTTGCTTCCTTCCACTGGAAGTCCTGCCCGTAAGCATACCCGCAGTAGCTGGCCGCGGCAATGCTTGTTACAATAGTAATTCTCTTTAAAAAATTCATTTGTAGGAGTTTTTTAGTTTTTATTATAAAATGTTTATTAACTGAATTTTTCTAATGTATTTTTAATTCTCTTCATCGCTTCCTTAAGATCTTCCTCGGAAGCGGCATAAGAAAATCTGATACATTCCGGGCTTCCGAATGATACACCACCCACGCATCCGACATGGGCATTTTCAAGAAGGAACATCGCGAAGTCGTCAGAATCTTTAATTTCTGTTCCGTTCAGCGTTTTTCCTATGTAGAATGAGATGTCCGGAAAGAAGTAAAAAGCAGCTTTCGGCAGTACAACTTTGAATCCGGGTATTTCTTTCATTAAATCATAAACCAGATCTCTCCTTGTTTTAAAAGCGTCGATCATGTATTTATATTCCGACGGATCTGCCTGCAATGCAGTGATAGAAGCTCTTTGAGCCACTGTGTTGGCACCGCTGGTCATTTGTCCCTGAACTTTTTCGCACGCCTTGGCGAGCCATTCCGGACACGCGGAATAACCGATTCTCCAGCCTGTCATGGCAAAAGCTTTAGACATTCCGTTGATCACAGCTGTTTGCTCATAGACTTCCGGAAACTGGGCGATGGAGGTAGTTTTCGTTTCGTAATTGATGTATTCGTAGATCTCATCTGAAATCACCGTAACGTGCGGATATTTGGCGATAACTTTAGCCATGGATTTTAATTCATCATACGTATAATATCCTCCTGAAGGATTGCAGGGCGAACTGAATAAAATCGCTTTGGTTTTGTCGGTAATTGCTTCTTCCAACTGCTCGGCGGTAATTTTGAAATCGGTAACGTAAGACGTCGGAAGCATAACAGAATTTCCGCCCATCATTTTTACCATTTCATCATAGCTCACCCAGTAAGGATTGGGAAGGATCACTTCATCACCATCGTTAATAAGAGCTGCCAAAACGTTTATAATAGCCTGTTTGGCACCATTGGAAACGCAGATCTGGGAAGGTTTGTATTCTAAATGATTATCTCTTTTTAATTTGTGAACAATTGCTTCACGAAGTTCCAGAAAACCTGGAACAGGAGAGTAGTGACTGTAGTTCTGATTGATGGCATCGAAAGCGGCCTGCTTTATATTGTCAGGAACATCAAAATCAGGTTCACCTAAAGTAAGGCTTATAACATCTATTCCATTCGCTTTCATTTCTCTGGCCTTATTTGACATAACAAAAGTTTGTGAGTAACCAAGTCTTTTTACTCTGTCTGAAAGTTTCTCCATTTAATTATTGAATTTTAACAAATATATATAATTAAAAGTATTGGATGAAAAATTTAAAGATGATTATTGTACCAATGATTTTTCCGGATGGATGTTTATCACTAGTTTTGTAGTTATTAAACTTGAATTTAATTAATAAAAGCTATGTATAAATTATTGTTTCTCCTGATCGTATCCATCACTTCTGCACAGAATTACCGTTTTGTTTACGAATATAAAATGAAGCCGGACCTCTCAAAGAAGGACTCTGTGGTCACCGATTATATGAATCTCGACACCGACGGTAAAAAGTCGTATTTCTATAATGCGGTAAAATATGAGAGAGATTCTGCCTACGCAGCGAGTAAAAGCTATAAAGATCTTCTTACGGCTAAGTCCTACGATCAGAATCTGAGCTATATGGTAGAAAAAGACTATCGTGAAAAGACCATGAATTTTTATGATAAATTCAAAACCGTAAGCCTGCGTATCGCTGAAACGGAAATGCCAAAATGGAACATCGAAAAAGATGATGCGGAGATCAATGGAATACACTGCCAGAAAGCTACTTCAGTATACAAAGGCAGAACCTGGGAAGCCTGGTTCAGTAAAGACTATGCCGTAAGTGACGGCCCGTACAAGTTTACAGGACTTCCGGGACTTGTGGTTAAAATCAGAGATCTTGAAGATCAGCATGTTTTTAATTTAATTCAGATCAAAAAAATCAACTCTGTTTTTCCGTTTTTGCCGAAGTCGCCGAAGAAAGTGACCTTTGCCGAATATAAAAAAGCAATGGCCAATTTTTTCTTTACCATTCAAGACATAGAAGGCATGAACGTCAATAAGCAAGACGAAAAAATGGATATCCAGCTGAAGGACGGATTTATCCTCAAGGTCGGGACAGGAGAGCTGAAAAAAATGAAAAATATGGATGAAGAAATTGCCAGGCGATTAAAACGAAGCAATAATCTGATAGAAAGACAGTAACCCTTTCCCTGTAATATTTGCCGTGAGATTTGAATGGAGATGATAAAAAAACTTATTTTTGCCTCTTATAATATTTCACATGCCGACAACGTTACTACTAAAATACTTTCCGGATCTTACCGAAAAACAGGTTGAACAGTTCGAAAAACTAAAAGATCTGTACACCGAATGGAATGAAAAAATCAATGTAATTTCCAGAAAAGATATGGAATCGCTGTATGAAAAGCATGTTCTGCATTCTCTGGGAATCGCGAAAGTCATGGAATTTGCACCGGGCACCCGTGTTTTGGACATCGGAACAGGCGGTGGTTTTCCGGGAATTCCTCTCGCTATTTTATTTCCGGAAACAGAATTTACTTTGATTGATTCTATTGGAAAGAAAATAACGGTCGTGCAGGCAGTTGCTGAAGGAGTGGGATTACAAAACGTAACGGCTGTTCACGGAAGAGCGGAAAAGCTGAAGGAAAAATTTCATTTTGTGGTAAGCCGCGCGGTGACGCAAATGCCGGAGTTTCTCAGATGGCTGAAAGGTAAATTTGAAAAAGATCAGTTTAATTCCAAACATAATGGGATTCTTTATTTAAAAGGAGGTGATCTTGCAGAGGAGCTTGCCGGCTTAAAATGTGAAATATTTAATCTGAAAAGCTATTTCGATGAAGAGTTTTTCGATACCAAAAAAGTGGTTTATTTGTCAAAAGGGAATTTTAATTCTTAATTTAGCATTTACAGGGAACACTATTTGATGGAAAAAAATGGTAATAATCAAAATCTTGTAGTTATGAGAAATTTTTTCCATTTTGGTTTTTCTGCATTTTTTTTAGGATTATTTTTTATTTCATGTAATGACGATGACGACTATCAGACCATCGAATCGGTTGATAAAATAAAAATCGACAGCGTGAAGATCGTTAATGACACCATGGATGTGTTCAGTGTTCAAAGTATTAAGACTTATTCTACGTATCCTTCTCACTGTGAAGGTTTTTACGGGTACGATTATATTCGGAATAATAATTTAACGAGAACCGTTACCTCATACAAATATACGACGAGCGGACCTTGTACACAGGCGAGTTATGTTTCTGCCAACCAGATCAATTTCAGTCCGCAACAGGTCGGCACCTACACCTTTAAGTTCTGGAATGGCGGAAACAGCTGGATCACCAAAACAATTGTAGTTGAATAAATACATGAAATGGATTTTTATAGCCTTTTTTCTGATTTCCAATATATTATTTGGGCAAAAAATATACTGGGGCGAAAATGTGAAGTTAAATTGGAGTAACTTTAAAAGTAAAGTAAACAACCAACGCGGGGCAAATGTGGTGGCGTATACCAACTGCGGCTGGATTTACTCGTATGTAAAATCTTCCAACCCGAAAGCACCGGTGAAAATAGAAATCCAGACGGTTTTCAATGAAGATAAGTCGTGGAAAGATGTGAAAAGAATCAATGATTATGTTCTTCTCCATGAGCAAAAACATTTTGATGCGGCTGAAGTATATGCGAGGAAGTTAAGAAAAGAGATCTCAGAAAAAATCATAACTTCTTCAGATTTCGACAGATACTTTAAATCTCTGTACAACAGGATTCTTACGGAATATAAAGATTTCCAGAAAACATACGACGGAGAAACAAAAAACGGAATGCTGGAAGATAAACAGGCGGAATATAACCGTATTATTGCTGAAGAACTTGAAAAATATAAAAGCTATAAATAACCTTGAAATTTCTTAATAAAATCATTGACGAACTTCTCGGTCAGAATACTGATCTTTCTGGGTTTAACATCGTTTTACCCGGAAAGCGTCCCATCGTTTTTATCCGTGAAATCTTACAGGAAAGAAATTATTCAGGGTTTTTCCCTGATTTTTTTACGATCGAGGAATTGATTCACAAGATTACAGACAGGCAGGAAATTCAGGGCATCTCGCTGTGGCTATTTGCTTTTGATGTTTACAAAACCCTTAATCTTATTCCGAATGATGATTTTTCAGACTTTTTGAAGTGGTTTCCCACTTTACAGAAGGACTGGGATGATATGATGAAGTTTTCGGAGAATGACCAGGCCGTTCTGCATTATATGTTTGATGAAGAAAGAATTAAAGACTGGGCTCAGAATCTCGGGGAAGACGATGATGTTCCAAGGAAAAAGTTCCTTAACTTCTGGAAAAACATGAATATTTTTCTTCCCGTACTCAAGAAGAAACTTTCCGAAAAAGAATGGGCGACTTCCGGAATGATCCACGAAACAGCAAAGGTAAAGATTGATGAATTCTGTAAAAATACGGATGAAAAATTTGTATTTTGTGGATTTAATGCTTTTACACCGGTGGAAGAAAAACTCGTAAGAAGCCTGTTGCAATGGAATAAAGGACAGTGCTTTTTTCAGGCCGACCATTATTATTTTGATGATGAAAGACAGGAAGCCGGAAAATTCCTCAGAAACCATAAAACGTGGAAAGAATTTAATGACAGCCGTGTTTTTAACTGGATTGAGGACGACTTTAATCAGCCTAAAAATATAAAAGTCTATGAAGTTTCGGGAAATATCACCCAGACCAAAATATTGCCGGAAATTTTCAGTGAAATAGAAAATAAAACCTACTCAAATACGGCCGTTGTTTTACTCGATGAAAATTTACTGCCTGCGAGTCTTGATGTAATGTATGAAGTTCAGAACCTGAATATTACGATGGGTTTTCCACTGAAAAACCTTTCTTTTTCAAATGCGGTCAAACAGCTTTTTTACCTGCAGAAACAATTGGAAAAAAACAGGTCATCTTATTACTACCGGGATGTTTTTCCTATTCTCGAAGAGCTTCCGGAATCTCTCGAAGACGAGTTGATTATCAACAACTTCAAAGCTAAAATTGAAGAAAGGAATATTGTATATATTTCCGGAAAGCTGATGAATGAGCTTTTATCAGATCTTTCCTATTTTAATTTACTTCAAAAAGCAGGTTCTACGAACGACTATCTCGATGATCTGATTGCGTTTTGCAATAAACTGAAATGGCTGGATATTGATGATATTCAATATGAAAATGTTTCCCATTTCGAGAATGCCTTCAGAATCATCAGGAATCAGCTTTCTCCTTATCAGTTTGAGATTAAGATGGAAACACTTGAACTTCTCATCAATCAGCATATTAATTCGGAAAGCATCGATTTTCAGGGTGAACCATTGAGAGGTCTGCAGATCATGGGGCTTCTGGAAACACGTCTCCTTAATTTTGAAAATGTCATTATGCTTTCGGTAAATGAAGGTAAGCTTCCCCTGGGAAATTCACAGAATACGTATATCCCTTTTGATGTAAGAAAGTTTTTTGATCTTCATACTTTTTTGGAAAACGACAGCATCTATGCCTACCATTTTTATAGGCTGATCCAGGATTCAAAGAATGTCCATTTATTGTTTAATGCATTAAGCTCCGGTGTCAATACAGGAGAAAAGAGCCGGTTTATAACCCAGATCGAGATGGAAAGTTCTCACCCGATTGAACATCTTGTTATCGAGAATTCCTCCGAACCGATTATCACTGAACCTATCGAAATCAAAAAAACAGAAATTGTTCGGCAGAGACTTGAAAAATGGAAATCAAAAGTATCTGCGTCACACCTTACAAGTTATCTGTATAATCCCATTGATTTTTATCTTTCCAAGATTTTAAATACATCAGAAACAGACGAGATAGAAGAAGAACTTTCCGTAAAAAATTATGGAAACCTGGTGCATTATTCACTTCAAGAAGTATACGAATCTTTAAAAGGTAAGGTTTTAAAATATAGCGATTTAAATGAATCAATTAAAGCCATAGATCAATATATAGAAATAGCCATTGAAAAACTGAAACACCAGCCTGAATTCTATGATAAAGGAATGAATTTCATCCATAAAGCGATTGCTAAAAAAGTGATTGAAAGCATTCTAACCCATGATCTGGAACTGGTAAAAAATGGCAATACCTTAGAAATTATCGATATCGAAAAGCGCTTCGAAAATGTTGATTTTTATTTGAATGAAAAGGATAAAATTTCTTTTTTTGGATTTATCGACAGAATTGACCGGTTGAACGGAACGTTGAGAATTATTGATTACAAAACTGCAAAGATCAAAAACCTGACGGTGAAAATAGAGGAAGATAAAATTGAAGAGTATTTCCATAACAGTGACAGAAAGCAGGCCTTGCAGCTTTGCATCTATCAGTATGTGGTGGAAAATCTCCCTGAGTTTTGGGGAATGCCGGTAGAAACAGGAATCTGGAGCTTTGCCGAAGCCAGAAGAGGGGTCGTTTCTTTACAGTTTGAAAAGGGGGATATCGAGGTGGCGATGAAATCCGTTAAGAGTTTAATCGAAGAGATATTAAATCCTGATATTAATTTTGTGGAAGAAATCAAAGCCTTTTCGAATTAGAAAAAATAAAGGTGACCGCTTTCAAACAGTCACCTTTTCTTTTGGATTATTTAATATCTAAATCTTTCTTTAAAAAGCATTAATCCCGGTAATGTCCAGTCCGGTGATCAATAAATGAACATCATGTGTTCCTTCATACGTGATAACGGATTCAAGATTGGCGGCATGCCTCATCATCGGGAATTCCCCCATAATACCCATACCTCCTAAGATCTGACGAGATTCTCTGGCAATGTCGATGGCCATTTTTACATTATTTCTTTTAGCCATTGAAATCTGTGCCGGTGTTGCTTTGTGTTCATTTTTAAGATGGCCCAACTGTAAGCAAAGTAACTGTGCTTTAGTGATTTCCGTTAAAAATTCCGCTAATTTTTTTTGCTGCAGCTGGTAAGAGCCGATCGGCTTCCCAAATTGCTTTCTTTCCTTGGAGTACTGAACTGCAGTACAATAGCAGTCAATGGCAGCACCAATGACGCCCCATGAAATGCCGTATCTGGCTGAATTTAAACAAGACAATGGTCCTTTTAATCCTGTAACACCCGGAAGCAAATTTTCTTTGGGAACCTTTACATCGTTGAATACCAGTTCACCTGTTTTCGATGCTCTTAAACTCCATTTATTATGCGTCTCAGGGGTGGTAAATCCTTCCATTCCTCTTTCCACGATCAGTCCCTGAACTTTACCTTCTTCATTTTTAGCCCAGACTACCGCAATGTCGCAAAGTGGCGAATTGGTGATCCACATTTTGGCGCCATTCAACAGATAATGATCTCCCATGTCTTTGAAATTGGTTTCCATAGAGCTTGGATCCGACCCGTGATTAGGCTCAGTAAGTCCGAAAGAGCCGATCATTTCTCCGGTGGCCAGTTTTGGTAAATATTTTCTTTTCTGTTCTTCAGAACCAAATTCATTAATCGGAAACATGACCAGAGAACTTTGTACGGAAGCAGCAGAACGTACGGCAGAATCACCTCTTTCAAGCTCCTGCATGATTAAGCCGTAAGAAATCTGATCCAGCCCGGAACCTCCGTATTCAACGGGGATGTAAGGGCCGAGAGCACCGATTTGTCCCAGTTCTTTCATTAAATTGGGAATATCGGTGTGGTTTTGTGCAGCATGATCTATCTGTGGCATAACAAAACTCTCTACCCAGTCTCTTACAGACTGACGGATAAGCTTATGTTCTTCGGTAAGTAAGGAATCAATCCCGTAATAATCGGGAATGCTTGTAAGGGAATAATATGACATTACATTTTAATTTTCCTAAAAATAAGACTTTTAACTATTTCAGAGAAATTTTTTTTGAATGTCGTTTATTGATTGACTTTTAAGGCATTAACCCGTAATTGCAATCGCTTAAGAATAAAATCATCTTCCTTCTTCTTCGTTGGAAATAGGGTACTGGCTGGTAGGATTATAAATTCTGTTTTTAAACTTGTACAGGTACGGAGCTTTATTGGCCGAACCGTCGTAAAGTTTTTCAAGCCTTTCCAGAATATTTAAGCTAAGTATTTTACGCTGAAAATTATTTCTCCTGAATTTTTCTCCCAGAATCGTTTCGTAAAGACACTGAAGATCTTTCATCGTAAATTTTTCAGGAAGAAGATTACTCGCAGCAACTTCCGTATTGATATTCATTCTTAAATATTCAAGGCCGGTTTCGATAATCCTGTCGTGATCGAAAGCCATATTGGGTAAATTGTTGACTTCTACCCATTCGCATGTTTCATTAAAAGCATCAGGAAACGTATTGGCAATTGAAAAATCGATGAGACTGCAATATCCTACAGTAATGAATCTCTGGAAGATCCAGTGGTCTTTGGGAACTTCAATACCTTTGTTTTCCAGTAAAATCTGATGAATATTATTCTCTGTTCTGTCGATTCTCCCGAATGTATGGAATTGCTTGAGGAAAATGTCCTTCAGATGGGTTCTTTCGTATAAAACACGTGCAGCAGCTTCGCGCAGATCTTCATCGTTGAATACGAAACCTCCCGGAAGCGCCCACAAGTTCAGGTCGTGGTACTTCAAAAGCAAAACTTTCAGGATGTTATCATGAAAACCAAATATCGTGCAGTCAACCGAGACATGTGCTACAAAATCTTTTGTATCAATGAGTTCCTGAAGTGTTTCCTTGTTTTTTTCGGTATTGATTTTCATGGCAGTAAAAATAAAATTATTTTCTAAATTTTTTCATCTGTAAATCTAAAATAAATTAAACTGATTATAAATATCACAATTACAGCACATAAAATGTAAATCGCATAAAGACTTAACAGCTGATTACCAAACAAGCCGGCCATAATAATTGAACTTACCGAACTGCCCAGAGAGGAAAATATGACAATGAGCGAGGTAAAAAGATTGGCTTTTGACTTATCAATTTTAGCAATCATTTTTGAATTGACAACAGGGTAGAGGGGCGACAAAAATAATCCGATTACAGGAAATAAGAACAGCAGGGCTTTTGAGTCATCCGTGTCTAAAAACTGAATCCCGATAATGATCATCAGCACTACCAAAATCATTGAGATGCATGCCATGTAATACTTCGACAATGAAAACCGGTGAATAATGTTTGCCGTAATCGTTCTCCCGACATAAGAAAACAGGGCAAGGAATGACGAGGCCTGTAAAGCAAAAAAAGAATTTACCTTTAAATGTTTTTTGTAAAAGGATGGAAGCCAGGAGTTAAAACTCTGCTCAAGAAAAACAATTGAAAAAATAATACCCAAAAAAATCAATAGTGACGGATTAAGTAGTGTTGAAAGGTCTTTCAGCAGATTTTCTTCTTTTATCTTCTCCGGTTCTGCGATGGGAAGTTTTACAAATAAAAATATGGCAACAGCCGACAATACGGAGACAGCTAAAAAACCGAACTTCCAGAACTCGGAAAACCGGCTCGAGATCAGCCATCCGAAGCCTGTATTTACGACAAAAATCCCTATCATAAAAGAAGCTTCTACGCTGTTCATTGTTTTTGCCAATGATTTCTCATCTGAAATATTATTCCTGATAATTCCGAACACACATATTTTTCCGATGGCGAAACAGGTTCCTATAATGGCAAACCATAGTTTATAAAACCAGAAAACCTCTGCAAAAGGTAAAATCAGTGAACAAACCCCAACAACTGTTAAAGCGAGAATCAATGATTTTTTTGTTCCCAGCCTGCTAATAAAATTGACGGCAAAAAGAGAAATAAAAGCAATGGGAAGATCTTTGAATGACTCCAGAAATCCGAGCTTCTCATAGGTCACTTTTGCCTCTGAAAGCTGAAGGATAACGATGCCCATGCAATTGAGGACAATTGAAAAAATAAGAAAAGTCAGCTTCAGAGGAAGTGAAATTTTGGAAACGTCGGTTGTCATTTTGGGAGCTCTTATCATTAAATTTTATGAAAAATTAGCGCTTTTAAAGATAAAAATTATGCCTTTAAACCCCCAAAAATAAACGAAAAATTAAAATAATTATTAATAAAATGTTAAATAAAAGAAAAAAAATATATTTTTATTGTCTCAATTTGAGAATTAAAAAACTAACTGTATATGAATGTAAGAATATCTAGAAGTTTGGGTATGGTTGCAGTGCTCTATTTCACTGCCAATTTCAATGCCCAGGACACAAAGAAAGACACCCTCCCGAAAGAGCAGAAAATCGAGGAAGTGGTAATGATCGGCTACGGTACTCAGAAGAAGAGTAATGTTACCGGAGCAATATCCAGTATTAAAGCAAGTGATATTGAAGCTATACCTGCCGGAAAACCGGAGCAGGTTCTTCAGGGTAGAGCTGCCGGAGTCAATGTTATTTCGAATTCGGGACAACCTGGATCAAACGCAACTATTAGGGTAAGAGGTGTTACCAGTTATTCTTCAAACAACGATCCTCTTTGGGTAGTTGATGGTATTGTAGTTGACGGTATCGGATGGTTAAGCCAAAGTGATATTGAAAGTATTGAAGTATTGAAAGATGGTGCCTCATCTGCTATTTATGGAGTTTCTGCAGCCAGAGGAGTTATTTTGGTAACGACTAAAAAAGGTAAAAAAGGAAAACTTACTTTATCTTACAATGGTTTCTTCGGGGTAAGCAATGCCGCAAGAAAACTTGATCTTCTGAATGCTACGGAATATGCTACCGTTATCAATGAAGGTTTTGCAAATGACGGACAAGCTGTAAGATTCCAAAATCCAGCATCTTTTGGAAAAGGAACCGATTGGCAGAACGAAATTTTCGGAACTGGTGAAAGGCAGAACCACGAGGTCAGTATCCAGGGTGGAAACGAAAAATCGACTTATTTTGCTTCATTTGGATATTACGATCAGACCGGTATCATAATGAGCGATATTTCTTATTATAAAAGATTAACGGGACGTTTAAACTCAACCCATAAAGTAACTGACTGGCTGACTGTGGGACAAACATTTGCATATACCAATCAAAAAAACCAGGGGATTAATGCTAACGGTGAATTTGGTGGTCCGTTAAGTTCAGCAGTGAATTTGGATCCCATCACTCCTGTTGTCGTAACAGATTGGTCACAGGTAAATCCTGCCATATATAACAACGACCATATTGTAAGAGATGAAAACGGAAATCCTTACGGTATTTCACCGTATGTAAACCAGGAAATGTCTAATCCAAGAGCATTTAGATATACACAATTAGGCAACAAGAACTGGTCAGACGATTTTATTGCTAATGTTTTTGCAGAAGTGAAATTTTTAAACCATTTTACATTTAAATCTTCACTAAACGGTAAAAAAGCATATTGGGGAAACCAAAATTTTACTCCACTTTTCTATCTAAGTTCTACATACAGCAATTTACTTCTAAACAGTTTAACCCGTACTACCCAAACTAAATTTGAATGGAGTTTTGAAAACACGGTGAATTACCAAAATAAATTTGGAGAACACAATTTTAATGTGCTTTTGGGAACAGGTTATTATGATTATAACATCGGATATGGGCAAAGCGTCACCCATAAAGGTCTCCCGATTAGTAGTTATGAAGATGCTTCCTTCAACTTTGATGTTCCTTTGGCAAACCAGACTTCTGCGGCATGGGATAATCAGGAATGGAACAAAGCTTCTTATTTCGGACGATTAATTTATGATTTTAAAAATAAGTATCTATTTACTGGTACATTAAGATATGATGGTTCTTCGTTGTTTGGAGCAAATCATCATTGGGGTGTATTCCCCTCATTCTCTTTAGGATGGAATGTGGATAAAGAAAACTTCTGGCCGGAAAATAATGTTGTAAATAGTTTAAAATTCCGTGGAGGTTATGGTACTTTAGGTAATGATGGTATCGACGCTTATAAATTTTCAAAATTCTATGTTTCCGGAGCCAACTATACGAGTGGATCGGGGGGTGTATTAATCGGATATCTGCAAAATGGTCTTGAAAATAAAGATTTGAAATGGGAAACAACCACACAAACCAATATTGCCGCAGATTTACGACTTTTCAAAAATTTCACTTTAACAGTGGATGTTTATGATAAAAAAACTTCAGATATTCTACGACCTGTTCAGATTCCAGGTTATGTAGGAGTAACCGGATCTTATATAGCCAATATCGGAGACATGAGTAATAAAGGGGTTGAAGTGGAATTAGGTTACAAAAAAAACTGGAATGATTTCACGGTTTCTGTAAACACTAATTTTGCTTACAATAAAAACGAAGTTTTATCACTTGAGCAGGGAACAAATTATCTGGATGGGGCAGGTTTCCAATCTATGGGACCAATACAAAGGATTGTGGTAGGTGATTCTTATAACTCTTTTTATGGCTTTAAAACTTTGGGTGTTTTCCAAAATCAGGCGCAGATTAATGCTTATGTAAATTCCAAAGGACAACTGCTTCAAACGGATGCTAAGCCAGGGGATTTTATATGGGCTGATTCCAATGGCGACGGTGTAATCAATGATTTGGATAAAGTAAATTTGGGAAGTTCGATTCCTAAATATAATTTCGGAGCTACTTTAAATCTAAGCTATAAAAACTGGGATTTTATGGTATTCGGACAGGGTGCCGGAGGAAACAAAATCTTTCAGGGTTTAAGAAGATTGGATATGCTAGATGCTAATTATCAAACAAAAATCTTAGACAGATGGACGGGTGAAGGTTCTACTAATGAAAATCCGAGGTTGACACGAGCAGATGCAAACAAAAATTATTCAAGACTATCTGATTGGTATCTTCAAAAAGGAGACTACTTTAGAATAAAATTAATTCAGTTGGGCTATACGCTTCCGCAAAATGTTACACAAAACTTTGGAGTTAACAAACTACGCTTTTATGTAACTGCAGAGAACCTAGTTACTTTCACAAAATACACAGGGTATGACCCGGAAATTGCGGCAGGTGATTCTTTTGGAATAGACAGAGCATTTTATCCGCAGGCAAGAACTTTTATGTTGGGAGCTAATATAACTTTCTAATTTTTAGTATAATGAAAAATAAATTTTTAAAAATATCAATAGCAACTTCATTTTTAGTGAGTGTATCTACTCTTAATGTAGCTTGTAATAATGACACCTTAGAAGAAAAAGAGTATAAAGGGGCATTTGCCGGAGAAAACTTTTTCAGAAATGAGCAGGAATGTTTTTTTGGTCTTGTGGGCACCTATGACGTCATGAGAAAATATGCAGGTGGGTTTGAAAATATGGTAACTTTTTTCAATGCAGCTTCAGATGATTTCTATGCAGGAGGTGGTAGTGCTACAGATGGAGCTGGTATTCAGGGGGCATCAAGTTTTCAGATTAATCCAACTACAATGCCTGCCAGTTACTGGAAAGATTATTATCAGGGTATTGCAAGAGCAAATGATCTTATCCAAAATGCTCCGAATGCATCAATGGATGAAACTTTGAAGCAACGCTTCATTTCGGAAGCAAAAACTCTTAGGGCATTGTATTATTTTGATTTGCTGAGGGTTTTCGGAAATATTCCTCTTATTTTAAAACCTTTTGAAGCAACAGACGATTTTTATAATGTTCCGCAAGCTGCACCTGCACAAGTATATGCTCAAATAGAAAAAGATCTAACCGAAGCTTTGCCAAATCTTCCTATGACGGTAAGCGGAGAGGAAAAAGGTAGATTAACACAAGGAGCGGCAAAAGCTCTTTTAGGTAAAGTGTATTTATATCAAAATAAAAAAGCCCAGGCTGCCGCACAATTTGCAGATGTAAATGGAACTCCGGGCGGAACCAGCCAATATGGATACAAACTGTTGGAAAGTTATGATGATCTTTGGAAAGCGGGAGTGGCACTAGGTGGGACTGCAGATCCTTATGAGTTTACATCAGAATCTATTATTGAAGCATCCTATAGTGATCAGGGAAAATCTGATTGGAGCTTTTGGGGACAAGGCAAAGATGAAGGAAATTCTATCTGCGTGATGACCGCACCAAGATCTTATAATAGAATTAGTCAAACAAATCCTGCCAATAATGCGCCGGATATCGTGTCAGGTTGGGCATTTAATACAGTTACAACAGATCTGTTTAACTTTATGCAAAGTGATCCGCGTGTAAATGCTACTATTCTGAATATGAATACATTAAAAGCGCAAGGGAAAGCGGATTATGCACCAGCTTATAAGGATACGGGATATTTCCTTAATAAATTTATGCCTACATCAGATAAAAAATCTACTTTAGGCGTTACCGAGCTCAATTATCGTCAAAATTACATTGTTATAAGATTAGCAGATACATATTTGATGGAGGCAGAAGCGCTCAATGGTAGTGGATCAAGAGCTCAGGCCTTGCTTGATGCAGTAAGAGCAAGAGTTGGTCTGGCATCAGTACCGGTAAGCTTGCAGGCTATAAAAGATGAAAGAAGAAGAGAACTGGCAGGTGAAGGGCATAGATTCTTTGATCTTGTGAGATGGGGTGATGCTCCTTCGAAGCTTGCTTTTAAAGGTTTTGTAGCAGGGAAAAATGAAATAATGCCTATACCATTAACGGAACTTACAGGAACTATCTTAAAGCAAAATTCAGGATACTAATTAAAAAATACAATATGATAACTAAATATATCAATAAAACCTTTCTTTTAGGTTCGGCAATTTTCTTTTTGGCAAGCTGTACACCAGATACGGTTGACGGAGATGGAAATGGCATTACTCAGGGTAACCTGGATGCATCATTCAAAGTTACCAAGACATCAGAAAACCATTATTTGTTGAAAAGAAATTTCAATAATTTCCTGAATTCCCGATGGAATATCGATGATGACGGATATAATAATGGAAAAGAAGAGGAGAATATTTTCCTTCCTGATGCCGGCACTTATGTTATTCAGCATCAGTCAGTAGGCGTTGGAGGGGTCGTTGGTGGTACAGCAAGTGAAACGGTTGTAGTCCCGACATCAGATCCTGTTTCCGGAAACATGATTCAGGGAGGAAGATTCGATACTCCGGATGAAGTCGCAAAGTGGTCTATTCATAAGATCAGTGCTTCAGGAGCTCAGTGGGTTTTTGCTAATGGAAAAGCGACTATCGTTGCATCAGGCAATAACCAGCAGGCTATTTACCAGCCGATAAATGTGGTAGCCGGACAAAAATATTCCATTGATATGGTTGCTTCATCAGACACACCTCTCGTAAATACATGGTTTGAAGTATACATGCTAAGCAGCATTCCTGCAACAGGACAGGATGTAGGAGGGACTGTATACCGAAACATCAATACCTGGGATGGATGTGGAACAAGTAAATTTAAAGGAAAAGTTTCTTCCGTAGGTTGTAACGCATCCAAAAACGGAGGCGAGTTTACTGCTACAACAACAGGAACTATGTATCTTGTCATTAAATGCGGAGGACAAACGGTTAATAGCTTAAGCATTGACAAAGTAGAATTCCGAAGAATGCAATAATCCTCCAAAAATTTGATATGAAGTCACAATATTCATATAGTTTCGTACTTAGAAGTGCTGCACTTTGCGGTGTAGCGCTTCTTTCTTTTTTAAACTGCAGCAGTACATCTTCTGATCTCGCAGGTAATAGTGATAACTCTGGCAACAACGGCGGGGGAAATACCTCCGGCGATCCGGTACAGGTATGGGTTACCAAAGGAGATCAGTCCATAAAACTGCAACAGCGGAATACAGCCTATTTTTCCGGAAACTCATCCTCAGGGACTGCTATTGAAGTGAATGCCTCACAGGTTTTCCAGACCGTCGACGGTTTTGGATATACCCTGACAGGAGGAAGCGTTCAGGTTATTAACCAGCTGAATACCGCCAAAAAACAGGAATTGCTAAACGACCTGTTTGGAAGTTCAGGGATTGGCATCAGTTATCTGAGAATAAGTATCGGGGCTTCAGACCTTAACAGTGAGGCCTTTTCTTACGACGATATGCCGGCAGGGCAGACAGACCCTACACTGGCGCAGTTTAGCCTGACAAAAGATCAGGCCGTGATTCAGATGCTAAAAGATATTCTGGCCATCAATCCGAATATTAAAATTTTAGCAACACCTTGGTCACCTCCGGTTTGGATGAAAGACAACGGTAGCAGCATCGGAGGAAGTCTCAAAAATGAATTTTACGGCGTGTATGCGCAGTATTTTGTAAAATATATTCAGGCCATGCAGGCTCAGGGAATTAAAATCGATGCCATTACACCTCAAAATGAGCCATTGCATCCGGGAAACAACCCAAGTATGTACATGACGGCTATCCAGCAGGCAACATTCATTAAAAATAATTTAGGACCGGCATTTCAGGCAGCGAATATTACGACAAAAATCATCGCTTACGATCACAACTGCGATAATCCGGCCTATCCATTAGCTGTTTTAAATGATGCTGCAGCAAATCCTTATGTAGATGGATCTGCTTTCCATTTATATGCCGGAGATATTTCCGCTTTAAGTACTGTTCATGACCTGTTTCCCGGTAAAAACGTTTATTTTACGGAACAATGGACAAGTTCCACAGGAAGTTTCGGAGGCGATTTGGATTGGCACATTAAAAACATTATTATTGGGTCCATGAGAAATTGGAGCAGGACCGCTTTGGAATGGAATGTGGCAAACGATGCTTCTTTCGGACCTCATACCCCTGGAGGCTGCACTCAGTGCAAAGGCGCGGTGACGATAAATGGTGCCAACAGTTATGATAAAAATGTCGCTTATTATATTATTGCTCACGCTTCAAAATTTGTTCCGGCAAACTCACAGAGAATCGGATCTACGCAAGGTGATAATCTTTCATCGGTAGCTTTTAAAACGCCGGCCGGTAAAATTGTTTTAATTGTTTTGAACAGCAATTCAGCAGACAAAACGTTTACCATTAAATACAACCAGAAAGCAGCACCTGTAACCATTCCGGGAAGCGCAGCAGCGACCTATATATTTTAAATTTGATTATGAAAAGAGTTTATTTCTTACTGGCATTTACAGCATTCGTAATCAGTGCTTTCGGACAAAAGACCATAGATCAGAAGGTTTCTGAATTATTGTCGAAAATGACGTTGGAAGAAAAAGTAGGACAGTTGGTTCAATACAGCGGTTTTGAATATGCAACGGGACCACAAAATTCCAGTTCTGCAAATGTTTTAAATGAAATAAAGCAAGGAAAGGTTGGTTCCATGCTCAACGTAGCAGGAGCAGAGGAAACCAGAAAATTTCAGGAATTGGCTTTAAAATCAAGACTGAAAATTCCGTTATTATTCGGGCTGGATGTCATTCATGGGTACCGTACAACATTCCCTGTAAACATCGGGCAGGCAGCAAGCTGGGATTTAAGTTTAATTGAAAAATCAGAAAGAATAGCCGCAACCGAAGCCTCAGCCTACGGAATTCACTGGACTTTTGCGCCGATGGTAGACATCGCAAGAGATCCAAGATGGGGTAGAGTGATGGAAGGTTCCGGCGAAGATACGTATCTGGGAACGCAGGTCGGTCTGGCAAGAATTCGTGGTTTCCAGGGAAAAGGTCTTGGAAATCTTGATGCGATTATGGCCTGTGCAAAGCATTTTGCAGCATACGGCGCCGCAGTCGGCGGAAGAGATTACAATTCGGTAGATATGAGTTTAAGACAGTTGAATGAAACCTATCTGCCACCTTTCAAAGCAGCAGCCGAAGCTGGCGTAGCAACCTTCATGAACTCTTTTAATGACATCAACGGAATCCCCGCAACCGCCAATAAATACATTTTAAGAAATTTATTGAAAGAGAAATGGAATTTCCGGGGATTTGTCGTTTCCGACTGGGGAAGTATCGGCGAAATGGTCAATCACGGCTATGTAAAAGATAATAAAGAAGCTGCGGAGAAAGCCATTATTGCCGGCAGTGATATGGATATGGAAAGCCGGGCCTATATGGCTGAACTTCCGAAATTAGTTCAGGAAGGAAAAGTTGATTCTAAGTTTATTGATGATGCGGCAAGAAGAATTTTAGTTAAAAAATTCGAAATGGGATTATTTGATGATCCTTACCGCTTCAGCAGTGAAAAAAGGCAAAAAGAGCAGACCAACAATAACGAAAACAGAAAATTCGGAAGAGAATTCGGTTCCAAAAGTATTGTTTTGCTAAAGAACGACAAGAATATCCTTCCTCTTTCAAGATCAACGAAAACCGTTGCTTTAATTGGTCCTTTCGGGAAAGAAACGACCGCCAATCACGGTTTCTGGTCAGTGGCATTTAAGGATGACAATCAGAGAATTGTGACACAGTTTGACGGCATTAAAAATCAGCTTGATAAAAATTCAACATTACTCTATGCAAAAGGCGCAAATGTTGATGATCAGGATAAATCAATGTTTGCAGAAGCAGTGGAGACAGCGAAAAAAGCCGATGTTGTTATCATGACGCTCGGAGAAGGCCACGCAATGAGTGGTGAAGCAAAGAGCAGAAGCAATATCCATTTTTCGGGAGTTCAGGAAGACCTTTTAAAAGAAATTGCCAAAACGGGAAAACCTATTGTGCTGATGATCAACGCAGGAAGACCCTTGGTTTTTGACTGGGCTGCCGACCATATTCCGGCAATCATATATACATGGTGGCTGGGAACGGAAGCAGGAAATTCTATTGCAGATGTTCTATTCGGAACCGTAAACCCGGGTGGAAAACTTCCGATGAGCTTCCCGAGAACGGAAGGACAGATTCCGGTGTATTACAATCATTATAATACCGGAAGGCCTGCAAAAAACAATACCGACAGGAATTATGTTTCCGCCTATATCGATTTGGATAACGACCCAAAATTTCCTTTCGGATATGGGCTGAGTTATACTAAATTTGCGTATTCGGACATGAATCTAAGTTCTGCAAGTCTTAAAGGAAACCAGACTTTAGACATCAGTGTAAAAGTTTCCAATACCGGGAATTATGATGGGGAAGAAGTGGTGCAGCTCTACATAAGAGACCTGTATGGGAAAGTGGTAAGACCGGTCAAAGAACTGAAAGGTTTCCAGAAAGTTTTCATTAAAAAAGGAGAAAGCAAAACGGTACACTTTACTTTAACTCCTGAGAACCTGAAGTTTTATGATGATGAATTAAATTATGACTGGGAGAGTGGTGACTTCGACATCATGCTAGGAACCAATTCTCAGGAAGTTAAGACAAAGAGAATTAATTGGTTAAAATAATAATAGTTTTACAAGACTGAGAGCGGGATAATACCCGCTTTTGGTGGTATAAAACCTTACGGTTTCAATAAACTTAATTCTTATGAACATTAAATTTCGATATATTTCTAATTTGATCATCGGAGGAAGCATCGCTTTTTCTTTAATAAACTGTACGGCCAGTAAACATCCGGGAAAGAAACTGGTCTGGTCTGATGAGTTTAATTATAAAGGACTGCCCGATTCCACAAAATGGAATTACGACATTGGAGGACACGGTTTCGGCAATGAAGAATCTCAGTTTTATACCAAAAACCGTCTGGAGAATGCCAGGGTTGAAAAAGGGAATCTTGTGATCGAAGCCAAAAAAGAAAATTGGGAAGAAAGTAAATATACTTCTGCCAGGCTTCTTACCAAAGGAAAATTCTCTTTTGAATACGGAACCATAGAAGTAAGGGCAAAACTTCCTAAAGGCCGCGGCACATGGCCTGCTATCTGGATGATGAGTGAAAAAATGAAAACCTGGCCGGATGACGGCGAGCTGGATATCATGGAACATGTAGGCTATAATCAGGGATTCATTCATGCTTCGGCACACACAAAGAATTATAACCATAAGATCAATACACAGAAAACGGATACCATATTCGTAAAGGATGCCAGTGAGGCTTTCCATGTTTATAAAGCCGACTGGACTCCCGAAAAAATCGATATTTATGTGGATGACAAAAAGTTTTTCACCTATGAAAATAAAGAGAAAACGTATGGAGCATGGCCTTTTGATCAGCCCTATTTTATCATATTAAATCTTGCAGTAGGTGGATTCTGGGGTGGAAAAGAAGGAATTGACGATACCGTTTTTCCTCAAAAGTTTGAAATCGATTACGTACGCGTGTATCAGAATAAATAAAATTTTGATTGCAAAAAGAATAGAAAAAGAAGAAGAAATAAATGAAAAAGCTCATTGTAAGTTGTTTTGTGATAGGAATTGCATGTAACGCAAATGCACAGAATTATTGGAAAAAAAACGACGGGAAAACGGCAAAAGTTTTTCTTACCAATGCTAAGACCAATGAAAAAATGGTCGACAAAGGAAATGTGAAGTTTGAAAAAATGGCTCAGCCCAAAGAAACGGATGCATGTATTTTTGTCGATCCTGATTTTAAATACCAGAAATTAATCGGTATCGGAGGCGCCATAACCGATGCTTCCGCTGAAACATTCTACAAGCTGCCTAAAAATAAACAGCAGGAAATCATTGATGCATACTACGGTAAAAATGGCCTTGGCTACACTCTTGTTCGCACCAATATGAATTCCTGTGACTTTTCCAGCGATTCTTATACCTATGTGCAGGATAATGATACTTCCCTCAAGACTTTTAATATTTCACATGATGAGAAATATAAGATTCCGATGATCAGAGAAGCTCAGAAAGCAATTGGTAAAGATTTTACATTTTATTTTTCACCATGGAGCCCGCCGGCTTGGATGAAATCGAATAAAAGCATGCTGAAAGGCGGAAGACTGGAAAATACTTTTTACCAGACCTGGGCAGACTATTATGTTAAATTCATAAAAGAGTACGAAACAAGAGGGATTAAGGTATGGGGATTGACTGTTCAGAATGAGCCAATGGCAACTCAAACCTGGGAATCATGCATCTACACTGCCGAAGAAGAAGGAGATTTTCTGAAAAATAATCTCGGCCCGACACTCTGGAAAAATGGATTTAAAGATAAAAAGGTAATGATTTGGGATCACAACCGTGACCTGATTTACCAAAGGGCAACGACTACCTTAAGCGATCCCGAAACATCAAAATATGCTTCCGGAATAGCATATCACTGGTATGAAACATGGAATAACAAAACACAGCTTTTTGATAACCTCACCGAAACCCAAAGAGCTTTTCCTGATAAATTTCTGGCCTTTACAGAAGGTTGCAAAGAGCAGTTTGATATGTCTAAAATTTATGATGTAAAATTGGGCGAACTCTACGGAAGAAATATGCTGAATGATTTCAACAAAGGAACTGCATTATGGACAGACTGGAATGTTCTCCTTGATGAAACCGGCGGTCCCAATCATGTCGGAAATTTCTGTTTTGCACCCATTATTGCGGATACGAAAACCGGCGAAGTATACTATACATACGAATATTATTATGTAGGTCATGTTTCAAAATTCATCAGGCCACATGCACAGAGAATCGGAAGTTCCTCGAATAGGGCAGCACTTACTTCTACCACATTCATGAATGAAAACGGTCAGCTGGTGACGGTAATCATGAATGATTCCGATAATGATATGGATGCCAATCTCTGGATTGAAGGAATGTCTGCGAAGCTTTCATCGCCTGCACATTCCATACAGACTGTACTTTTATAAAACTTCATATTAACATTATTTTTAAACGTTTCGGCGGCATCTTTGATGCCGCCGAAACTATTTCAAAATATTCCTACTATAAAACAAAAAAAACCGGAACATCATTCCGGTTTTACAATATTTTTAAAGAACAGTAAGTAAACTATTCTCCTGAATCATATTTGCTGATTACCTTCTGGGTTACTCCCGAGCTGCTGAAACCTCCGTCGTGGAAAAGATTCTGCATCGTAACTTTTCTCGTAAGATCAGAGAATAGCGTTACACAGTAATTGGCACATTCCAGAGCCGTAGCGTTTCCTAGCGGAGACATATCTTCAGCATATCCAAGGAAGCCGCCGAATCCTTTCACACCGCTACCGGCAGTAGTCATGGTAGGTGATTGCGAAACCGTGTTCACACGTACTTTTCTTTCACCCCAGTAACCTCCGAAAGTTCTTGCGATACTTTCAAGATAAGCCTTATTGTCAGACATATCGTTATAATCAGGGAATGTTCTCTGGGCGGCAATATAGCTCAGTGCCAGAATACTTCCCCATTCGTTCATACAGTCTTTTTCCCAGGCAACACGCATTACTTTATGGAAAGAAACCGCTGAAATATCCCAGCCTTTTTCCAACCAGTCGTAGTTCATTTCCGTATAATGTTTTCCTTTTCTTACGTTGATAGACATTCCTATAGAGTGAAGAATGAAGTCGATTTTCCCAAATTTAGCAACAGCGGCATCAAAAAGTTTTTCCAGATCTTCCACAGAAGTTGCGTCTGCCCCGATTACTTCAGAACCGGTTTTTTCTGCTAATCCGTTTAGTTCTCCCATTCTCAAAGCGATAGGAGCATTAGACAGGATAAATTCAGCACCTTCTTCGTGACATCTTTCTGCAACTTTCCAAGCGATCGATTGTTCATTAAGGGCTCCAAATATAATTCCCTTTTTGCCTTTAAGTAAACCGTATGACATATTTTTTAATGTTTATTAATATACAAATGTAGCAATATTTTGTGTTTATTACATAATAAAAAACGGAGCCTTCTCTAAAAAGACTCCGTTTTTCTTGAAAATATTTATATGACTGAAATTTAATTTGTTTTTTTATTCCATTCTGCCTTTACATCTTCTGCCGCATCTTTGGTTTTTTCCCATGCATCGTTGGCTTTATCCTTTACATCTTCCCATGCGTCCGATACATTGTTTTTTGCTCTGTCCAGCCAGTCTTCATGTCTTGCTTCTTCGTCATTCGATCTTTTTTCGTTGATATAATCTTTTGCTCTGTCCGCAAGTTCTTCAACTTTCCATTTGGTTTTATCGGCTGCGTTTTTTAAAGAGTTCTCAGTATTATCTACTGCATTTTCTGCTTTGTTGTATTCTGAATTGTTCATAATAAAATATTTTAGTGATGTTATGATTTAAACAATAACCATTCCTAAAAGTATGGTACATTGTTAAAGTTTTCATAAAAAGTAATATGATAGCTGTATTAAATAGTAAATAGTTGGTTTTTTGTATGTTGGTAATTCTTATATTTGCTATTGAAACCAACAAGAAACACAGAAAAAATGAAAAAACAAACAAAACTTTTAATCATAATAACATCTGTTTTAATATCAGTTTCAAATTCAATACAGGCTCAGGTTGGAATAGGAACCCCTGATCCGGAGCCTTCCGCAATGCTTGATATTACTTCAGGCAATAAAGGTCTTCTGATCCCAAGACTGGCACTGGCCTCTCTCAACGACACCTCTACAATTCCTTCACCCGCCAATGGCCTTCTTATCTGGAATAATGGTTTGGGGGGAGTTTCCGCCGCCGGATTCTATTACTGGAATAATGCCAAATGGAATCAGATGGCTACAGTTTCTACCGTCGCTCCAAGCTCCGTAGGATGGAGTACTTCAGGAAACAACATCGGAAATTATGGTGGTGCAGCTACCAATTTGTCTCTCGGAACTTCAGCGTATGATGATCTTATATTTAAAGTAAATTCGGGCGTGGCAGGAAGATTGGGAACCAACAATTCCGTGAGCTTCGGAAATTCTTCCAATGCCGGGCAGGATGCTGTTTCGATAGGCAAATCCTCAAATGCAGCACAAGATGCTTCTGCTCTGGGAAACAATGCCGTGGCCAATGGTTTTCAGTCTCTGGCCTTAGGCTATAAAGCCAAAACAAACAACAACAGTGAAACCGCAGTCGGATATCAGTCTACAACTTCAGGACAAAATTCTACTGCTTTAGGCTCGGGGGCAACAGCGACAGGGCAATTCTCCACGGCCATAGGTTACAATGCGCTGGCTTCACAACCCAATGCAATCGTATTAGGTAACAGCAACGCCAATGTCGGAATTGGTACCGCTACACCTAATACCACGGCAAAACTGGATGTTAACGGCCCATATAAATTAGGCATCAACGGATCGGTACAGAAAAGCCAGATTAGCTTTGAAGTATGGCCGAGCGTCTCCATCAATAATCTGCCGGCAAGTAAATCGACCACTTTGGATATCCCCGTTCCTCCAGGTTTTTATCCTTCTGCGACCAGAGCGACCATCACAGTAACACCGGCCAGTGATTTTGCAGGAAACAACACCTTTTCAATATCAAATCCAAGGTTAACATCCACATCCAATATCACCATCAATCTTACGAATATTGCGGGTAACGCAGAAAGTCTGTATTCTGCCCATTTTTACATTACCATTAATGAGTTCTAGAGGAATTTTTGTACATATTGTTTTAATTTGTTTGTTTGTTTAAGGGAAGAAGGATTTCAAATTGAAATCCTTCTTTATTTATACGTTATGTCAGATCTGGATCTAATTGATAATCCTCTCCAGCACCCATTCAATCAGTTTCTTCTCAGAAGCATGGTGATCGGCAGAGAACTCTCCGCGTCTTCTGTTGGCAATCACATTATTAACAGTGATGGCTTTATGACCTAAAAGTTTAGAAAAAGCATAAATGGCAGACGTTTCCATTTCAAAATTTGTGATACCAAGATCATTTAAGGTTTCCAGGAACTGATCATCCAGGGCTTTCAGACGGAGCTGTCTTCCCTGTGGCGCATAAAATCCCGGGAAAGTGGCCGTATTTCCATGGTATTTTGCATCCTTGTAGAGATTTCCCAGTTCTTCAGACCATTCTGAAAAATAAAGCATAGGCTTGATTTTATCATACGGAAACTTCTCTGTAAAACTTTTCGAAAATTCATTTTCAAACTCGTAATCCTGGTAAAAATTCATCAGGCCGTCGAGCCCAACCACATTTTGGGTAACCAGCATGTTGTCAACCTGAACATCAGGGTTCACGCTTCCGCAGGTTCCCATTCTGAACAGCTGCAGACTGGAATGTTCCGTTTTAAATTCTTTATTTTTAAGATCGATATTTACCAGTGCATCCAGCTCATTCATCACGATATCGATATTCTCGGTACCGATTCCCGTAGACATCACGGTGATCCTTTCTCCACGCAAAGTTCCGGTGTGGGTATAAAATTCCCTTTTGTTTTTGCGGACCTCTACCGTATCAAAATATTTTGAAACCTTCGCCACGCGGTCTGGATCCCCTACGAGAATAATCTTTTCAGCGATATCTTCCGGCAGAAGATTCAGATGGTAAACGCTTCCGTCATCGTTCAGAACAAGTTCTGAAGCAGCAAGTTTATTAAGCATACTATGTTTTTATTTGAATTAAAATTTGAAATTGATCCTCCCCAAATATCCTTCCTCATTACAAAGATCCTTCAGAAGCGGATCTGGTCGTCATGAATGTGATTTCGGGGTTTAAAATTAATAAAAATTCTCATAAGAGCCTGTTTTAAAAAACGCCAATTTTTTTTTAACATTAAGAAATTTAGTTTTAAAGAATATTTTATTTAATGGACCTTAGTAAAAATCAATATATTCGATTCTTACCTTTTATAATTTGAGTTTTCTTAACCCCTTAATGTTAAAATATTAGTAGAATCCAAGGCCTGTCAAGATATAACTCACAAGTTTTCCGTCACTCTTAATTTTCTCAATTAAAATAAACTTTGTTTATTCTTAACCTTTACACATAACGTTCTACTCATAAATAATTTTTCAAGCTAAAAAAATCTTAACTCCTTAATGTTAAAATATAGCCACAACCCAAGCCTTGCCAAAATAACTCACAAGTTTTCCGTCACTCTTAATTTTCTGAATTAAAATAAACTTTGTTTATTCTTAACCTTTACACATAACGTTCTACTCATAAATAATTTTTCAACCTAAAAAAAATCTTAACTCCTTAATGTTAAAATATAGCCACAACCCAAGCCTTGCCAAAATAACTCACAAGTTTTCCGTC